>WTBT01000046.1 GCA_013138965.1 Candidatus Aegiribacteria sp.
ATGTCACTGATCGGAGGCCCCTTCTTCCTGGTGCTTCTCCTGAGGGGGGGAAGTAGAAAACATCGCGGGTGATCAAGGCAGTCCTGGATCATATGAAAAAACTATTCCTGCTCTCATAAGCTTCAGATAGAAATTTCGCGACTCCACAGTATTCAAGATTCTTGTAATCAACCATCTCTTCGTGTTTCATTCCCATTAAATCCATTGACATTTCACAGATGTAGATCTTGATATTCATTTCCTGAGATAGTTCCAGCATTTCAGCGAGTGTGATGATGTTTTTCTTCTTCATCAATGACTTCATGATTGAGGTTCCTGCACCGGCCATATTCAGTTTTGACAGTTTCAAATCATCAAATCCCGTCGGAAGAAGAAATCCAAACATCCCGGATATAAAATCTTTCTTTAACTTAATTTTCTTCCTCAGGGCAGCAGTTCCCCAGAATGTGAAAAACAGTGTAACCTCTGTTCCCATCGCAGCTGCCCCAGTTGCTATAATAAAAGCTGCAATAAGTTTATCCAATGAACCGGAAAAAACAATTATCGATAACTTATCCTTGGGGTTGTTCCTTTCCAGTAGTTCAATTCTGTCCTTCAATTCCTGGATCTGTTCATGCAGATTCTCCATAGTATTATCTCTTTCCTTCTTTGTTCGTTTTCTGTACAGCCAAACGCTGCTTCTCAAATCTAAGCACCAATGAATATTTATTTCACGTTACCAGCATCGTAACTAAAATACCATTTCCTGGACATCATATCCAATCGCGTTATTCTGTCTGAATAAAGGATACGAATGGTGGGAAGTGGAAAACATCGCGGTTGATCAAGGCAGTTTATCAATGTACGGTTTGAACAGGTACTTTATGTAATCAAGAGAATCCTTTATGACAAAGGGAATGGCCTTGGCGTAAGTATCCAGTATTACAATAGCATTTACCGGAGAATCTGCCTCACTGGCTGCCCTGAGACGCTCGGCAACAGAGTAATTCACTTCCTGAATATTATCGTATATCCTTTTCAGCCCTTCCAGGTGAAAATCCGCTTCCCTGCCTTCCCTGTGTATGAAATATTGCGCAAGAAGATACGTTGATACAGCCCGGTAGACGGTTTCATCTCTGCTGGCAAGCGGAAGGTGGAAACGTGCCATCGGTTTAAAGTATTCCGTATGCGGACAGCCGGAAGTTGCTATCAAAAGCCCCATCAGTGAACTCAGTCCCTGCTGTGCGGAGGTCTGCTGAGATATGTGTCTGTCCTCTGTAAGAACTTCAAGATGTATTCTGTCGTATGAAAGCACATGGTCGAAATGCTCAACGATATCAACTATGCTCAATGCCAGAGGGCAGTATCTGTGGCTGTCCGTATCCAGCGGACAGTTGGGACACTGATGAAAATCAAGCTTCGTCCATGCCGGAGGTGTTTCAGGAATTTCCGCGATCAGGTCAAGTGTCTCCGGATCAAGTTCTACACGGAACTCCTCAGTCTTATCATCGGACAGCCTGAAACTGTATTCAATAACTACGCTGTTCATAATTCCCGCTCTGGAATCTATATTTTTTTATTACTGTCCTTTACTATTCTTCCAGCTTTTCCTGTTCAATTCTCAGGGAATCCTCAACAACTTCGAGGTACTGCGACCATTCATCCCGCAGGTCATGGATATTGCTGGCTTCTCTCAGGTTTCTCATGATATACTCAGATCCGAGCATTTCGTGCGCAATCTGGGTGGAAATATAAGTCAATGCCTGCATATTCTGATCTTCGATGGAGACCTGCCTCGAGAGTATTTCAGCAATAACGCAACTGGTTCCGGTCATGAAAGGTCCGATAATCTGGAATTCGGGGGCAACAAGTGCCGCTTCAGCGAATTCCCCGGAATAGAGGATTCCTCCAGTGGCGTCGGGGTCCACCTGAGCATTAAGTCTTATCTGTGCCGCTGTAAATGAAGGAATCGAATTAACCTGAAGTGATTCATTGGAAGCGTACGTTGCCAGGCTGATATCACTGCTGCGGACATCGTTGATTATTTCCTGAGCTTTCACCGCTGCAGTTTCCCTTCTGAGGGTGTACATGGCCGCTTCGTGCAGAAGCCCGGAATTAAGAGCTTCTTCGTACATGGTTGTATCAGCGGGGAAGTACTCCAGTCTCCTGACCATGGTGAACGCGGGGTATCCGCCAAGGTAGGAAGGACTGAAAAATATCGGACCTGTTGCGTCTCTCCAGAGCGTATCCGAAGCGAACGCTACAAGTTCTTCAGAAATGATGCCTGAAAGAGGAGTATCCTCTTCAACCAGTATTTCCCCGAAATCAACGATGGCCAGGGAATCCGGAACTTCCGGAATGCGTTCTGCGAGCATGTCCTCCATGCTCATTTCCAGATCCCACATTATCCTTCTCACCGTTGAATACTGAGGTAGAATAGGTATTTCCCAGCTCTGCAAAAAGAGGGTATCATCCTGAACCGATGCTGAATCAAACGTAAAGGTTTCAGTGGATTCGTGGAGGGAGTCCAGAAGCAGGACATGATAGCTGTTAATGGATGGATTACCCGAGAACATGCTGATGAAAGGTTCCGTTCTTTCTCCTGTTTCCATTCTTATGCTGTCCCCGAATACCCCCGCGAACTGAGATCTGGTGGCTATTATTCTTGCGCCTTGAGTTGAATATACGAGGGAATCGATTCTGTTCATGGTGAATTCCAGATCAGAGTCCTCAGGCAGCACCTGAATTGTGATATACCTTAAAAGGGAACCAGAAGATCTCTTGAAGAATTCCGGGCTGTTTTCGTAGAACTCCCTCAGATATGCTTCCTCAGGTATGGAAGGTATAGTGTTGACAACTATGTATCTGGCTGTTATCTGCCCCCGGCTGGCAAGGATCTGATAATCAACCTCCGCAAGGCTGGCCATGCTGACCATTCCGGAAGCAAGAGGGAATCTCAGGGTGCTGGCGCTTACAAACGTCTGGTAAAGGTACTGCTGGTACGTTCCGGGCTGCTCTGACTTAATCATATCGAGATACTCCCGGGCTGTCATTTCACCCAGATTCTGCATTCCGATCTGAGCGATGAGCAGTTCCTCGGCCTGTCCTACCGTGAAATCATGCCAGTTGTGCTCTTTCAGGTATATCCCCTGAAGCTTCTGATCGATAAGGCCTTGAAAAGCCTCTTCCGATATCTGATCGCTCATGAGAAGCAACATGGATTCGGGATCAGGGTTGCCGCTCTGCTCAAGCATTGTGCGATACCGCTGGCTCCATGATTGAAGGGCCTGCTGGTATTCATCAGGCAGAATATCCTTACCATCCACTGTAGCGACAGGGCGCTGGTAGGGATTTTTGGGAGTGTTATCTCCCTCTCCCATGCCCCATCTCAGAAAGATAAGGGCAACGAATATGACAATTGTAGCGATCAGGAATATCTTAGCGTTATCTCTTAACCAGGTTAACATCATTTTCCCCCGAAACTGGATTGGATTTTTGAAGAAGCAAAAATACACACCTTCAATACATTATGCAAGGTCTGTCGGAATATACTAAGGTGGAAAAGGCAATATGAAAATCAGGAAATACACTGAAATGGACAGTATGGCCAATAATGTCTCTGGAGGGGCGGTACTTGTGGTAACAGGACCCGACCTTTACCAGTCGGGACGTCTTCAGAGTACAGTTGTTAAGAGATTCAGAGAGGCGCTGGATTACGAAATACTCAGATTCGAAGCTGATAAACTCGGTGAGGGTGACCTGAAGAGGCATCTGCTCGAGAATTCACTTTTCTCCAGTGGTAAGCTTATAGTAATATCGAATACCAATAGACTTGGGAAAGCCGCAGTATCTGAACTGCTTGATGCCATAAAAGAAGGGCTCAGCGATTCTGCCATTTTCCTGTCATCTTCGAAGGTTCCAAGGGAATCCGCGATACTGCGGAAACTGGAGAAAGCAGTGCCTGTCTATACATGCTACGAACCTTTCGACAGGGATATGCCTGGCTGGGCGAAAAAACTGGCTTCCGAGGAGAATATCAGATTGACGCGGGATACAATCCAGCTTCTGACAGAATATTCGGGAAGGAGCCTTAGAAGACTGTCAGATGCCGTGATAAAACTGGCCCTATACCATGGCCACGGAGCCGAGATTGACAGAGGCGGCATGATAGAAGTCATCTCGGGAAAGGGCGGGGCTGATATCTTCCACCTTGGTGATATGATTTTCTGTAACCGCAGGGGGGAAGCGGTGGATGCTGCATGGTCTCTTCTGCAGTACGGAGAGGAACCTCTAGGGATGATCGCTTACCTTTTCAGTCTATGGCAGAAGGTCATTGGGGCAATGGAAATAGTTGAGGCAGGTGGAGGCAATCAGGAAGTATCAGCGGCAACAGGAGCGAAGTATCCACTTCTTGACAAGCTCATGAAATTCACAAGAACCGCCTGCAAGGTTGATACAGCCGTCGCAGCAGAGGCGTTCGCGGAGGCTGACCATGGAGTAAAAACAGGTGTTGACCACCTTGTGCTATTTTCAAGGTTGATCTTCACCTTGACAAGCGGTCATTTATAGACGACAATTGAGCTTGCATTAAATACTGAGTGAAAACCATTAGGTAATCCATCCGAGGAGGAGAGCATGGCAGAGGTACTTGAAAAAAAGATTCTCGACCTGCTTGATCGCAGGGAAGAACTGGTCGGTCGCCTGAATAATCTGGAGACCATGAAACCGGAGACTAATATCAGGGTATACCAGAAGATCCGGGAGGACTACAGTACCAAGCTTCAGGGGGTACTCGAGAAGATAAACGAGCAGAGGGACTCGCTCGAAAAGAAGGCAAAAGAGCTTACAAATCAGATCAGTCAGAAGGAAACGATATTTTCTGAGCAGTCGGACCAGGTTGATGAGCTTCAGATCAGGGCAAAGCTTGGAGAATTCAATCATGACAATGATGATTTCAAGAATGAACTCAACCAGTCAGAATCAGATCGTGATCAGACTTCAGGAGTACTTGATGAGCTTCGGAAGGAACTGAATGACCTGAACGGTGTACTCAGTGATGTAGACCATGCGACCTCCGCAGGTGTTCCCGGTATTGATGTATCGGTTATGCCCGGGGTGAGTGATGATGTCATAGAGATAGAAGATGACGAACTGATAGAAGATGTAGAAGTGGCCGCAGGTGTTGATCTCGACGTAGATATTGCTGACATCTCAGACGAATCAGACGAGAACAAATGCCCCAGCTGCGGGCATGCCAACCCTCCTCATCTTGTAGTCTGTGAAGAGTGCAACACTGAACTTGAAGATCTGGGCCAGGATCTGGACGACGAGTTCGACTTCGACGATATGGACGTTGATATCTAAACTGCTGAATAACGGATCTCAAATATAAGGCTGCCGGCGTAACCGGCAGCCTTATTTTTAGTTCGGACCAACCAGTGCCTGTAAGAATGAATACTCTCCGCAAATTAGCAAGACTGAACTTTTCAAGATTTCTGAAAGCACTTGATTCCGGAAGGCATAACCACTGAGTTATCCGGTCCGAAGATACACCATGCCTTTCCGCAAGCTGCATCCTGGTTAGGTTATCCCGGACCATCTCGTTGAGCGTAGATGACTGGATTACGATATCTCTTTGATTCAAGTTTAGCTTTCGATAGCTCAGGACGGCTTATGAAAACGGGATAAGTGTGCTTTTTGTGAGTTCGACTGGACACAACTCCGGCCTACCAGCAAACAGAGGGGGGGGCTGAGCCCCCTTTGTTTTGCTGTTGGCTCTACCGGCTCTACCCCACCGATGGGGGCAGTTTCTATCAGGCTCAAATCCCACCCTTGACCAATACTCAGGAAAACCGGATGTTCTTTTGACGGAGGTTAGTTATGAGCCTTGAAAAAACACTTGCTGTGCTGAGAAAGCTGAAGCCTTTACTCAGAGAACGCTTCGGGATCATAAGACTTGGTGTCTTTGGTTCTGTAGCTCGTAACGAAGCCGAAAAGGACAGCGATGTTGATATTGTTGTTGAAATGCCTCCAGACCTTTACGCAATGGTCCATGCCAAGGAGCAGCTTGAAGAAGCTCTTCATGCACCAGTGGACCTAGTTCGATATAGAAGCAGAATGAATTCTCTGTTGAAGGAGCGTATAGAACGGGAGGCAGTCTATGTCTGATATAAGGCTTCTGGAAGACATAGCGGTACACATATTGGAGAGCATCGAGAAAGTTGAACGTCGTTTCAGTGACATTAAGACCCCTGATGATTTTCTCAGGGACGATAATGGTATCGATAGATTGGACGGGATAGTGCTAATGCTTATCACTGTCGGTGAGGGAAACTGAGAACGCAGTTTCATCTGTTGAGATTACACGCTGTGCTGAAGAGAGAGGCTGGATGTTCGC
>WTBT01000109.1 GCA_013138965.1 Candidatus Aegiribacteria sp.
GATTGCCCTTCATGGAGAAGCTGGTCTTAGGTAATTGTATTGTATCTTTATAGTTCACTGCCCCTCACCTCCCCCGGTGAATTTCAGGTTGTACAGGTCCACAGCCGCAGATGCCACTTCCCGAACCGGCAGAGGCTGAGTATTTATCGATTCCCAGCCATGGCTTCTGACCAGAAGCACTACTTTTGCTCCTCCGTGTCCTGCTATTTCTGCTTCGTCTATCCCCTCGGAAACCAGAGTCTCTGTAGCAAACAGCCTGAGCTCTGCCGGTGTTGCCAGTCTCCAGTCGGGGACCCTGGCCACAACGCCACTGTCCCACTCGCCGTCAGGCGCAATATACATACCCATAAGCGAAGGGAACCTTGGCCCCAGGTCATCTCTGTTAGGTCCTGCCAGAGGACTGCTCCCGAAAAGCGCAATATGATCCACGGCAACAATATACCTGTTCATATCGGATACACCTTCCGTTCCTATCAGGAACAGGCGCTCTCCATCCATGAGAACAGAGCGGATCATATCATGATTCTCCAGAGGATCATCACTCCGCCTGAAAACCTCAGCAAGATCCTTCAGATCACACTTCCAGTTCTCCGGAATTATCGCGAACATAAAATACCTGTTTTCCGGGCATACAAATAGACGATACAAACATCGAACAGCGATTATGCTAATATCCATGCAGTAGAACAAGTGTCGAGGAGAAAAACGGCGCCCCTACTCTCTGGAAATTCCTGTGATACCAGATGTGTAATACTGCAGAGCGTCCAGCAGCATTTTTATTTTTGAACCGGAATATCAGTTATCGCTGATCAACTGAATACCAGTGTTTGGAATCTGTACTTGTACTTGGAAAGCCCCAGCAGCTCGGCCGCATCCCCTGCTGAGATCAAACCCGAATTCACCAAAGGTTGGGTAATGATTCACGGATCCGACTTCAGCGGGGACGTACATCAGTATACCGAGTCTCCAGTGCATATCTGCCGGCAATCATGTTTGACTGGTGGTTTCTCAGGTGGTATGGTCAGTTTCGGGCAGGAATCGGAGATTTATTGGGACGAATGGACTGCTTCGTGAGCAGGTCATGAAATTGCGAAAAATCCATTGTCCTATTGCTCAAATGAGTTTTGCCTCAACCTCATCACCGTTGAAGAGAACAACCCGAAGCTCATCAGCATCACCTGCAACATGATTATTGGTGATGATAAGTCCCTCCTGGCTGATGATAACACCACTGCCAAGCCCCTCCTGCGTGTACTCTCTGGAGCCTCCCTGATTCGGGAATCCAAAACCCGAATCCCCAGGGAATCATAGGAGGTGAAGGGGCGGTTACAGTTGTTTTTGAAGTGATTGTGACAACACTCGGCCCAACCATCTCGGAAATATCTGCAAATAGATTGCTCATTGCCCTGGGGTCAAACACAGGTTCAGTAATTTCCTCTTCATGATTTTGTGTATCCGGGGCCCGAGCTGTGGAAAAGCCCATTACTACAAGGAGCATTGCACCAGCAAGTACTGCTGCGAATATTTTGTTCATGCTGTTCTCCCTTTCATTCTCGTTGTATTTCTGTAGAAATAGTCATTTGACCCCGGATGGGTTCCCGCTGACAGTTGATGAGGATCGAGTGCACCCAGTCAGACAGGCACATGATTATCGCGAATTCTATTCCGGCATGTGTCAGGGATTGCCTGACCTCAAGCATGTGAAAAGATATGTGCTACTGCTTTGTGCCGTTGAAACAACTCTGGATTCTGTTTCTATCCGCAAGCAGACCGGCAGCATACAGAGGCAGCTTGAGAGTTGGCCTGTTCTTGCCGGTTAATGAATTTGTCCAGAAACCCAGTTTGATTACAAAGGGTGAAGAGTATTTGGCGGCGAAAATGCCAGCTGACTTGGCTTGTGCTCTTTTTCCTGCTTTCACTTCTATTGGAATTGAGATTCCTTCTGATTGAATAACGAATTCAACTTCGGCTTTATTCTCCCGCCAGGCGTGCAACTGGCGCATCCCTGATGCTGTCAGCTCCTGGGCAACAAAGTTTTCAGCTACCCAGCCCTTGTAGAACCCCGGAAGAAAAACTTCCCTTTTCAATAGTGGTATTTCTGCCAGATGTGAAAGGATTCCGATATCATGCAGATACAATTTAAACCTGCTGGGAGATTCCCATGCAGAAAGAGGCTGTTCACCCCTGTTTGCCAAAGGTACCTTTAAAACGATACAGCTTGCCTCAAGCCAGTTAATTGCCCCTGCAAGTTCACTGTATCCCTTTCTTTTTGGAATCACCCCTCTAAACCTGAATCGTGTTGAATTCCCATCAAGCTCTCTGCCAAGCTGCGCAGGGATATTTTTGAGGATTTCAGCAATATGCATTGAATTTGCATTGCCGGAATGCTTTGCAATATCTCCCAGATAGCCGGTAATAAGATTACTTAAAATCAAATGTACTTCAGACATTGCTTCAAGAGTACTATGTTTTCTAAGGCTCCTGTAGCAGTCTACAACCTCAGGCATTCCCCCCACTGCAAGATATTCCCCGAAGATGCTCCATAACCTGGAATGATAGACCTGTGCGAGAGGTATGCTGAAATTCAGGTTTTCAAGGATTTCTGATGCCCTGTGTTCATCGATTGCATACAGGAACTCATTAAAACTCATTGGATTAACATCAATAATATTCACTTTGCCTACAGGAAAAGAACCTTTCCCCAGACTTATTCCCAGTAGACTTCCAGTGGCTGCTATGTATGCCTCGGGCATATCTTGAGCGAAGTACTTCAGGGAAGTCAGAGCTCTTGATGATTCTTGTATCTCATCAAGAATGATCAGATCGGTGTCTACATTGATTTTTTTCTCAGAGATAGTCTCTAATGCCCTTATTAGATCTTTCGATTCAAGAGAGTCCTGCTTGAATACATCAGAGGCTGCTCTGTTCCGCTCTAAATCAAAGTAATGCACAGTTGAAAACGAAGGCCCGAAGAGTTGCTTCAACAGATAGGTTTTACCGGATTGGCGAACTCCCGTGAGGAGTAAAGGTTTTCTCTTCGGTTTGTTTTTCCAGAGTTTCAGTTCTTTTTCAATTGTTCTTCTCATAAAACAAATATAGAAATATTAGTGCACAAGTCAAGAAAAGTCGGAGATTTACGAAAAAGTGGTACCACTTATTCGGAAATCTCCGACTTTATGCTACCACTTACCGTGACCCGATAATCGAACTGAATGCAGTTTTACGGTTCCTGCCTGCTCTCTCTGCAGATCAATCCAACGAATCTGCAATTTTAAGTCTGTCTTACGCACTGGTTATTCCTGATCCCGCAATTCAAGATACAGTACCTGAGGGAACAGATCGGGGTCTGCTACTTCTGCCAGAATTCCGTACTGATCAACATGGAAGTAGATCTCAGAGCCTGATTC
This sequence comes from Candidatus Aegiribacteria sp., assembly GCA_013138965.1. GTDB lineage: Bacteria > Fermentibacterota > Fermentibacteria > Fermentibacterales > JCC-6 > Aegiribacteria. The sequence goes on from WTBT01000109.1 coordinate 3,408, forward strand.
AGGTTCCCGGAATGATGCTGTGTAAACAAGGTTTCCTGTGGAATCCCATACATCGAACATGTAGCCTTCAGCATCCTGATCTGTATCGAGTCTCTCAATCCAGAGGTTGCCGTCCTCATCAACTCCGGTCAGCGAGATAATCTGATAATAGGGGCATGGCTGATAGCCGCCTGTGTATGCCTGATCTTCTACCGCATGCTCTTCGAATATTGCAATCTCTTCTTCGATTTCCTCATCTGTTTTTGGCATCCGGGGGGCGTCAGACCGGTATATGGAGTCTGCAAGTTCCCCTGATTCAGAGTAGATCGAGACAGAGTATTCAGTGTTGTCCATTGTGAGATAGAATGTGCCGTCTGGAGCAGCGACGTAATGCACCATTTCAATCTCGGTGTACATTTCCGGGCTGGGCCATTCCCACTCTCTTCTGTTGAAAAGCACTGATGGTGTCGAGTTTGAGTCGAATCTTGCGAAGTTGACTGCAAAAAGAATCTGATTCTCTCCCATCTGGAGATCAAGAATTGCCCCTGCAATTGAGGTTGAATCAACCGGGTACATGCCGGTGGGGAACATATCTGTCTGTGGTGAAATAGCTGCCCAGATAATCTCCTGCGGTGTTGAACTCCATCACTTCCCGTTTGCCCTCATCCGCCACAAGAATCTTCCCGCCGGGCATACAGCAGATTGATTGAGGGGAAATCATCTCACCGGGACCTTCCCCGGCACGACTGATAAAAGTAACATCTCCGTCATGGATCCGCCTTACCAGCATGGCCACCCTGTCCAGAATCAGGATTGAGCCATCAGGATGGTAACACAGGTCAGCAATACTGCCGATCATATTTAATCTGAGGAGGGTCTAATTCCCCGCCCCTTGGGGCGAACTGTTGGCTTCTGTCTTCTGTTTTTCTTTGGCTTACAGATACCCCGCCGCTTGCGGCGGTCGGAGTTGTCATTGATAAGTACCACTCATGGCGACTATACTCCCCTGGAAGCTATCAGGGAAGATATGTTTGCCGGCTGTGACACCACTCTGTTTCTGCCCTCGAAGCGTTGTCTGGTTGCTGTCCCTTGCCCTCAGTGGCAGGGGTGACAATACTATTTTTATCGAGAATGGATACTGTTGTTCACTTTTCTGCCGGCTTTCTATTTATGGAGGATGATATGAGTACTTTCCCAAGTGACATAGAGATTGCAAATCAGGTTAATCCTGAGCCGATTATTTCCATAGCTGCGAAGCTCGGATTGACGGAATCTGATCTGGATTTGTACGGGTCGGGCAAGGCCAAGGTGCATCTGGATACACTGGAGAAGAGGGGACGGGGTACAGGTAAGCTGGTGCTTGTATCTGCACTTACACCTACTTCGGCGGGGGCCGGCAAAACAACTGCAACTATCGGGCTTACTCAGGGGCTGGCGCGTCTGGGGGAGAATGTGTGTTGTGCGGTGCGTGAACCTTCGCTTGGTCCGATATTCGGCATCAAGGGCGGTGCAACAGGCGGCGGGTATTCTCAGATCATCCCCATGGAGGACATCAACCTGCACTTCACCGGTGACATGCATGCAATTACTGCTGCGAACAACCTGCTTTGCACTGCAATTGATAACCATCTGCATTGGGGTAACAAGTCCCGACTGGACCCGCGCACAGCTTCATTCCGACGTGTGATGGATATGAATGACAGGTCTCTGCGTGACATAATCATCGGGCTGGGCGGCAGAACTCAGGGTATACCCCGGGAAACCGGTTTTGACATAACCGCAGCAAGTGAGATTATGGCCATTCTTGCCCTGGCTTCAGATCTGGAAGACTTGAAATCACGGATAGACAGGATATTTCTCGGGCTTACTTACGACCGGGAACAGGTGCTGGCAAAGGAAATGGGCGTTACCGGTGCAATGGCGATGCTGCTTAAGGACGCCATCAAGCCCAATCTGGTGCAGACCCTTGAGGGAAATCCGGCATTTGTTCACTGCGGTCCCTTCGCTAATATCGCTCACGGCTGCAATTCCATTCTTGCTACAAAGATGGCAGTGTCATTTGCTGACTGGGCCGTTACCGAAGCAGGGTTCGGCTTTGATCTGGGAGCGGAGAAGTTTTTTGACATCAAGTGTCAGTACGGCGACCTTTGCCCTTCACTTGTGGTGCTGGTGGTTACCTGCCGGGCTCTGAAAATGCATGGAGGGGTGAAGAAGAAGAATAAGCTCAGCATTCCCAATGTTGAGGCTGTCGCTGCCGGTCTGCCCAATATGGAGAAGCACCTTGAGAATATTGGAAAGTTCGGACTGCCGGCAGTTGTATGCCTGAACAGGTTTGCTCATGACACAGATGGTGAACTTGAACTGGTGCTGGAGCGATGCCGGGAACTGGGTGTTGCCGCCGCTGTTGGAGACGGCTTCATTAACGGTGGCAGGGGGATGGAGGAACTGGCAGGCCTCGTCGTAGAGCATGCAAAAGACTGCCACACTACTTTCGAACCTCTTTATGACTGGGATGATTCTGTTGAAAATAAGATTGAGATTATTGCCAAAGAGATCTACGGTGCAGAGTACATTGATTTTACCAGCCTGGCAAAGAAGGATCTTAAGATGATCAGGAGACTGGGTTACAACAAACTCCCGGTATGTATTGCCAAGACACAGAAATCCCTTTCCGATAACCCCAGACTACTTGGTCGCCCCAAGGATTTTGTGGTAACGGTGCGAGAAATTGAGATTTCAGCAGGTGCCGGATTCCTTGTGCCGATAACGGGCAGCATCATGAGAATGCCCGGATTACCCTCGACACCCGCTGCCGGAAAAATGAATGTGGATGATGATGGGAATGTGACCGGTCTGTTCTGATGTGACGGTATTGTTCCGGATGGAGATTATCCGGGACCCCCTTCATCAATGAATCCGGAGTTTTACAGTTTTGCTGTGATGGCACACAGGTTGCTGCGCAGGCTGCAGTGGTGTTTCGGGGCGTGAAGTATTCTTCTTCGCTCTCTGGCAAAGGTGCCTTTTTGCGCGGGTTGATCTTCATGGGGAGGATACCAGAATGGTGCATAGGGGATATTCAGACATTTATTCACTAGCAACCTCCCTTGATCTCAGCTCTTCCTCTATCTGCCTGTCCACCCGCTTGAACCAGAAGTCTGTTTGTCTGCCGTTGGCGGTGAGCAACGCTTTCGTAAGGTCTTCAACGGTTGATTCCAGTTCGAGAAAGAATGTGTTCATTGCAAATTCCTTTTTCGGGTCGGAATCGTCCGGGCCGAAGAGGATATTGACAGTTTCTTCAAGCAGTTGATCCATGCCGTAAAGCTTGAGGTGCAGCAGCTCGTGAACAACCACTTCTTCAAGATGAGCAGGATCTGTACTGTCATGAATCATTACCGCAGCCATGTGATTGTCACGGTCTATCTTTACATCCCCGGATTTCCTCCAGTTCCGTGTCACCAGTACCGGCTTGATCTCCCAGTCTCTCAGTCTGAGGATGTCCTGCCATTTCTTCAGGACCTCGCCAATCTGTTCTTCAGTTATCATCATTGTTTTCTCCACCAAAGGCTCGCAGAATGCCTGATTCGTAATCTCTGCTCATCGTAAGATAGGGTTTCTCCCAGTCACCGAATACGCCAAGTCTTCTGAATTCCTCTCTCTGAATTTCAACATATTCCGAGGCGTA
>WTBT01000105.1 GCA_013138965.1 Candidatus Aegiribacteria sp.
GAGATGATCTGACTCCCTTTCAGCCCATTGAGCATTCTTCTTTTGGTTGAAATGCCCTACCCGATATGCGGGAGGCTGAAGGGTCTCCCAAGTTCCTGATGCTTCTCTCACTGCATGCCACGCTCTAAGACCCCGGCAGTCCCTCAAGAATCTCACCATATCGATTCTCTTGTTCTGGCTTCCGGTACGTTAAAGTCGTCGCCAACTGCTTTGTTTTCATTTTCGGGGCTGAATCGCTTGAGGGAAGTACGCTTCCCCTGCGGCCTACAGTGTTCTCTGTGTACGCTTCACCCATTTTGTTTACCGGGACGTACCCCGGCTCCGCCACAGGCGCAACACTCGATACGGGCTGCTGGTTAGGCTTTGCCCGATAGAGACTCGCTACTCCTTCCGAGTAGCTCACTCTACAAGAAGCACCAAGCTTCGCTTGGCGCACCAACGTTTAAATCACCGGCAACAACAAACTGAGGGAATGTCGGAGTATGTTGTTGTCCGTGTGCATTTTGTTGTTATACTATTTTTCCTTGCATGCAAAAGCAACCATTACTTGATTTCCGGGTATGGAAGGGGAACAGTGCATTTCATCCCCATAGCATTTAAGTATTTCAAATCCTGCTTTTTCAAGTTCCTCTTTGTGCTCTCCGAGAGACCTTCTGCCACTTAAATCAGGAGGCATGTGCGTTGGAAAACTTACCTGAATTTCTTCTCCGTTTGGTAAACCAAATTTGTTTGTTAGTTCTGGAATATTCCATTCGTTTATTTCCTCAATTACAACGTCCTCATTGGGATTAAGTACATTTTTCTTAGAGCTTTCATTATGAAGAAATAGATATCCTCCGGGTTTTAGGACCCGATAACACTCAGACAAGTGTTTGTCACGAAGATGCTGTTCTCCTACAACGTGCAAAGACCATATATTTACTGCAAAATCAAAACTCTCAGGGTTAAGATTCGTAGCAAACATGTCTCCTACAATAAACTCTACTGGCTCCTCATTATTCTGAGCTAATTCATTTGCTTTTTGTACAGCAGTCGGTGAAATATCTATTCCCGTCATTCTAAAACCCTGCTGAGAAATAGTAATGGAATTAATACCTGTTCCAGATCCATATTCGATCCCAGAAGCACCTGGCACAAGGTTTACCATTGATACAAACTCGTTCCAGGCACTGAGTATATGGCTGTCCATTTGTTTTTGTCTAAAAACTGACCCACTACCTAATATTTTCCTATAACGTGTTTCATGAACACGATAATAGTAATCTTTTGGAACTCTTACGACTCGTCTGCTTTTATTTTGCTTCATATTTCTTCCTGGTATAACGACACCATCACCGGCGGCCGGAGCGCAGCGTAGGCCGTCCGGTGCATGGACTGGTTGGAAATCCATTCATTTTCTCACGCCACTGATAAGCGTTGCGACACACTCATCGTATGTGTCCGAACGTTTGCCGTCCTGGCCGGTCCACGAGTCAATGAGCGGCGCCGGTTCAGCGACATCGCACCCGACGCCTTCCAGTGCTGCCAGGTATTGCGCCGGGAGCCAGGGCGACAGTTCGACCGTCCATTCTCCGAAGTCGATGCTGTCGGACAGCTGATCGATCGAGAGTACGACACGCCCGCCAGGACGGAGTGAGGCAACGATGTTCTGAAGAGCCTTAGGCTTGTCTTGTATGTGCATGAACGTCAACACACTGTAGGCCACATCAAACGACACGTCCCTTCTGAATTCAGCAATGTCGGCCGAGATGAGTTCAAGATTCGCGAACCCAACCAAATCCTCCTTGGCTGCGGCAAGTGTCTTGGGGGAGATGTCCAAGCCTGTGAGATGACGACATCCGCGCTCCAGGATCTGGCGCGCGATACGACCGGTTCCTATCCCCACTTCGAGCACGTCGGCATTGCTCAAGTCGCCGAGGGCATCATAGAACAACGGACCATCCCAACGCGCCATGTATTCCTGCATGAAGGGGGGATCGTTCCGGCCGTGCCCAGCATCTGCAAGCCGATCGTAGTGTTCTCTGGTTGAGATCGTCGGTTTCATTTTCCTTCCCAACGTCTCGCATAACCGGCTGGTATAAACATTGGTGCAAAGCCACGTAGCTTTGCCAGTCCGCGTTGATGCGATTGTTCTGTAATTCTTATGCGAATACGAGTCGGCGACCCTTAGGTTCAGGGATGGGATCGCCGAACTCTCTTGCCGTGTCTAGCCAGAGTTTTTCAGCTTCCTTCGCGTTGGATAAAGCCTTTTCCTGAGTCGTTCCGTGTGCAACACAGCCTGGAAGTTCCGGAACCTCGGCAACGAATACGTTGTCCTCCTCGCTCCAGAAAATGATGACTTCATATTTATCCATTAGATCTCTTCTCCAAGTTTGTACTTCAATATAATATCACGAACTTGCCTTACCTGGTAGGGCTTAGCTTTATTCCCGCTCTGCTGCAGGTTTGGTCTTTCTGCAACATCAGTTCTCCTGAACACATTGTGACTTCCGCGGGTTCTCCGTTCGAATCCAAGTCTCTCAAGAAGACCGCATAGATCGTTGAAAGAAATGTTAGCATCGCTTGTCCCTCGAAGGATCCGATCCAGAAGCTTATCCCATTTCGTCATGTGTGTTGGCTACTCCATCTTGCATGGTGTTTCATGTTTCTTCATTCACAGAACGCCTAAATCAGCAGACTGCGATAGCCTCGATAATTACCGGGATCGCCGTTCTGCTGCATTTAATTGTTCGCCGATCATTCGTAATGGGTCCACATCCGTATCACTTTAACGGTCCTGGTCTCGTCAATAACCTGGTAGACCAGTCTATGCTGAATATTGATCCTCCTGGAACAGGCTCCTGTAATATCTCCAATCAGTTTTTCGTACGGAGGGGGTGTCTCGAAAGGATCTCTCTCAAGGAGGTGGAGAAGCTCGTCAGCTTTGCTTTTAAGTCCAGAGTTTGAGAGTTTCTTTGCATCTTTCTTCGCTTGCTTTGTGAAAATAAGACGCCAGCTTACCAATCCAACTCCTCTTCGCATTCCTCAACTGGTGTTTTCAATCCTTCAACGATTGATTCCCGCATGCCAGGAATGCCGTTGAGATAAAGAGTCTCCTGGATTGCCCGCCAATCGTCTTCAGCAACCAGAACAGCAGAATTGCGCTTGCCAGCTATCTGCACTGGTTCATGGGATTGGGCAACTTCATCGAGGAGAGTATAGAGTCTTTTTCTCGCTTCGGTCACTGTTACATTCGTCATATTGCGCCTCCATCCGTACGTAATATCGTACGCTCTATGATGTTTGTCAATATTTCTGCCGAACAATGATTATGAAACTGCAACATATCACGTTGCTTGCTTGATGTACTTAATAATGAATATCATGTTAATTGTGCTATCCTGCTGTCAAGAAGCGATCACTTGACAAGTGTACGTAAACAAATGTACACTAGTATTGTGAGAGTAGTGATATGTTGCAGTTACATAACTAGGAGGATTGATATGGAACTTGAGAAACTTGAGGAATTCAAACAGCAGTTGTTAGAGCGTAAAATGGTGACAGAAAATTAGATACCCTATATGCTATGGTGGGTTAAGCACTATTTGCACCTCAATAGGCCTGACGAGCATCATTATTCAGCAATACTCGCAGAAGAGAGAAGGGACGATTGGCAGATCAGGCTTTTAACCTGTAGTTTCTTGGGTAATTCATATCTATATCCATGGAGAACAAATAGATAGAGCGATTTTTAATTTCAAGTTACTGTCTACAAATCCAGTAATTGGAATACCCTTTCCTGGAAGGGAGTTGCTTC
>WTBT01000107.1 GCA_013138965.1 Candidatus Aegiribacteria sp.
TCTCCTCCCTCCCAGGAGGATGAGCAAGACCTTCCCGAAGCTGATTCATCAGATCTTCATCAGCAAACGAGAAAGCAGTCAGCAGATGCCTGGCATACTGATCAATAACTTCTTTACCGAACTGAACAGGATTAAGTGACATTGAACCTCCCAGCAAGAGTCAATGAAAGATAGTCTACAGAGGAATCAAAGCCAATTGATGGGTAGATTGGTGCAGGATTAAAGAGTCAAAGTGCTGAAGGAATGGTTGAGTATTGAAAGATTGAAAGACAAAATAATCACGGTTGACAATGTCGCGGAATGAATTAGTCTTTTTCTGTATAAGCAGTAACTGGGGATATCCAGAACTGATTTAATAATTGCTTGCCGTGAGTTTAAGAGGAAAACAAGAAGAACGGAGGTGAAAAATGCCGACCACCAGAGAAAAACCTGGAAAGGGAACATATAAATGTACGAAATGTGGGACTACTGTACATCTGGATGACAACACTGACACACTACCTCCTTGTCCAAAATGTAATGGTACCAATTTTGTAAGGATTAGTTGATTCAGACCGATTCATGTAATTGCGAATAATTTACATGTATAGTTAACTCGAGTGGATATATAGAAACCGTTTATGGAAATATCTCTATCCAGATATGACCAAGAAATCTGCAGTCAACTAGACAGAAGTGCTCTACGAGAGAAAGAAGATCGGAATGATTGAGGAGAACGAATCCTTGCCCCTTGAACCTATCTTTGCCTTCGATAAGGATTGGCACTGTAATGCATGCCTGAATTGGTGGTATGATGGGATGGAACTGTATGTTCTTGGTTATAAGATGGCTGCAGTTTAGTTGCTCAAGTAATAGAGACAGGTAATCATCAGGATTTCCTTGTCTTCCCCGTCTGCTTTTTATACAGACAATACATAGAGTTACGTCTAAAAGAGGTTATTTCTTCCGGCAGACGATTACTAGAAGAACCAGGAACCTTCCCACAACATCATAAGATTCAGCACCTCTGGGAATCCGCTATAACAATTCTTGAGAAGGTATTTCCCGAGGATTCAGAGCTTCCTAATCTTCAATTAATTCCTGGCCATGTAGTATCTGAATTTTCGAAGTTGGATCCAGACTCTGTTACTTTCAGGTACCCAACCGATAAACATGGAGAGATTCTTCTTGAAGGCATAAGCCACATAAATCTTCGAAGGTTAGCGGAGTATGTGAATGAATTCGCCATGTTCATGGATGCTGGGAGCATGGCAATATCAGTATACTTGGACCAGAAGAATGAGATGAACGCATAATGAAGACTAATATCTGGATGATAACGTCATCCAGCTAAAATGTAGTCCTGATTGAACGAGCTGATTGTGAGGATAGAAGATTGAATCTGAAAAGATTCTAACAGATTCATAGATTTACTATTAATAAATGAAATCAGGGATTGACTCTGAACTTATCATATGATAAATTCAGTACAGAAGGCGAAGATGACAACAAACATCATACAAGTGACAAATTTCCTTAAAGCCTTCAAAGGAGCTGTTAATGATGGAGCTTCAATTCAGTATATCAGCAGAGCAAAGAATTGGGAAGTATTATCAGTCCTTGAATTTACTCTCAACCAGCGTACAGAGACTATTCTATCCCTGAAGCCAACAGATTACATAGATGGACCAATAAGAGATAAAAAGGGACGTAAAGGACAATGTTGGGTTTTCGGAAATTCAGTCAACAACACAGATATTTACATCAAGATCAAGCTTATTCCCAAGAGGAAAAAGGGACCAATCCCAATATGCATTTCCTTCCATATCGCAGATTATCCTCTCTCCTATCCCTTGAAAGGAATATGAAATGAGAATGTTCTGCCCAATCTGTGAAGAAGTACATGATGTTCAGGTAATACAGCAGGAAGAACCCGTCACCGTTCGAGGTGAACAGTATCTGGCTATAGCCAGATACTACCGATGTCCTGAAAGCGGAGAGGAATTTGAGACTTCTGACTCGCCTTTCGACCCACTTGCTGATGCTTACTATCAATATCGGGAAAGACACAAGATGCTTACACCCGAAAAGATCAGATCATTCCGGCACGAATATGAACTTACTCAGAAGGAACTCTCAGATCTTCTTGGCTGGGGAGCAGTAACCCTCAGCCGTTATGAAAATGGCTCGCTACAGGACTTCTCACACGATAATCAACTACAATTAGCAATGATTCCGGAAAACTTGATTCAATTGATTAATCGAAATTCAGATGCGCTTTCAAAAGACAAAAGCAATAGATTGCTGGATATTCTTACGGGTAAACGAGGTGCCAGAAATACTACTTTAGAATGTGTTGAGAAGAAGCTCATATCAAAAAAACCAAGTATCTGGAATGGTTTCAGGAAATTCAATATTGAGAAATTTATGGGTGTTGTTGAATTCTTCTGTTCAGAATTGGAAACATATCCAACAAAGCTCAATAAGCTTCTGTTCTATTCTGACTTTCTGCATTACAGAGAAAACACAGTTTCAATCACGGGAGCCCTTTATGCTCATGCGCCCTGGGGGCCGGTGCCTGATGATTTCAAGACTCTTCTTGCAATGATGGAAGAAGAACTAGCGATTTTTCAATCAGAAGAAATAGCATTCGAAGGCAAGGCCTACACCGGAGTAACTCTGACTATCCTGACTAATGATCATATCACTGCTCTTGATACTGATGAGATTGAAACGCTCAGAAGTATACTGAAAACACTAGGACATCTATCATCTTCCGAACTCAGTAAGCTTTCACATGGCGAGAATGCTTACAAAGAGACAACACAGGGGGAACTGATCACATATGAGTATGCTGAATTTCTCGATGGGATAAAAGCAGGAGTATCATGAAGAACTTATCAATCTGGATATCAAATTTCAAATGCTTTCGAGATGAACCACAAGGACTTACTCGAATCTTACCAGTAAACGTGATTATAGGTAGGAATAACTCAGGGAAATCAGCTCTCCTTGACATGGTTGATGGGATAATAACAGGCAAATTTACGCAATCGGAGCATAAATACAGAATCGATTGAATCAGATCCGAACGCGATTACAAAAGAACTGCTTGGAAAGGCAAGGTACAGGGTTTCGGGGGAATGGTTCAAGCATTGCGGCAGAAGCGAGCGATTACTTGTTTTTCCCGCAAAGGGTGGAAGCAATTTTGACATTTTCAAAGAGTTTATGAACACGGTACAGAGAACAGATCCGGAGGATCTTATCGATCTTCTTTCAGGAGGGGGATATGGAGTAACACATCAGGCGTTTCAGAACAGTGAGCTGAAACGGATTGCTGCGGTTGAACGGGATCTGAATTGCCTGTGGAGCATGCAGTACAGGTTCAAATATATCGGGCAAAATTCAATCAGCGAAGCAATCGGAGGGGATGTACGCCGGCTTCCCATAGCATCGGAGAGTTTTGATACCGCAATGAACCCTGCAGGGACTTGTTGAATTGCATGGGATCAGCGGGTTCCTGAAGGAAGCATTCAGAGTTCTCAGAGTGGGTGGTTACTACATTGCTCTCTATTCGGAAGATCCTGTTACATGTGATATTCTGCCACTCTCCGATCTCAGAAGATTTGCCCTTGCAGCGGATCTGTATGCAGGGCATGAGCCGTTCATCACCGCAGCCAAAGAAGTCGGGTTCAGTGTTATCAATACAAAAACTCTCGAAGGTACGAAGGCAAAAAAACGAATCACCATATTCAGGAGAATGTGATGGACAGTTCCAGCAAACTGAAGTGGAACCACCAGCGGTTGAATAACGGATGTGCCTGGACATGTCCTGCAACAATCCTGGGTCGCTGGGGCATCGATATTGAAACTGAACAGCTACAGGAACTGGCATCTTCCGATAAGAAGGAAAGGACGAACCGCATTCTGTCAGTGTCCCGTGTAAAGCCTTTTCCATAGAACCGGGGGGGCGAGGTCATAGTCTACCACCCCGAGATCGGTATCTTTATTCATTACGAAGATTACATCGATCCGACCGCGGTATACATGTAACCAGAAGTCATGTCTGATTGGAATGCGCTGTTGCTTAATCTTTGGTGCTGCCGGTTACCCCGAAGAAGCCATTCTCCATAAGGGAGATGGTGTCAATCGAAGTAGTTTCTCCCGACGCATCGATAAGCCACTCGTTCACAATGATTGTTCCATCGGTGTCAACATAACCGTTTCGTGACACGAAACCCTCTGAGTTCCAGTAGTAAACAGAAAGCCAGTCAATAACTTGATCATCCTTGGAGTAGCTGATCAGCCAGCCGTAGATCTCTTCCGTGTAAATTTGGAAGAACAGGAGCAGAAAAGGTGTTCCCGCTATATCAGCCTTACCGTGAAGGTATTGTGTGAAATGGCTGCCGGTATTCGGAAACTCGCTAAGACCCAAACTATCAAAAAGTTCATCGCTGATGGGGTCGCTTTCATCGAGCGAGAAGGCCAGGCTGTCGCTGATGATCAGCGGCACAGGGATAACGTTTACACCCTCCGGTAGTGAACCTGCCTCAGTTCCGGCGGTGATCAGGATTGTAACAGCAATAACTGCTTTATGGATCATATGATTTCACCTTCCAGTCTCGTATAAACTCTGTATGCTTTTCCTGATTGAAGTGATATTACCAGGGGAGGAGCAATGTCAACATTCCGTAAGAACAGTATCGTACCAGAGGTGGTATTCTTTACCCCTGAAAGTTTTTCTCTCCTCTTTCATGTCATGTAGGGTCAGGTCTTGCATTTAAGCATTTATTACCATCTTTTATTCTAAGAAAACTATAAATGCTTAAATGCAAGACCTGACGCTAGAGCTACTATTTGAGGATAATCACCGATGCCTGTGTTGATATCCCTGCTGCGGTGACTCTTACAACGTAGAATCCAGTCCGGATTGATGACACGGACATCGTGCAGGATGAATCCTCAAGTGTACCGGATGCCACAAGCCTTCCCGATGTATCGTACAGTTCCACTGTTCCCTGTTCTGCCTCAGTATAAGTCAGAATAAGCTGCGACTGGCAGGGGTTCTGCGCGATCACCAGTTCAGATGGTGCATCGATCTCACCACTCTCATCATCCTCAATACCCAGCATGTGCATTGCAGGCAGCAATGTTGGATCGCCAAGCAGAGCCATACCCAGATGCCATGATTTCTCATCGGAGGACAAGCCGTTTGTAGCGATGTACTCCCACCAGTCCATGTAGGCCTCACCTATCGACGCACCCTGGCCCATAGGATAGTAGAACTGGGTGAATTGAAGCATGGAACCAGTCTTTGTGCTTCCCACAGAAGCCAATCCCGTGGAAGTGCAGAATGCGTAAACCGCTCCCATGCAGCGAGACGTTGTGAAACGGGCATTTGAACACGCAAACAGATTGTAGAAATGCGCCTGCGGATTGGCGGGTACGATCTCATCCCAGGTGGTTGTAGGTCCCTGATCCCAGTAATGAGTACGCGGCCCTGAATGTACGAAGGGGCTTATCCATACGTAAGCATCCGGAAGCCTGTTCTCCAGATAATCGGTTCCGTTGGTTTCGTACATATCACTTACCAGTATCGTGTTGGAGTAGACTTGCTGCATTGCACTCTGGTAGTTGTTCGCCCAGGGTATCCAGTCATCATCCACATAACACAGAGCAGTCAGCGGATCGGGACCTCCGTTCATCCGCCAGACATGGTTACGTTCGATGTAGTCATTTAGCATTTCGATGGGATCACCAAGTGAACTTAGATTGTCCACCTTGATCCGCCCGATATATATCTCAGGGTCCAGGCTTCCGCTGAACGTATCGTATTTTCCGTCAGTTCCGGGAACGCCGCTTGAGGGATATCCCACCCATAGATCCTCCCATGTTCCGTCAAGGTCCATCAGGAAGTAATCACACGGGAAGTGCTCATTATCTCTGAAAGAGTTCTCAAGCATGACCCATGCGACGGGAAGATTCCCCACAAGAACCGCGCCTTCCAATCCATCGTTGTACTTATCTGTAAGGTAATCCTTGAGATCCTCGGGAGTACTGTAAGTAACCTCTACCACCTCCCATGAAAGCCCCTGGGATGCGATATCAGTTGTCCACTGTTCGAGGACTCCGGTGTCAAGACTGTCGGAGAGTCCATCTTCGAATATCAGCAGAAATTCCGCTCCATCACTTCCCATAATGGTTCTTGCTGAGAAAGGCTGGTAATCGGGTTGTTGCTCGAGCCACTCTTCGTATGTCCCTGCCACATAATTCGGATCAGGGTTCCTCGTTACTGGAATATCGTCGTAAACATCTCCCAGAAGAGCTAAAACTATCATCATAGGTATCATATCATCCTTCTGTGCAGGGAGTACTTCTTATCAGTACCGTATAGTACACTAACCATAATATTTATATAGCTTTATAAGTAGAGTCAGGTCTTGCATTTCAGGCGTGTCCAAAATAGCATTCTGATTTAGTAAGTGTGCCCTTCTTTTTATGAGCATTTCTGCTCATGTTTGGGTGTCAACCAAAGTCACCTAAACAATTGAAGAGCACATAAGTATGATACATAATATCAGCTTTTTCAGCCAGGTACTTCAGCAGTTCCCACGGCATATTTTCAGATGACATGTAAAGCGTTGCAAGACAGAACGTAATGCAAAGGGGTTCAGTTCGTAGACTCATCTTGTATCAATGCTGTTCTGTCATTTAGCAAGAGCGGAATCACTTCGTGAGATTTGTAACGGTCTCGCCGGAATGGCGAACAAAGTATCACATCTTGGATTACCATCATCACCGGCCAGATCCACTCTATCCTATGCAAATGAGAACAGAACATCGAAGCTGTTTGAGGATTACTACTATTCTATGCTTGAGCACTTCCGTAATGCTGAGATGCTGTTTCGGGGGAAGAAGTTCCGCTTTAAAGCGCCTATCAAGATACTTGATTCAACTCTGATATCGCTGTGTCACAGTTCCTACGAGTGGGCGGTTTACCGCACCGGTAAGGGAGCGGCAAAGATGCATGTGTTCCTTGATGCTTCAGATATGATGCCGGACTACGTTCACATCACAGAAGGTTGTAAACATGACCTGGTAGTGAAGCGGCTGCTCAACTGAAAATACCAGAGGGGTCAAACCGAAAGTAACCCTACCGGACGACTTAAGTTGTTGATATGCTTGAATTGTTATGGGGGAGTCTACCTGTTTTGGACACTACTGCTTGCATTTAATCATTTATAGTTATCTTAGAATAATAGATGGTAATAAATGCTTAAATGCAAGACCTGACCCTAGACGATCGTAGAACAGCCTGACACTATTTGTCGAGTGCGTCTCTGACTTCGCGAAGTAGAGTATTCGGATCGTAGGGTTTTCGGATGAGCTGTATCCCTTCATCGAGGACAAAGCGAGTATGGATGCAATTCTGGCTGTATCCGCTGGTGAAGAGGACTTTGATATCCGGATTGGTTTTCATTATCACATCGTGGACTTCCCTGCCGCTCATTCCGGGCATGACAACATCGAGTAACGCAAGAGAAATATCCGAGTTGTACTGTTTCAGGACTTCGAGAGCTTCGTAGCCGTCCTCTGCATGAAAAACAGTATAACCGGCCCTTTCCAGCACATGTCTGGCGAGCTTGCGGACAATATCGTTATCCTCGGCAACAAGAATACTCTCGGTACCGCCGACGACCTTGCTTTCAACCTTGATTCCTATCTCTTCGGCAGGGCGCTCAACTAGCGGCAGGTATATCTTGAATGTAGTACCAATTCCTACCTCGCTATACACGTTAATATACCCTTCATGCTGGTTTATTATCCCGAATGCTGTAGCGAGCCCCAACCCTGATCCTCTATCGGCATCCTTGGTTGTGAAAAATGGCTCGAAGATTCTATTACGGGTTCCCTCGTTCATTCCGCAGCCGTTATCAGACAATGTGACCAGCACATAGCGCCCCTTACTAGCAAAGAGATGAGCCTTAGTGTACTCCTCTGTTATCAGTACATTTTCCGTTTCAATGGTTAAATAACCGCCCTGCGGCATAGCATCTCGCGAGTTGACACAGAGATTCACAAGTACCTGTTCGATTTGTCCCGGGTCTGCGTGAACGGTTCCAAGCCTGTGACCCTTCTTAATGAAATTGATCTTTATATCTTCACCTATCACTCTCCCCAGCATCTTGAGCATGCCATCTATCAGGTGATTCAGATCGATGTCCCTGGGGACAAGAACCTGCCTGCGACCGAACGCGAGTAATTGCCGGGTTAAATCTGAGGCTTTCTTCGCACTGCTGTATATCTCCTCAATATTGTCATAAATGGCATCATCTTCTGAAAGGCTGGATCTTGCAAGGTCGGCATAGCCGATAATTGCCTGCAGGATGTTGTTGAAATCATGAGCCACTCCACCTGAAAGCAATCCGATAGCCTCCATTTTCTGTGACTGGAGAAGTTGCTGCTCAAGTTGTTTCTGAGCTGTGATATCGAGCATATAACCGGCAATCGAAACAGGCTTGCCTCTTCTGTCTTTTATGATATTAGAGGTCATCCGGGTAGGGAATACTGTGCCGTCCATATGCATGTGGTCAACCTGTCCTCTATGGGAACCCTGCTCTATCACCTTCCTGTTGAAGGAATTCACTTCTTTTTCCATCTGCATCTCATTATGGAAAATACTAAGGTGTTTCCCGGATAGCTCCTCAGTTGAGTCATACCCGTGTATATCGGCACAGGCCCTGTTGACAAAGGTCAGAATGCCATTCATATCGGTCAGGATTATCCCTTCTGAGGATTGCTCCACAATCGCCGCAAGTGTCCGGATTTGATCTTCAGCTCGTTCACGCTCTGTGACCATCAGATTGAAGGCATGTGTCAGGTCGGCTACCTCCCTGCCGCCACCATGATAGCTCAGCTCCTGTACGATCTGCTCTTCACCGAAATTCTTCAGGAATTTCGACAGTTTCACAAGAGGACGGGCGATACGGTCGCTGAGAATAAAACCAAGAAGCATTATTGCCAGCGCCACAACAAATGTGATACCGATGATCTGGTTACGGGTTTCCATTATCTGATCATGTAGATAGGTCTGGTTCAGACCTAAATGAATGTGGGCTTTCATCCCGTCAATCAGTGGATACCCGACCATCAGTCCTACTTCATCTCCGATCGAAAATCTATCCAATCGAGGAGAATCCGGATGGATCAGATCGTGTTCTCCGGGCAGCAGGGCACGTGGAAATCCGCTCTCGAACGAGTGCGTGAATACTTCTCCGTCGAAACCGATAATGCATGCAAACTCGACATTATCTGTTCGCCGGACAATATTGTTCAGGACACTATGAGCAGCTATGACCTCTCCATCGATTACGCTCTGGGTGACATGCTCCGCCAGTGTTTGAGCGATGACCACACCTCTCTTCTCCAGTTCCTGTTCGAGAGTGTTGTGCATGACATTGCTCACCAGCAGCGCAATGGTTCCGCCGGTCAGTAAGGCTGTAACAGCGATAAGCAGGGATATTTCAGTTTTGAGTTTCATGGCCTCGGTTCATCAGAAAAGAAACCCAGCACTAATGCCCATTCCAGAAGATCTGCATAGTCATCTTCCTCAGCCTTAACGAAACCGTTGGGCATCTCGGTCATGTTCCAGTGATAAAGGTTGGAGGAGTCGCGTCCCTGCGGATCGAAATCCAGCAGTGCCTGCTGTACTTTTTCCAGAATCTCAGCCGGCACATCAATATTGGCGGCGATGCCGCTGGAGGGATAGTGCCGGGAAGTGTATATGATGTGCACTAAACCATCCGCCGCCAATTCCATGCCGAGAATATCCTGCATCCCTCCGGCATCGAATTGCCCCGCAGATACAGCATTGGCACAATTCTGATGAGAACCGGTGTATTCGTACGCAGCCAGATCATCCAGGATCAAGCCGTGTTCTGCCAGAATGATCCTTGGGATAAGATGTCCCTGTGTAGATGTGACACTGCCAAAGGCAAAACGCCTGCCGCGCAGATCCTCAATGTCCCGGATCGGGCTGTCTGGCGGAACAATAATCACCGATTGATATCTCGCCTCTCCCTGAGCATTAAGCCCATGCACAAGGGGGACAACGCCGTATTTACTGTGAACCTGAATGTATGAGCCGGCCCCGATGAACGCGAACTGGACCGCGCCAGTTCCAAGATCATCTACAATCCTGTCGTTACCCGGTGTGAAGACAAGTTCAAAGGTATAACCGGTCGCTTTCTCCAGGTATTCCAGGAAAGGGAGATATTGTCTGGCGTCCTCCTGCGGATTCGAGCGAAGATCGAAGCCGATACGCAGCACGTCTGCATCAGATGAAGCGCTGTTCACTCTCACTTCGGAGCCTTCGACCCGGTCGTCAAGGTCAATCTCCAGGTGATCCTCCCGATTCGAGCAGCCGGTAATGAGAAGACCTGCCAGAGTAAGAATGGTGAACAGAATCAAGTGTTTAAGATATGGAGAATCGGAATTGCAAGAGAATATTGATATTTTAGTCATTATACTCCCTTCAAGAGTATCTCAGACTACAAATTCGAATCATAACCATATTAATAAATACTTTCCCCTCTGACAAGGGAGAGATAATTCGAACATGGGAATACGGACAGGCAGGGGATTATTATCTGCTAAAAGCAGGATTTCAACAATGATATGCTTCTCTGGATTAGTGCAATAATGAAATTAACGTTTTAAGAGTTTCTCCATGTTTAGTACTGATTTACTTGTGCTGGCGCAACAGGTTACAGTTTCTTACTGAAAAGGAAGGGGTTGTTCATTCTCTCTTCAGCTATGGTGCTTTCAGGGCCGTGACCGGGATGTACGATAGTATCGCCGGGAAGAACAAGAAGTTTCTCCCTGATCGAGGAAATCAGCAGGTCGTAATCCCCGCCGGGGAGATCCGTCCTGCCTATTGATCCCTCGAAAAGAGCGTCCCCGGTGAATACATGTCCGGGCATATAAATACTTATCCCGCCGGGGGAATGGCCCGGCGTGTGAATTATTTTCAGTCGAAGCCGGCCTGCTTCGATCTCTTCTCCGCCCTGAAGCAGGTTGGTGGGCTCGGGTGAATCTTCAAAAGGCATGCTCCAGTAATCAGCATGCTCCCTGGCATTCCTCAGATAATGCAGGTCATCTGCATGGAGGTAAAGCCGGAGAGAATCCATACGAGCCATCAGATAAGCGTTTCCACCGATATGATCGAAATGTCCGTGAGTATCTATCAGCGCGATCGGATTCAGACCAAGCCCTTCAAGTGTCTCAACGATTCTTTCTCCGTGGCCTCCGGGATCTATGATCACGCACTCGCGTGAATGATGGCATCCGACTATGTAACAGTTCACATCAAGTGGACCGGTGGGGATCCTGTGTATTATGGATTCCATACTCACTGAAGTTGTCCTGCGCGTTCTTCGGGAACTAAAAGCTTTTCTCCCGCATCCGGAATAAACGGAAACATAACCGGAATTAGAGCTGTTGAATATTCCATCAGGTTCCCGAGAAAAAGTCTGCAATATCGCCGGGACCTGTGCCGGTTATTCTGAAGAAGATATCCCGCAGATCTTCCCCGCGGATATCATCGGTTCTGAAGACTTTCATCAGCCTGCCTTCATGTATGATACCGAGCCTGTCACAGAAAGCCAGAGCCACGGGAAGCGTATGAGTTGAAAGTATGACCGATGCCCCTGAAGCCGCGGCAGCCCTGGCCATCCTGTTGAAAGTTTCAGCGGTTGCGGGATCAAGCCCCACATGAGGTTCATCTATTACGTACAGAGCAGGACGCGCTATGAAAGCCGCGGAGAGAACCACTCTCTGTACCATGCCATGGGAATACCCCTCGGCCCTGCTGTCAATCCATCCGCCCATGTTGAAAAGCTCCTCGTGAAAGGCTATTCTCCTCTCCAGTTCATCCGGAGGAATATCTCTCATTCTGCCTGTGAACCTGAGGAATTCCCTCCCGGACAGCCGGGGATATATAGTGGGTTCATCAGGTATATAGGCGATCATAGCCCTTGCCCTCTCAGGATCCTCTGATGTGTCTATGGAATTAACCTCAATACGGCCCCTGTCGGGCACTACAAGCCCGGGTATCATTTTCAGCGTCGTTGTCTTGCCCGCGCCGTTGGGGCCGAGGAGCCCGAATACCTCGCCGGAAGGGATGTCCAGGGAGAGATCAATAACAGCGTTATTATCTCTGTAAGATTTTGAGAGGTTTTCGATTTTCAGCATCATCAGCCCGCCTCATCCATGCCAAGCAGCGCTCGCACGTAGGATTCAAGGTTAAAATCAAGAAGGTCTTCGCTTCCCTCGCCCACACCGATGTATTTGACCGGTATGCTCAGCTGGCTGGCCATTGCGAGTACGGATCCTCCCCTGGCCGTTCCATCGAGTTTTGTAACCACAAGCCCCGTTACGGGTAAAGCTTTCATGAACTGCTCGGCCTGGGCCCTGGCGTTCTGGCCTACTGTTCCATCCAGCACCAGCAGTACCTCGTGTGGCGCGGACTCCATCGCTTTGCCGCATACCCTGTGGATCTTGCCCAGTTCATCGAGAAGCCCTTTCTTGTTGGGAAGCCTGCCCGCGGTATCAATTATCACCGAATCGTAGCCTCTGTTGAGACCGCGTTTTACGGCATCAAATGCCACAGCTCCCGCATCTGATCCGGGCAACTGCGTAAGAACGGCTGTTCCGAGCCTGTCAGCCCATACCTCGAGCTGCTCCGCCGCCGCGGCTCTGAAGGTGTCGGCACATGCCATAAGTACCTTTTCTTTCCTTTTCTGAAGCCTTGCGGCAAGACGGGCAATGGTTGTAGTCTTTCCAGCACCGTTGACACCCACTACAACAGTCACAAATGGTCTGGCCGCAGCGGTCTCGAATCCGGGGATAGGTGTATTCTCGATCAGGATCAAAGCCAGGGCTTCCTTCCAGGAGAGTCCGGATTTTCTGACCTTTCGAGGAAGTTCAGCGATAATTTTCTCCGTAAGTTCCCAGCCGAGGTCGCTTCCGAGGAGAATCTCTTCCGTCTCTTCCAGATCCGCATCTTCAATAGCCGCGCTCCCGAAGAGCCGGTCAAGTTTTCCGGCAAGGGCGTCGCTGCTTTTCCTGAGTTTCTTTCTAAGATTAAAAGCCATAGCGGAACTCACCCTTCAGTGATTTGACAAGGAGTGTGTCCGGCAATACGCATTGAGCAGAAGATACTCATGGCTGAGATAGAATGCCCGGAGATTTGAGGAGAATGCTGGATGTATTTGACGATAATATGCGAGTATTATAGCCGGTTGTGTGGGTTTTATGCCGATGTTTCATTGTCGGACAGGCTCCTGGCTTTCTCAAGGCTGACCGAAGTCATGGATGAAACACCTTTTTCCGCCATGGTTATTCCGAAAAGGCGGTCAGCGGCTTCCATCGTCCTCTTGTTATGGGTAATGACGATGAACTGGGTCCTGCGTACAAATCCTCTGAGCAGGTTGATGTAGTTATCCACGTTCGTGTCGTCCAGCGGAGCATCAAGCTCATCCAGCACACAAAAAGGAGAAGGCTTCACAAGGTACATGGCAAAGAGGAGCGCGGCTGCGGTCATAGCCCGCTCGCCGCTGGAAAGCGCTGTGATATTCTCAAGCTTCTTGCCGGGGGGCCTGGCTACAATCTGCACCCCGCCTTCCAGGGGGTCTTCCGAATCCAAAGCGATTATGTCGGCCTCACCGCCACCGAAAAGACTTCTGAACATTTCCTTGAAATGCTTCCTGACCTCAACGAAAGTTTCATCGAACTTCCTGGCGGCTGTTCTGTTGATCTCGCTGATGGCGCTCATGAGGGATTCTCTGGCTTCGTTCAGATCAGCCCGCTGCTCACCAAGAAATTCAATCCGTTTTCTGGCTTCCTCATATTCAGCTACAGCCAGCATGTTCACCGGGCCAAGATTTTCTCTGTATCCCATCTGCTTTTCAAGCTCGCTAAGAAGCTTCTCATTGGAATACTCCCAGTATCGACTGTCTTCATCAGGTAGAGTCAGCTCTTTCCCTTTTAGATCTTCGAAGCGGCTTCTGACAATTTCCATTTCCCCTGATACCAGGGCTTTGTCGAAACGAGAAGAGGATAGCTCCTCCCTTTGAAGCGTCAATTCCTCATCAGCCTGTTTCGATCTCTCCAGCCAGTCAGCACGTTCTCTGCTTGCTTCAGTCCTTCTGTTCTCGGCTTCCTTCCTGCGGACGGAAAGATCCTCAAGCTTCTCCTTGAATCCCGCGATTGAATCGTTAAGTGCTATTCCGGCATCCTTCAGCTCCCTGACTCTCTCATCGATCCCAGCGCTTCTATCCGACGCTTCGGATGAGCCGGCCTGAAAACGTTTTCTATCCGTTTCCGTCTGCTTCAGTGATGTCTCATGTTTCGACAGTTCAAGTTTCAACCTGTTCTCTTCCCTGATCAGCCCGTTCAGTTCGGAACCAAGATTCTCTCTCCGTTTCTCGATTTTCTGCAGAGAGGCTGACAATCGGTCCATATCTTCTCTGTGAAGCTGCAGCTTTTCCGTATTCTCCACGGAATCCTGTTCTTGTGAGATCCGCCGAAGGGCTGGAAGCTTATTCTCAATGGCCTTCAGTTCGGAATGCAGTTCACTCATTCTTTTTCCGTATCCCGTGGCGGTGGCCTGCAGCGATGCCTCTTCCATCTCGTTGACAGATATCTGCCTGCGCAAATCCTCAAAAGAGGCCTCGTAAACTTTAAGCTTTTCCAGAAGTTCCGTTTCGGCTGAACGGCGGATTTCCAATTCGCACATATGATCATGGGCCTTCTTTTCCGCTTCCAGAGCCAGAGCTTCCCTCTCAATCACTCCTCCGCCGGATTCAGGAACCCCCAGTCTTACAAGACCGTCCTTCCGGAAGAGATCACCTTCAATTGTTACAATATCCAAACCGGTGCCGCTGAAGAACCACTGCGTGGCCTTTTCCCTGTCCGGTGCGACAACCGCTCCGGCAAGCAGATTTCTGAGACTGTTGTGGGAACCCTCTTCAAGGCAGTCAGGCAGCCATATTGCCCCTTCCGGGATATCAGGTCTGGACGGTTCCATGAGGTTCAGGTAATACCTCTCGCCATTGCTTCCGTCGGGCAGAATGCCTGGATTGTCCCAGATCATCGAGTCCTGGAACGCATCGAGCCATGCTCCCACAGCTATTCCCATTCCCCCTCGGACTAACATATGAGAGGATATCACAGGATGACCATCTCGGGACGAAGGCTCCGCTTCTCGGAGGCCGTTGATCCTGGCTTGAAGCAGGCCTGCTTCCATCTCCAGGGAACGTATCAGTGATTGTAACTCGGAGATTTCACCGGAAACATCCTCACGGGCAGAGCGGGTATCTTCAAGTGATGTTTTAAGCTTCTCCTTCTCGAAATTGATTTCCCCTAGCCGTGATCCCGCTTCTTCAAGACTGTTTTTCAGCTCACCTGCGGCTGACTCAAGTTCCTGCTTCCGGTCAAGGGCATGCTCGATCTCCTGTCTTGCCCTCTCCCTGTCACGAATACTGTCTGTATACTGCTTCTGAAGAGACATTACCGTCTCCGATATCATCCGGTACTCTTCCCGCACCTTCTCAAGTTCCCCTGCTGATTCAGCAAAGTGTTTCTCGGCCTGTTCAGTGTCGCATGAAGCCTTCTTAAGATCCTTCTCCGCATCACCTATCATCTTCCTCAATGAAACCTCGCGATTGATCAGCTCATTCGCGTCCTTCCCGTGCTGTTCCGCCCTCTTCTTCTCATCGGAGGATTCCATTAACGAGTTCTCTATACGTGATGAAGTATTCCTGCGGCGCTCTTCGGTAACTGCCAATTGCTCATGAATCCTGCTCATGGAGCCGTCAAGGTCGGCGCATTGGGAGTGTTCACTGTCAAGACGGATCTGGGCTTTCTCAAGGGCAACCCTGGCCTGACTCTGTCTTGCGGTCGCCGCTGAAACGGCGGCTGAGGCTTTCTGCTCACGCCCAATGCACAGTTTCATCTTATCTTCGAGCGTTCCGAGTTTTTCTCCCGATTCCTGCAGTGTTCTGTGCCCCCTCAGGCAACGGATTTCTGTGATCCGCCTCTCAGCTTTCTCCCATCTTCTGAATGCGGAGACCTGTTTCCTGAGGGCACTGACGTTGCGCTCAACTTCGGAAATGATGTCATCCAGCCTCTCAAGGTCAGCCCCGGCCGCATTCAGTTTGAGCTCGGCGCGGTGACGCTGCATCTTATACTTGACTATTCCAGCGGCTTCATCGAAGAGGAACCTTCTATCGGAGGGACCACTCTCTATTATCGTATCGGTCATGTTCTTCTCAAGCATCCAGTATCCGTTGCTCCCAAGGCCCCTGTCCACAATGAGGTCCGTAATATCCATCAGCCTGCACCTGTTGCCGTTCATAAGGTATTCGCTGTCCCCTGACCTGAAGAGCCTTCTGGTTACGGCCACCTCATCAAAATCAAGGTCCAGTTCCCTCTTTGAGTTATCAAAGGTGAGAACCACTTCCGCCATTCCCTGTGATTTTCTCTGAACTGTGCCGGAAAAGATTACATCCTCCATACGGTCAGCGCGCAGTTCCGTGGGACTCTGGGAACCAAGCGCCCAGCGGATAGCATCGGCGATATTGCTTTTACCACAGCCGTTGGGTCCGACAATACATGAGATGCCTTCCTGAAATTCCATTTCGAAGGCATCCGCAAATGACTTAAAGCCTACTATTTCAAGCCTTTTCAGATACAAGTGATAATGCTCCCGTCAGCTAAACGTTATCCCCGATGTATTCCGGAGCTTCTTTACGGATTCAGAAAAATAGACAAAAAGACTCACCAGCACAAACCCAAGGGCTAGAAGACCAAGAGGATCGAGACCTGCCAGAATCAGTCCAGAAGGCCAAAGGGTTGTATCCAGCATGTAGGATACGGCAGCGGATGTGAGATAAACTGACATGGCAAGGGATGAGTACTTGCCCCATCTGTTGGAAGATGGAGGTGAACCCAGCTTTTTTGCAACATAAAGCCCTCCTGCGGCGATAATCGCGTCCCTCGTCAGAAACAGGATAACGAACCATAACGGAACACCACCAAGAAAAGCGAGCGTAATTATGAAAGCGCCGATGGCTATCTTGTCGGCAAGGGGATCCAAGATCTTTCCCCAGTCACTTATGGAATTGGTTCTCCTCGCTACAACGCCGTCAATAACGTCAGAAAAAACACCTGCAAGTATCACGATAACTACAAGGACGATTTCTTTCTGCACAAGGAATATGCAGGCAATAAACGCAAGAGGAATCCTGCTCAGGCTGATCAGGTTGGGAATATTGATAACAGGACCCTTCAAGGCTGCTCTCCCCCGCTTTCATCCTGACGGAAATCGGCTGCAATCATCTTTCCGGCATGCTCCATGGCGGCTCTTCCCCCGCCTAACAACCTGGCAAGCTCTTCTATCCGCATGCCCCTGTCGGAGAGGGCGCCCACACGGGTGACCGGCAGTCCATCAACTATCTCCTTGGATACCGCAAGATGCCTGTGAGCCTTAGAAGCTATCTGAGGGAGATGCGTGATCACTATGACCTGCCTTTTCTCTGAAACTCTCCTGAGGGAATCGGCCAGAAGATTTGCCGTCTCTCCCCCGACACCGCTGTCGATTTCATCAAATACCATTGTAGGCGCCTGGGTTATGCTGGCCAGCGCCAATTTAAGGACAAGGCTCACTCTGGACATCTCACCTCCGCTGGCTACGGATGACAACGGGCCGGGTTTCATCCCCGGGTTGGCACTGAAAAAGAACTCGGGTATCTCGCATCCATCGGAACAGATGCTTACATCTCCGATTAGTAAAGATCTATTCCCGGGAGGGTCATTCATCAGGATCAGGAAGGCCGCGTCGGGCATACCGAGCAGTTTCAGCTCCTTCTGTACCGATTTTTTCAGTTTCTCAGCACCACTTTCTCTGGATTCGGAAAGCGCGGTCGCAGTTTCATGCAGGCTGTCAGCTTTTTCCGGGATGGTTTCCTGCAGCTGCTCATACTCTTTCTCCAGAAGATCGTACCGATCAAGCTCCGAGTTAAGCTGAGAGCGCCTGTTGAGAAGATTCTCCAGGGATCCGCCGCACCTGCCCAGTAATTCAGCGTAACTGTCCAGTCTGTTATCGATCTCCTGAATCCTCCATGGAGCGCTGTCTATTCTGGAAAGCATGCTTTCACATTCTGAAGAGGCTTCAGTCAATGCGATATCCGCCTGCTCAAGAAGTTCCAGGGCATCCTTCGTTTCTATTCCGGAATTGGCAAGGGAATGCCGGAATTCTCCAAGAGAACCAATGATACCGTCATCCCCGGAAATACCTTCTGAAATTCTCCCCAGGACTAAAGCGCTGTTCTGGACAGCTTTGAGTTCACGCCTTTCGAACATGAGGCTGTTGTAATCCTCAGCAGAGGGATCGAGCTTTTCAATCAGTGAAAGTTCATGCTGAGCTATATCCCTCTTTTCCGCAACAGCCGAAAGCTGCGTATTCAATTCATCCGATCGCCTGATGAGAGACCTGTATTCCCCAAACCCGACGCTGAGTTTCCCGGCCAGTGCAGAACAACCGCTGAATTCATCGAGCGCAGCTCTCTGAACACGGCGCTGCAGAAGAGCAGGGGTCGAACCCTGCGAATGAAGGTCAACGAAACCGACTAGAAGGTTCCTGCCGTCTTCCAGGGTTGTAAGTTCATCGTTAATAAAATAACGGCTCCTGCCCTCTGACCTTACCTCTCTCCTTACAAGGAATTTCGAACCATCCTCCAGAAGAAACATGGCTTCGACGCTGGCTGCGACCGATCCGGGTCTGACCAGTGATGTATCCGCACGTTCTCCAAGTGCCAGCAGAAGACCATCGATCAGAATTGACTTACCGGCACCGGTTTCACCTGTAAGTATGTTCAGACCGTGTTCGAATTCTATCGTTGTATCACTTATCGTTGCCAGATTCCTGAGTGTAAGGCTGACGAGCATATTAACCCCTTACTCCCCAGCCAAGCTTCAAGCCCAGCCTGCTGTAATAATCGGGTTCATCGTGAAACCTGACTCTCATACATGACCCCCGGCCTCTGGTTACCTTCAGAACCTCGCCAGCTTTCAGAGTCCCGGAAGGAGAGCCGTCCGAGGATACCACCGGACCGGTACCTCTTAGGTCACGTATCTCTACTGAAATGATACTGTCATCGGATACTACAAGTGGTCTGAGAGAAAGTGAATGAGGGCATATCGGAACAACCAGGATCGCCGGCAGTCCCGGATCCAGTATCGGGCCTCCGCATGAAAGACTGTACGCAGTTGATCCGAAAGGTGTTGAGATAACAAGCCCGTCACCGGCCATATGAGCGACTTCAGTGTTGTTGATGTACAGATAGAAATGCAGTATTCCACCGATCATCGAACGGTTGATACTGAAATCGTTGATGGCGGTGATGACTTGCTCTGAAGGAAATTCAGCCCTTAGCACAGGGGTTGTATCTATGTAATAATTGCCTTCTGCTATCCTTGCTATTGTCTCCTTGATACAGGCCTGTTCAGCACTGGCGAGAAATCCGAGATGACCGGCGTTCACACCCAGTACGGGGGTATTCAACTCCTTGAAATACCCCATTCCGCGAAGAATCGTGCCATCGCCACCCAGAACGATCGCCATATCGCAATTGTCATTTTCAGGGATATCGAAATCCTTCAGATGATCAGCGGATGGAACTGCCGATCTGAGGGAGATATCGTACTTCTCGCAATGCGATATGAGATTCCTTATCAGCCCTGCGTACGGTGGGTTGAACCTGTCGACGTAAAGACAAAGTCTTCTGACCACCGCGGGGTCATGAACCAACAAAACCACCGATCCTTTCGGCGAGTGTTTCGGGGTCAAGGCCCATGCGCTGCATGAGCTCCTCCCTTGATGCATGAGGCTGAAATTCATCGGGAATGCCTATTTCAAGCACTGATTCAGAGCGTAGATGCGAACTGATAAAGGAGCCGAATCCGCCAGTTACGCTTCCTTCTTCAATGGTAACCACCCGGCCGCATGCTTCCGCCAGGGATCTGATCTCTGTAAGCGGGGCCGGTTTCAGCCAGATAGGATCGTACACGGCTGCGGAAATGCTTCGCCGTGCAAGGTACTCAGCAACCTCAACCGCGACGAGCGCCATAATACCGACACCAATGATAAGGACATCATGACCTTCCCTGAGAAGCTGACCCTTACCGGGTTCAACACTTTCAGGATCCTGGGATTCAACCGCCGGCTCCTCTCCCCTGGGGTACCTTATCACGGTGGGGTTCTCTTCAAACTGAACCGCTCTTTTCAACAGCATTTCAAGCATGGCGCAGTTCCTGGGTGCTGTTATCCTGATATTCGGCAGGGGAAGGAGCATGGAAATATCAAAAACACCATGATGCGTAGGGCCGTCTTCCCCTACGACTCCGCCCCTGTCCAGGGCGAGAACAACTGGAGCTCTCTGCAGCGCAGCGTCGTGTATCACCTGGTCAAGAGCCCTCTGCAGGAAGGTGCTGTAAATGGCGGTTACCGGTCTGAGGCCGCTGAAGGCAAGTCCGCACGCAAGTGTAATGGCATGCTGTTCGGCGATTCCAACATCGAAGAATCTGTCGGGAAATTCGGCAGCGAACCTGTCAAGTCCGGTTCCATCGGGCATTGCAGCAGTTATGGCCACGATTCTGACATCTTCCTTCCCAATTTCAACCATGGTTCTTGCGAATGCAGCTGTAAAGGTCTCTCTTTCCCTTGTTCTGCCGTTGAAGGCGGATACACCGTGGTATCCGGTGGAATCAAGTTCGGCAGGTTCAAATCCCTTGCCCTTTTTAGTAATGACATGAAGCAGGACGGGTCCGGGGATTTCAGAAACCCGCTGTAGAACGCCCGTGATAGCCGCAAGATCGTTTCCGGGAACCGGGCCGATGTAACGGACACCGAAATCGTCAAACAATGTATCAGGTGTAACAAGAGTTTTCTTCAGGCCCTTCGTCACTGCATGGGCAGCATTTCTCATCCTGTCCCCCAGAGAAGGAATCTTGCCGAGGGCATTCCATACATCCTTCTTTATCCTGTTATACCTGGGATCTGTAATGAGACGAGTCAGGTGATGGGAAATGGCTCCGACATTAGGAGAAATGGACATTTCGTTATCGTTGAGGATGATGAGCATATCCGTACCCGTATGCCCCAGGTGGTTCAAGCCTTCCAGAGCCATGCCACCGCCCATTGCGCCATCACCGATAATGGCAACAACTTTATAATCCTCCCCTTTGATATCCCTGGCCAGGGCATAACCCAGTGCCGCTGATATAGAGGTAGAACTGTGTCCTGTTCCAAAGGCGTCACAGGGGCTTTCATCCCTCCGGGGAAAACCACTTAAACCGCCGGATTGACGTATCGTGTGAAAGCGATCGGCTCTTCCGGTAAGCAGTTTCCATGGATAACATTGATGACCCACATCCCAGATGATCCTGTCCTCCGGGGGTGAATATATGGAAAGCAGCGCGACAGTGAGTTCCACAACACCAAGACTGGAGGCCAGGTGCCCTCCTGTATAATGTATGACATCGATGATTCTGTTTCTTACCTCATCGACAAGAGCAAGCCTTTCCTCAAGAGTCAGCTCCGATACATCCCGGGGAAGGCTGATTTTTTCAAGTATGGACATTGCTACTTCCTCCTGAGCGGAAGGTAGAGGGCAAGGGCGGCAACCTTTTCCCAGTTCCCCCTGATATCCATCAGTCTCGCGGCGATATCGGAAGCCATTCCATCAGCCTTTGCTGCGGCTTCATCAAGACCCATGATGGAAACCGGATTTCGCTTGCCCCGGTCGGTATCCTTTGAGACTTCCTTGCCCATTTCTTCGGCGCTTCCGCATTGATCCAGGATATCATCGGTCAGCTGGAAAAGAAACCCCAGTTTGTCACCCTCAATGGATATCGCTTCAAGCACATCATCATCCGCTCCCCCCGCGCAGGCTCCAAGTTCCAGCGATACCCGTATCATGGCGGCTGTTTTCCCAAGTATCATAGTGTGTATCCACTCCGCGCCAGCATCGGAGCTGTGATACATATCCATATACTGACCTCCGACAAGGTATCCGGGACCCGCCGCACGAGCAAGCCGCTTGACCATCAACGCAACCCTGCCGGGTCCAAGAGGCGTGTCAAGCAGTTCTCCAAAGGCTTCAATGAGAAGAAGATCACCGGCAAGCAGAGCCTGTTTTTCGCAGGACTTTATATGAAGAGCAGGTTTTCCCCTCCTCAAATCATCATCATCCATCGCGGGAAGGTCATCATGAATCAGTGAGTATGTGTGTATCATCTCAACTGCGCAGGCTGCCTTTAAAGATGAATCAGGATCACCGCCCACAGCGGTACAGGCAGATCGGACAAGGAAAGGCCTTATCCGTTTCCCGCCGGACTCAAGGGAGTACAGCGCGAGGGACGGAAGGCGGGAAATGGAATCCTGACGCATGGAAATACTCTTGAGGCCATTCTCGACCCATGAGGCCGCTGCTGAAATATCTTCGCTAAGATTTTCCGAATCAGGCTTTCTCATTGATAATACTCAGGCTTTCCACCTTCAGCTTGCTGTTCAGCACAACTTCAAGACCGTTCACATATGTGTTTCCCTCGGCTACCCTCAAACGGATGTGCCTGCCGGTAAGGAAGCGAATTCTTGCTTCTTCCTGAGCCATGCCGATAACCCCGGACATAGAACCGCACATTCCCAGGTCGGTGATGTAAGCCGTTCCTCCGGGAAATACTCTTGCATCGGCAGTCAGAACGTGCGTATGAGTACCTGCAAGAATTGAAACCTTTCCGTCAAGATGCCGTGCCATGGCCTGTTTCTCACTTGTGGCTTCAGCATGCATGTCGACTATGATCACATCCGCGGAATTGTTTCTGATAATATTGTCCGCTATTCTGAAGGGACAGTCGAGCGCCATGGGTATGAACAGCCTTCCCTGAAGATTCATAACCATTATCCTTATCCCCTGATGGTTCATCACAATGAAACCACTACCGGGATTGCCGGGAGGATAATTGGCAGGCCGGAGTACGGGACAGTTGACTTCGTCGATGTATTCAAGAACGTCCGTATGTTGCCAGATATGGTTACCGGATGTAATAACGGTCACGCCGGCTTCCAGAAGCTGGACGGCTGTATTCCTGGTCAGTCCGAAACCTCCCGCGGCATTCTCGCCGTTGGCGACTACAAAATCGTAATCGCGACCCTTCAGATAGGAGATAAGGGCAGTACGTCCGGGCCTTCCAATCACATCACCAAGAAGAAGTATTTTCACGTCAGTGCGCCGTTTCAGAAGCGCGCGTCTCGCGGATAACTGTGACCTTTATCTGACCGGGATACTGCATTTCAGCTTCGATCTTCCTGGCAACCATCCTCGCAAGTTCGGCTGCTGCATCATCATCAACAGTTTCTGGTCTTACTGCAATCCTCAGTTCCCTGCCTGCCTGTATAGCGTAGGATTTCTTAACACCGTCGAATGAATCGGCAATGGATTCCAGCTTATGCAGTCTTCTGACATACAGCTCGAGCGTTTCTCTTCTGGCCCCCGGGCGAGCGGAGCTTACGGAATCGGCTGCCTGAATAATTATACCGTAAAGGGAATCACATTCTATCTCTTCATGGTGAGCACCTATTGCGTTGCATACTAAAGGCGACTCCTCATACCTCTGCGCAAGTTCCATACCGACTATCGCATGGGAACCTTCTATATCCTGATCGGTAGCTTTACCGATATCGTGAAGAAGCCCGATTCTTCTTGCAAGAGCTGCATCGAGTTTCAGTTCGGATGCAAGTAATCCGCAGATGTGAGCGGTTTCTAGGGAATGCTGGTACATGTTCTGACCATAGCTTGTTCTGTAACGCAATCTTCCAAGATGCCTGATAAGCTGCTGGTGCAGGCCAGAAACGTTAGCATCCAGGGCCAGCTGATTGCCCAGTTTTCTTATTTTCTTCTCCATCTCCGATGTTACCTTGGCCACAGTGGATTCTATTCTGCCGGGGTGTATTCTTCCGTCATCCAGCAGTTTTTCCAGAGACTGTCTTGCTATCTCCCTGCGAACGGGATCGAAGCATGAGATAACCACAGCTTCAGGAGTATCATCAATTATAACATCAACGTTGGCGGCAGCCTCGAAGGCTCTGATATTCCTGCCCTCTCTTCCGATGATCCTTCCCTTCATATCATCACTGGGCAGGTTCACAACGGATACACAGTTTTCAACCACATGATCCGCTGCACACCTCTGAATAGCGGTTGACAGTACCTTCAGGGCTTCCTCCTCAGCCTTGTTCTCAGCGGCTTCAAGAATTTTCCGTGTGAGTCTTCCAGCCTCATGATGCAGCTCTTCCTCAAGGTTTGAGAGCATGAGCTTTCTTGCGTCCTCCCTGGAAAGGCTTGCGATCTGTTCCAGCAGTTTGTTCTGCTCCTCCATGAGCTTATTCATCCTGTTATGTTTCGCTTGCAGCGAGTTTTCCGTCTCGGTTAGAACGGTCTCGCGCTTATCAATGGTCTTTTTCTTATCCTGGAGCCTCTCTCTCAAGATTCCGAGGCGCTCAGATTCGCTTGAAACCTGGGTTTCCTTCCGGTCCAGGTTTGTCCTCCGTTCCTGGAGCTTCTCCAGGCTGTCAGCCCTTTCCCTGGAAATGGTGTCTCTGCCCTCAAGAAGGGCTTCGCGCTTTATGGTATCGCCCTCACGTTTCGCATCGGATACTATCCTGTCAGCCTCAACTTTCGCTCCTCTTATTTCCTTGGCTACAAGTATCTTATGAAGAACAAACCCCATAGCAAATGTAACTGCTGCGATTACTGCAGGTATAATTATGTTCATTCAGGACTCCTGTTCAGGCGCAGGTATGCATCTATATAAAACGGAGTAAGGATGTGGTCAGTATGACCGAACCGGAAACACCCCTGCGCAGAATGCCGGCACATCCCTGCCGTGTCCTTTTTCGAGCTACCGCGAAGTTCTGTTATCGCGGAATATCGGATGTGCTGTTCTGCTGGATTGCAGAGGCTTCGATCATAGCTGATGAATCGGAATCAGGAGAAGCCGAGGGCATTGACGGATAAGCGGTTTCCGAGAGGACCTGCTCCATGCGGTCGGCGAGGCGTGTCAGTTCGCCGCTCTGGCTTTCTTCCAGTTCCTCGAACTTCTCTCTCTTCTGATAGAGTTCATCTGCTATATTCAGTGCGGCAAAAATAGCCACCTTGGCTGTGGAAGCCATGGTGGCATTATCTGTCATCTGCCGCATTTTCATGTCTACATAATGAGCAATTTCCGATATGTAAGCAGGCGAACCTGCTCCCCGGATAGTATACTCCCGCCCGAAAATATTCACGCGGGTGACTTCATTCCGGTTGCTCATGTACTCCTCTTACTTATTTGCCTTCTATTTTAATATTGTCCAGCTTATCCAGCACTACCGATAACCTTCGCTTGATCTCCTGCCTCTCCCGCAGGAGTCTTGCGCTGTGTATTCTGAGTAAATTGTAACCATCAGAATCCACCGAGACCACACTGTTTTCCAGCCTGGACTCAAGCTCAATTACCCGTGTCGCCAATTCATCGCGTTGCGTATGTATTGACCTGAACCTGACTATCAGTCTATTTATGGTCTCGGTCAACCTCTCAAGATCTTCCGACTGGGACACGGATCATCCCCTCTCCCTCAGAGAGCGGCTTTGGCTGCTTCTACAACCTTCGCAAATGCTTCCGGGTTCTTTACTGCAAGGTCAGCAAGTGTCTTTCTGTCGAGTTCTATGCCTGCGACTTTGATCCCGGCTATGAAATTGCTGTACTTCATTCCATGCTCACGGACAGCGGCATTGATCCGCGTTATCCACAGTGAGCGAAAATCTCTTTTCCTGTTCCTGCGATCACGGTACTGGTACTCAAGAGCCTTTTTCCTGGCTTCAGTGGCTACAGTATAGAGTTTCCTTCTTCCGCCAAAATACCCTTTGGCCTGCTTCAGTCTCTTCTTATGCTTCTGTTTCCGTGCAACAGCGTTCTTGACTCTACTCATTTTTCAACTCCGAATGCTAGGGCAGCAGTTTCCTGAGCCTTTTTGTATCAGGCTTGGATGCTATACTGCCTTTACGCAGTTTTCTTACTCGTTTTGCGTTCTTCTTTGTCTTAATATGGTCAGCAAAGGGTCTGTTCATCTTGAATTTCCCTTTTGCCGTTTTACGGAACCGCCTTGCGGCTCCCTTATGTGTTTTCATCTTTGGCATTGGTTCTCCCTGCTAAGTGTCAAGTGTCAGATGTTGTGAAATTGCGAAGTTATTTGGCGTTCCTGCAAGGCGCGGATGAAGGCGCATAGCAGCGCTATGTAACTGAATCCGTAACGCCGCAGGAGCGTCAAAGGACAAGCAAGACACATCATTTGATGCTTGACATGACACTAATTTCTCTCCCTCAAAGGCGAGATGATCATGGTCATCTGACGCCCTTCCATACATGGTTTTCTTTCAATCTGACCGTATTCCTCAAGATCCTTAGCCAGTTTTTCAAGAAGATTGAAACCCTGGTCCTTATAGGATAACTGACGGCCGCGAAACACCACAGTTGCTTTTACTTTATGTCTCAATTCAAGGAATTCACGGGCATGTATCATCTTGAAATGGTAATCATGTTCTTCAGTATTGGGTCTGAACTTTACTTCCTTAAGACCCCCGGTATTCTGGCTTTTCCTTGCTTTTCTTTCTTTTCTTTTCTGACTGTAACGGAACTTCCCATAATCAACGATACTGGCAACGGGCGGGTCTGCTCCGGGTGAAATCTCAACGAGGTCAAGTCCTGCTTCCGCAGCCATGTCAAGCGCTTCCTGTATGCTCAGTATTCCGACATGCTCTCCATTCTCATCAAGTAATCTCACGCGGGGGCTTCGAATTTCCCCATTAACCCTGTTCTGTTCCCTTTTGCTGATGAACTGACCTCCTATTTAGGGTAATTCCGGCCTTCTGCATCCGGCCATGATTGTTTCAATCGCTTCATCCAGTTTCATAGATCCTCTGTCACCTTCAGTATGAACACGCAGAGAAACCCTGCCCGATGCAGACTCACGCTCACCAATTACAAGCATGAAAGGAACCTTGCTGGTTTCCGCTTCTCTGATCCTGTAACCTACGGTCTCATTTCTGCCGTCTAGCGTGCAACGGATACCCAAATTGGTGAGAATACTCTCAACCTCTTCAGCTCTTTCAAGCTGAGACTCCATAATAGGTAAGATAACAACCTGATTGGGGGCAAGCCAACCCGGAAGGTTGCCTGCGTAGTGTTCTATGAGGTTACCGATGAACCGTTCTACAGAACCGTAAAGCGCTCTGTGAACCATGAACACTCTGTGTTCCTGCCCATCATTACCAACGTATGTGAGGTCGAAACGCTGCGGAATGTTAAAGTCGAACTGGATTGTAGGCCCCTGCCAGAATCTGCCGAGGGCGTCCTTCATCTTTATATCGATCTTGGGACCGTAAAAAACCGCTTCACCCACAACGCTTCTGTAATCCTCACCCATATCATCAAGTGCTTTCGCCAGCGCGAGTTCCACCTTTTTCCACTCCTCGGGCTTACCCGCGTAATGACCGGGATCTGCAGGATCCATCAGCGAGAGCTCGATCCTGTACCCGAAGTTGAAGATCTTCAGGAAATACAGGGCAAAGTTTACAACCTTCTGTATCTCTTCAACTATCTGGTCTTCCGTGCAGAAAATATGGCCGTCATCAACGGTGAATCCTCTTACTCGCATTAAACCATGAAGTACACCGCTCTTTTCGTACCTGTAGACCATACCAAGCTCTGCAAGACGCATCGGGAGTTCTCTGTATGATCTTTTACTGTTCTTGTAGATGATGATATGCCCGGGGCAGTTCATCGGTTTCAGGGCGTACTCACCTTTGTCTATATCCAGAAAGTACATGTTATCCCGGTAGTAATCGTAATGCCCCGAGGTTTTCCATAATTCAACCGGGGCTATGTGCGGAGTACTTACAAGTTGATAACCCGATTTTACATGTGCTTTTTTCCAGTGGTTCTCAAGCTCCTCTCGGACGATGGTTCCGGCAGGCAGCCAGTAAACAAGACCCGGACCGCCTTCGCCCCCTATTGTGAAAAGTCCCAGCTCAGAACCAAGTTTTCTGTGATCCCTCTTCTTAGCCTCATCAAGCATTGAAAGGTGTTCTCTCAGGTTTTTCGACGAATCGAAGACGGTTCCGTATATCCGTGTGAGCATTTCGTTTTTCTCGTCGCCGCGCCAGTAAGCGCCCGCTGTGCTGAGAAGCTCAAAATGCTTCATGTACCCTGTCGAGGGAACATGGGGACCTCTGCAGAGGTCGACAAAATCCCCATGGATATACACCGAGATGCTCTCTCCTGCATCACGCAGTTCCTCCAGGAGCTCAAGCTTGTATTTCTCGCCCTTATCGCAGAACAGCGCAACAGCTTCCTTGAAGCTCATCTCTTTGCGGATGAAAGGGATATTCTCCTTAACCTGTCTTTTCATTTCAGCGGCAATTCTCTCGAAAGCTGAAATGCCGGAAAATTCAGGTATGTTGAAATCGTAGTAGAATCCGTTCTCGATAGAAGGGCCAATCCCCAGTCTGGTGCCGGGATAGAGTTTCTGTACAGCGGAGGCCATCAGGTGAGAGCAGCTGTGCCGAAGGGCTTTCTTCCCCTCTTCGTCCCTGAATGTCAGGATCTCAATTCCTCCGTCATCGTGCAGGGGTTTTGTCAGATCCAGAAGATCACCATTGAACCTTATTATCAGCGCGTTCCTGGCGAGTCCCTGAGAAATATCCCCGGCAATCTCAAGACCGGTAGTGCCTGCCTCATACTCTTTTGCACTGCTATCAGGAAATACTATACGCATAATCCAGACGACCTCCTTCCGGTCATTAATAAAGATAAAGAATGGTGGGCGATACTGGACTTGAACCAGTGACCTCTTGCATGTCAAGCAAGCACTCTAGCCACCTGAGCTAATCGCCCACCGAACCATCCGTTGCGTGGCTCGAAGGATAAATACAAACGTCGTAATCGTCAAGGTTTTAAATAGGGACGGAGGTAATTTATTTACAATCATGCAATAATATGACTGAACTACAGGTCATAAGTACATATTATTCACGTTTTGTAAATAAATTACCTCCGTCCCTATTTTAAAGCAATCCTGATTTTCCCGAATCGGCCCAGCCCGCATCGGACTGAATATCAGTGAGGAAGACAGTTATATCAGCGTTCGATTTCCCATCGGTGAAACAGATCACTTTATCCGCTTCGCTCTGAATACTCGTATAACACCAGACCTGGGGCGCTATCGCATCCCAGTAGTTTGCAGTTTCGAAAACCACAAGGTCGGCATCCGCCCGGATATCCGTAACGAATACCTTAAGATCAGCTTCAGATTCAATATCAGTTCTGTAAAATACAGGCATGATTATCTCCCTTTTCTTTTTCTGTATGGCAGAACACGAAATTCGACAATATCTTAACCTTCAATAGAAGAAACTCCTTGGGAGCCGGAAAGAAGCATGGATTTCTGAATACTGCTGCGTCCATGAAGAATCGTTGTTCCCGCTTCTCCATCAATAGCCGAAAGAATATTACCCGGCGAGCTTATTACAACCTTATCACCGCCGTGCTTCAGAAAACTGATGGATGCCCGGATCTTCGGCAGCATGGAACCCTCCGCGAATTCTCCCTGGTAGACGTACCGCTCCATCTCCTCAAGTGTAGCGCTTCGGATAGATTTCTGATCAGGTTTTCCGAAGTTCACGTATACTTCCGGTACGGCGGTGGATATTACGTAAGTATCCGCTTCCAGGCGGGTGGCAAGAAGCGCGCTGACGTGATCCTTATCGATAACAGCCGGGACACCTCTGACTTTGTAACCTTCACGGATAACAGGAACACCTCCACCACCTGCGCATATGACGATCTGGCCGGCATTGACAAGTGTCCTGATGGCTTCAAGCTCCAGTATTCTCCTGGGTTTCGGGGATGACACAACACGTCTCCATCCCCTTCCTGCATCCTCTTTCATGATCCAGCCGAACTCTTTATTAATTTTACGGGCTTCCTCTTCACTGTAGAAGGGGCCAACGGGTTTTGACGGATTTTCAAAAGCGGGGTCGTCAGGAGCCACAAGGACCTGCGTGACAAGAGCAGTTACGGGGATATCAACATCGCGTTCCTCCAGAACATCCCCAAGTACCTGCTGTAGAATGTAACCGATATAACCCTGT
This sequence comes from Candidatus Aegiribacteria sp., assembly GCA_013138965.1. Classification (GTDB taxonomy): domain Bacteria; phylum Fermentibacterota; class Fermentibacteria; order Fermentibacterales; family JCC-6; genus Aegiribacteria. The sequence continues at coordinate 30,288 of WTBT01000107.1, forward strand.
GTCGCTGCAACGTTAACATCCATTCCGTCGGGAGGAACGCATGACGCGGCCATTGCGTTCCTTAAAAGCTCGAATCCAACCTGGGGTCCGTTGCCGTGTGTAATTACAACACCCCCGCGGAACTGGGCAATGGTTGCCAGTTCTTCGCAGACCATGCGGGCCACTTCATGGGTATCAAGATTACCGTTGTTTCCCTCCGGGGAAATCAGTGAATTCCCTCCCACAGCCACTACAGTCCTGGAAGTCATTCTAGCTTCCATCCGTTTCCTCCTTCATAACCTTCTCAGCAGCCGCTTCCTTCCGGTAAAGGATCACAAGAATGACGCCGCCGACTGTAATAGCTATATCCGCGACGTTGAATGTTGGCCACCGCCATCCAGTAAAACCTATATCAATAAAATCAACTACTTTACCGTACATGAACCTGTCCATAAGATTCCCAAGCGCTCCTCCCAGGACTGCTCCCAGGCTCGCCAGAAAAAGGGTGGAAAGTTTTTGAAGCTTCCATATGAAAATGGAAACCATCACGACTGCCGCTGCAGTAATAACTGTCAGAAACAGCGGGCCTCCCCAGGGCATACTGAAGGCGGCGCCCTGGTTCCACGCAAGTGTAAATCTCAGGAAGTTACCGAGTACAGCTTCGGGTTGATGCAGTTCCAGTCCGCCAAGCGCAAGCCTCTTGGTCAGCTGATCAAGCGTCAGAACTCCAAATGCTGTCAAGTAAGCGTATAACCTGGATTTCTGTATAATCATCAAGGTTCGCGCCGCTTCAGGACTTCGGCGCATCTGGCGCACACATCGGCAGGATCACAGGCGCCAACTTCCGGCAGGATCTTCCAGCATCTGTTGCACTTCGAGCCCTGAGCCTTCTCGACGGAAACAGTCAACTCATCGCCGGCCCTTACGTCAGCATATGAAACTATCAGAAAATCTGACCAGTCCTCACCCTTGGCAGATGCGACCATGTTCTGCTGCACGGTAAGTGAAACCATGGCATCCAGCCCGCCGCCTATATCTCCGGCGGCACGTTTCTCCTCAAGTTCTTTCAGAACCGATTTCCTCACCTCCAGATAGGGCTCCCATTCTTCAAGGACAGAGCTTTCCTCTTCGGTATCCAGAAGAGCTTCGGAATCGGGATAGAGGGAAAGGTGAACACTCTCATCCTCCCCCCTCAGGCATTCAGGAAGCGCCAGCCACGCTTCTTCAGCTGTAAAGGGAATCAAAGGCGCCAGAAGCTGAATAAGGTTCTTCAGCATGTAAGCCATGACCTGCCTGGTCATCCTGCTGGATGCAGAATCCGGATCACTGCAGTAAAGCCTGTCTTTCCTCATATCAAGGAACTGGCCGGAAAGACTTATAACCGCGAAGTTCCTGAGTTCACGATAAACTCTGTGAAACTGAAATTTCCTGTATTCATCTATACAGAATCGGCAGAGTTTCCTGAACCTGAGATAGATGTACCTGTCAAAACCCTCAAGTCCAGCGGGTTCAAGGTTGAATTCATCGAATTCTCCAAGATTACCAAGAATGAACCTCACCGTATTGCGAAGTTTTCTGTAGGCTTCCCTTGCGTCGTCAAGCTGGGAGAGGTCAGCCCTGAAATCCGCCGTATAATCAACGCCGGCGAACCAGAGCCTCAGAATGTCGGCTCCATGGCGGTCTGTTATCTTCAGAGGAGACATGACGTTGCCCAGGGACTTGGACATCTTCTTTCCGCTCTTATCCTGAATGAGACCGTGGGTTATTATGTTGTCCGCAGGCCTGCTCATTCCAAGGGCTTCACTTGTTATAAGGCTTAGTCCGAACCATCCGCGATGCTGGTCGGTTGCCTCAAGGTATACGGCGGCAGGACGCGTAAGCCCGTGCCTCTCGGTAAGCACATTGTAATGGCTCAGCGCACTGTCGAACCATACATCCAGTATATCATCCACCCTCTGAAGATTGGTGCTTCCGCACGAAGGGCATACAGCCTTCTTTCCGGCAAGGGCGAAAAGCTCTCCGGGGTTCATTTCGAACCATACGTCCGACCCCTTCAAAGCTACTTCTTCGGAAACAGCATGTATAACCTCGTGGTCAAAGACAGGTTCAAAGCAATCCGGGCAGGTGAAAACGGGAAGAGCCACCCCCCATGACCTCTGCCTTGAAAGACACCAGTCGGGGCGCACCTCCATCATGTTCTTCATACGATCGTAACCCCATCCGGGATGCCATTTCACCTCATCGACCAGCTTCAGTACCCGCTTTTTCAGATCATTCCTTGAAAGACTGAGGAAGAATTGCCTTGTAGCCCGGAATATCAACGGTCTCTTGCATCTCCAGCAGTGAGGATAACTGTGTCTCATATTCTTATCCGAAAGAAGGTGCCCGGAATTCTTCAGATCATCCATTATTTCAGCGTTGGCTTTGAATACATGGATGCCTCCATACCTGCCGGCTTCCTCGGAGAAGGTTCCGTCTTCCTTCACAGGGCTGAATATCTCAAGGCCGTACTTCAGGCCGACCAGGAAATCATCAGCTCCGTGTCCCGGAGCAGTATGAACACATCCTGTACCATCTTCCATGGTTACATGTTCGGCCACTATCAAAAGAGAAGTCTTGTTCTCAAGTACGGGGTGCTTCATCAGAAGCCCCTCAAGCTCGTTGCCCGTAAAGACAGGCTCTCGGAGCACACTGCCGCTGATATCTGAATCCTTCATGAAGGCTTCGGCCCTTTTCTCGGCCACGAGGAATCGTCGTCCGCAGGATTCAATAATCACATACTTCTCGGAAGGGTGCAGAGCCACCGCGAGGTTCGCAGGCAGAGTCCAGGGCGTAGTTGTCCAGATAACCGTTTCCGTATCCCTGGGAACACCGCGACTCTCCCATTCATCGGGGTTTTCCTGCCTGAACGCAACATATATCGACGGAGAAGTATGGTCTCCGTGTTCCACTTCCGCCTCGGCCAGCGCGGTACCGCATTTCATGCACCAGTGTATAGGCCGCAGACCCTGATATATGTAGCCGCCTTCTACAAGATCACCAAAGGCTCGCAGAATGCCTGATTCGTAATCTCTGCTCATCGTAAGATAGGGTTTCTCCCAGTCACCGAATACGCCAAGTCTTCTGAATTCCTCTCTCTGAATTTCAACATATTCCGAGGCGTA
>WTBT01000051.1 GCA_013138965.1 Candidatus Aegiribacteria sp.
ATGGGGAAACGGATCAGCATAGCATTACGGGATGAATTCGGGTTAAGTGTGGGGATATGTCAGTGTCCTCGTCTATAGCAATCATACACCCTCTCCACTTCCTGCTTTCGGAAAACAAGCATATGATTTCCCTGAGTACCAAACAGGAATTGACATTGGTAATGCTTACCGCCGACTCACCTCTCTCTGCCTGCAGCAGGCTCCTGTGGGAAAAGATTTCTTTTGCAAGTTGTCTGCAGGCCAAATCTAAGATGTTTAGATGCTTCAATTCCATATGTATAAAGGAGAGTGAAAGCGGTGATTGAATAGCTATATTAACACTACAGTCTATTGACACTATACTCTTATTATACTAGAGTCTTAATATGATGAAGGCTGAGTTATTATGAAGATGTTCGTGAATCGGAAGAATGAACTGGAGGAGTTAAGAGCTCTCTCTCAATCGAAGCAGCCGGTAATGGCGCTTCTTTATGGACGGCGGAGGGTTGGTAAGACCTATCTGCTTGGAAGGGTCTGGAAGGATCCTTTCTACTTCCTTGCGGCGGACACAACTCTTGAGACCAATCGAACCGACCTGCTGCGGGAGCTGGAGCAATGGAGCGGCATGGAGATATTTCCAGAAGACTATCACACCTGGCGATCAGTATTCAGGTTGATGGCGCGAATCGCTGGAGAGAAGCAGCAGGTTTTCATACTCGACGAGTTTCAGTACTTACTGGAGCGAGATAGTGATGTGGTATCACAGCTTACCGCAGTCTGGGACAGGGAAATGGATGATTCTCCCCTGGTTCTGGTTCTTTGCGGTTCAGAGGTGTCAACGATGGAAGCCCTTCAATCGAGGGATTCTCCACTGTTCGGCAGGCTTTCATGGTCATCCAGACTGCGTCCGTTCGATTACTTCGATTCCTCGCGAATGTTACCCTGGCTTCCACTCAGGGAAGCCATGTACATATACGGCGCACTTGGCGGGATGCCCCGCTACCTTTCTGCAGTCAAGCACAATGAGAATCTTCGGGAGTCACTCTGCAGGATACTGCTGTCTCCCCGGGGTGAGGTACATATACAGCTGCAGAACCTCATGGCTGGCGAAAAGGGAATACGTAATACAGCGGAGTATGACGCGGTCCTGAGGGCTGTGGCAGCGGGTCGTCGCGAGCTGAGCGAAATAGCTTCCTGTGCCGGGTTGCAGGATCGAACTTATGTAGCAAGAAGAGTCCTTGAGGTTATGGAAAATCTCGCTCTGATCCGAAGGGAACGCAACTACGGAGCCAGCTCGAAATCACCCTGGAGATACAGAATAGCAGATAATGCCTTGCTCTTCTGGCACCGATTCATCGAGCCGAACAGGAGCCAGCTCGAGAGAGATATGGTCGGCAGTGTATGGGAAACTTCAATTGAACCGCTGCTGGATACATATATGGGACACATCTTCGAGGATATCGCCAGACAGACCCTTCTCCGCTTTAGTGGTGAATTGGGTCTGCCTGTGTTATCCACATGCAACCGATGGGAGGGACTGGACAGGAACCGGCGTTCCATAGAACTTGATATTGTCGCAAGGTTGAAGTCCGGGGAAATGCTCACCGGAGAGGTTAAATGGTCCTCATCGCCTGTTGATCCCGATGTTCACTTCCAGCTGTTGAGAAATTTGGAGGATCTTACGGCTTCAGGACAGAACTGGGCCAAGCAAGCCCTGGGGGGGTGGTTCGTGTACTTCTCTGCGGCGGGTTTCTCAGAATACATGTTGAGACTGGCTGAGGACACTACAAGAGTAATCCTGGTTTCGCTGGAGGACATGTTCCCGGATTAAGGGAATCGATTGGATTTGATCACCGGAGCGGAGGATTTAGAGTAATGCTCATGTCAGGGTCGATTCCAGGCAGATAGATTGTTTTCAGTCTCCCGGACAATACGGGTCAGCTCTTCCTTCATAATGTATTACTCCCCTCCCGTTCCAGAATGGATAGAATCCTGTCCGTGGCTCTTTCAAGCTTGGGTTTTCCCCAGCGATGAGCGAATGAAAGGAGCTTTTCTCTCTCCAGCAAGTCGGTATTCTGAAGCCGGAGCTGTTCAAGATAACTTTCCGAATCTCCTCCGGATTCAAGATAAATGAGATCCAGAAGCGCCTTCTCAGGGCAGGCAATTCTGGCTTTTTCTCCCGGTGATACATTCATGGTTTCAAAACCCCATAACAGGGATGGTTTAGCATGCCTGAAAATGAAGTAGCCAAGTTTGTTAGTAATTGTTTCCCCACGACCGGAAGTAACGGAAACAACTGAAGGAACATTCTCCGGAATCAACCCGTACCAGGCTAGAGCGGACTGACAACTGATGTAGGAAGCCGGTTTCATCACGTTGGCAAGGACAAAGATGGAGGGAGTCCCACCTGAATAGGGAGGCGCGATAGTATAGCACCCCCTTCTAAGCATGATAACCTTCCCCTCTCTGACCCATCTGGAGATCTGCGATCGAATGACAGCCGCATTCACATCACCGGCAAGCAGTAGCCCGGTGGTAAAAACAGGCGTGTTCTTAACAATCTCAAGCAGCTCAATGAATTTCATAGCGATAATATAACATATTCGTTAACATATCGCAATGTAAATGCATTTCTTCGACAGGGGCAATTCAATAGTACACTGTCAGGTAATAAGTGTCGGTTTAATGCGCCGCTATTCTGAGTTCCGACAAGGCATCGGTTTATGCGCATAGCACCGCTATGTAATTGAACCGGTAACGCCGCTGGGGCTCTGAAGAGCAAGCAGAATGCGACAGTTATTGCCTGATAGCGTACTAGATATTCAGATCTGGTGTATTTCGCAGTTTGGTAATACAGGTAAGTAGTAGTATAGAATCTTATTAAGTTACTGTTACTGAATCATGCGATGCCCTGCCGAACGGGTGGAAGCGGAAGAAAAGGAGGATCGGGATGCCTATCATCAGGGTTGATGGACCGAAGGTTGCGGATCTGGACAAGAAGCGCCAGTTCGTGAAGGAAGTAACCAAAGCTGCAAGCACGCTCTACGGGCTGCCGGAGAAGATAATTGTTGTTCTGCTTCAGGAAAACTCTGCGGACAATGTTGCATCCGGCGGACAGTTGATATGTGACCTGCACAAATCGGACTCCTGAGGAGGTTCTACTCAAGAATAGGATGATGTAGCTGATGAGTGAATATGATATTGAGGAAACTAAATCATTCTGGAATCGTGTTGCGCAGGATTGGGATATTCAGGTTGGCGATGAAGGGGATGCCAATCGCATCCTTAATTCTGATCCGGTGTTATGGGATTTCGCAGGTAACGTTGCCGGACTGAGCGTACTGGATGCGGGATGGGGAAACGAATCAGCATAGCATTACGGGATGAATTCGGGTTAAGTGTGGGGATATGTCAGTGGCAGAGAAAGATAAAAAGTTGTGCCTTCGTCCTCTGTTGAGGAGAACCATACCTTTCCGTTCAAGTATTTCTCTCCAAACAGTTTCATACTGTATGTCCCGATGCCGCGGTCCTTTCCCTTTGTGGAGAATGATCGCTGGAACACCTGAAACTGGATCGAATCATGCATATAGTCAGAATTGTGTACACTGAATACTGCTGAGGACGCATGTCTCTTACAGGAAATATGCACTTGCTCTCCTGCAGCTGCTGCTTCGAGCGCGTTCTTCACCATATTCTCGAGCACACGGAATAGCAGAGTTTAACACTTTCATCCCACTCTTGCGAGGAACTTCGATGTTTCTGATCCCTTGGACTGGATAGCTCGCATAACATCATACATTCCAAAGAAGGGAGCGAAGCAGGTTATATACTACGGGGCGTACAGCCAGGCGTGGCGCGGCCGTGAGCACCGTCGGGGGATTTCAACAACAGCACTTCAACAGTCCGGGACATCCGAGAAGAATCAGTCTTATTCCTCCCGCCGAAGAAAACAGCTGTGGGTTGTCTCTTCTCAGGAAGGTATGGGATGTTGATGCATTGAAGTGCCCTAAGTGCGGCGGGAAGATGAAAGTCATATTAGTTGCATTAGCTGCATCTTCTCACTTAATAGAAAAACTCACATCCGGTTTCAGTTCTTTTTCCCATCCATGAGAAACAACAATAACCGTACAGGTCTCAGTACACTCCCTAAGAGACTTCGAGAGTATAAGAACATCTCCCTGTCCAAAGAAGCAAAAGGCTCATCAAGAACAATTAGTTCAGGATCAGCAAGAAGAGAACGCGCGAGAGCTAGCCTCCGCTTCTGGCCAAGTGATAATCTGTTTCCTCTTGGTCCAGTGACAGTATCGTACCCATCTTCCATTTTCAATATTTCTTCATGGATGCCTGCCTTGACTGCCGCTTCCTCTATATCCCTGTCAGAGGCTCCATCATATCCGAGTCTGATGTTATCACTGATGCTTGCGTTGAAAATGAATACTTCCTGCGGAAGAACAGTAATCGTTCCATGTTCAGAAACATGACCAACAGAAAGTGGGGGTTTTCCTCCTATAAGTATTTCACCTTCATCAGGTTCAAGCTGTCCGCTCAACAGTTTGCAGAGTGTTGTTTTGCCCACTCCGCTGGGGCCGGATATCAGGGCAAGAGTACTCGAGGAGATTGAAAGATTAAATTTGCTAATTACTGGTGGATTATTATCATAAGAGAATGTAAGATTCCTTATGAATACAGAACCATCGGCATTACCAGTTTTATTATTACCGAAGCGTTCTTTCTCCTTTTCAGCAAGTACCATTATCTCTTGCACTCTGTCAGCAGCAGCATTTGTCTGACCAAGCCCCTGAAATGTATTCGCAATCGATACTGCTGCTCCCAGTACCATTCCAGCATACAAATTGATATGCATACCAGTCTCCAAAGGTTATTACGCCCCATGCGACTCTGAATCCGCTCCAGGCAAGAAGTACTGCAAGCCCTGCTGTCTTGATTGTACCAGTAACTGTTTGGAGACGTGTCTGTGTGAGAATAAGATGTTTCACTTTGTTGATATTGTCGGCTTGCATTTTGATTACTTCAGCTGTTATTCTCTTGCTGCCACCCTGAGACGCAAGTGTCTCCTTGCCATCAACAAGCTCACCAACACTACCAAATGCAACCGCACTGGATTCCATTGTTACCTTAGATCTTTTGTGTATGACCCTGTAAGCAAACATCCCAACAAGAAAAACCAGAATGATAATTGGCAGCAATACTAGCGTGAGTTTCCTACGCACCCCCACTATTAAGCATGTAACATAATGGTAATAAGTAGAATACTGCAAATTTCAATTGTATACACCAACGCCCTTAAACTCGGGACGTTTGATGTGAAGATTCT
>WTBT01000087.1 GCA_013138965.1 Candidatus Aegiribacteria sp.
ATTACTATGGTGTCTCTGGAAATATCAGAATGTTGAAGGTATACTACTTCCAAGTGTGTAGAATCGTGTTCAAATGGTTGAACCGGCGAAGTCAGCGGAAGAGCTGCAACTGGCATGGGTTTAATGAGATGCTGAAGCATTTTCAGATACCCGAGCCTCGAATTGTTGGATACTGGAGTTGATTTTTGTTTTTGTACGAAGCGAATAATACCGAAGAGCCTTGTGCGATAGTATCGCAAGCAGGGATCTGCGAGGGGGCTGTCGGGTAACTGGCAGTCCTACCTCGATGCTTAAAAAATAGGATTTGCTCACTAGCGTTGCATAATGTAGCACTATGATATATATTTGCAATGTAGAAGAGGAGGTGATGCAATGGCTACAGCAGTAAGGATTTCTGATAGGCTTATGCGAGAGGCTAAACTGATGAGTTCAGTCGATAGTCGATCTGCAACTGGTCAGATCGAGCATTGGGCGAGGATTGGAAAATGTGCCGAGGAGAACCCGAATCTTACTTACAGCCTGATTAAGGACATTCTAATTGGCCTGGAGGAATTAGATCACGATGATTCCCTAGAGTATAAGTTCGGGTAGCGCTCTATGAGGGTCGTCCAATCCCGCTCATTCGCGAAAAGAGTCAAGCGATTTCGGAAACAGGAAAAGCAAGTTCTTGATCGGCAAGTTCGTGCAATCTTGAATAATCCGAAAATCGGTCAGGAAAAACGTGGTGAGTTACGAGGTATTTTCGTACACAAATTCAAAATACATACTACTCAATACCTTCTTGCATACCGCATCAAGGAAAACGAGATCCTGGAGCTTATCATGATTGGACCTCACGAAAATTACTACAGGGATCTGGAAAAATACACCAAGGACAGATAATAATGAGCGAACAACTGGCTGCAGTAGACAATCAGTAACTTATTTCTTCATACTATTCACTGCTTGCTACTGAGCCAGAGCGTTATACGCAAACATTTAGAATTGGAAACATGAATCAACAGCAACCGAACAATCCATTGCATGGCATAACATTAGAAATGGTCGTGAACACAATTGTTGATCATTTTGGATGGGAAGAGTTAGGTAAGCGAGTGAATATCAAATGCTTCAAGAATGATCCATCAGTGAAGTCTAGCCTGAAGTTTCTAAGAAGGACGCCTTGGGCCAGACGCAAAGTTGAAGAACTATACCTCTTCATTCAAAGCTCGATAGGGCAGGGGAGCATATAACCAGTCGTTGCAACGGAACTGGAGAGTCGTTCCGGCCTCCAGTCCGCTGAACTCGGTCGTTAGGTTAGAATAAAGATAAGGAGAATTGTTAATGATGAGTATTCGAATGACTCGTCTATCTATTGCTGAGTGTGAATCCTTTTTCAAGCACTACTATCAGGGACTACTTAATGAAGGATTGATAAAACCACTTCAATCATTTCGGACCGAAAATCCGAAATTAAAATCAGCAATTCATTCATGGGAAAAATCTGTCACAGAAGGTTTGTCTTTTCGAGAATCTCTGAAAGCAATGTCTCCGCAGTTCCCTTCTTGCGTCGATGAATTGCTTACTCTTGCCGCAGAGCGTAGTGTCCTTGATTATGCGGTGGCTGATTTACTCACTGCCTATTCACAGAGTACCGGAGAAATAAACCTGTTGGAATCAACCACTCGTTTGGTGAATACTTATTCATCCTCAGCAACCGGTGGTATTATTTGTGAGGGGTGTTTTGAAAGAGATTTTCTGAAAATAATGAGTAGAGCTACTTTGGAGCAAGCTGATGAAGTAATTCTTGAACAGGAAGGCGAGTCTTACTTTCATCAGAAATATCTGGGAGTCAAGCTTATTCATGTTATTGAACCTTGCCATTCAATGCTTTATAATACGATTCAAATGAAACTTGGGGATGCTATCTCAACCAAGAAACTGCATCTTGCTGGTGTGAATAGATCATATTCAGTTGAACAAACTCATAGTAATCAATATATAATTAAAGATAATAATCAGCACTTAACTATTACTTTAGAGTAGCTTATAAATCAACCTAACAATCGCATCAACACGGACTGGCAAGCAATGTCGCTTCGCACTGAGACTAATGCCAGCCGGTTATGCGAGACGTTCTAGAGTATGTGAAATGCTCTGAGTGCACCCATCAAATAGGGAAGTCAATTCCTTGGAAAATGCTAATACGAGCCAGGTTGATTCGATTTATTCCGAACACCTGAGGCTGGCACTAATAAACACAAGATGGTTCATACGCTGCCGATAAGTTCAAGCAGTTCATTTTTTTTAGTACCTGTGTTTCCAGTAATCAGGCTTTCTGTGGAGGTGCATAACTGCAAGTATGAAGATTTCGTTTTTCTCGATGCTGTAGAGAATCCCAAAAGGAAACCTGTTTGTTTGGCATCGCCGTATCTCATCATCAAGAATGGGCCATGCTTCAGGATACTCCAGAATATTCTGTATAGCCGAGTAGACTTCTATAGAGAAGTCATAACCGAGTCCACCTTCACACTCTTCGTAGTGATTAATGGCCTTGAAGAATTCAGCATCCGCTTCCGGGTGAAAAGAAAAGGTCATACCCCAAAGTATTCCTTGACCCTGCCGAATACCTCATCGCCTGGAATTGCTTTCACTTTGCCTGATCGCAATTCAGAAAGACGATGCTTTGCAGTATCAATCCAAATCTTGTCAATCTCTGGGGAGGGGGTATTGAGAGTACGAAGAAGGCGATCTATTATTATGGCTCTTTCTTCGACCGGTAGAGATTCTGCTTCTTTTAGTATTTCTTTAGTGCCCAAGATAATTGCCTCCTTTAGAACTCTGATACACTATACCAGTAGATTGATATTATGGCAATGGCTTTGACTGTTTGCGGGATCTGAACTGGTATCTTTTCCGAGTAAAAACAGGGATATCAGAATTCCCGCCCCCCTTCAGGCTGATTCATCCATATAAAGAAACAGGAAATTCTAATTGTCGTTACTTGCAGCAATCGCTCCATCTTTCGGCATACAACAAAGAGTGGTGATAAAAGTCTGATACGACTATACCGGACATATGCCGGACAAATGATATTGAACTCCAACCTTGTGATACCATTCAATAAAGTGTATTGTAATTCTCAGACGCAGCAAAGAAAGAGGAAGAAAACAATAATTTCTAGAACCACTGAATCAACCTGTCACAAACGCTTGGGTGTGGGCTTTTGTGGCACTTGTGCAGGTTATTCAGAGCGTTCTGCTTTAAGCGCCAAGACCGACTAATCTAAAATGATCGAATCACAAATCTTGACAGCCATATCACAATGTGATATAGATACTCCATGAAGAAACTCACAACCAAGTGGTTCAGAAAATGGTTTCGAAAGGCTGATTTGGGCAATGAGAATCTACTCAAGGCAGTGTCTGACCTTGAAGAAGGGCTATCAACTACTAATTTGGGAGGTCACTTGTTCAAGGTTCGAGTTATGCGAGAAGGCAGTGGTAAAAGGTCCGGTTACAGGACAATCATTGTCTTCAGAAGAGATGATAGAGCAATTTTCCTCTACGGTTTCGGAAAGAATGAGAGAGGAAATATAGATAACACCGAATTGAATTACTTTAAGAAACTGGGACGCGATCTTCTGACCCTGAATTCTTCCCAACTTCTCAAAGCTATAAATGATAAAGTTTTGTACGATTTGGAGGATACAAAATGAGAAAAACAATGAAAGAAGCAATTGTATCGACCGTCCAGGATATGCTGAACTCTGACTTGAAAACCTCATTTTCTAAAAAAGATTTTGATGAACTGGGAATCGAATTCTCAGAAATCAGGATATCATCCGAAGATATTAAGGCAATCCGGAAAAAGACTAAACTGAGCCAAGCTGTATTTGCTAAGTTGCTTAATGTAAGCCCATCTTCAGTAAGGCAGTGGGAACAGGGGAAACGAATACCTACAGGCTCAACAAAGGTATTGCTCGACCTGATAAATAAGTCTCCCCACATTCTTGATTATCGCATAAATGCATGATATATTCATAATTATTAGCAGAACCACTGTATGAACCTGATACAGGAGTGGTATGGTTGGCAAGAGTGATTCCTGTGCAGGTTATACAGAATGTTCTGCGGATAATTAAGTAGGGTGAAGATGAGGATACTCCCCTTGACAAATGTACCATATTTGGTACAACACGGTTTGTATGAGTATTGGTGATATGAGACTTGATGTTGTCTTCTTTCGGACTGACTCTGGAACAGAGCCTGTCAGGAAATGGCTGAAA
>WTBT01000071.1 GCA_013138965.1 Candidatus Aegiribacteria sp.
TCTCTTTCATAGAACAACCGTTTGTCATCAGGCGTATCCTGAAACATCTTGATCTCTGGGAAGACCCCAGGCCACCGCCTGAGCCACTGGAACTTGTCTGCGAACCCTGCGCAGATTACGTTCCATGACAGGATGATGTTCCTGAAATAGAGGTCGGGTGAGCCTTTCATCGATCAGGCTTCCTGGGTGAGGTATGTCCTGTTGCTGGATTCTGAGAGACTATCTTCTGCTTTTTCTGTTGACATGGGGTGGTTTCGGTAAGTATGGTCAGTTTCAGGAAGGAATCGGAGGTTTGTTGGGACGAATCGGCTGCTTCGCGAGCAGGCGAAGGGACTCGGGAAAATCCATTGTCCTATTGTCCGAAACTGCTCCCTCTATCTATCCAAACCCCTCAACAGAAGGTATTTATATCGGATTTAATCTTACGGCTGGTCCAGTGGATGCTGAACTTGCAATATTCGATCTTACCGGACAGGTTGTTTTTGAATCGGTTAAAACAGGTATTGGACCCGGTTCATTCAGAGCGCCGTTACCGGAAGAAGCATTTTACTGGGATGGAATATGCAATGATGGTTCCCTGGCTTCATCTGGTGTATATTTCGTATCTCTGAGAACAGGTGATATTGTAAATCTACTAAAATGTTCACTGGTTAGATAGATTAATCCAGTCAAAATTTTCGATTAGATTAATGTTAAAATAATAACTAAACAAGGGGGGAATATGAAAATACTGGCTTTGCTGGTGATGGTGATCAGCGCGATCACTTTCGCTCAGCCTCAGACGTTCAGATCTATGTCCACAAGCGGTTTGATCCTTGATGATCTTGACCGCTGGTTCTCGGGCATGCTGTTCACTCAGCCAGTTCCTGACAGGCTGCTTGAGGTGGAAGGTATTAGAGTTTATACCGGGCTTTCCAACCTGTCAGCAGGTACAGATTTGATTTTTGATGAGACTGCTGATACCCGGGGGAGTTTCCTTCTGGGCGGAAGCTATGTGCCGCTCGAATCGTCTTTCGGGCTTGGGATTCTTACCGAATTCATGAATGAAAGATTCTTTGAGGATATTTCACTCAATGGGCCAGGCGGTACACCATACATTACCGGACAGGGTATCGTGGAAGGAACCTGGTCGGAATTTGTCGATACAAACGCTGATGGAACACTTGATTCAAGGCATACAGTTCATGAATCAGCCGAAGCACGAACCGATTCATCAATGACCTCAGGAGGCCTTTACGGGGCTTTCGAGATGAATGAAACACTCAGTGTCGGCCTTGGTGTCTCTTATACGACTATCAGCACCGAAGGTCTGGATGAGGATGACAACAGATCCATCGCAATCGCCGATTCCAACCTCGTGACCGGAGTTGAAACCTATACTCTGAATTCGATTGGTACTGGGCTCCTGAAGAACGACGTAACAGCTCTCGGAATATCCTTATCGGGCACCATCGCAGTTACGGATGTCATGGATATTGCTGGGATGTTCCTGTTTACGTCAATCTCGTCGGATATGGCTTTCGAGGCTGAACTTTCCGGAACCGAGGATTTCCTTCCAGGACAGAGCGGAGTATACGATTACGTAACCTGGAGTGAATCTGAGAATTACTCGGTTTCACCAGGAGGAAGCAGATTCGGTGGTGGCCTGAATATGACTTACAGGCTTGATGAGAACTGGAATCTGGAAGGCTCTGGCGGGTATTACACTACGAGCTTGAGCGGAAGTTCAGATCAGTTTTCCATCAGTATGGATTCATCCGATATAGTATCAATCGGTGCACTGATTGATTCCACGATTATAGATATGAACGGCTCCGGTAATACTGATATCGATATCAGTGATGACCTTTTAGCTATCGGAGCTAAACTGACGCTTGATCCTTCAGAGGGATTCATCATAAGTATTGGAACTGGGTATTTCATGTATGATCTCAGTAATACCGTACAGAATGAATCCAGCAATACTCTCATTGAGACTTACTCCGATGGAGACGCTCAGTTTGCCGATCCGGATGATTACGTGTCTACAACAACATGGAGTCAGACGGATGAAACAATCACAACAGAGCATATCACGAGAATATCCATTCCGGTTGGACTTGAGTTCGAAGTTCTCCCGAAAGTTCAGGCGCGTCTCGGAGCAACTCCGTCATTCGTATGGGAGAAGAAAACCGAAACCACATCATTGATAGAAGCTTCTCCACTTGTCTCACATATTGTATATGGTGACGGCAGTGAAGCGCAGTTCATCGAAAGCCCGTTTGAAACAGTAGACGGAACCCTAATTGAAACCGATGATAACTATACGGAAATACCTTACTCCTACGGAGTTGGATATACACCTAACGATTATATACAGATAGATCTGATGGGCCTCGGAAACAGTTTAAACAAGTGGCGTCTTTCAGCAACGCTGTCTTTCTAGCCGATGGAAGAAGGATATACTATGAAATGGATAACAGCAGGGATTTCAGTTTTACTCCTGCTTCTTCTGGGGTGCTCGCAGGATAACCCCTTTAAAGCCGATACTGAAGTACAGTGGGAAGGCGGAAACGAACATCCGCATATCGATATGGTCGGTACGGAAAGCGGAGGATTCGGCAGTTCTCAGTTCAACGACCTGGATCCTGACAGAAATGGTATACAGGATGCAGTGATGCTGAGCTTTGACAAGGATATCAATCCTTTAACCATTATTGCCGCATCATTTAAGATGGTTGAAACCGATCCGGGAACAGGTCCCGTTCAATTCGAGAGTATCAGCTATTATCCCGAAGCAAGAACAGCCGTTCTGGTCGGGACATTCACTGATAATACGGCCTACCTTCTTACAGTTACCGCCGGTGGTGTCCAGGATATCTCAGGAAACCAGCTGGACCCGAATCACAACGCACTGTACGATGGATCCCCGTGGGATGACAGACGGGCCACATTTTTTGCTGGGTCTGCAGCAATGTGCGATATTACATCTCCCAGTATCAGTAACTATTATCCCAGAACAGGGGATATAAGTACTCTTCTTCCCATTCCGAGGGTTTTCTTTAATGACGGACCCATGGATGTTTCGCTGCTGAATCTTGACAACTTTACTCTGGTGAGAACCTCTGATTCAGCTTCTGTAGTCCTTCAGCTGGTCAATGCGACTCCCAACGATATATTCGCCACTCCTGTGAGCGATCTTTCGTATGGAACCAGATACACGGTCAGGCTTTCCGCACAGGTCGCGGATTCTTCAGGTAACTACCTTGATACTAACGGTGACGGTTACATCTGGCCCAACGAACCGGATCTTGTATGGGATTTCAGGATCATTGATGATACAACTACTCATACCGAACCACCGGCAGTGGATCAGGCAACTCTTATGTCTGGAAATACTCTCGTACGTATTGAATTTGATAAGAGCCTGAGCGGTGATGATGTTGTCATGGATGCTGCAACATTCATAGCTGCCAACATTCAGGTAATTGACAGTAACGGTTCCATTCCCATCGTCTTCGAAACCGCTGCGGACCCGGGAGCAGTTAACTGCCTGCTTCAGCGTAGTACTGAAGGAACAGCGACTCTGCACATATCATGCGAAGTTGCCGATGAGTATGGGAATCTGCTTGATGGCAATAATGACGGTCTTGGCGGTACTCCTGGTGAGGATGACTGGTCAGGAACTCTGTAAATAAGCATGATTTTTCGGTCGATAGCGATAGATATTGGTTCTTATAGGTGTGCTCTGGTTACTGGGTATTATTGACCCGTCCGCACTGCCCCTGCATTCAAGGGATTTTCAGATATGCGGGGTCACTGTGTTGTTCTACCTTTTCTGGAGTGCAGCCGTACCAGCAGAAGAGGATTCCGTCTCTTCCGTAAAATACCGTTCCTCATGTTCCGGACGGAGAAGAGAGCTGTGGGCTGTGCTTCTGAGCCGGGTCTGGGATGTCAATGCATTGAAATGCCCGAAGTGCGGA
>WTBT01000100.1 GCA_013138965.1 Candidatus Aegiribacteria sp.
GGTGTTTCAGGATGCGCCTGATGACAAACGGTTGCTCTATGAAAGAGATGACCTTCATCTGTCCTCCGCACTTCGGACACTTCAGGGCATCAACATCCCAGACCTTTTTCAGAAGGACAGCCCACAGTTGTCTTCTGTGTCTGGAGTATGAGGAACGGTCTTTGATCGAAGCAGGTTCCTCTTCGTTTGGTGCTTTCGGTAAAATGCCCTGGCGACGTTCACGGCCACGCCATGCCTGGCTGTAGGACCCGTAATAGATAACCTGCTTTGCTCCCTTCTTTGGGATGTGGGATGTTATGCGAGCTATCCACTCCAAGGGATTTGAAACGTCAAAGTTCCTGGCAAGAGTAGGATGAAAATGCTCCCCCTTGTAAAGCACAGTGCTCGAACCTTCGTTGAAACTCATCCTCTCAAGTGAGAATGGAGCTCTTGAGATGTATTCGCTGAGGGTCTTGCGAGAATCCGTTTCATCAGCCTGTATGGGAGTACCGCAGTGAACGCTGAAGCCGCTGTGCTTCCAGGAACGCATGTTCTCCACCAGCTCCGCGGAGATCATGTTCTCTTTGAGCAGCATCTTGAAAACAAGACTCGAAAAAAGCTTTTCAATCCCCTGGACATCTGCGGTGTCTATTTCAGGCATGGGGTGGCCATTGCCTTCCCTGTCCCAGCAGGTGTCAGTAATCAGGGCATGGACATGAGGATTCCAGTTGGCCATTCCACCGAAGGTCTGCGGCACAAGGATACCGCCGGGGAAAACATCACTGCGATCAAGGGCTTCATGAAGAAATATCGTGAGAGCGTGCCAGGCGCATCTGCAGAGCTTTGGCATAAGCTTTCTATGATGCATGAAATGCAGCCTGAGCATTTTTGGAACACTCCATACCCAGTGCCTGTGTGGAACAGACTTGAAGAGTTCCTCCTCAAGGAAGATTGCAAGGTCTAATGACTTCCGCTTCGAACAGGAAGGGCAGAAACCACGACACTTGCATGAGAAGGCTATCAGATATTCCGCTCCGCACTCCTTGCAGCGAATCCTGGCAAAACCGTAATGAGGATCACCGCATTGCAGGTACTTCTCCACAACTTCATCTGTTACGGGACGCCAGAAACCGTAGCGCTTTGAGAAGCGATCATCATACACATTCCTGAACTCTTCGTAATTGGAATCCAGCAGTCGGAATAAGGGAGTGCTCCTGGGCTGCCTGGGTTTGTATTCGTCCGGGTATACGCAAAAAGCGCCCACCAATCACCTCCAGGTGAAAGGTGAAGCGCCCGACAGCCCAGCCTCACGTCAGGTGCTTTGTCGATCAAGATCCGTGTTATTCACATAAGGTGAAGCATACATTCAAGAACGGCTCACCATTAATTTCTTACTGATGTATACGGATGTTTATGTATGGAGTCAAGTATAGGAAACATTCCTCCGACCGTGTGAAGCGGGAGCTTCCGCAAATAAAGAAGCATGCTCAGTCAGAGCAGCGATTTCGGAGGAGTTTCCGCCTCTGTTCGACTTGGCTCCATTTCTCAGGAAGACTGTCGAGCGTGGTTCAGAGCGATTTTAATGTGGGATCCACCGGAAAACTTTCTCGAGTGGTTTCACAATGAATTTCCGAGGATGATTCCACGAGATCGACTGTCACTGAGCCGTTCAGGTCTGAGTATCCTGTTCCTCTGAATTCAGCATAAACAGAACCGGTAATACCGGTAGCTGAGAACTGTGTCAGGTATTCAGAAACATCCGTATTTGTCATGTTCAGGCGTAATACGGCACTCCAATCAAGAGATTCCATATTGAATCCACTGTCAAAATTCAATTCGGCACCATCCGTTTTCAGGTGCAGGTTCCGAACTCTGATATTCTGTAGATCGGCCTCCAGTGTATCAATTTCAAAGGACGCCTCGGTTCCGAACAGAACAGCTCGAACGCTGGTCAGTGCAAGTTCCGTCTGAAGATCAGGCATTTTACCTTTTACGCTGCCCTCAAGAAAGACCGACAGATCAACAGGTATATCGTAGGATGAAGAACCGACCGTTCCGGAAAGCTCGATATCAAGAGTCTCCTCCGAACCGGAAAGGGTTCCGGAAATTAACAGTGAACCGGGGGCGGCGATTCCCGTAAATCCATCAGTAGTGACATTACCGCCATCCATACGCAGAAGCCCGTATCCGCGTATGCTGCCGAAGCCGGGAAGATAGACCCCGACGGAATCAACACTCAACTCTACTCCGGAAATTTTTTCAATTGAAGCAGTGATGTGCATGGAATCGACAATGATGCCACCGGATTCAGTTATTATGCCGTAATGAAGGTACAACCTGTCTGTGCTCGCAGCTATTCCTGCGTCGATATTATTGAGGATGGTCAGGATCGAAATAGGCTGATCGTACGGTGGAACCGGTTCGGGAGCGAGCTGGATACTCAGCCTGTCAACCAGTATCTGATCAACATGGCCGCTGAAAATGTAATAAATAAGATTGCCATCTATCTGAATACCGGTTACGGAAACCACCAGACCTTCGAGATCTGTGACTATAACCGTGTCTGCGGAGGTATTCCAGAAGATATCGGTACGCAGGCCTCTGAAGGTGATGGTAACACTGTCATCCGAAACGAAACTGCCGATTATCTTACCGGGAACATCCCCGAGAAACCCGGTGGCCAGAAAAATATAGAGAGAGAGCATCAGGAACAAAAACCCAAGCACAATCATCCTGAGCCAGCGCTTCTTCCCGCGCTTTCTGCTCATGCGAGATCCTCCGGAAAACTCCATGCCCTAGAAAACATGACCTATCCCGATGTATATCTTTCCCCTCTTGAGGGAATTCTTCCAGGTTGGCGCAAAACCATAATCAAGTCTCAAGGGACCGAAAAGTGTATGGTAGCGGAGTCCGAATCCAGTTCCAAAGCCTGCCGTCTCAAAATCAACCTCTTCGAACGCGTTCCAGAGTCCACCGGCATCTGTGAACAGAACAATTCCAAGATTTCCGACTATCCTGACCCGGATCTCGAAATTCCCGAGAACCTCAAGCCGTCCCCCTATTGGGTTTCCATCATCATCCTTAGGACCCAGTGAATTGAAAGGATAACCCCTGACTGTTGTTCCTCCTCCAAGGTAAAACCTGTCGTCCGGAGGTACGGTAGTATCATCACCGTAGGGAAACGAACCCCCGAGTCTCAGGCGACCCGCGAGTATAAAATCGTTACTCAGTGGAAAGTAGAGTCTGGCTTCAGTGGAAGCCCTGTAGTAATCGTTTCCTCCGAGAAATCCACCTGACAGCTTTCCAGCCCCCATTATCCAGTGTCCCCTCAACGGATCAAGTGAAGGACTTCTTGTATCATGTGTCAGAGTAGACGTAATACTGGAGGTTGTCCGCCAATCGGAAGTGGTGAAAACGCTATCCACCCATTCGTTGTATTTCTCGTACTCAAGGCTGTAGCCGACCGTGAACTTGAGGTTCTCGGTGATGTCCCTGGCAAATGTGGATGTTATTGAATAACTTCTCTGCCTGATACCAGGTGTGAAAAAGTACAGGTATCCCAGTTTCAGCTGCCATTTCCATCTTGTTGATAAAAACCAGGGTTCCTCGTAGATGATCTCAGGTTCTATCATCCGTCCATCCCTTGAACCGAAGTATTCCATCATGTACATACCGATGGACAGTCTCTGATTGTTCCCCATAATGTTGGGGTGAAGCCATGTGACGCTTCCGAAAACAGCCGACGGTGACACGTAACCGGTACCCAGATCTACTCTTTTGTATCTGCTTTCACTTATGGAAATATCCAGGTTAACGATACTGCTGTCATTCTCAGCCGGGTTGTAGGAGAACCTTACATCCTGGAACAGGCCAAGTCCGTAGATATTGCTGACAGACTGCCTGAGAAGTTCCATATTCAGAGAATCACCGGGCTGGATCAATATCTCCCTTGTAATAACAATTCTGCGAACCGTTTCCAACCCGGAAATAGAAACAGTGCCCAGAGAAACCTGCTCTTGTTCATCAATATTGCATTCCACTGCCCGGTAACCGGTCTCAACATTTACTTCACTCATGCTTAAAAGATTAATATCTACGGAAGAATAGATGTAACCTCTTTCATTGTACACATCAAGAACAGCATTTCTGAAGGAGAGAGTATCTGCGGGTGTTATGGGTTCACCTGGAGCCCCGGGATAAAGCATGGCCAGTGAATCAGCGGTGAATATTATCGCACCGTTGAATACGAGGCCGGAAAGAAGACTTCTTATTCCAGCCTCGACCGGAAATCCTCACAATATCATTCTCGTCATCCCAGAGGGGCCACTGGACGGTTACAACAGCGTCAAGATAACCAATATCGTTAAGGTTAGCGATGATGCCATCTCTTACCTGAACCGGTGTTATGCTGAGGAGGGATGCCCCTTCCTTAAGCCCGGTTCCGCTTAGAAGTTTATTCTCAGAAACGGGAAAATTCCCGGAAACATATATGGAATCCACTACAGGTTCAGTGAAATCCCCATGCACAGATGAAGACATGAACAGAAGCAGTAGAAATGGTGCAAGTGTCCTCACGATGGAAAAATGATTTCTCAGTACGATGTTGTGTCCTTTCCGGGCATGAAAATCGGCATTTCTCGTATCCGATGCGGTCCCGCTGATTATGTACTCGGAAATATACAGGTCAGCAAGTATAGTTCCACATACGAGTCAAGCATAATTCCAAATACAGGATGCGGACTATATGATATTTAAGGAAGCAGACGACAGAAAGCTGCTGAGCAGGGACTTCATCGCTCTGAACGCGATGATATTCCTTGCCTATACTAACCTGGCCGTCTTCTTCACATTCGATGGATACCTTCATACTCTTCCAATTGATCCTGCCCTTATCGGATTACTAATAAGCGCCTTCTCCCTGAGCGGTCTTTTACTGAGACCGTTGATCAGTCCCTTCCTCTTCCCCACCAATGCACGAAGATGGATAGCGATCAGTACACTCGTGGATATCGGTGCTCTGTTCGCTTACGGACTGGCAGGAACCCTTTGGCCTTTGCTTATTTTACGGCTGGTGCATGGGGCGGCATACGTCTGCATGGCGGCCTCCAAGATGGCGCTCATAGTGGCCTTCATCCCGCCTGAACGAGCCAGTATGGCTTTCAGCATTACTTCCGCCGGCATGCTTCTCCCAATGGCCATCATCCCTCCTCTGCTGGGACCGCTTGCCACATTGCTCGGAGGGTTCGACAGGGTTCTGATGGGCACCGGCTTTCTGATGGTGCTCATCTACCCGCTACTTCTGTTGATTCGGCCCCGTGATGCCCGAGATGACAGGATGGAAAAGAAGGTAAAGTATATATCGCACCGGGAGTACTTCAAGGATCTGAAAGACCTGCGTATCCTTGTCACTCTTGGCATAATACTGGTGCTCTTCCTCTGCCTGGCGGCTTCGTTCGTATTCTGCGCACAATTCGGGGCAAATATAGGCGTCTCGAATCCGGGACTTTTCTTCACCATCGCCATCGTTACCATGATCGCAGTACGTTTCATAGGTGGGCCGTTCTTCGACAGGATGAGACCCGGCGCTCTCATCATCGGTTCCCTTGCCGGGCTGGTCGTTGCGTACGGCGGGCTGGCTATGACCGGAGGACCTTTCCTCTTCTACGCGCTGGCTCCTGTATGCGGCATCTGCTGGGGCATCGCCCATCCGGTACTGCATTCCGTGCTATTCAAGATATCCGTGCCGAGGCTCCAGTCTCTGAACCAGAACTTCGGTACGGAAATGGTGGATGGTGGCTTCTTCCTCGGTCCGTTCATCGGCGGTTTGCTTATCGCAGGAGGTAACTTCAGAAACTTCTTTATCTTCTGCGCGTTCATCACGGCGCTCTCACTGGCAGCCTTCATCGCCGTACTCCCGAAGTTGAGGCGAGTGAAAGCCTGACCGGGATCAGCAAGAGGGTCTCATACATCAGCTTCTTGTTTTCTTGAGGTGGCGGGACTGTCACTGGTATTATTATCTTAGACAGGATATTCAAATGAAAAGGAGACAGCCATAGTAGGCCAGAACAGAACACTGCTATTCCTGCTCATATTCATCATGTTCTCTTTCATTATCACCGGGATAGCTGCGGACGGAGCAGGCAAAGCATTCGGTGGATTCCTGGATCTGCAGTTCCAGCCGGCGAGACTCATCAGTGATTTCATGTCCACCAACGGTATCGGAGCCTCTTTCATAA
>WTBT01000085.1 GCA_013138965.1 Candidatus Aegiribacteria sp.
TGTAAGATTCCGCATGTTTGATCTGCATGAGGATTTCTTGGAATCAGTCTTAATATCACCGTATTTAGGAATGGCTATTGCGGAGATTATTCCAATGACTACAACAACGATCATAAGTTCTATTAGAGTAAATCCACGTTTCATGATTTACACCTCCATTATTTCAACAGGATACTGGATAATTTTCCATTTTCAATATTGCCCTGATGTAAACCCCGATGTCTCCTGTACGATAGAATTTTTTCTATTAAGGAACAATACCGTCAATAATCCTGTCCCGTCAATGCCATGCAGGGTTGATGACGGCGGAGAGGTTCGGTATGGTCAGTTTCGGGTAGCGAAATCGGATGATATCGGGTCGGATATGCCATTTTGCGTGATTTTGGTGAAAAGGTGCAAATCCAGTTTCCTTATGTTTTTCGAGCAGCACTCGTTCCCTTTTTCCTGAATGCCAAGTGCTCTATTCTAGAGAAACAAGCCAAATCAGCAATACAGATGAAGGAGTTCGAGGACTTATACTATGAACACCAAGAAGAGTTTACCATGGTGGCGGGACTCTAACAAACATGTCTCCGGAATATCCGAGGTGGTTCATTCGATCGGATGGAATTGTGTCAAGAAGGAGATGTCAACACTACCACTGATATTTCAAAGGTACTCAAAATAATGTATGCTATAATAATGCATTTAGAGTCGCAATCAGATTATCTTATATAGTTCTGTTCGATCTGTTCAATTCAGTGGGTTGCGGGATTCTTAGATTTGCGATATTCTTCTTTAAGTAACTTTCACCTGTTGGATTGTTGAGAGTGGCCATACTTGTACCTTTACATAAATATATGTAACAACAGTTTAACCTCTATGAAAGGTGTGACTCTTCACCTAGAATCACTCAGCTTGGAAGCTACTTAACTTAAATTCTGCAAATATAAGAATAGAATAATGTCAATAGAGTAGATAGGTAAAATTACTGGGAGTAAAATGATGATTGAGTATTCAAGACTGAACTCGATTGAGGATGAACTCATCCGGGAAATCGTCATTATTCATGAGAACATACCTTCAGAATGGCGCGAGAATCACCAAGTATCAGATGCTCGTATCCAATGTCGAGTTGAAATGCTAAAGGATAAAGTAACCAATCCTAAGTTCTACCTACTCATGGCTCAAACTGATTCGGGCATTCTTGTGGGCTTTCATTGGCTAGAAATTAAGGAAGAGAATGGAATGAATATCGGGTTCATTGTATCTCTATGGGTAGCGCAAGAGTATAGAAATCAAGGCATTGGCAAAGCAATGAAAGTATATGGTGAGAGATGGGCGAGGGAACAGGGAGCTACGGAGCTTCATACGGAGGTTCACTATGCTAACAAAAAGATGATAGAATACAACAGGATACTGGGATTCAGACCCAGACAGGTTATTATGACAAAGGAATTAAAATGATATCTGCTTACCCACTCCTCCCAATATTTTTACGATGAACTGTAGTACTACAGTAGCACGCAGAATAAACGGCTGCAGCAGAATTACCGCCAAGCTGGGGAATGATCAGACCGTAATTCGCTGAGCCTTTGTGATAGAAGTGTGATATTTGAGTAAAGGAAGTGCAATTATATGAAATATCTCTGTATGGGACTGATTATCGCTCTTTGTGTTAATTGTGCTGAGCAACCACCCACTGATGATATTGCATTCAGAGGAGCCGAAGAGGAAAGCATACTCACTGTGGGAGCTGATGTATATTTAACGGTTACAGATTCCATAGGAGCTGAATTCGGGGACAGTAATTACGTGTTTGGTGAAATAGTCGATGCTGATATTATGCCAAATGGAAATATAGTGGTACTGGACCGCCAGAAAGCTCAGATTACCGTTTTTAGTCCATCTGGTACGTTCATCGGAATCGTATGCCGGAAGGGAAATGGACCAGGTGAACTACAATTACCATCATCCTTAGGTATGGCTTCTTTCCCACTAATCGAAAGAGAGTGTGTGATCGACTCCATTGAACCAGGACTTGTAGTTTGTGACGTTATAAATCATAAATTAATATACTTTAACTCAAACTTAGAGCACATGATTGATGTGAATGACTTCTTTCCATCTCCTCCGGTAAGATTGTCTGGAGTTGAGGGTGGGACTATTATTGGAATGCAACCCCAATACCAAAATAGTGAGGAAAGATCCTTAATGGGTTTTATTGTTGCAAAATGGGAAATAGGAGAGCAGGATCCCTCTACAGTGTATTTTGAGAGAATGTCTCCTTATCACCCAAACGACTTGAGTACCATGCATAGCAACACCATTGTCTTCGGAACCACCCCAGAAGGGACTGTTTTCACTGCACCGTTATCTTCCGAAGTATACGAAATAACTGCCTGGAATTCGGAAGGAGAAGAAATCTTCACTATTATCGATGCGAGTTTTGAAATGGTATCTAAAACACAAGATGAAATAGATTTCGAGACTGAAATTGTTAGAAACAGAATGCCAGAATCCATGGCAACTTGGGAACCTAATCCCTACAGGTCAGCTATTGAAGGCATATGGTATGATGATCAGAATAGGATTTGGGTAAACAGAGGAACTATTCAAACGAAATATTTCGATATATATAATATGGATGGAAACCACCTTTTTACTGCTTCAATTGATGCAGGAGATAGGTCAAAATCGTGGCATGTTCAGATTCAAGGAAATAGATTTATAGCGTTTGATGTAAATCCAGAATTGTATCCACAAATATTCATAGGTGAACTACCTTCTTCAGTCGAGTAATTCGCGGTAGGAATGCCGGTTACCCGAAACACCCCCCGCACAGTCCCGGACGTGCGGTTTTCCCGCATCCGGTTCCTCGGTTGTACTCGCTTCCGTGCAAGAGCAGCAATTTATGCAAACACTTTACAGAATCTCTTCTGCGTGATTCGAGGACGGGCAATTCCTACATGCTTCAATATAACCTTGAAGTGTTCCTTATCGTAACTCTTTCGCTGGCCACCTCTTCTATTCAGCCACTTGAAGGTACATCGAAGTGACCAGAAGTAAAAGCGGTCAATCGCTTGTGAGTTGCCGATTATCCCGTAGTAGTTGTAGTGTCCTCGTAATCGACGGTTCAAACCTCTGAAGAATTCCTTTCCCCTGAGATGGCGATTGCGCTTGATCCAATCCTTGATACGACAACAGGCTGCCTGTAGTTTCTTCGGGGCTGTCCGCCGTGCCACACAAGGCTTGCCATTACGGCCTACCTTCCAGTAGAACTCGAAGCCGAGGAAGGTGAATCTTCGCTGCAATCCCACATGATACCGACTGAAGCGCAGAAGTCGTGTCTTATCTGGAGCTACCTCAAGCCCGAACTTGCTCAGCCTCTTCGGTAGAACCTTGTAAAATCGTTCTGCGTCACCTTGATACTGGAAGGCGCAGAGCCAATCATCCGCATAGCGGATGATTGTTGCCTCCCCACGACAGTGAGGTTTGACGATCTTCTCGAACCAGAGATCCAGCGCATAGTGCAGATACACATTCGCCAGTACCGGTGAGATTATTCCTCCCTGTGGAGTGCCTGTTTCCGGATGTATTATGCTTCCATCCGTTTCCAGTATCCCCGCCTTCAGCCATTTCCGGATAAGACCAAGGAACGCGCGGTCATCAATCCGCTGTTCAAGCATCCGCAGTAACCAGTCATGATCCATGTTATTGAAAAAGCCTTTAATATCGGCTTCAACAACATAACCATACTCACCGAACCGCAGACGTGTCGTCAACTCTTTGACCGCATCCAGGGCTCCACGGCCGGGACGATAGCCATAACTGTCATCCATGAAGTCTGCTTCATAGATAGCTGTTAAAAGCTTCGTGCAGGCCATCTGCACCAGTTTATCCTCCAGCGCAGGGATACCCAGCGGCCTTTCACCGCCATTTCCCTTGG
>WTBT01000062.1 GCA_013138965.1 Candidatus Aegiribacteria sp.
CCAAGGGAAATGGCGGTGAAAGGCCGCTGGGTATCCCTGCGCTGGAGGATAAACTGGTGCAGATGGCCTGCACGAAGCTTTTAACAGCTATCTATGAAGCAGACTTCATGGATGACAGTTATGGCTACCGTCCCGGGCGTGGAGCCCTGGATGCGGTCAAAGAGCTGACGACACGTCTGCGGTTCGGGGTATATGGCTATGTTGTTGAAGCCGATATCAAAGGTTTTTTCAATAACATGGATCATGACTGGTTGCTGCGGATGCTGGAGCAGCGGATCGATGACCGTGCATTCCTTGGTCTTATCCGGAAATGGCTGAAGGCTGGGATACTGGAAACGGATGGAAAGGTAATACATCCTGAAACAGGCACTCCACAGGGAGGAATAATCTCACCGGTACTGGCGAATGTGTATCTGCACTATGCGCTGGATCTCTGGTTCGAGAAGATCGTCAAACCTCACTGTCGTGGAGAGGCAACAATCATCCGCTATGCGGATGATTGGGTCTGTGCCTTCCAGTATCAAGGTGATGCAGAACGGTTTTACACGGTTCTACCGAAGAGGCTGGGCAAGTTCGGCCTTGAGGTAGCTCCTGATAAGACACGACTTTTGCGCTTCAGCCGGTATCAGTTGGGATTGCAGAGAAGATTCACCTTCCTCGGGTTCGAGTTCTACTGGAAGGAAGGCCGTAATGGCAAGCCTTGTGTAGCGCGGCGGACAGCCCCGAAGAAACTACAGGCAGCCTGTTCTCGTATCAAGGATTGGATCAAGTGCAATCGTCATCTCAGGGGGAAGGAATTCTTCAGAGGTTTGAATCGTCGATTACGGGGACATTACAACTACTACGGGATTATCGGCAACTCACGAGCGATAACCCACTTTTACTTTTGGTCACTTCAATGTACATTCAAGTGGCTGAATAGAAGAGGTGGTCAGCGAAAGAGTTACGATAAGGAACACTTCAAGGTTATATTGAAGCATGTAGGAATTGCCCTTCCTCGAATCACGCAGAAGAGATTCCGGAAAGTGTTTGCTTAAACTGCTGCTCTTGCACGGAAGCGAGTACAACCGAGGAACCGGATGCGGGAAAACCGCACGTCCGGGACTGTGCGGGGGGTGTTCAGGTAACTGACATTCCTACCGCGAATCTCGTGCCATAGTTCCCTGTCGTCTTTCAAAGCTGGATGGTCGGGATAAATGAGCGACAGCGTTGATGCGAGGAACAATCGCATTCCTGTTTGCCAACGGTCATTTTTTTCGTGATAGTCCGGAAACAGAATGTCCCCTTGCATTATGCCCAAAGTGTAAGCCGAGACCTTCTGTAAGATTGGATGTGAAGCGTCCAGACCCAAAGATAGCGCTCGTTCAACACCCACTTCAGTAGAAGGTATTTTCCGCTTCATGCGAGTACTTCTCGAGTGAAAAGCACCCCATCCACCGTCTTCCCGTTGCTCTTGCTCCAACTCCTGAATACATTGACTGTACTTTAGGTTGTCTTTCGCTTGCTGCAATTCGGGACAGTTGGACATTTTTCTGCGCACATCCCGAAGTAGACGATAACGAATAACAATCCCAGGAGTTTGTTCGAGTAATGTCGTTGCAGTTTTTTCGATGACATCAATCATTTGCACCTTCCGTCGCCCAACACTAAGGCTCCGTGGATTGCAGGAAATTCAGGTAGTATGCTGGTGGTAATTCTACTGCAGCCGTTCTGCTCTGAGTTCTTATGCCCAGTCCATCTTCAATTTGCGATGGTGGTTCACACAATCCAGTAAGTACAGGTTGATAAGACTCTGGTAAGGAATGTCGTTTTCTTTTGCCAGATCCTTGAAGTATTCGATGATTTCCGGCTGTAAACGAAGTGTGATCTGCTTCTTCAGGCGCTTGGCATAAGGATTTCGCCTGGATTTCATTCCTGAGAGGTCGTACTCATCCTTCATAACATTACCTCCGATAATATCTGGCCTCATTTTTCGTTGCTTTCCGGGCGGAGATAATCCGGATCACCAGTTCGTCCTTCCTGCTGCAATGGTATACAAGCAGCAAGCGGAATCGCGCGCTTAGACCGAGCATTAAGAATCGGTTCTCCCATTCAGAATGTTCGTCATCATAGAACTCAACCGCCCATTCATCATAGAAAACACTTGTCGCTTCCTCGAATGAGATTCCATGCTTTTCCAGGTTTCTGACTAGCCGCTAGCCTTCTCAGAATCCCATTCAAATCGTAGTGCCTTCATGTGCATATTGTAGCTACATTGTAGTTGTTTGTCAAGTTCCTATCCTTATTGCAGAACGTGCTTTTCAGCGGCTGCTGCTTTTTGCAATCCGCTGCAAAAGGCTTGTTATGCTAAATTTTATTTCTTTGTATATCGATTTGGCTCATTGAAAAATGTAATATCTGCATATCCGGCGTATATTTTGCCAGAATGCTTTACACCTTCAGGAATATAATATCGGTCTCCTTTTGAGAGATTTTGCTTTTTGCCATCAATTACCAATTCAATCCTGCCTTCCAAGACTATTCCAACCTGAGCTGCATGAGCATGCTCTGGCAAATCAGCATCTTTTTCAAACTGCATAAATATTATCTGATGAGTCTCAGATTGTGACAGATAAGCGGTTATTCCATCCAGTGGGATATCTGCTTCTGGAAGATTTCTAATAGGTTTTGGGAATACTTGGTTCATAATTCTTCATCCGGTGGAATTATCCTCTTTTTTCAACAAGCCGACCGTTGAGATACTTGTGAAGGATGCTAGAAATCAGGGTTTGATATGGAAGGCCTTCATGTAGAGCGGTTTTCTGAATATGGATAAAATCACGTTCTGTTATCCGAATATTCACACGCTTATCTTTCCTCAACGTTGATTGGGCTGCTTCACGGATCTCAGAAGCTTTGCTGTCGAAGTCGGAAATGCGCTCCCATTCTCCATTTTCAACAGAGTCAAGGATTTCCTTTTCTTCCTTTGTAAGTTTCATTCTCTATCTTCTCCTAAATATTTCCTTGTCATCTTTCGACTGGCGATAATCGTTTTCAGGAAGATGACATCATTATCTTGAATGAAAGGAACTAGATAAGCATACCCCTCAACATTGACAATTAAGATCTGCTGATCAGGATACTTATCCGGATTAGGGTGCTTAATGACATCGAGCAGCCCATTGTGACTCAGATGGTAGAGGATATCCTCAAATGAAATACCGCGGACTCGAACCAGCCATTCATTTTTATTGTCGCTCCAGTCAATGCGTCTCATATGCCATATATATCACAATGTGTGCGCATTGTCAACATTATTATATCCATTTCTGTTGCACAACGGTGGAACTCACTGGTTTTTGCGGAGCGCTGCGGAGCAATAATCCAGTGTAGTGATTCGGCTGTTTTTCCTTAATGCCATTTATACCCACAAGTAAGACATGCTGGCCTATGAACACAAATTATTTGACCACATTCGGGACAAATCCATTTCTCTTTTTCATTCCGAATGAAATGTCTGATCCCAAATTCATTTATCATTTTGAGATTGTCGATCATACTCATTCCATACTTTGTTCTGTATCGCTTATCTAATTGTTTTAACCTGGCGCAGGGAAAATTATCACAACTATCAGAACAATACTTGGTTTTGTTTTTGGTGATTTGATCGCAGTTTTTGATTTTGCAGGTGGTGCGGTATTTTGATTTTTGACTTTCTTGACTATCTATCCTAAGGCAACCTGGACATGTATTCTTTTCTCGAATGTATCCCCAACAGAGGCGGCAGTTCATTCCACATGGAGCAATTAATTCTGTAGGAATGGTTTTCGCGCTTTTTATATGAGTATTACCCTTGATCTGCATATCCATTTCATATCAGCCCAACGCTTCAAAACAGCAGACAAGAAGCATGAGTTAATCCCCTGGTCGCCGTTCTGCTGCATTTGTTTGTTCACTCAAGTATTTCTCAATAAATGCCGCTGGTTCTATCATTTCGATATCAGAATATCCCGAAACATCCAGCAGATGTGCGTCTCCTGTTATTATTACGTTTGATGAACCTGCAATTGCTGCAGCTATAAATTTATCATCATCGGGATCCTCACAGACTTTTTCTTCAAGACTCCGAGCTTCTACGATGAGACTGAAGCTTGCAATCAATGTGATTATCTGGGATACATCAACCTTGGGATACTTTGCTGATAGTCTGTGAAGAACATCGATATACTCAGCGAGTATTTCCGTCGAGATCACCAATTCGATTTTCTTCTTTTGCCACGCATCAAGAATTTGCCCTGGTTTACCTCCGAAGAACACGGCAGAGATTAAGACATTTGTGTCAACTACTACTTGCATTTTTGGCCCTTCAGGTTTTTGCGTACATGAGATTTTGTATCCTCAGAAACATGTACTCTTGATCTCTTAGCCCACAAGTATTCTTCAAAAGTCTTCTGATTTTCCCGTTAAATGCCTCAAGCTTTCCAGAGGAAATCTGATAATCAAACCAGTTCAGAATGTTGGATTTTACTCCTGTAAGCCACTTTGCCACCTTTTTCAAGATGGTAACTCCTGATTTTCCAGCCTTTGTTAACCATGAATCCAGATACTCCTCTGCCTCTGCTTTCGAGTCCTTTGACCAGAGAGCAGCGAGTTCCTCTTTCAAATAGTAGGCAATGTAGAGAGGCTTATTTGCCTCCAGGGCTTTGTCCAGTGCGATAAGGTCTGCTTCTCTAGGGTTGTCTTTGTCCTTGAGCCTTTTCCTGCCAGTAACAAGCAACCAGCGTGTACCTTTCAGTAATTCCTTTTCAGATTCATCGGCTTCTCTGGCGAGCTGTCTGCGGAGAGTTGTCAGCTTGTCATTCATGTATTTCACCAGGTGAAAGCGATCAATTACCAAAATGGCTTCAGGTAGATGTTCTCTTACGGCTGACATGTAGCCGGAAGCCATGTCAGTACTTACTGCTTGTATCTTTGCCTTACTGCGGCTGAGACGCTTCCAGAACCCCTTGAGCGCATCTGAGCCCTTGCCTCTGCCTATATGAAGAACCTGACCTGTTTCAAGGTCAAGTACGATTGTTAGAAACTTTCTCGGTCTTCCTATACAGACCTCGTCAATTGCGATCTGACGAACATTCTTAAG
>WTBT01000090.1 GCA_013138965.1 Candidatus Aegiribacteria sp.
ACACAGCTGGCTATAATGCCCGCATATTATCGTTAAATACATCCAGTATTCTCCTCAAATCTCCGAGCATTCTATCTCAGCTGTGAGAATCTTCTGCTCAATGTACATTGTCGGACAACCTCCTAGATGAAATTCTGAATTCGCCGGCATAATCGGTGTTTACGAAAATCAGCAAACCCTGCACGGGCCCTGATACCTGGTTGAGCACTATACCAGCCAGGGTGGCGGAGAGAGAGGGATTCGAACCCTCGAGAACGAATACACGCCCTACACGGTTTCCAACCGTGCTCCTTCGACCAGCTCGGACATCTCTCCGCATAGACACCAAACCACAAGAGAAACCAGCAGTATAACCTGAAGATTCTGATGATTCTTGCAGGTTAATTGATAGGCAATATAGGAAAAACTGTCAACTTGCACACATTCGGCAGGTGGAGCCTGGAATAGGGGCTAACATCTAACATTTTGATTTTTACATCGGCGACGAATGTTCAGATGTCAGGCCTCATTTTCCTTTAAAAGCCTGTTCCTTAATTCATGAACGAGCCTGGAAACAGGTAAGCCCATGACATTGAAGTAGCATCCTTCAATCCGTTCCACAAGTAAACTCCCATATCCCTGTATACCGTATGCGCCTGCCTTATCAAATGGTTCTCCGGTGGAAATGTAGGCTTTGATTTCATCGACTCCGAGATTTCTGAACAAAACCCTGGTCTCCTCGATGAACTGCATGTCAATCCCCATTTCCGGCCACAGAACACAGACTCCACCGAATACAGAGTGCCATTCTCCGGACAGCCTGCCAAGCATATTAACGGCCTGGTCTTCATCATGAGGTTTCCCAAGAAGTTCGTCACCCAAAGCCACCATAGTATCCGCACCCAGTACAGGATCACCGGTAGACGAGGAGAGAATGTTTTCGGCTTTCTTCCTTGCCCAGTACTGAACGATGAAACCAGGTGATCCATCCATCCATGTTTCTCTTACGTTTCCAGGGATCTGTATAAACGGTATACCGATCATTTCAAGAATGGCCCTCCTTCTCGGAGATCTGCTGGCAAGTACAAGGGGAGAACCGGCGGGATACCACCACATTCTATGATGTCCGTTCGGATGGGGAATCTATCATGATGGTGACCGGTCCGTCATTTATCAGACTGATTTTCATCATTGCCCCGAATACACCCGATCGAACCTTCAGACCCGAGTGGGATACGATCTCAACGAAGAGGCTGTAGAGCAACTCAGCCGTTTCGGGCAGAGCGGCATTCATGAAGCTGGGTCGCCTTCCCTTTCCAGAATCGGCATGCAGGGTGAACTGACTTACAATCAGGATATCTCCGCCAATATCACTTACCGACAGATTCATGCTGTTGTTCGAATCGGGAAATATCCTCAGGCCAGTTATTTTCCTCGACATCCATTCAAGATCCTCTTCGGTATCCGATCTGCCGAAGCTTACGAAAACAAGCAATCCGGGGCCTATTTCACCCGCTATACTACCTTGCGTTGCCACGGATGCTCTGGAAACCCGCTGCAGCAGAGCTTTCATATATCACTATCTTCATCCGGCTGATTAAGCTCCTCTTTAATAGAACCTGGAATACCAGCCGCTATAGCGACCACTGTTCCGGCGATACTGCCAAGGGCGACAGGCAGACCTGCAAGCTGAAGATATCTTCCCAGCCTCAGGTGTCTCACGGATCTTGTCCTGTAAGCTGCCAGACGCATGATCGATCCCGAGGTAAACAGGATAACGCCTGCCCAGCGGAGAACCCACGGTGGCCCGTATGTGGTGAGCCCCAGAAGAAAGCTGTCGACTGCACTGACAAGCAGAACAGCATAAAAAACCGTATAGGGGAGGTTGGAAGAGCCCCCCCTGTACTTCGATTCAGCTGCGCTCCAGAAAAGGTAAAGCAGCACGGTGGCTCCGCATAACTGGAATTCACTCGAATGCAATGGAAGGGTTTCAGGGTCGATTATACCCAGTAACCACAGCATACCTATCAGAGCCAGTACCGCTATCGATCGCAGAACCATGATGTCCTCCCAGGAGGCTGCTTCGACCGGAGTATAGCTTTCGCTTGGCGGGAATCTTTCCAGAGCGCCGTCAATGTTCTTTCCCCCGGTTTTACTTAATGAATAAAAAATGAATGAGTTAAAAGATCAGCCCGGGATAATTCTATCTTACCATGGAGCATTTCATCAAATGTACCATACCACCTGTTCTAAGAGATACAATATATATACCGGATGAAGCCGGAGAGCCATCATTGCATGTCCCATCCCAGTAAAATGCCTTTTCTGGAAGCGGCGCTCTGAACGAACCGGGTCCGATACCTCTTCTTACCGATTCATAGATAATCTGTCCGGTAAGATCGAATACGGTCAGTTCAGTATCCACCGGCCCGGCCGCAAGATCAAAACCGATATATATACCTTCAGTTGAAGGGTTGGGATAGACAGAGGGAGCAGCTGTGCAAGAAGTCTGATCAACAAACATCTCTATTTCCACTCCTTCAGCTCGAAGGGTTCCGGTTACAGGTATTACGGAACCGTCCCCTCCTCCATCGCTGACAATGAACTCACCAAGCTTTCCGGGACAGAAGGCGAACCATCCCGATCGATTCGTCTCCATTACGTATATGGAATCACCCATGGTCAGAGTCAGTGGATATTCCGGTATATAATCACCGGTAAGACTGGATCTGACTGACCCGGTTACAGAATGATATTTCAAAGCTGCATAGGCGTTAATGATACCGTATCCTGCGCTGTTACCCGGTGTGCAGCTTTGAGAGGACGTTGATCGAAGAATTTCCATAATCTCAATCATGTCCCACTCCGGATGGGCGCCGAGTAAAGCCCCTGCGACGGAGGACACAAGCGGCGCCGCGAAGGAGGTGCCGTTTCCCCGGGAGTATCCCGATGTACCCTGATACGCAAGGCTGACATCCTCCCCGAGGGCGCATGCGTCCGGCTTTATCCGTCCGTCGTATGTTGGCCCCCTTGAGGAGAATTGGGCGACATTTGCGCCTGCGTCAACGGCTCCCACCGCGAATACCGAATCGCCGTCGGACGGCGCCAGAAGGGATCCCGGGTCGGGACCAGAATTGCCGATGGAGTTGAAGACAACCATTCCCCTTGAGGCAGCGGCATCGGCAGCTATGGTTGTCACAGCGGTATTCCCGTCAAGATCGGAGTAAGTGTACCAGTCAATGTATGCAAGAGAGCTGCTGACGATATCACCGCCGTTCAGTTCAATCCATTCAAGTCCCTGAACCCAGTAATCCTCCTCCGCCTGGTATTCATCACTGATATCCTCTGTTTTAGCCAGAATAAACGACGCGTCCGGAACACCGCCGCAGAAAGCATCCTCAGCGTAACCGCCGAGGATCGACAGAACCGCTGTGCCATGATCCGACTGACCGGGCGGATCCCTGGGCTGCTGTGACGGATCACTGTCATCGTCTACAAAATCGTACATTTCAAGAACTCTGATATCGCGGAAAACATCATGCGTGAGGTTGAATCCCGAATCAAGAACACCAACAACAACCCCTTCCCCCTTCCATCCGCGGCTGTGGAGTTCATCAAGTTCTATCTGCGCCAGCTGTAATGCTGTAACTCCTGCGGAATAACCCGTGTACGCACGGAATTCAGGCATACGGAATGTGCTTGAGGATACCGGCCGAACATGATCAACGAAGGGGAGAGCGAGAATCTCTTCAAGACGGACGTCCGCGGTACTTACGCTGACTGCGTTAAGGAATCTTGACCTGGTTCTGACTGTCAGGCAGACGGCGGCATCAGCTACCTGTTCCACATAACCGGACCATGGCTCAAGGTCCAGTTCATCCGCTGTGAACAGGCCAACTGAAATCCGCCTTTCGTATGAAGGGGTATGCAGCAGTTCTGTTGATCTGGTTTCAAGCCTGCGATCAAGATCAGGGCCTCTGTCGGAAAAGAAAACCCACCACGTCCCACACGGAAGGGAGCCGGACGCGATCAGCAAACCGCTGAGTAATATTAAAGGCAGATTCATGGCAGGCCGCAATCGGGATTAAGTATCGGACATATCCCACCACTGCCAGATATACCATTCGTCAGTGGAATCCTCGCGGCAGATGAAGAGAGCTTGTCCTGATGCCATGAATCCATCAGACCCTCGGGTATAGACCTTGAGGTCAAAGGTGCGAGTCAGCTGAAGCGACAGCCCTGTGGGATCGCTGGCCCAGGGTATTTCCTGCGTTCCAGAAAGTGTAAGATCTATGGAAGATACATTGTTGAACATCTTGATATGAAAATTCTCCTCCAGATCCAGCCCCCAGTACTTATCGATTTTACCGTCGCCATCGTAATCATCCCAGTCGATTTCCTGAAGATGAAACTCTAAATCATCTCTGAAGCAGGCAAGGTAATGACCGATATCACGGCTGACATAGGCATACTGAAGGTTCTCGAGAACTTTGTAAGCGCTGTCAACGGGATTGTGGTACTGCGGGGGCGGGGGTTTAGGATCAACTTTGGGAGAGAATGGATTCCAGCATCCTGACACGATAACAGCGGTAACAACAGCAGATATGATGAGTGTGTTTATTCGAGTACTTTCAGATATCATAGTCTTCTTTTCATGGCTCATAGGGCAATGCACCTCCGATTCATGGTACTAACACCACACTAGGAAAATTGTTCCTGACGGGAGCTTCGTCAAGGATATCTGAAATCAGTTGACGATGGCATCTGATGGCGTCATTTTCCAACCGGGAGGATTGATTGATAAGTA
Organism: Candidatus Aegiribacteria sp.; assembly: GCA_013138965.1. Lineage (GTDB taxonomy): Bacteria > Fermentibacterota > Fermentibacteria > Fermentibacterales > JCC-6 > Aegiribacteria. The sequence continues at coordinate 4,787 of WTBT01000090.1, forward strand.
TTACACTTTGTTTGTTTATATCGCTTTTCAGCCAGGTTTCAACCGTGGATGAGGCCATCGAGCTATATCTCATGGGGGATATGAACAACAGTATCATTGCTCTGGAAGATCTCATGGCCGGAGGCAGCCTGTCACTGGATGAACAAATCAGAGCTTACCACAGGCTGGGAGCCGCCTATTTCGGAATAGGAGAATATGCCAGAATGGAATCGGCATTCTACAGCCTGCTTCAGCTTGACCCTTACTACGATCTCGGTCCATGGGAGAATCCTCAGCTTCGAAGGCTGCTCGATAATGTCAAGCAGGAAAGCATGTCAACCGTTCTTGTTCAGGGTGAACCTGCCGGGGCTCTGGTTTTCATGAACGGGGAGTACGCGGGTTCAGCCCCCTATATCAAAGATAATCTATTAAGCGGCCGAACATACACCTTCACCATAATAGCGGATGGTTACGAGACTGTCGTGCAATCCTGCACTACCGTTCCCGGACAGCTTCATACGATGACCTATCAGATGGACCCGGTTTCCATATCCACCGAGATCGCCCTTCCTGATACGGCAAGTACCGGGGAAATAACCGATCCGATAACTGTCTCCTCACAGGGAACACCTTCATCTTACGAACAAGGAATGCATCCGGATATCATCTCACCGGATACGTCAATTACCAACAACTCCTCAGCTTCGGGAACAATGACAATTGATCAACTCAATTCACTTCTCTACGGCGGCGTTCAGATGACATCCCTCGGAGGTGTCGGTCCTCTGTCAACCGATGCAGGGGATTACGAAGTAGTCGGCACCAGTCAGGGACTTGTGGGTGATCACACCAGATTTGGAAATACGGGAGGCACTATCGAAATGGCATCCGAAAGCCAGGCAAGGATGGTTTTCTCAGATGTGAACTTCGAGACGGAAAACGTACTCCAGACAGATCCAGGCTATTCATACAGGTCCAGAACCGCAAGCGAGGTGAGGGAGGTACTGACGTCCAAGGAAAGCGCTGTAATATTCATTTACAACAAACATCTGCGAGCAGATCCCCTGCTTTCCGGAACAGTTCTGATCGAAATGATTATCGAGCCGAGTGGTCGTGTTTCCAACGTATCTATTCTGGATTCAACTACAATGAATCCCGCATTTGATCTTGAGCTTGCTTCAGCAGCGGGAACCTGGAGGTTCGGTGCTGTGGATGAAAATGAAGGACACCTTCCGGTGATATACCCATTCCATTTCTCCCGTTGACCCCCGGGTAAGAGTTCAGGCAGGAAACCAACATTCGCTGAGGCGGAAAGCAGGATCGAGATGAAAAGAGCTGGAGGATATTTTGAGTGAGAAAAGGGTAATCGAAATACTGAAATCATGTGACGCGCTGCTTGAAGGACATTTCAGATATACATCGGGCCGCCATGGAAAGCAGTATTTCGAGAAGATCCGCATAGTTCAGGAGCCACGATTTGTAGACGAACTGGGCAGGATGATGGCTGCAAAGATGGATGACATAAGAGAAAATATAGATCTTGTGTGCGCTCCCGCATACGGAGCTGTGGTTTTCGGATTCGCGACTGCCCTTCATATGGGCAGAAATTTTGCCTTTCTTCAGAGGGACAGCGAAGCGAGAATGTCTGTCAGATCAGGTTTCAGTGATATTGTGCGGGGCAGCAGGATACTTCTTATAGAAGACGTTTGCACTACAGGAGGCAGTATCGTTGAATCAATTGATACCCTGATTTCCGCAGGGGCGGAAATCGTTCAGATTGGTCTGATCGTAGACAGAACCGCGGGAAAGCTGAAGCTCAAATCTCCATACAGATCTCTACTCAGCGTTGAGGCAGTCAGCTGGGACGTTGAAGAATGTCCTTTATGCAGAGAAGGCATCCCGATAACGGTACCTGGATCATCCGGTAAAAGAGGATAAGGTATCATCCAGAATTATTTGCAGGACATGACCATATTTCTTCCCGCTTTCTTTGCCCGGAAAAGAGCTGAATCGGCAGCGGCAACCATCGAGAAAGAATGCTTCTCGGAATTTGCGGCCGTACAGGATCCAATACTGCAGGTAACTCTGAGGTTTTCTATTTCGTTGTCGATCTGAAGAGTCTCGGCTCGTGCCCTTATACGGTTGCCGATTGAAAGGGACTCCTCATCCTCGGTTCTTGGAAGAACTATAAGGAATTCCTCGCCTCCATAGCGGCCAATTCTGTCAAAAGATCTGCAGCTCTGGCCGAGAAGGTTGGAAAATCGTATGAGAACCTTATCACCGGTCTGGTGACCATACGTGTCGTTCACCGCCTTGAATCTGTCAAGATCCAACATCAGGATACTCGTTGAGGTGGCATCTCTCCTGCCCCTTTCAAGCTCTATGCTCAACTCTTTGAGAATGGCGGCATGGTTCAGCAATCCCGTAAGACTGTCGATCCTGACAAGATACTTGAGGCGATTATTGAGATCTATCAGCTTTTTCTCAAGCTGCGCGGTTCTCACTCCGACACCAATTCTGGCCTTAAGCTCTATTGAGTTCGATTTCTTTGAAATGTAATCGTTTGCACCGGCCTTGAGAGCCCTGCTGATGTCATCCGATCCTTCCCTTGCGCTGTTAATGATGATATAGCAGATATTATCACTATCAAGCATTCGGATTTCACGGCAGACTTCTATACCGTTCATACCGGGCATCATCCAGTCAAGCAGAACTACGGAGCACTCCTTCCGCTTAACACTCTCAAGGGCATCCTTACCGTTACTGACAGTAATGGGCTCGTAACCGAGGTCAGTCACAATCTTAGAGAGAATCTTCCGGCTTATCGGATCATCATCCGCAATAAGTATCTTCATCCCATCACCAATCGGTAGAATTTCTACCAATATTAACCGACCGGGGCATAGAAACAAGACCCGTGCGCAATACATGGAGTATTCATGAGGAATAATCCATGAAGAACTTAATCAGGGATCCTGATTGAAAAATTCCGACAGCTGTTTGAAGAGTTCCGGGGCTTTTTTCTTCATCATTTCAGGTTTGTCAAAAAAGGCTTCGACAGAACAGGCAAAAAACTCGGCTGGATTTGTACCGGCGTACTGCCGCAGCATGGACTTCCCTTTATGAACTTTCTCGAATTCCTTGTGCATCACTTCTATCCATGGCCGATACGCTCCCAGCGAAAGCTCATCCGGAACGCCATCGGGATGATACCCGTCAAGCACATGTGCGAATTCGTGATAACCAACATTGTAACCGTCATTATCATGCTGAAATCCGCGAAGGAGGTGTGGCAGTGAGAGGATCACGTTTCCAGATGAATGTACAAGCCCAGCCGCCGCTGAATCGCAGCCTCTGAGGTCAGTTGAATATGAGCCGTCGGTCCTGAAACCTCCAGGATAAACGAGAATATCGCCGAAATCCCTGTACTCCCACTCCGGCCTTCTGAAAATAAGACGGATGGCCGTTGCGGCAACCAGCAGCTGCACTTTCCTCGTGATCTCAACATCATCCACACCCGAGATTGTATGTTCCGCCAGGAATATTGCTATATCAGCCTCATAAGTCCGTTTGTCATCCTCGAACATTGAGCTGTAGAAGGTAACGCAGTTCGACAGAATAGCTCTGTCCTCGTTGCTGAGCGGATTCTCTGAGATACTTCTCCGTCTCCTGTACTTTGGATAGTATATGCCCATGTAATAAATGGCACCGACTGAGAAAACCACAGGCACAGCTATCAGAGCGCTGCGGGTAACCAGGAACGGAAGGCTGAAAAGAAGGCAGGCCAGGAATGTTATTCCCAGCCTTGCCTCTATCTTCCTGCGTGGAAAAATCTCCATGCAGCCTATACCTCTTTAATGAAATGCCGCTCTACGTGAATACGCTTCAATTCCATTTTGAAGATCTCCCTGTCAGTCTGCTCGCTTTGCAGTTCCTCATTGACTTCATCAAGCCTGTGCTTCTCAAGGCGAAAGGCTCTCCAGGCCTTGCTGTAGGCTTCCTTTAGAACAGCCAGCTCTTCAGGTTCAAGTTTCTTATGCTCAGCCTTCTCTGCCGCATCCCTCGCTTTTTCAAAGGCTATCCTTGCCTCAGAGGCAAGTTTGGTCTCTTCCTTGACTTCCTGTTTGAACTCCTTGATCTCATCTTCGCTGAAGCTCATCTCTTCCTTGATATCCTCTTCAAGTTCATCAAGCAGGGGCGATAGAAAGGTTCTCATGTCCTCAATGAAACTGCGGTACCTCTCCACGGCTTTCCTGAGTTTCTTCTCCTTGCGGATGTTGTGCAACTGATTGAGTTTTTCCTGCCAGTCGTGCATCTGTCGGATGCTGTCTACGAGATCCCGCCTTACTGCGTTCTTGTAGTGGATATGCGTCTTGAGTTTTCTCTCGATTGTAGTGTGCTCGCTCATTGATATGCTCCCTTTTAATAAAACTGAAATAGTATGATGCATTATTTGCACAGCTCCGATAAATGGCGCAGAAAAGGGGTTTTGTCAAGGTTGAAGAGGAGGGTTACCGAAGCTGTTCCGCATCCTTCTCAAGGGCGGCGTAACTGAATCGTATCCCCTCTTCCGGGTCGAACCCCAGCGCATCAACGGCCTTCATGACAGCTTCCTCCGATTCGGCCTCGATCTCAACGAATCGGCCGAACCAGAGCTCATCAAGGCATATCAGGGCTTTACCGATCCTGCATTCCCGTCTTGTTTTCTCGTAGCTGTACACTACGCCGTAACCCAGAAGCCCGAAGAGTTTCAGCGCGTCCTCCTGTGAGCACTCAAGAACAGCTTCCTGTTCATGCCGCACTTTAAGGGCAGTCGCCGGGATAGGCTTCTTAACCGTCACAAGTGTACCTCTTTCGCAGTTTCGGAGACGGAAAAGAGTATCCATCTTTCCCAGCGGGCCTCCCATGAGGTCAAGTACCAGATTATTCTCTCTGACTGGATCTCCAGGTTCAATCCCGATACTTTTCAGATGCCTCTCTACGTCACGGAAATCATCAACTCTGAACTTCAGCTCCATTTCCAGCAATTTTACATCCCCCAAAAATTAAGATACAGTTTGACCTTTGTGCTATAATAACTTAAATTCCACCCTTGCGGAGGACTAGTCTAATTGGTAAGGCAGCGGATTTGAAATCCGCCGGGTTTAATCCCTTCGGGGTTCGAGTCCCCGGTCCTCCGCCAGAAAGGCCCGCAAGGCAGAACGCCTCGCGGCTTTTGCGTTTAGAGGGTTCGAGAATCGGCTCTACTCAGGTACAAAGTGCTCTGACCCTTAATCCATAGTTCTACCGATATTACAGGCTGCTGTACCCGATTACGCTTACTGAGCCGGAGCTGCTGTTAGCCACGTATACATATTCACCTGAAGGCAGTGAACACACACCGTTCGGTCTTACGCCGAAAGGAAGGTAGCTTACTGCTGAAGCAGTGGCCAGATCCACCAGGTAGACCCTGTCATCAAGGTAACACGACACGTAAGCCAGGTTGCCGTTGGGAATAACAGTTATTCCCATTGGACCGAGGCCGACATCAATGCCCGATTCCACCGCATTATCCGAAGTTCTGACGGGCAGCACTTCACCGGAAGAGTAGTCGCAGACGTAAACGTAGTCTCCGGATACAGATGAGCAGATGCCGACAGGTTCCGAAGCGGCATCCAGAGTTGAGACAACACTGTTATCCGAAACCCGTACAACCGGAACGGTTCCATCAAGCCTGCAGGTCAGATAGATAAAATCTCCTGAAGGAAGTGTGCAGATGTCCCGCGGACCATCCCCGACCGTTATTACATCAAGAACGGCAAGTGAAGAAGCATCAAGGCACCATACCTCGTCACTGCCGTAGCAGCAGACGTAAATCCTCTTCCCATCCGGAGTGATACACAGCCCGGAGGGTGAATCACCGACTGATACAGTTGATTCCACTGTGTTATCTGAGGTTCTTATCGCAAGGACCTCGCTGCTGGAAGAACATGACACATACACGTAATCCGAGCCGGCGCATACATCAACGGGACCGCTGCTGACAGAAACACTCGTAAATACCGCAGGATCGAATGTCTCCAGAACGTAGACAGAATTATCAAAATAGCATGCCACGTAAACATAATCTCCCGGGGGAACCGTACAGATGCCTCCGGGACCCGCGCCGACATTTACCAGCTCAACAAGGGAATCGGGGCCTCCGAATGTGGTGCGAGGCGGTATATACACCGATGCTTCGTTGCTCCAGGAAACAAGGGTATCCTGATTCGATGTCCTGACAGCGTAGTAGAACCAGGTGTTCCACTTGAAGGTACGGGTGTCTGTGTATGCGGTATCTGAAGCGTCAAAGATAATGTGAATGATCTGCGCTGAATCGGGAAGCGATTCAATATCAGGAATATTTGACCTGTAAAGGGTATACTTCCAGAAGGAACTGTCCGGGCATACTGTCCACGCAAGTTGAATATCGTTGTTTGTACCCTTTGATGTATCAGGTGGAAGCCAGCCTCCGATGAACAGAGCCGAAAGAACCGAGGGGGTGGGATAATCGGGACCAACAGGTTCAGTGGGGCTGTCCCCGCAGGAGAGGATTAACAACACAATCGCAAGCAATACAATACGTTTCATGATTACTTTCCTATCTGACAACAATACATCTCCGCGAAGCTGAAAGTTCACCTGCGACCAGCCTTATAAGATACATACCTGAACAGAGGCCGGAGGCATCGAAATATTCGGAGTACATACCAGAGGGAACAACCTCGTCAACAAGAGTCTCAACGAGCCGACCGGAGAGATCGAACACTGAAAGATTTACATGTGAAGTTTCAAGCAATTGATAACACACAGTACATGATGAACTGAACGGATTGGGGAAGGATTTTAACAGAAGCCCGGCTTCAGCCGGTGAAAACTCTTCTTCTTCAACAGCAAGCCAGTAATTAACCCCTCCTCCTCCAAAGGCTCCCATGTCATTGCGCACATAACCCATCGCGGGCCAGAGGGCGTAACCTGGGTTGAAAGGATCCTCGGGATCGTTGTACTCGGAAGCTGGGTTGCCCGCATCCACGCATGGTGAACCCCAGGGGAGGTGATAAGCGCCAAGAGGCCCAGTCTCGAACTGAGGGTCGATATCGATGTTGCCGGGGCCCCAGTAGAGGGTGGCGAGAGGATCTACTCGAATCGAATCCTGGCCATACTGAATATCGCAGTAGCTGATATAGGTTGAGCTTTCGTTCATTGATGCAGGAAGGCTGATCTGAGAGCCCATTTCGATAGCTGAATTTCCCCAGAAGATTGTATTGGTGATATGTATGGAGTCTCTTGCTGAACTGAGACCGCCTCCTCTGGATGCTGTATTCAGAGTTATGGTGTTGTTGACAAAGTGTAATGTACTACCTGAAGCTTCGTATATGCCTCCGCCTAGACCAGCCGTATTCTCAGCAATAAGGTTTCCGATGAGTGTGGCACTGCCGCTTCCTATAAAAACTCCACCTCCGCGCCCGCCATCATTTCCGGAAATATTATTACCGCATAGCAACACATTTGTGCTTCTTATTTCGATACCACCGCCATTATGGTCAGAATAGTTATCGCTGATGTTATTGTTGATAACCACCGCTGAATCACCAT
>WTBT01000041.1 GCA_013138965.1 Candidatus Aegiribacteria sp.
GTAGAACCAGAGTGCAGAGTATCTAAATTTTCCGGGCTGCCATGAAACCATTCAATATGCGGTTTGGTTGTCATAGGGGCTGCTTTTTCCAATAGCATTGCCTTTCTAATATTCATTGCAGAACGCTCTAAATCAGCAGACTGCAATAACCAGAGTACTGGTAAAGAAGCCGCAGTTCTGTTGAATTTAGTGGTTATGTATTTTGTCGTCTTGCTTCTTTTTACGTTACCCTGAGAATGATAATACCCATATTTATCAATCACAAGGGCTTGTGATGAGATCCATTCGGAATTTGCCTTGATATATATGATTCAGAGGGATTTCAGTTTCATTTCTTATTCTGAATCCAAGCTAGCATGGATAATTATCTTCACAGTTGGCTATAGGCCGCCCAGTAGACAATTGTCGTCATGATTCTTTTTGTTTTGAGAATCAGCATAGGTTCTAAAAATCCTTGTCTGGATTTGCCCGGGAATTAGCAGAGCATCCTGAATTCATTATGTTTTAATAAGCACTTTGTATAAACATGACTATTCAATCAAGATTGCCTAAGGAATGCGAATTTACCTCTCTGTGCTTCCCATTCTTCTCGAAGGATGCCCATGGAAATCCGATCGTAGAATTCGCCTTTTACAAAACAGCTTCTTCTGATTCTGGCTTCTTCAACAAATCCGAGCTTCTTTCCCAGCCCGAGCATCATTGGATTTCCTTGCCAGGTTGTGAAACCGATTCTTGTTAGATTCATCTCCTCAAACAGATAGTCGATCCATAAGGCTAACGCTTCTGTTCCCATCCCTTTGCCCCAGTATTCATCTTCTTTGATCGTAATACCTACTGCGGTTGCGTGGCAATCATTCTCGCTATGATAGGCATTCAACCATCCAATATGCTCACCTTCATTTGTGTAGATTTCCAGGAAGCGGTAAGGAGGTTTAATCCCATTTTCAACTTTCTTTTTCCTGTGTTCTATAAGTACTGAGAAATTGTCGTTTTTGTACCAGGGGCCATCATATTGGAAGGCCTTAAGCGATGGATCATTCCAGCGTTCGTAATCCTTCATATCTTCCATTGTTGTTGGGCGAAGGAGAATGTGGCTACCTTTGAGTTTAAAATGCTCAGGCATTATTTCCTTTCATTTCTTCTATTACATAACATCCTGCATAACCAGAACAGTAATCACAAGCCAAGAGCATAGCCGCTGTTTCTGGTTGATGCAGTTGTTATACGTTTTGTTCCTTAAATACTATATTAAACACAAGCTTTTTCCTGTCTTCTTCAGAAAAATCATACGCCGTCCATTTATTTTTTATCTCACCTTGGGAGTAATGTAATTTATCCCAATATTTTGCTATTTCATCATCACTCAGGAATTGCTTATCATCCTGCGAAGAAAATGGAACAACAAAAACATATACTAAACATGCATAGTGGAATTCACCAATAATATGAGGTATATTCTTGTTGTTGGATTTTCTAATATAGATACTAATACTCGGTTGCATAGAGAAAATATTATTTAGTATTTGCACTTTTATCTTTGGAAGTTGTTCGGATACAATATCTTCATTAATCCAATCTATAGTTTTTGTCAATGACGGTAATACAGAACTGTCTATGACACTTACCAGATACTTGCATAGAACTCGATAAACATTCTGAAGAGATATTCTCTCATATGTAAGTGCATCAATGTGGGTCGGAAATTCACCTTTCCCATCGCCTTTTATTCTAAAGTCCACCGTATTGTCGACAGTATTCTGTATACAGAAGTTTGCACCTTTTAGTTTGGGTTGACCACTTCCTTTTCCCTTGATACCGAAGAATGATCTGTAAAAGCTTAAATATGCGACAATATCATTTTCAATACCGGTCCCAAATTTTTCATTGCATGAATCACATTCTTCATTAGCTATTATGGACTTGTTGCCCAACGCTTCTGAAATAGCATGTGCCTTTTTTCCAAATCTAACCTCTGGATATGTTTTATGACAGAATCTGCAAACTCTTTTTTTCTTGCAAGATACACCAATATGTATCGGTTTCTTGCCGTTGTATGTCGAAATATCATAATTATCTAGGACGAATCCGAACAAGCCATCGGCTGATTTGTTTATTATATCAGTATCCGTATTGTTGTTATACTTCTCCAATATATTAAATATCTCTACTATCTGTTTCGTGTTCTGCTTAGTGTTCAGGGAAATGCAGAAATACTCATCTTTATCAAGTGAGTCGATATATTTCTTAAATTTATATATTTGCGGCATCTGTTCTTTGTATTTGTCAACATATTCATAAACCATGTCCGTCAGCACTTCTGTTCTCTTTTGAAAGGGTTTCACCTTAATTTTCCGATTATCGTAATCAATTTCCTTCTCGAATATTGAAAATAATTCAAAGACGATTTCATCTATTTCAGCAGCGGTGGATTCTAATTTCAGGATTGAACTGCGTTTTAGCGAAAGCAATTTAAGCTCAACTTTTTTCATTTAGATTAACCCGTCCTTATTGTATAACAATCAGCGTAACCAGCGCCGTTTCCCTTTACCCCGATCCCTAGTTCATGCTGTAGTTATACATTCTTATTCTGCATCCAAGATGTGTCAGACGCTGTACCAGTCATGTTAACCTCAGGTCTGGAGAAAACATATGGAGCTGGATGATTTGGACTTGCGCTAGCCTGCATACTCTCAAAATCATCCTTCACCGACTTGATAATCTCTCGAGAGAAAGAAATCGGATTTACACTATAGGTGCCTTCAGAAAGAAGAAGTGATTCCGACTGATCAAAGGTAATACAAGCAGGACTCATTTCTATTTGCTTATGGTTTTTCATTGCAAATGAGACTTGGTGGAGTAAGCCATTTCTATAGATTTGCCAAAACTCTTTTGCGTTTTCCAAGCATTCCAACTCATCAAACATTTCAAGTAGCACTTCGAAGAATCGATCAGATAGTCGGTTTTCACCTATTCCGGAAACCTGGCGAATGTACCTCTCAAGAATTGGAAATGAAATAAGCAGTATTGGAAATCCCGCTTGCTTTTCATAAAGGTCATGCAAGATGTCAGTGTACCATTCTTTAAACTCTTTCGCAGTCATGCTACCTCAGTTCTGTTTGGAGATTTAGCCTAACTTCCATTTTCTTCCTTTCTTCCGCTCTGCAATCATCATATTCTAAAGGCTACTCGTGCTGTGGTAATCAAGTATTACTAGTCATCGAAGGGTTTAATGAATTTCTTCGGCATTAGGTCCTGCAGATAAGCCTGTAATTGACCTGGATTTCTACTACTCCATAATCCTCTTCTACAGTTGCGGACAGCCAGGCTTTTTAGCGGGTGCTCCACACTCGACTTACTGCTCCATGCGCTGTTAACACAATACCTTACATAGTTTTGTAGATCATGGGGGTACTCCTCATATCCATTGATCCATCCAGCAACTCTGCACCTGAATGAGTCGTTAAACTCTAATCCCCATTCATTTATCAGTTCAATAGCTCTTGCAGTTGCTAGAGGAAATGGCTCGAACCCAAGAAGAGAAGTGTGCGGATTAAACATATCATCCAAAACACTCTGACTATTCCGATGTAATGCTGTGGTAAGAGTGGCTGCAAAACACTCTAACATGCTTTCTTTATTAATTTTAAGATTAAACAGAGCTCCAACAATCCTGTTCGATTCCTCCTTTGTTCCGCACTTTCTACACATGGTAACGAATATCCTCGTCACTTGCGCATGATAAACCTCTGGTATAAATGTAATGTCAAAAGTAGCTCTGAACAGATTCAGGGAATCCGTTAGGTCTGCACTGTTTACACATGATTCCAGCCCATCAATCTCATACTTAGTTGCTACACGTTTGGCAGGAGGAGCTTTGATAGAAAAGACAGTCGCCATCTGATCATCTCGTTTTCGCTCGAATGTTCCATTGCACAATGCTACCATGAATTTCTCAAATGCTTCCGAACTACTACTGCAATCTGGCACAACTTTCTTTGGATCTATTATCTGTATCCCATATTTTTCATGGAGTATTTCAAGTTCTGGAGTATAGTTGTATGCAATCAGGTATGACTCTGGTATATGCTCTCGAAAAGCTTTGTAAATCTCCTCAAATATCATGCATACATTCGGATCTCTGAAACTATAGCCAATAAATAGAAAACTCTTAGTTAGCAGATCAGAACGCATCCTGATGTTTAAGAAATTACTCTCATCGTTCATTCTCTTAGCATACGACTCTTTCGTAAAGACTACAGACATTGGGACACCTAAATCGCCATGATACTTAATGAACAACCTCTCACCTGGAAGATATCCAGATAGGTCACTTAATTGGATTACTGTTCTGTATTGTCTTGCATATTTCTCTACGCATTTCTCGAATACATTATCCTGATTGGTTGTGTAAATCAAACCCATGCCCATGCTAAGAACAAGCAATGGTACAAGATCAAGATTCTCTGAGTATTTCTCAACTAGCAACTTGCTTTCAAGAAAAGAACAAAATGCTTCCTCACCAAGAGTATTCGAGTATTCACTTGCGACTTCTATATTACCCATCTTCTTCGATACGCCAAGACTATCAGCCATTTCTGAGCTAATTTGGTCCCAATCGAGATTAAGGTGATTAACTGATGTTCCAGCCCCAAGGAAGGGTACTATCTTGTGGCTAGCGGCAAGCTTCGACAATCTCTTAATTATCTCATTCATCTCTTCCTCATCCCAGAGTGTCACATCTACTGACAATACAAGTCATTAATATCACAAGGATCCGCTCTCTCTGTATAACACCTCGCATAACCGGCTGGCATAAACCTCAGTGCGTCGTGACATTGCTTGCCAGTCCGTGTTGATGCGATTGTTAGGTGACTTTTCCTTTATTCATTACTTCCATTACCCATAGTTCTCTTTCTAGCCAGGATGGAGTATTTACTTTTGATGATATAAGCATTTGTTTGTTTTGTTCAATTGCTTTCTCTAAGTCAATCCAAACCGGTCTAAATCCTAATTCTTCTTCATATTTATCGAGTTTTTGTCTGACACGCTCGGCTTTTACTGTACATACATAATACTCTGAAATCATTTTAAATAATGTTGTTCCTGATTCCTTAGATTGACTCATTTCCGTAATTCTTATTACTTTTTCCTTAATTTCAGAAAGTATTAATCCACATTCTTCTTGAATTTCTCTTCTTAATGCTTCTGAATCATCTTCCTGTTTTTCTACTCCGCCACCAGGAAACTTATAATCACCGACATTAGTTGAATGAACTAACAATATTTTGTCTTGTCTTTGTATTATTGCTCTTACTGCCTTTCTATGTATCTCGGTATTAAATATCTGGTTTTTATTGTAATGAATTATTGAATGCTCAATCAATCCTATTCTCCTATTCGCGCGAAGCTAACACCTAACGGTGGAACTCACTGGAAAATACGCAGTATTTTTCCAGTGCAGTGATTTGTTAGACCGTCAACTTGATTTTAAATAAAACAGCTATCTCCATCATGTACACGTCATACATTTAATTCCATGAGCAATCTTTGTACAACAGTTCATAGATTCCTTTTTTGTTATTCTGATACTTATCTCTGGCTATTTAGGGTCATCCTCTCACTTTTATCTCCCGCCCACGCCAGAGAATTGATCCTTTGGTATGGGAGACTATTGCTCGTAAGATACAGCACGCGGCCACAATGGCCACCAATGGAAAGAACAAAAGCTTGAGAGGATGAAAACGCAATAATCGTTTGACAGAGAAGAAACTGAGGTATTGAACACCATAAGTGATCAATCCTACCACCAGAAGCAGTGAATTATCGTTCAATACTCCAAGAACGACTGCAAACAAAGGCATCCAATTTTGTAGGAACCCTAGAAAAATAAGCGGGATGGCGAGCCACACATGTCCCTCGACAGCTCCTAAAATATTTTTTGTGGTTCCCCAAAAGGCATCAAGATTTGTTTTAAATAATCTAACCTGCAGACACTCTGGTGCGAGTCTGTATCCAACCCGATAGTCTTGTCTTTTTAATAAACGTGCCAAACCGATATCATCAAACATCTCTCCTTTGACACCTTGAAATCCTCCAATATCGTGAAACACCGTAGTATTGATAAGCATGAGTGCACCAGATGCTACTGCGTTTGATGAGTCGGGATTTTCCAGTCCCGGAGTTGCCAATAGCTTTGCGATCCCAAAAAAGTAAATGGGAATATTGATATTTTCCCAAAACGAATGGTTCTCGAAGAGGGGAAAGAGGCTTATAAAATCATAATCCTCCTTCTGCATTACACTGATCACATTAGCAAAGCAGCCTGGTGTATGAAGGATGTCTGCATCAGTAAATAACAGATAATCACCGGAAGCCTCAGCAGCTCCGTACTGCATGGCATTGCACTTGCCAAGCCATCCCTTCGTTAACGGTGGATTATGGAGCACTTTCAATCGCGAGTCGGATCGAGCGATATCATCGACAATCTCGCCCGTACGGTCGTTGGAGTGGTCGTTCACGACAATTACTTCAAGATCAACGTTTTTCTGATTTAATATCGAATGGAGTGAAGAGGCAATGTCTCGCTCCTCATTACGTGCCGGCATAATAACGCTTATTTTTACTTTTTCAAGGACAGGAGCCAACGATGGAGAAAGCCAATGAATGCGTTTTTGGGCTAACACACACTTTAATGTAATTGCTATCCAATATATTGTCACGATCCCACAAACGGTCAGGACTGTCCATTCCATACCAGTATTTACTTCAAACCAAGATAAATTCATGTTTCTATTCTCTTTATATGAAGGGGTCTAACAATGATTATGTAGAGTCTTCATTTCTTCTCAATTACTTTTTCACCTAACACTATTAATACTGGTACTATGTTGTCAACGGTAGTCAAATTGAAGGAGCTTGACATGAGAAGTAAACATATGTACACTAAAGCAGGTGAAATACGTGGATATATAGAGTATACATATCAGGGAGGTCCAATAATCATGAAGTACGATATGAATGAATACAAAGATAAACTTGCGTCTCTTAACTTAGTACAGGAAAATCATATACCATACATGGCAGGTTGGGTGAAACACTTTCTTGTCCTGGGCAATCCGGATGATGCTGTATTTGCTGACATTCTTAGCAGAGAGGGTAGAGAGGATTGGCAGATAAGACAAGCTCTTGATGCGGTTAAAATCTATAGAGGTATATATCCTGAAGATTCTACTGCGATTGAAACGAACTCAACAGAACCTATGCAAATAATGAGGGATAGTTTGAAAGTGCGACATTATGCACGAAGCACTGAGAAAACATATCTGCAGTGGTGTTCAAGGTATATATTATACTGTGAGCAGAATGAAATATCAGCTGAATCCGATTCTGCTTTTAAGGCATTTCTTACCTACCTTGCGCTGAAACGAAAAGTATCATCATCAACGCAAAATCAGGCTTTTAATGCCATTCTGTTTCTCTTCCGGAACGTCTGGTTCAGAGAACCTGATAATATCAATGCTGTGAGAGCCAGGAAGCCTTCAACATTACCAGTTGTTCTGACACTGGAAGAAGTCAGACAGGTTCTTAAGAAAGCAAAGGGGTTACCTGGTCTGATAATTCGATTGATCTATTCAAGTGGCTTGAGGTTATCCGAAGCTCTTCGTCTGCGTGTACAAGATATCAACCTGGAAAACCTATCAATCACTGTCAGGAGCGGTAAAGGTAACAAAGATAGAATTACCATTCTAAGCTCGAGCATTATATCTGATCTACAGAAACAGCTTGAACTTTCAAGGAAGCTATTTGAGAATTCAGTTATTCCCGTATCACTCCCTGCAGCTCTGGAGAGGAAATATCCAAATGCAGGCTTAGAATGGGGATGGCAATACTTGTTCCCTGCACAAAATGCTTCAGTAGATACTGGAACAGGTGAGATTCGAAGGCATCATATACACCGGACCGGGATTCAGAAAGTTATGAGAGAAGCTGTTAAGAAATCTGGGATATCAAGACATGCTGGCGTTCATACTCTTCGTCATTGCTTTGCTACACATCTGCTTATGTCCGGTGTTGATCTTTGTGAGATTCAGGAACTTCTCGGACATAAGAACCTGGAAACAACAAGGGTCTACCTGCATGTAATGAAGGGATTCAGACAGTCAGTTGAAAGCCCTCTTGATCTTCTTTAGCAGATGAAACAGCCTGTGCTAGCCAAGCAAGAAAGGGGAGAGATACGTTTCTACTCTCTATAGCGGAGAATTTTCGCCGGATTCCCTGCCACAACGGCTCCTGGAGGGACATCCTTTGTAACGACAGCACCTGCTCCGATTACGGCTCCCTTACCGATTCGTACCGGCAGTATAGTTGCGTTGGACCCTATACTGACCCCGTCCTCTATTATCGTACCCTTCCAGTCTTCGGGATCCGGCTGTGGAGGATAGACATCGTTTATGAACATTACACCGTGGGCTATGAAACAGTCACTGCCTATCTTAACCATCTCACAGACGAAGCTGTGGCTCTGAACCCTGGTTCTGTCCCCTATTACGACGCCTTTCTGGATTTCGGTAAAACACCCCACCATACAGTCACGGCCTATAGTGCACCCGTAAAGGTTGACGAAATTCCAGATTCTGGTTCCCTCGCCTATTTCGCAGTCATTTATCAGTTGTAGTTCGTTCGGTTTGAAATCCAATTGCTTTCCTCCTTTTGGAATCATCTGTCTGCCCAATCATATTAGCATTTACGCCGAAGGAGGAGATTTGCGCAGACACATAAGAAATTTCTGTATTATTGCCCATATCGATCATGGCAAGTCTACGCTTGCGGACAGGCTGTTGCAGGCAACCGGCACAGTATCCGCAAGGGAATTTCATGATCTTATGCTTGATACAATGGATATCGAGCGGGAGCGGGGAATTACCATAAAGAGCACAGCTGTAACGATGAACTACACATCGAAAGACGGCGATGAATACGAACTCAACCTTATAGATACACCCGGACATGTTGATTTCGCTTACGAAGTATCCAGAGCCCTGGCTTCCTGTGAGGGCGCACTCCTTGTGATAGATTCCGCACAGGGAGTTGAAGCCCAGACGGTGGCGAACCTTTACAAGGCCATGGAGCAGGGTCTCACCATAATACCTGTTATCAACAAGATAGACCTTCTCTCTGCGAATATTCTTGAAACGATGGGTGAGATCGAAGGCGAACTTGGTCTGAACGTTGATGATTCAGTCTGTGTGTCCGCCAAGACGGGAGAGGGAATCGAGGAACTTCTCGAAGCCATTGTTGAGAAAGTACCACCTCCCGGCGGCAGGGATAGTAAGCCTTTGAGAGCCAGAATATTCGATAGCATCTATGACCCCTACAGGGGGGTGATCGTCTATTTCAGGATAGAAGATGGTTCCATCGGAAAAGGCGAAGATATCCTCATGATGGCTGCAGGCAAGGAATATAAAGTTGAAGAACTTGGTCACTTTGGAATTAAACGGCAGCCGTGTTCCGAGCTTACGGCCGGCGAAGTTGGATACCTGATTGCCGGGATTAAAGCTGTAGAGGATGTTAAGTCAGGTGACACGGTGATTTCAGTTGAGAATCCTGCCGAGAAGGCTCTGGAAGGATACGAAGAGGTGAAACCGGTAGTGTTCTCCTCCATCTATCCGGTATCTTCCGAAGACTACGAGGACCTTTCGGCCGCCATGGAAAGACTGAAGCTGAATGATGCATCTCTGACATACGAGAAGGTTTCATCTCCGGGACTTGGTTTCGGGTTCAGGTGCGGATTTCTAGGACTCCTGCACCTTGAGGTCGTGCAGGAAAGGCTTGAGAGGGAATTTAACCTATCCCTTGTTCTGACCGCTCCAACGGTGAGGTACAGGATAACCCTCACTGACGGCAGTGTCGTTACCGTTGATAATCCTGTTAATTATCCTGATCCTGCGAAAATAGCACTGACCGAAGAGCCTTATATAAAGGCTTCCATAATTATGCCTGACAGATATATAGGGCCTGTTACCAGATTGATTCTGGACAGAAGGGGAGACAACTATAAAAACCTCTATGTAGGTAAGAAAAGGGTTGAGATAACCGCTGACCTGCCGCTGGGCGAGGTGGTTTACGATTTTTATGATAAGCTGAAATCCGTAACCCAGGGCTATGGATCTTTCGATTACGAGATAACGGATTACAGGCCTGGAGACCTGGTAAAGGTGGACATACTTGTGAATCACGAGAAGGTTGAAGCCCTTTCCATGCTTGTACACCGTGACAGGGCGCGTCCATGGGCGGTAAACGCATGTAAAAACCTGAAGGATGAGATACCCAGGCAGCAATTCAAGATACCCATTCAGGGAGCTATCGGGGGGCAGATAATATCAAGGGAAACCATCACTGCTCTGCGAAAGGATGTTACCGCAAAGTGCTACGGTGGAGATATTACACGTAAAAGAAAGCTCCTTGAAAAACAGAAGGCCGGCAAGAAACGGATGAAAATGGTGGGCAGCGTTGCCATCCCCCAGAAAGCCTTCCTGGCAGTCCTGCGCCGCGAGGACTAAACTCCGGAGACTTGATGAATGAAAATGTCTCGTCAGCGGGAAACGTAACTATACGAGTTTACGCTGAACTGAATGATTTTCTACCGAAGCGCTGGAGACATAAGAGTTTCAGCTATCCACTGAATGGTGGCAACTCCCTCAAACACCTGATAGAATCGGCAGGTGTTCCACATACGGAAATTGAACTGATATTTGTTAATGGCAGATCAGTTGACCTGACAGCAACTGTTAAGCCAGGGGACAGAATAAGTATATATCCGGTTTTCGAGAGTATTGATGTAACTCCGCTGATCGCTCTGCGTCCTGAGCCACTGCGGAAAACACGTTTCGTACTTGATGTTCACCTTGGCAAGCTTGCACTGATATTTCGGCTTCTTGGCTTTGATGTGAAGTTTCCGGGGGATATTCCCGATGAAGATCTTGCACGGATCTCAGCAGATGAGAGCAGAATACTTCTGACGAGGGATACTATGCTTCTAAAGCGTAGTATCGTAACTCACGGATGCTATCTGCACAGTCAGGATCCTGAAGAACAGGCAGCCGAAATACTTCAGCGGCTTGACTTGATGAATTCAGTCAAACCCTTTACAAGATGCCTTGATTGCGGTGCATTTCTTGAACCTGTCAGCAAGGACACTATCCTGCATCGGCTTGAGCCACTGACGAAGAAGTATTACAATGAATTTAGTATATGTGCTGATTGCGGAAAGATCTACTGGAAAGGAAGTCATTACGAACCTCTGCTCAAACTCCTTGAACGTTTGAATATCCCAATCTCCGATGATGGAGAGAAGAATGAAAACTGAATTCGAGGGTCCGCGCTGGAAATACTGAAAGACACACGTTCAGGGCTGTACGTTCATGTTCCTTTCTGCATCAGGAAATGCAACTACTGCTCATTCTACTCAGTCAGTGCGGGTGAAGATAAACGCAACTGTTTTGGCAATGCTCTTCTGTCCGAACTCAGAACAAGAGTGAGCGGTAGATCAATACAAACCATCTATGCGGGAGGCGGAACCCCCACGCTTCTTCCTCCGGAATTCTGGAGCGAGTTTCTTACCACAGTGACTGTTCTCTCTGATACTTCTGAAGTTAAAGAGTGTACAATTGAAACCAATCCCGGTGCCGTTGCAGAAAGGGAGTTCTGCGCACTGAGGCAGGCAGGCTTCAACAGACTTAGCATTGGGGTACAGTCCTTCAATGATACCTTACTTGAAACTCTTGGAAGAATACATACTTCTGACCAGGCAATCGAGATTTTCAGGAGCGCAAGGAAAGCCGGATTTCAAAATATCTCAATTGATCTTATGTACGGTGTCCCCGGGCAGACATTGAAAGAGTGGATAATAGATCTGGAGCATATTGAAGATCTGGCTCCGGAGCATATATCCTGCTATGAGCTTTCAGTGATCGAAGGAACTCCAATATTCAAATCCATAAATGACGGGGTACTTTCAAAGCCTGACGAGGAAGCCTGCCGGGATATGTACTTCGCCGCACATGAGATTCTGACTCGAAGCGGTTATCTTCATTACGAAATCTCAAACTATGCCCGGGGTAAAAGTTGTATTTCCCTGCATAACAGCTCATACTGGAACAGAACTCCATACATAGGACTTGGCCCCTCAGCGCACAGTTTCGATGGGAAAGCAACCAGAAGCTGGAACGTGTCTTCTCTTGAACTATATCTCGAACGGATTAGAGACGGGAAGTCACCCACGGCAGACAGCGAAGTTATTTCAAAGGAGCAGGCAGCTCTTGAAATGGTGATGCTTGGCCTCCGCTGCAGTGACGGCATTGACCTGAAGAAGATTGAAACCGAAACCGGAATTCACATTAACAGAGATTACTTGAATACAATGATTGCAAAGAACCGGGTTCTGCTGTCAGGAACAAGGCTGGTTCCCACCGCAGAAGGTATGCTCTATGCTGACGGTGATTCGGTGAATCTCATCTGAGCAGCCATCACGAGTTTGACTAATTTCAGATGGAATAGCATAATTGCCTTTCCGGTGCCCCCGTAGCTCAGTTGGATAGAGCGGCGGTTTCCTAAACCGTAGGCCACACGTTCAAGTCGTGTCGGGGGCACCATTTTTTTATACCCATCGAATGAATCCGGAAGCAGTACTCTTGAGCCTAAGCAAGGATATTGCAACATCTTGATGTGTACTTCAGTGTTTTAGTGGTCTACAGAGTTCGAATCCCGTTTGGGGTACCAGAGTTCAGAATTTCCAGAATTTTCCGAAAATGACTCGCGTTCCGCGAGTATTTTCCACGGCATCGGGTATTGAATCTGCAGGACTGGATTTGTTTTCGATCCGAGAGAACTGAATCCCTTGAGTCCGAATACAGA
>WTBT01000102.1 GCA_013138965.1 Candidatus Aegiribacteria sp.
AATGGGCATTGAGCAGAAGAGCCTCATAGCTGAGATAGAATGATTACAGATTTGAGGAGAATACTGGATGTATTTGACGATAATATGTGGTCATTATAGCCAGATATGTGGTTCCTTATGCCGATGCCGCATTATCGGACAGCCTCCTAGTTGTTGTTCTCAAGATTCTTTATGATTTTACTGATAGTACTGTAGTGTATACCAGAATGCTTAGCAATCTCCTGCTGGCTATAACCATGTTTGATATGAGCAGTATAGATAGCTTTATTGCGACTGAATCTATCTGAAGTACATGCAAAAAGATACTTAAGTGAGGGGCGATTTAAGAATCTTTGGTTGCGGGGAACTTCGAGAAGATCACTGTATTGATCACTTCCGACAAGAGATTCCGCGAACCGCTCTCCGCCTAGAATCAAATGACCCCTGGTCTTTTCAAAAGGGGATACAGTATCATCAGAATCGTTCACAAACAAGATATACTCCCGCTCAGCTGTAAACTTATCAAACCCGAATTGAGAAAGAATCCACTCTGTGCTAAGAAGATTGTCTTCTCGTTGATAGAGACCAGCGGTTTGTCTGTAACTGCTCCACTTATAATCGTCCGGAGACTTGACAATACCGGAGCGAACAGGATTCAGTACGATATATCTGCATAACTCCAGTAGGTAGCTATCCTTCTCGACAACGATTGCTTTGAAACGTCCCTGGAATAAGTGCCCTGTACGATCATGCGAATGATTGAAGTACTGAGCATATACACTATTCAGCAGTTTCATTCCCACTGACAAATTCCCATCGGGTGTCTCAAGTAGTAAATGGTAGTGATTTGACATCAGACAATACGCATGGTAAAGCCAGTTATGTCGGCATACTGTCATAAGTAATCGATCCAGAAATTTGGTTCTATCGGAGTCGTTCAAGAAAATGTTCTGTCGACCGGTACCACGAGCAGTCACATGATACACAGCACCTGGATATTCTATTCGGAGTGATCTTGTCATAGGTGAAGCATAATGAAAATTGTGCCAAAATTCAAGATACGACCCCAATAGCCCTCCCACGCAACTCTCTTTTGTTTCTTCACCGTTGAATTATCCTGTTAAGTTTCGATAACGGGGGGTACGGGGGAGAGAGAATCATCCTGCTCGTCGGATTCGGCATCTGATCGATCCTCAGCTGTATCGCGGGAAAGCATCAGGTCTCTGTCCTTGAGACCTACGAATTTGCCGAAGGCTGATTTTTCGAGCAGTAGAAGCCTTGCGGCTTTCTCTACGACCTCAACGGCATCGCAGGCTGAATCGATATCCTTTCCCAGACCGAGAATTCCATGCTTCCTCCATATAACGCAGTCACTCTCGCGGAAAGCTTTGGCGGTTTCCTCGCCGAGTTCCCAGGTTCCGGGGGTCATGTAATCAAGGAACCGGACACCCCTGCTCATCAGAAGTGAGACTTCCGGATGGGATCTGTTCACGGCATCCTCCAGCATTTCCGCGGGAAGGTCACTTGAGGAGAGCGCAAGCATATGGGTGGAGTGTGTATGCACAAGAGAGGCGGTTTCCCATCCGCGGTTGGTGGCTTCCGCCAGAACCAGAAGATGTGAACTGAATTCGGTTGTGGGCTTCTTACCTGACGCAAGTCGAATTACTTTCATTCCATCCGCCGAAACCCTCACTGGAACGATTTCGGTATCCAGTTCAAGCAGGAGTTTTCTGAACCTGCTTCCGGCGCAGGTAACCAGAAAAGTACGTCCCGCGAGTTCTGGTATTGGTGAGGGGAGGATGTCTGAAACGACATCCTCATCCCATAACGAGTTGTCGGACCCCGCAGGCAGAAGGACGGAGATATTGCCCGCGTTGGCTTCGGCCCAGCCTGTTCTTGCAAGCTCGGTGGCGATACGGCCTATATCCTCTTTCGTCGACCTTATGAGGTCCATTCAATTCCTCTCAGAGAATCTTTCCGGCGGCCTTCGAAATGATATCCAGTCCCATCAGAATCTCTTCGTCGGTGATATTCAGCGGGGGTCTGAATCTGATGCTTTTCTCGCCGCAGGGAAGAATGATGGCTCCGTTTTTAAATATTTCAGCAACCATACTGTCCCTGGTTTCGCTGTCGGGAAGATCAAACGCGCACATGAGGCCTTTGCCCCTTATGTTGGAAATCTGCTCGGGGTATTTCTTCTGCAGGTTCCCCAGACCATCAAGCAGGGTTTCACTTCGAGAACGAACATTCTCAAGAATGTTCTCGTTGACCATTATATCGAGGTATTTGTTGCATCTTACCATATCCACGAGATTACCGCCCCAGGTGGAGTTCAATCTGCTGGATTCATGGAAAACGTTGTTCTCAACATTGTCGACCCGCCTGTTCGAGGCGATGCCGCAGACCTGTGATTTCTTGCCGAAGCAGAAAATGTCAGGTTCTACCCCTATTGACTGCCAGGCCCACCATTCACCGGTGAGTCCCATGCCTGTCTGGATTTCATCGAATATCAGCAGGAATTCATGTTTGTCGGCTCTATCGCGAAGCTGCCGAAGGTATTCAGGTCTGAAGTGATTGTCGCCGCCTTCTCCCTGGATAGGTTCAATAACCATGCACGCGATATCATGACCATACTTGCTGATGGCATCGTCTATCTGGGCGAGTGATTTCTTTTCAGCCTCGATAACCGCATCCAGATTATCCTCAAGAGGGAACACAATGGAGGGGGGATCCACCCTGGGCCAGTCGAACAGAGGGAAGTACATGTACTTCCTGGGGTCAGCGGTATTTGTCAGGGAAAGCGTATATCCCGTTCTTCCGTGGAAGGCGTGCCTGAAATGGATCACTTGCTTGCCGATCTCGCCTCTTCCGGCCTTGAGATTCTGCCTTACCTTCCAGTCGAAGGCTGTCTTCATGGCATTTTCCACTGCAAGGGCGCCGCCAGACACGAAGAAGAGGTAGGGATGACTGTCGGGAACAACCGTATCAGCGAAAGCCTCCACAAATGAGGCGAGTTCTTCGGTATAGAAATCGGAGTTGGAAGGCTTGTTTATGGCTACATCAGCAAGATGGCTTCTGAACTCTTTCGTGCAGAGAGCGGGATGGTTCATTCCAAGAGGTGCTGACGCGAAAAAGCTGAAGAGATCGAGATAATCCCTGTCTTCAGCTGCATCGTGTATGGTGCTTCCTCTGCTATTTTTGAGATCCAGTACCATATCAAACCCGTCTGCAAGCATATGGTCTGAAATTGTGGATCTGACTTCTGATGTTGGTATGTGTTTCATGTACACCACTCCTTTCCAGAGATTGAAATTACTTTTGAACGCCGGTGCCCGGCTGTCTGATTACATAAGACAAAACACTTTTTGACGAATGTCTCCAAATCTCACTTCCGCAATGGTTTTTGTCAACACTTCTTGCAGGAGAGAATATGCAGGAAGTATATTCATGCTGTATTTTGAAAGCGTCACAGTACTGAACCGTGAATCATTCTTACAGGGGGCATCAATGGAACCTATCAGAAGTCTTGAGGAAATGAAAATAATTGCCAGGAAACTCCCCTCAAAACGGGTAGCCGTTGTACGTGCCGATGAGGTTGAAACCATGGGCGCAATAGGTTCTGCAGTTAAGGATGACATGGCGGATGCTGTGCTTATCGGTCCCGAGAAGGGGATCAGGGAGGCCGCTGAAAAGGCTGGCTTCGATCTCAACGGTGTGGAGATCATCCATGCGGAGGATGACAAAACGGCATCCTTCAAAGGTGTTGAAGTTATCCGTTCCGGCAATGCGGATCTGATAATGAAGGGTTTTGTAGCTTCAAGTACTTTTCTGAAAGCCATTCTGGACAGAGAAAAGGGGATCAGGGGCCCAGGAGTCCTGAGCCATGTTGCCGCATTTGATGTTCCCGGATACCATAAGCTTCTGATCATTACTGATGCAGCCATGAACATAGCCCCGGATTACGATCAGAAAGTCGCGATGCTCAAAAATGCCGTTATTGTGGCCAGGGCCCTTGGAATCGAACATCCCAAATCAACCTATGTGTGCGCCAAGGAAGTTCCCTACGAGAAAATGCCCTGCACCATGGAAGCTGCAAGGATGAAGGAAATGGCGGATGCCGGAGAGTTCGGGGACATTATCTTCGACGCCCCGCTTGCCATGGATCTCGCCGTATCGTCCGAAGCCTGCAGGATCAAGAAGATCGACACCCCTGTCGGAGGTGATGCGGATATCCTTGTCCTCCCTGATATAGAGGCTGCCAATATTCTTTACAAATCATTGATCTTCATCTCAGGTGGAGAGCTGGGAGCTGTTATCATGGGGGCCAACAACCCGGTAGTCCTTACATCAAGAGCCGATTCCGCTGAATCAAAACTATGTTCTATTGTCCTATCAACTGTTGTTGCCAATTATAGTGCCGAAGGGCGGGACTGATGAACCTGGTCATTGCCAGTGATCATGCCGGCTTCCCTTTGAAGTGCGACCTTATCCCGTGGCTTGTCGAGAAGCTGGACCTGACCGCTACGGATCTGGGTTCTTCAGCGTCCGATTCTGTTGACTATCCCGACTATGCCGGATACCTGTGCAGGCATCTTCTGGAGGGAAAAGCTGAGCGCGGCATCCTCATATGCAATTCGGGAATAGGCATGAGCATGAGTGCCAACAGGTATCCCGGTATCAGGGCTGCCCTGTGCCTGTTTCCACAAATGGCCTTCTACGCAAGGCATCATAACAACGCGAATGTATTGATTCTGGCGGGCGGGATAACCGCTCCGTTTCTTGCCAGGGAGATCGTAGATATCTTTCTCCGGGAGGGATTCGACGAAGGCCGGCACAGCAGAAGAACCGGCAAGATCGAATCAGTATCGCAGGCTGATTTTCACTGAATCCGCGAGGAATTAAATGATTGATATTGTCTGCGGGGCAAGACCCAACTTCATGAAGGTTGATCCGATAATAAGGAACATCGATCCCTCTTTCGAGATAAGGATCGTTCATACCGGGCAGCACTACGACCATATAATGTCCCAGAGTTTTTTCGATGAGCTGGAGCTGCCGAGACCCGATATCAACCTTGAAGTCGGTTCAGCGAGCATAACCGTACAGACCGCAACCATAATGAAACGTTACGAGGATGTTATTCTCAGGCGGATGCCCGATGCCGTGGTAGTTGTCGGGGATGTCAATTCGACACTCGCCTGCTCACTTGTTGCAGTCAGGTACGGCATACCTGTAATACATGTCGAGGCGGGGCTCAGGAGTTTTGACCGCGGCATGCCTGAAGAGGTAAACAGGGTACTCACCGACCAGCTTGCCGGCCTGCTCCTTATTACCAGTTCCGAAGCGCGTGATAACCTGCTTGCGGAAGGGAAGAGCAGTGAAATGATCAGGCTTGTAGGGAATCCGATGATCGATACACTGCTGAGGCTTCTGCCCGTGGCGATGGCCCAAGGAGAGCAGTTATCGGAAGAACCCTTCGCGCTTGTTACACTTCACAGACCTTCGAACGTTGACGATCCCGAGAGGCTGTCCGCAATACTGGAAGCACTCGGGGGTCTCGAAGACTTGAAAGTACTCTTTCCCGCGCATCCCAGAACACTGGGACACATTTTCGACTGGAACATTGCCATCCCGGACGGGATTTTGATCGGAAAGCCCCTTTCATACCTGAACTTCATCAGGGCGCAGGCGGAGGCTTCGGTTGTAATAACCGATTCCGGAGGTGTTCAGGAGGAAACGAGTGTACTCGGAGTGCCGTGTGTTACCGTGAGAACGAGCACTGAAAGGCCGGTTACCCTGGAGCTTGGAACTAACGTTCTCTGTCCGGATGTATCTGGAATAGTGGAAGCAGTAGCGAGACAGATCGGCAACCGACCCGAATTGCCGCCGGAGATCCCGCTCTGGGATGGAAAAGCCGGTATCAGGATTGCTGCATGCATAGAAAACTTTATTGGAGCGAAGAGATGAAACCTGTTTTAATTACGTTATGGATTTTCGTACTTGTGCTGCCGGTTGTTGCCTGCGGATTCGGAGATGGGACCAGTGAAAGCGGGAGCCCGGGCTCCGATCTGTACGTTACCGCTGCCGACGCGGGTACTCAGAAGTTCGCGGTTTCAATTCAGGGCGACGCTGTGGGATACATGCAGCTGGATATTGCTGACCATGGAACCGATTCCCTTCTCATAACGCAGACCATCAGCTGGAACATGATACTCATGGGCAACCGGAGAGACATTGAAATGAGCTTGATCGCTGTTTCGGACAGGGAGTACAATCTGGGGCGCATGGAGATGCAGATGTCCGACGGTTCCGCAACTATTACAATAAGGGCCTGGAGGCAGGATTCTCTTCTGCTTTCGGAAATAGGCACGGCTGGAAGGGTAATAGAGAATTCAACCGTTATCGAGGGTGATTATCTGCCGGTTCTGGCCGATCTGGCTTGCGCCTCGATGGAATGGACGGAAGGACAGGAGAGAACCTTCCAGTCCTTTGACCCCGCCAGCGGTATGATACTCTCATCCACAGCTGTATGCTCCGGTTTCGAGGAAGTATCTCTTCTTGGCGATACCGTAAATGCGGCCAGACTGAGGCTTTCGCAGATGGGAACGAGGAATACCATATGGGTATTCGAGGGTCAGATCATCAGAGAATACGAAGAAGGTCTCGGTATGGACATGACACGTGTCCCACCAGAGCAGGGAGGCGACATTGTGGCAACCAGAGATCTCTACGAAGTGTTTGCCGTATCCTCAACTCCGATCTCGAACCCCAGAAGCACAGAGCCCAGAATCTTCGTTCTGCAGGGAGAGATAGACTGGAGCCTGTTCCAGCTGAACATTCCGCCCATCCAGACAGCAATCGGCTGTACTGTGGCGGTTTCAAATGGCATACCTGGCCGGATCGCTCAATTCCCCCCGTCAATACCCGAGGAACTGAGGGAATACACCCTTTCCGAGCCTATGATACAGAGCGATGATTCGGTAATTACTTCGATGGCGGCCAGTCTGACAGATGGTTCAGCCGATTCGTGGGAAGCCGCCAGAAGAATCGCTTCATTCGTTGACATCAGTGTTGAGAACAGCCCTACGGTTTCACTGCCTTCAGCTGTGGACGTGATGGAGAACCTCAGGGGAGACTGTAACGAGCACACCATACTCACTGTGGCTCTTGCCCGCGCGGCGGGTCTGCCGGCCAGGATCTGTGCCGGTATCGTATATCTGAACGGCTCGTTCGGATACCATGCCTGGCCGATGATCTGGACGGGAGAATGGGTAGCGATGGATCCGACATTCAGCCAGTACGTTGCGGATGGAACCCATATCATCCTGGCTACGGGAGATCTTGAATCCCAATACGTTGTCAACTCTGCAATCGGCAGGTTAAGCATTATCGAGCTGGAAAAGGACTGATGATTTCCCGGGCCGAAACCCATGCAATGAAAAAGGCTCTGAAACTGGCGGCGTGCGGCAGGGGCAGCGCCTTTCCCAATCCCATGGTTGGCGCGGTCATTCTTGACCGCAATGGTAATTATGCGGGAGATGGCTTTCACAGGAAATGCGGAGCACCCCATGCCGAAGTGATCGCCATTGCGTCTGCGGGTGAGGCTTCATCGGGCGGCACAATGGTCGTAACCCTGGAGCCGTGCTGTCATCATGGCCGTACCGGGCCATGTACCGATGAAATTATCAGGGCGGGGATCTCAAGGATTGTCGTTGCCATGACCGATCCCGACCCGAGGGTGAGCGGCAGGGGAATAGAACAGCTCGAGTCGGCGGGAATTGAAGTAGAAACAGGACTCTTTTCGGGGGAAGCCCGCACACTTAACAGGGTATATCTACACTACCTTGAAACATCAAGAAGCTGGGTCACCCTCAAGATAGCCCTGAGCCTTGACGGCAGGACAGCAGCGGCCGATGGAAGCAGCAGATGGATATCATGCGACAAATCTCGCAGGCGGGTACACCGGATGCGAGCTTCTGTTCGGGCTGTACTGACAGGAGCGGGAACTGTACGAGCGGACGATCCGGAATTGACAGTTCGTCTGGCTGATACCCTGCCTGGCAGGCAGCCTGTGCGTATAGTAGTTTCGTCCACCGGTGATTTTGGAGAGTCATGGAAGTTTTTCAGGAACCCCGGAAGAGTTATCATCGCTGTCCCGGAGGGTGTGGCTGCGTGCCTGACCGAATACACAAGTATACCAGGAGTGGATGTGTGGGAATTCCCCACGGATTCCGGAATCCGGGGTATCAGCCTTGCTTCGCTTTTTGAAAGAACCGCTGCGGAAGGTATCGGCTCCATCCTCTGCGAAGCGGGAAGCGGTCTTTCCACACGGCTGCTGAAGGATGAGCTGGTTGATTCGGTCAGCATTTTCACTGCGCCGGTGATATTTGGGGGGGAGGGAAGACCCGCCTTTGAATTACTTGGGATAGACAATATTGAAAATGCGATAAGGTTGGAAAATGTTTCATCCCGTCGCTCCGGGTCCGATTTTCTTACGGAGGGCTGCGTTGTTTACAGGTCTGATTGAAGATACGGGAAGGGTGAAAGCTGTTTCAGGCGGCAGTCTGACCATTCAGACAAAGCTCTTTGAATCAGCATCGCCCGGAGACAGCATTGCTGTGGATGGCTCCTGCCTGACGATCAGTGGCATCGGCAACCGGAGCCTGGCGTTTCACTGCTCGGCGGAAACCGTTTCAAGAACCATCATCTCCGGATACTATCCGGGCACTGAAGTGAATCTGGAACGACCCCTTGGGTTTTCGGACGGACTGCATGGTCATATTGTTACCGGCCATGTGGACGAAGCCGCGGCGGTTCTTAAAGTAAAGAGGGGCGGAGAGGGCATGACAGTATGGATATCCTGTTCCGGAAAATACTTGCCGCTTATTGTGGAAAAGGGTTCGATAGCTGTCAGCGGGATAAGCCTTACCATTGCCTCACTGGCGCCGGACAGATTCTCAGTTGTCCTGATATCGGAAACACTTGAGCGAACCACAGCGGGGAATTGGAAACCGGGTTCACATGTGAATCTTGAATACGATATTATCGGTAAGTACGTAAAGAAGCAGACTGACGCAGTTCTTGGAAAAAGGCGGTTGAGGAATTACCTTGAGCAGTAACAGAATAACCGGGGCAGAGGAAGCTATAGGAGCCATCAGCAGCGGAAAAATGGTCGTTGTGGTGGACGACGAGAACAGGGAGAACGAGGGAGACCTGATAATCGCGGCCGAAAAGTGCGATGCTGAGGCTGTGAATTTCATGGCGCTGGAAGGGAGAGGTCTTATATGTCTTTCAATGGAAGAAAAGGCCCTTGAGAGATTGGACATTCATGAGATGGTTCCCAGGAATACTTCCCTCCATGAAACAGCGTTCATGGTCAGTATCGACGCGATTGAGGGAGTGTCCACAGGTATATCCGCCCACGACAGGGCCAGAACAATCGCAGTGGCATTGGATCCCTCTTCAGAAGCGTCCGATCTGGCCAGACCTGGTCATATCTTCCCGCTGGCCGCGAGACCCGGAGGTGTCCTTTCCAGGACAGGACATACGGAAGCCGCTGTTGACCTCGCCAGGCTGGCAGGGCTCAGACCGGCAGGGGTTATATGCGAGATCATGAACCGGGATGGTTCTATGGCAAGACTTCCGCAGCTCATTGAATTTGCTCGGAAGCACGACCTTATTCTTACATCGGTCGAGGAACTGGTTCGATACCGCAGGAAAACCGAAAAGCTGGTCAGAGAGACAGCCAGATCAACACTGCCCACAGACTACGGCTTGTTCGACCTTCATGTATTCGAAAGCATCACAGAGGGAGATTTGCATGTAGCACTGGTGAAAGGTGATGTGAAGGGCCGTGACAACGTACTTGTAAGGGTTCATTCCCGGTGCCTTACGGGAGATGTCTTCGCCTCCCGCAGGTGTGACTGCGGAAGCCAGCTCCACGCGGCGATGGAAAAGGTTGATAGCGAGGGGCTGGGAGTAATTCTCTACATGGCGCAGGAAGGACGTGGAATAGGCCTGGCAAACAAGATAAAAGCTTATCACCTGCAGGATCACGGGCTGGATACCGTTGAAGCCAACGAGGAACTGGGTTTCCCCGCAGACCTGAGAGATTATGGTATCGGGGCACAGATCCTTGCTGAACTGGGCCTCACAACAATAAGGCTGATGACGAACAACCCTAAAAAGATCGTAGGGTTGAAGGGATACGGCCTGGAGATCACGGAAAGGGTCAGAGTAGAGATTCCGCCTACGGAAGAGAATCTTCAATACCTCAGAACTAAAAAGACAAAGCTCGGACATATGCTGGAGGGAGTGGACGATGACCTGGATTCATGAGGGTCAGCTTGACGGCACAGGGATCAAACCCGCTGTTGTGGTATCAAGGTTTAATAATTTCATTACAAAGAAGCTTCTTGACGGAGCTCTTGACTGTCTGGAAAGACATGGCGTTAATACCGATGATATTAACGTTTTCTGGGTTCCGGGAGCCTGGGAGATATCCCCCGTTGCTGTTAGAATAGCCGATACCGGGTTATTCGACTGCGTTATCTGTCTAGGTGCTGTTATACGAGGGGAAACCCCCCATTTCGAGTACGTATCCGCTGAAAGCGCAAAGGGCGTATCTCAGGCCGCCATGCTGGCGGATGTTCCGGTTATTTATGGAATTATTACCGCGGATACGGTTGAGCAGGCTGTTGACAGGGCAGGGACCAAATCCGGCAACAAGGGTTTCGACGCGGCAATGACAGCTCTCGAGATGACAGCGCTCTACGAACATGTGGCAGACCTGGAAGAATCCATTGATGCTGAAAGTGCTGAAGAGGAGTCGACTGAGGCGTAATGGGTATAAGAAGCAGAGGCCGCAAAGCCCTTCTTCAGGCCAGGTATGCCATGGAAGTGAACAGCGAGTCTCTTTCGGCTAACCTGGAGGATATCAGGCTGCTTCTGGCAGACCCGGACCTGGGACTGGGCGTTCCAATGGATACTGAGGACTGGAACTGGGTATCCGACGTTGCAAGGGCAGTCCATTATAACAGAACAGAAATAGACACCAGGATCGAAGATGCTCTGGAGAACTGGACGTTGGAAAGGCTCAGCCTTGTTACACGTCTGATACTTGAACAGGCGCTGGGGGAAATGTACTATTCCGAGTCATCGACTCCAGTTCCAGTTGTTATTGACGAATCGATAAAACTGGCAAAGGCCTTCGATACGGATGAAACCCCCGGTTTTGTGAACGGAGTTCTGGACACCATCGTTAAAACCTCTAACGCAAATACATCCACCCGGAAAAAGTAACCGCATGCTGATTAGGATGATTTCCGATATTCACAGTAATTTACAGGCTCTTGAGGCGGTTCTGACCGACCCTCCAGGGAAAGAGGCGGACAGAACATTCTGCCTTGGTGATATCGTTGGCTACGGGGCCGACCCTTCCATGTGCATCGAGAGGGTGCGTAGTGAATGTGAAATCGTAGTTTTGGGCAACCATGACGCTGGAGTGGCGGAGCGAGTACCACTGGACAGGTTCAACAAGGAGGGAGCCACGGCGATCAGGTGGACCAGGTCGGTTCTGATCCAGAATGAAAAGGACTGGCTTTCTCAGCTCCCGTACTACACTGAATACGAGGATTTCTTTCTCTGCCACAGCTACCCCGCCGATCCTGAGAGCTGGACATACGTACTCCGCCGGAATCATGCCCTTGAATCCATGAGCGTAAGGCAGGGGTATATCTCGCTAATCGGTCATACTCACCTTCCAGGCTGCTGGATGGAAGACGGTAATTACACCGAGGCGTCAAAGGGAGATTTTTCAAAAGTAAGGATTGTTAATGTCGGCAGCGTCGGACAGCCCAGGGACAGGGATTCCAGGGCGGCTTACCTTCTGATTGATACTGAAGCCCGAACCTGGGAACACCGCAGGGTGGAATACAGCATCGATGACGCCGCCGCGAGAATAAGGGACGCAGCACTGCCTTCCGTTCTATGGGAGAGGCTTTACGTCGGATTCTGACAACACAGGGATTTTACCTGCGAAGAGTATCTTTCATTACCCCTATCATCCTGTCCGCGGTAATATCCCAGTTGAAACCGGCGGCCCATTCCAGACCATTTTTTCCGAGATTGGATCTGAGAGCAGTATCGTTAGCCAGCCTGTCCATTTGCGCCGCGAGATCCTCCACATTGCCATGAGGAACCAGAATGCCTGTTCTGCCGTCTCTTACCGAATCCCGCAGACCGTCGCTGTTGCTGGCTATAACAGGTGTTCCGCAGGCATTCGCCTCGATCACCGTCAGGCCCCATCCCTCCTTTTCCGATGCGAATACTGCGGCCCAGGCTGAACGGAGCCAGTGGAGCTTGCGTTCCCGGGGTACGAAACCTTCGAAGGTGACATCACGGTTCAGACCCAGACGTAAGGCAGTCTTTTTCAGCTCCTCTTCATAATCACCGGATCCCAGCACTACAAGCCTGTAGTTTTTTCCAGCATCCCGAAGCACAGCAAGGGCGGCAAGAATGATCTGCACGCCCTTGTACTTCTTCAATCTGCCGACGTAAAGGAATGTGCCCCGCTCCGGATCAGGTTTGCCCGGATTGTAGAAATCCGTGTCTATTCCGCAGGGAATAACCGAAATATTCTCAGCCTGGATCCCCCTTCGTGCGAGATCATCCTTCGTGGAGTCGGAAATCGCCACAAAGGGACATCTTCGGTAAATTCGCGGAATAAAGGATTCCATGAAGTTCACGTACAGCGCGAGGGGCATGGCGACTTCTCTGTACGCTGTTGTGCCGAACAGATGAGGAACGATGGTAAGAACAGGGACAGGAGACCATTGCGGGCTGTAGAAGGGTATCTTGCAGAGATCCTCGATCACAAGGTCGAAACTGGAGGCCATATCAAGGGAGAGGGCGAACTTCTTCAGCGTGAAATTGAAAGTATTCCGCCTTCCATGGCGGAGGATACGGACACCGTCTATTATCTCCTCAGCAGGGAGACCGGTTACAGCCTGTGATATCTGGGTGACCTCATGACCCTCAGCCACTGTTCTCTTGAGTATTGCATGAAGATGGATCTCCGCGCCACCGGCCTCAGGATTCTTCGGATCTCTCCAGTTAAGAGCCAGAATACGCATGTCAGGTATCCCGCCTTTTTCCTGCGATGATTCCAACAATGTAACCCAGTCTGGGTCCAAGGAAGGATGCTTCTATCCTTCTTCTCAGGTTGCGGCGAAGTCTGTGGACAGGGGGCAGCAGAACAGGCTTCAAAGGCATCCTGATACCCAGTTTCATCAGCAGTTCCCGGAGTATTCTATAGGCGAGAGAAGGTGAAAAGAACCTTCCGTAAGTACATTCCGGCTCCAGACCCGTTTCCCTTAGAAGTTCGGCAAGTTGCCCTGCCGTGAACTGGGTTTCCCAGCCCGCGAACCACACGTTCATGGCGATGAGAGCTTTCTTAATCAATGTGTAGATGTGAAGGGTTTGCGGGACGTCAACAAGAACTTTTCCGTCTTCCTTCAGTACCCTTACGTTTTCACGCAGAAGAGGCAGTGGATCGCGAAAATGCTCCAGTACCCCCTGATGAAAAACAAGATCGATGGAAGCATCCCTGAAGGGCAGGGCAAGAGCGTCGCCACAGACCAGCAGTATCTGAACACCCGCTCTTTGAGCTGCCTTCCTGGCAAGCCTGAGGGCTTCATGGGAGTAATCAAGCGCTATCGAAACAGCCCCGTATTCCGCCAGAATGACGCTGTCCCTCGCGGTTGCGGCGCCTACCTCCATTGTGACGGCGTCTCTTATGTCCATCCGCCCGAGGAGTTCCTCAGGTATACGCCCGTCGTTGTCGTAGATATCGTCAAGATCGCGATCCCTTTTCCAGAAATCGTCCCAGTGCTTACGTCCCGATGTTCTTTCAGCCATACAGGTAATCTAAGCAAAAAGGGCCGGGCTTAATAGACCCGGCCCCGCAGTTGAACTTATAAGTTGATCAGTTTATGAGATCTCTTCTTCCTGTCCAGCCGTTGCTCACCATCCTCCAGTATCTGTTCAGTCTCCTGGGTACTGATGCCCTGTCCCAGTCGGTAGGTCTGTAGGATCCCGGGTCGGGAACCACGAGGGAGCCGACGTATGTACCCTGGTCGTAAACCTTCTGGATCTCTTCAGCTATCTCGCTGATATCCCGCTGAGAAGCCACACCGTTTGAAGTGGCCTTGTAGAACTGTACCGTAACTCTAATGGGGAATTCAGGATCCCGCAAAATTTCAAGACCATCTATCTCCGTGAAAGGACCTTCCAGCTCCCCGTGTCCTATAACGGCTGCTTCAACGTTCGATACATCTCCGCTGCTCGAACCCGCCGCACCCATCTGCGCGCACGAAGATTCGCAGCATACCACATCATCGAAATATGTGCTCCGGGGACTTCTCTGCTTCAGAGGAATCTGTATCAACAGGACCATATTGAGGTTACTCTCCTCGGAAATGTCCGAGGGATCCCCTCCGCTGTTTGCGTAATCAACCCTGAAATCAGAAATTCTCTGTCCGGTAAAGCTGGCCCGTTGTCCGTCCTCGTTGAAGAACAATCTTTGACCCCAGCTCCATGAACCGGGGACCGCGTCCCTGGCATTATCTATCACGGTCACGCTGGTGCCTTCTCTGGTAACCAGGATGGTGAGTACGGCCGGATTGCTTTCGTAGGACTGATAGTTGTAAAGCACAGGATTGAATGTGGCGTTTCCCGAAGACTGAATTGGAAGGAATACACCCTGAGCGCTTACCAGAACAACGCTGTCCCTTTCCGCGAGAAGGCTGTGTTCACTGCCTTCCCATGATTCCGGATCGTGGAGATAGTACCTGATATTGTCTACAAAATCTGTCAGAGACACAGGCGCCAGCTCTTCACCTATCTCGTTGCCCACCAGCAGATAAAAATTGTTCGGATCCAGATCCGCTGAAAGGTCATGGAAATTTGGATACCTTATCACAGGCATACAGGTAAGGTCAGGCTGTTCCGCTCCGTTCTGATAGCTGTGAACCTGTATGGTCATATCGGAAATATTGGGCCCCCAGCATGAGCCGGAGTAACGCCCCGTATCCTCCCAGGTTACATTTACCACATCGAGCCCGTACCCGCTTGCCATTTTTCTGACGCTCCGGTCCCAGACCATCTCCGATACCCTTTGAACTACTTCCTGGTAATTATCATCCGCCGATCTGCCCGGACAGAAGTATCCGGCAACCGAAACAGAGAGAATCATCAGTGATGTCATCGTATTCAGTAACATTCTCAACCTCCCGTGTGTTTTCACTGTTGTTACAGGGACAGGGTTCAGCTTATTCCATCGGGAAATAGAAAATAAGGTCCAGCTTACGTATCTTTCTGGTCTGGGGAAGATTCGTTACGGGAAGAAGGCTTGCCGCCGGCGCAGGTTTCCTTATGCTTGAGGATAACGCTGGAGTTGCGGATGTATTTCTGCCATCGCCGTTCTTCAGGAGGGCCGAGTATATTCTTGTCCGTTCTGAAGCTGCCGTTATAGTAAGGGGTAAGGTAGAAAAGGGGGCAGAGTCCGGGTATTTTCGGTGGAAGCCGGCCAACTTTCAACAACCCCTCCGGAGACTGAATCGTCGGAGAAATAGATTTCAAAAATCATGCGGGAAGGATACGCAGATGGCTGTCAGCCCAATCAAACCAGAAGAACTTAAATGGAAATGCCCGTCGAAAGCTCTTGATTTCAAAACCACAGCGGACATCAAACCCACCGGAGAGATTGTAGGCCAGGAAAGGGCTATAAAAGCTATCAAACTTGGCCTTGAAATTCATTCAATAGGGTACAACATGTTTGTAACGGGAGTATCCGGAACAGGGCGTGAGACAACCATAAAGAAAATTCTTGAAAGTATCGATACGACCACCGATGAACTGAGGGACATCATGTACGTTCGAAACATGGAGGATCCCAGAAACCCGATAGCACTCACTTTTCCTGCGGGAGACGGCGCCAGGTTCGTCGCAGCTGTTGAGGAATGCATACAACTCCTCAAAAGCAACATTCCTGCGGTCCTCCAAAGTGAGAAGGCTGAAATGGAAAACAGGGCAATAAGGGCATCCTACCAGGATAGGAAAAAGGCTCTTATGGATACAGTCAAGAAGGAAGCTGCCGAAGCCGGCTTTTCCATAGTCAATGTACCCGCAGCGCCGGGGGAATTCAGGCCGGATGTTCTTCCCATGATTAACGATGAAACGGTCACCTTTGACACACTGGAGGAAATGAAGGGCGAAGGGAAGCTTACACAGAAAGAGCTGAAGAAGTATACGAAGCTGCATGAAGAGCTTTTCAAAAAACTCACAAACGCCTTCAGAAAAACCCGCGATATGGAAATAGAGATCCAGATCAAGCTCGAGAAAATGTTCCGCAGGCTTGTGAAACCTACAATATCGGGAATTGTTTCGATACTGAAGGAAATTGGCGATGATAAGGCAGACAAATGGGCTGATTCGATAGTAGAGATTATTCTGGAAAACCTCCAGGAATTTGCGGAGAGCTCGGAGAGCAAGGATCCATACGTTCTGTTTACACCGAATCTGATACTTGATAACTCGGGTAAAACCAAACGGCCGGTGGTGATCGAGGAATTTCCCGATTCAATAAGCCTCTTCGGAAACATCGATCGAGTTGTCGTTGAGGGGAAACCCTACAGTGATCATACGATGATCAGACCCGGAGCCATACACAAGGCTGATGAAGGTTACCTTATCATGAACGCCCTGGATCTGGTAAGAGTACCGGAATTGTGGCTGAGACTTATTCAGACCCTCAGGAATCAGACGACTGTAATAAGGAGTCATGATCCCATGGGTCTGTATCCGGTTCATCTCCATCCTGAACCGATTGATACCAATGCCAAGATTGTTCTTATCGGTTCTTCAAAACTCTATTACCTTCTTGCTTCCTACGAATCGGAATTCGGTCTTCTCTTCCGGATAAGAGCTGCTTTTGATTTTACCATGGAATCCACAGTTGGGAATATCCGCGACTTCGCCAATGTTATCGCGGGGATCATCAAGGCTGAAGATCTGCTCCCCATGGATACGGGCGCGGTTGCAGCGGTTGTGGAAGAAAGTATCAGGCTGGCCGGCCTGCAGGACAGACTTTCTCTGGAATTTAACAGAGTCAGCGACTATCTCCGCCAGGCAAGCTACTTTGCCAGGCAGAGGAAAGATTCAATCGTTACCGTTGACCATGTCAGGGAAGCGATACAGGAGAAAATTCACCGTTTGAATCTTGGCGAGACTTATGCCACCAGGCGAATAATCGATGACACAATAATGGTGGATACTCAAGGAGAAAAAGTCGGACAGGTAAACGGACTTGCCGTGTATCAGGGTGTGGATTACTCCTTTGGGTTGCCGGCTAGAA
Organism: Candidatus Aegiribacteria sp.; assembly: GCA_013138965.1. GTDB lineage: Bacteria > Fermentibacterota > Fermentibacteria > Fermentibacterales > JCC-6 > Aegiribacteria. The sequence goes on from WTBT01000102.1 coordinate 17,393, forward strand.
TATCCACAAGAGTTTCCGCCGGCAGAAAAGGATTGATAAATGTTGAGCGTGAATCTGACATGTCGGGAACTACGCATACGAAGGGAATGCTGATAATAGCAGGCTTCATACAGGGCAAATTCGCGAGAGAGTATCCTCTTTCCCTCTCCGCCAGTGTCGTATTCGAGCAGAGTTACGGCGGAGTGGACGGGGACAGCGCATCGTCAACGGAACTTTACGTTCTGCTCAGCGCACTCTCGGAGATTCCAATCAGGCAGGATCTTGCTGTAACCGGTTCGGTTAACCAGTTCGGAGAAATACAGGCCATAGGCGGGGTTAACGAAAAGGTGGAGGGCTTCTTTCGTGTATGCAGTGGAAAGGGATTAACGGGAACACAGGGAGTAATGATCCCGAAGTCTAACATGAAGGATCTTCAGCTTCGCGATAACGTCATTGATGCTGTCAGAGAAGGGAGGTTCCACATTTATCCCATAGAGTTCATAGAGGATGGAGCGGAACTTCTCATGGGAACAAAGGCAGGAGAACTGATGTCTGATGGAACGTATCCTGCAGATACGATTTACGGAAAGGTTGACTGCAGGCTCAGACAGATGGCCGCAACACTGAGGGAATTCTCCTACCACGACTGAGATCGCCTTTTGAAGTGGGTTCGCACAGGGTTGAGATTCCATTTGGATCCGGAAGCTATTCTCTTGATGATATCAGTAAGGGCATAATTGTCTGACCCTCCGGACAATTCAGTATATTCCTCTTATGAAAAAAGTATTTTCTTCCTCCTGGGGGCAGCTGGAAAAAGGCGGTTCAAACGTTGGCGATGAGGCGATATTCGCCTCACAGGTCCGGGACATCTCTTCTCTTGACGGTATCCGGATAGGTGTGATGTCCGCTGTTCCGGAAAAAACGGAGAAGGTTTATGATGTGAAACCTTTCGATGTGTCGAAGGGCAAGCTCCGCGCAATGACCCGTGGTGTCAGGTGGTCCGATGTAGTGATAGTCGGTGGAGGGGAACTGGCCCAGGACAGGTCATCACTTCTTTACACGCCCTTCAACCTGCACCCCATCAGACTTGCCAGACGTTACAACAAACCGGCTTTTGCCTGGTCAGTTGGAATCGGACAGGGGAATGAACTGGCAAGATGGACACCTGGCCAGCTCCGGAAATGGCTTGGGTACTGCAGCGGTGTTACTGTCCGGGACAGATCTTCCCTGGAAACACTCCTTGATCTCGGGCTGAATCCGGAAAAAGTCAGGCTTGCGTCAGATTCCACCTTCACCCTGGCAGGCGACTACGCGCAGCCCCACGGCACATCTGAAATTCTTGGTGTAGCCGTAAGGAACGTATCCAACAGACAGGGAAATATTCTACCCCTTGAAATAAGAAAAAAACTCGGCTTTTACAGGGAACCGGATGTCACCGGCATCAGAAGAGAATGGGCAAATCTTCTTGACAGGCACATCGATATTCATGGCGGGGAGATACGCTTCTTCCCCTTCCATACCGGAAGCCTTTCGAATTCAGATGATTTCGAGTGTGAAGCTGTTATGGCCATGATGAAGCACAGTGACCGTGCGACCGTAATCATGCCCACCGGCATCAGGAAATTTCTGACAAGCATATCCGAATGCCGGGTAATCCTCACAGTCCCTCTTCACGGATCGATCCTTTCTGTAGTTACCGGCACGATTCCGATCGCCGTACCGTACGCCTCCAAGGGTTACAGATTCATGGAGGAGGCAGGTATCGCAGGCCTTGCGATCGACTCTTCTTCAGACAGCTGGGGCGAGGAATTAAGCGTATTACTCGAGAGAACCTGGGACACTTCCCAGAATATTCTGCAGGTTCTGGCCGAAAAGAGGAGTGAACTGGCTGAGAAATGCACCATGAACCTTGAACTTTTCAGGCAGACATGCCTGCAGCCATAACTTCACCATGATACCGGGAATTCACGCTTCCGTTAGGGGAGGGTTGGACAGGGCGCTTGATACACTCAATGAACTGGGGTTACCCTGTGGTCAGATATTCACATCAAACCAGCAGCAGTGGAAGGGTCGCGCTATCAAGGAAAGGGAGATTGAGAGGTACAGCGGCAGATCTGTCACAATTATCTCTCACGCTTCATACCTTATCAACCTCGCCTCAACGGACAGAAGGGTCGTAAAACTCTCCGTTCAAGCTCTGGAAGCCGAGCTGGAAAGAATGCATACACTTGAAATTGAATGGTGCGTTCTCCACCCGGGAGCCCATCTCGGCGCGGGTGAAGAAACAGGGATTGAAAAGATATCATCGATGGCTGGAAAGATACTGCTCAACTCGCCTGCGGATACGGGAATTCTCTACGAGAATACCGCTGGACAGGGAACAACTGTAGGGCATACCTTCTGGCAACTCGCACAATTGCTTGAACTTACCGACATGCCTGCCCGGACCGGGATCTGTTTCGATACATGCCACGCCTTCGCTGCCGGTTACGACCTCTCTTCCTTCAGCGCTGTCCGGGAAACCATGAATAGGTTCAACGATACTGTTGGAATTGAAAGAATTAAAGCCTTTCATATCAATGATTCAAAGAGAGAATGTGGAAGTCACATAGACCGTCATGCCGTTACAGGAGAAGGACTGATAGGTCTTGAACCCCTGCGATTCCTTGGGTCAATGTCCGAATTCAGAGAAATCCCCGGAATCGCTGAAACACCGGGAACGGACAGGGACAGGGCACAGGATATACAAAAAGTACTCGAATTTTAATATACATATTAGCAATATATTCACTGGGCACATATATGAAATTTAAGTTACTTGAAAGAGGGATTGACGCATACTCCCGCTTTTCTTCCCAAGTGGACAATGTTGTTGAACTGATACTTCGAGCATATCAGAACAGTAATGATGAGAGCTACCGATCAAGGTGTCTTGATCTGGTAGACTTCCTGATGCAATGAGTGCATGGGAGAAATATATACATGCCGATTCGCTGGATCGCCTTGTTCAATTGGCTGTTCTCCATGCCGAATTCGAGGCTATACATCCATTTCTTGATGGTAATGGTAGACTTGGACGAATGCTTGTACCGTTGTTCATGGCTAAGACTGAACTACTATCTGCCCCCATGTTTTACATTAGTGCCTATTTTGAACGAAATCGCGATGAGTATTATGAGCGGCTTCTTACTGTATCACGCGATGGAGATTGGACTCAGTGGGTAAGTTATTTCCTGGAAGCAATAATCCAGCAGGCTGAGGAGAATCAAAGGAAAGCTGATGCTATCCTTGGTTTATATGAAAAGAGCAAAGCTGAATTCTCTAAGGTTATTCATTCACAGTATAGCATTAATGCTTTAGACTTCATTTTCCAGAGACCGATTTTCCGATCACCGGATTTCATAAAGGATCCAGGAATACCTTCTCCTACTGCAAGAAGAATACTGAAATTACTTAGAGATAATGGTACCCTTACGACAGTGCGACCTAGAAGTGGCCGGCGAGCGGGTATTTATGCTTTCTCGGAACTGCTTAATATTGCTGAAGGGAAGGATCTTTTTTAAGTGAAATTTATGAACAACAAAACTGGTTATTGCTCATTTTTCGCAAAATTTGATCAACAAACTAGTTTGTGTGTAATCTGTGAGCAACAAAACTATAGTGTTTTAATAGACAGTGAAATTAAATAAGTAAATTCGGATCAGAAAAGGATGCTGTTCAGATGCCCCTTATCCGGTATGCAGAAGAGATCGGTTGGACATATTTGCCGCCTTCCGAAGCTCTATCGCTTCGCCGGGGTGAAGGCGGCTTGTTATTCAATCGTATTCTGGAAGAAAAGCTGATTGAGTTGAATCCGGATTTGATTACATCAACCAATGTTAATGAAGTTATCCAGCGAAGAGGAAGATTTTCAGGAGTATGTCATCGTTCATGAATTATTGCATCTTCGTATCCCAAATCACGGAATACTCTTCAAGAATCTTATTTCTGTCTATATCCCAAACTGGGAAGAAATAGCCAATCGATCAGAAAGAGATTAATAAATCCTTGAGTCTGATAGAACGTGTCATTTCATCTATGGCCTTCTGGAGAAAGCAGTATCAAAGATTCTCTTATACATCAACAAGTTTAATGATTCATATGCAACAGAGATTGCCAACCACTTCTCAATGAATCAGCAGACTGTTCAGTATCACATGGAAAAACTGGAAGCGCTGCCCTTCTGATTTCATTTTGGAACCCATTCGTGGAGTGGATGGGGGCTTGACCTGTATAACAGTACATTTATCATTATCAAATTATTACTACGAAAGGATTGAATCATCCGAAATTCTCCATAATCTCAAAGGAAAGGAGGAAACTATGCCTGAATCTAAAGAGAAACGCACCTTGAGTGTTTTCGTTTTGGCGATGATGAATGTTGCCGTTGTCATGAGTCTTCGTGGGCTTCCGATGATGGCGAAGGAAGGTATGTCCATGATTTTCTACCTTCTTTTTGCGTCGATCCTGTTTCTTGTTCCGGTATCTCTCGTATCGGCAGAACTGGCAACCGGATGGCCCAGTAAAGGCGGAGTGTATGTTTGGGTAAAAGAAGCTTTTGGTTCAAAACTCGGTTTCACTGCTATCTGGCTTCAATGGATTCAGAATGTCATCTGGTATCCGACTGTTCTCGCCTTTGCCGCGGGGGCTCTGTCATATCTTTTCATGGATCAATCACTGGCAACCAACAAAATATTCAGTGTCGCTGTAATACTGATAGTTTATTGGGGCGCAACTCTTGTCAACCTTCGCGGCATGAAATCCGCTGGCTGGCTAACTACAACAGGCGTAATCGCCGGAACTCTACTGCCGGGTATTTTCATTATTCTACTGGGCATCATCTGGATATCAGGCGGAAATCCCCTGGCTTTCAAATCTGTGGGAGAAGCCAAATCCTTCCTTCCTGATTTTGGCAACCTTAACAGCCTTGCTTTTCTGGGCGGTATAGTTCTGCTTTTCGCGGGAATGGAAGTTGGTGCGGTTCATGTAAAGGAACTGAAAAATCCTAAGAAGCAGTTTCCTGCTGCTATTTTTATGGCGATGTTCATAATAATTGGTATTTTCACGCTGGGAGCATTTTCAATAGCGTCAGTTCTTCCCGCGGGCCAAATAAGCCTTACCGCCGGTATAATGCAGGGGCTGGATAATTTTCTTACGAAATTTGACATCCCATGGTTACTTCCGATTTTGGGATTTCTTATCGCTTTTGGAGCCATCGGTGGTGTAACTGCATGGATTGCGGGTCCGAGCAAAGGGCTTCTTGCCACAGCACAGGAGGGTGAGCTGCCTCCATTTCTTCAAAAAGTAAATAAGAACGGAATACAGGTACACATTCTTCTGATTCAGGGAGTAATCGTTACTCTTGTGTCACTTGTTTATCTCCTTATGCCCAATGTAAGCAGCGCTTTCTTCCTTCTGACTGCTCTTACTGCCTGCCTTTATCTGTTTATGTATATCCTTCTTTACGCGGCTGCCATCAAACTGCGTTTTTCAAAGCCGGAAGTACCGAGGTCTTTCAAAGTTCCGGGAGGAAACGCCGGCATGTGTATAATAGCCGGGATCGGCATGCTTGCCGTGCTGTTCGCTTTTATTATCCTGTTCTTTCCGCCGAGTAACCTGCAGGTGGGAAGCCCTTTGTTCTATACACTCTTCATAGCTATAGGAGTAATAGTCTTTGTTTCTCTTCCTATTATCATTAATCACTTCAAGAAACCCGGCTGGATGCCCGGCCAGGAACAGGAAACCGATTCGATAAGTAAATGAGAAGGAGATAATAAGATGCTGCATGAAAAGAATAAAGAAAATATGGAGGAGCTGATCGCTCCGGTTTACGGTTCTGAGTTCGCTGCAAAATCACTTCCTAAATACAGGATGCCTGAAGAGGATATGCCTCCTCGAGATGCCTATCGTCTTATACGTGATGAACTCATGCTCGACGGAAACTCCCGTCAGAATCTTGCCACATTCTGTACGACCTTTATAGAACCTGAAGTCCAGCAGCTTATGATCGATTGCGTTGATAAAAACATGATAGACAAAGATGAGTATCCACAAACTGCGGAGATTGAAAGCAGATGTGTTCATATTCTCGCGGATCTCTGGAACTCTCCTGAACCAGCTTCTACTCTTGGCTGTTCCACAACCGGTTCGAGCGAAGCGGCAATGCTGGGCGGAATGGCGATGAAATGGAACTGGCGAGCCAAGATGAAAGCTAAGGGTAAACCAACCGATAAACCGAACATGGTTTGCGGTCCCGTTCAGATATGCTGGCACAAATTTGCCCGTTACTGGGATGTGGAAATTCGAGAAATCCCGATGGAAGGCAACCGCCTGATAATGACACCGGAAGAAGTTATCAAGCGGTGTGACGAGAACACGATCTGTGTTGTTCCGACGCTTGGCGTAACTTTTACCGGTCAGTACGAACCGGTCAAGGAAGTGAGTGATGCGCTTGACAAATTCCAGCAGGATACAGGATTGGATATTCCCATTCATGTTGACGGCGCAAGCGGTGCTTTTATTGCCCCGTTCCTTCAGCCCGAACTGCTATGGGACTTCCGCCTGCCAAGGGTAAAATCCATAAATGGATCCGGTCATAAGTTCGGTCTTGCTCCTCTTGGTGTCGGCTGGGCATTGTGGCGATCGAAAGAAGACCTTCCCGAAGATCTTATTTTCTATGTGAATTACCTTGGTGGCAACATACCTACATTTGCGTTGAACTTCTCCCGTCCCGGGGGAGAAATAATCGCGCAGTACTACAACTTTATCAGACTTGGAAAAACCGGATACCGGGAAATACACAAAACCTGTCAGGATGTTGCTGTTTACCTTTCGGAAGAGATCGGCAGGATTGGTCCTTTTGAGATCATTTATAATGGCAAAGGCGGCATACCTGCTCTATGCTGGAAACTCAAAGAAGACAGTAAACACAACCTCACTCTCTTTGACCTTTCAGACAGACTCCGCTCAAGAGGTTGGCTTGTCCCTGCTTATTCCATGCCTGCGAACAGAGAGGATCTCGTGATACAGAGAATTCTCGTTCGTCATGGAACAAGCATGGATCTCGCAGGCCTTCTCCTTGAAGATATCAGGCGCTGCCTTGACCATTTCGAAAAACATCCTGTCAGTACGCCTCTCACTGAAAGGGAAGCCGGCGGGTTCAAGCACTCGTAACCGCCTGAAGTCAGGTCTTTACTCTTGACAATTGAGTTGAGATCCTTTGAAAATGGTGTTTGCCGGTTGTCTCTCGCCGGTACAAGTATCGGGATTTCGATAATCGATATTGTCAATTCAGGCAGAGAATTACGGAATTGCAGAAACAGCAGGAACGGACAGGGACAGAATAAAGGATATAGAAAAAGTGGTAGAATAAATATCCGCTCTCTCCGGAAAATATCATGCTTCTTATTGCTGTATAATCCTGTTATTATTCAAGACAGCTTCATCTGACTCATACACAGGAAGGTTTCTGTTTTGATTATTCAGGCTCGGCAGGTTCAATCGGAATGAATGTCGCGATAACAGCGGATGTTCATCTATCTGCCGGTGGAAATCATCCAGAACGATACAGCGCTCTTGTGAATATTTTCGATAGCCTTGTGAAGCAGGACATTAAAACACTCATAATAGCCGGGGATCTTTTCGATAAGGATTGCAGCAGTTACTCACGGTTTGAGGAGGTCTGCAGGAAATACCCTCAGATCTGTATTCATATAATCCCCGGGAATCACGATCCGGACATATCACGGAGCGTTATCGTAGGGGAGAATATCAGGATATACGATTCACCCGCGCTGGAAGAATTTGATGGTCTGAGTTTTGTTTTCTTACCCTATTCAGCGACTTCCGGAATGGGAGAATGCATTGGGGAGTATAGATCTGAGAAACGCTGGGTTCTTGTCGGTCATGGTGATTACTTCGGTGGAATGAAACAGCGCAATCCCTACGAGAAGGGGACTTACATGCCCCTGTACAGGAAGGATATAGAGGAGTTTTCACCTTGGAGAGTCTTTCTGGGGCACATTCATAAACCTGAGAATATTGATAATCTCTACTACCCCGGTTCGCCCTGCGGAATCGACATCAACGAAACTGGAAGAAGGCGATACCTTGTATTCAACACCGCTACCGGGCACACCTCCTCAGAAACCGTACGAACGGATGTGATCTATCTGCAGGAGAAATTCCTGGTAATCCCGGATGAGAATGAGGTTGAGAGGCTCCGAAATGATGCCGCGAAAAGAATCTCAGCATGGGGTTTGAACCAGGAGGACAGAAAAAGAGCCAGAATCAGGATAAAAGCCACTGGATACACCAGTGATAGAGAAGTAATCATGGAATGTCTGAAAGATGTATTCGCAGAATACAGTTTCGTTAAGGATGAAGAACCTGATATCTTCTCACTGTACGTTGCGAAGGACAATCGCAGAAGCGCTATTGCCAGACGGGTTCTGGAGCTGATCGAGGAAATGGAGTGGGAATTCGGCGGAAATGAACCTGAGAAGGAGAAAGTCATCGAAACAGCCCTATCGGTTATTTATGGAGCTGGCAGCTGATAATGGGTATCCGTATCGATAGAATATCCATCAACCGCGGGGGTCCTCTGAAGGATGATTTCATCCTGGAACCTGAAGGGCTTAACCTCATCTACGGTCTTAACGAAACCGGTAAAACCTATATCGTTGAAGCCATGATCAATTTTCTTTTCAAGACCGGGAATAATACCCCCTGGATACTGAAAAGAACTAAATCACAGGAGCCGACACTAAGAGAATGGAAGCCCGGGGGAAAGATTCTGGTTTCCGGCCTGAAGGATAAAACTACAGTCTTCACCTCCGGGGGAAGTAAGCTTGAGGATTTCAGCAGTTCCGGCAGCCGCCTGCCGGAAGAGCTGTCCCGTTTGATGGTTGTCCGGGCAGGAGATACAAGACTGTCCTCCACAGGGGATGGGGCCGGTGACAACATTCTCAGAACCTATCTCTCCGGGAAGGGAGTACTGGACGAGATTGAGAGCGGCATACAGAAAACCGTCAAAAAAGCCACTATTGAAAATGGCACAATAACTATTAATCGTGCAGGGCATCAGGATGACAGGCTGAAGGCGGAGAAGAAAAGAAACGAGCTGGAAGCGCTTCAGCTGGAAGTTGATGAAAATGCCTCACTCTGCGCTGTCAATTCCCTTGAGAGGTTAAAAGATGAGATAGATGGGCAACTCAGTGAGCTTGATGATGCCAAAAAACACAGAGCTTTCATGATTGACCAGGAACTGAGAAAACTTGAGTTTGATATGGAAGATGTTCCTTCCGAGCAGGATCTGATAGGGCTGGGAACTGACATCAGTCTTAACAGGGCTCAATTCAAGAATCTTAGCGATGTCGAAGAAGAACTTAATAGTACGACCGATGAAGAGAACAATTACATCTGGGTTAATAAGGCAAGGGAGGAATACCTTTCGCATGTCGAAGCTCCCTCGAATAGATCCCTGATCGATAAGGTCACCCTGGCACTTCTTCTCTTTTTCATTCTGCTGACAGCAGCAGCCGGGTTTTTCAGCAGACCCCTGATGATAGCTGCCGCTGCAGGGGCGGTAATCTGTCTCATCACCCGTATCAGGAATAAACCTGAACCCGTCTCGGCATCGGCCGAACTGCATAGAAAGAAACTGGAGGAGGAGTTCAGCAGAAGGTTCCAGCGAGAGCTGACGGATCCCGCCACACTGCAGGTTGAGTGTCAGAGGATGGAAACGGCGCATATTCAATCTGAGACCCTCAGGAAAAACAGAATAAAACTCAAGCAGGATATTGAAGCAAAGGAAGCAAGTATTCTGTCCAGACTTCATGCCATTACCGGGGAGGAGATTCCCGGTAACGAATGGGATCTCAGAATAGAAGAGATCAGGAAAAACAGGAAAGAAATCCGGAAAACAATCAATTCCCTTAATATTGATCTCTCTTCACTCAACATTCAGGAGGATTCGTATCTGCCTGATTCTCCTTCTGAGGAATGGGATAAGAGACGATATCTGAAACTCGAGGAAGAGTTTAAGGCTGTATCGGAGGAATTGGAGCGGGAGAAGAACAGTATTAAAACCCTGAAAACGGAGATTTCAGTGGCCACGGGAAACAAAGGGGATATCAGAGAGCTTCTTACCGCCCTGGAGGACACGATAGAAACCGCTGAAAACAAGTACAAGGACAGTACTGCGCGAATTCTGGCCGAAAATTCTGTTTACAGGGCTGTATGTGAATTCCGGTGCGCGGAGAACGAAAGGCTGGACGAAGCCCTGGGTTCCGATGAAGTTGCTGCTCCGCTTCAGCAGATCAGCGGGCACTACAATGGATTGAAAATGGACAGTAATGGATACCTTCACCTCTTTACTCCAGGAGGTGAAGAATTCCCTCTGTCACAGTTGAGTACAGGTGCCGCTGAGCAGGTTTACATCGCTCTCAGAACAGGATTCGCTGAACTCACAATGGGTGAGACAGCTTTTCTTATTTTTGATGATGCTTTCCAGCATTCTGACTGGGAGCGCAGGAAAAACCTTGTCAACCATGTTATCAAGCTGGTTAAGAACGGCTGGCAGATCTTTTATTTCACTATGGATGATCATTTAAAGAAACTTTTTGATAAATCAGGGAAGGATCTCGGAAAGACCGGATACAAATCCGTCAGTCTGAACTATTAATTAGGGACGGAGGTATTTTATTTGTAATCAGGAAATAATATGTACAAAATTGTATGCATATTGTTAGATTATTTCACTTTTCTAAATAAAATACCTCCGTCCCTATTTATTCGGCCAGTTTTTTCTGCATTCTTCTGCTCAGCGGAACGACTGCAATACATAGAAGAATACCTATCACAAGGGCAACTGCAAGCTTGAAACATACATCAGAAAAATCAGCGCCTTTAAGTGTTATGCTGTAAAGGGGATCTATGAACCAGTAAGTAGGGAAGATCTTTGCTATCCACTGGGGCAAGCCGGTGAAGAGATAAAACAGAATCGGACCAGCAAGGAGTATGTTGAGGCTTTTCACAAGTGTGTAAAGGGTTTTTGCGTTACCTGCAAGCGTGCCGTAAATTAGCCCGATTGCATTACAGACAACGGTTCCAGCGACGATTGTTGCCAGCAGTGCCAGTGGCTGCCCGGAAAGGGCTCCGTTGAGTGCCAGTGTGATAAAGCACATGATTACTGTCATTGCGAAACCCAGCAGGGCTTTGGAAAAGAGAATATCGGACACCGTCACCGGAGTAACCAGAAGGGCTTTCATAGTGCCATGTTCCTTCTCTTCCACAAGCATGAACGCGGGAACGAAAATTCCCGTAATGATAAGAACGATGAGAACTACTGCAGGTATCAGTTTTTGCGCCAGGGGTATTGCCTCCTCCTCGTCTCCTGTTTGGAGAACAACTTCAACAGGAGCCTCCCTGTTCTCCATTTCCCGGAGCACGTCCAGCACAAGCAGACTGATAACGATGCGGTTTGAAGCCAGGCTTTCCCCTGAGAAAAAGTATTCCAGTTCGGGTTTCTGACCATCCCTTACCGCCTGGTCAAAACCATCCTCGATTACCAGTCCAAGATCAGCATTGTTGTTTTCTATGTACTCTTTCAGTTCTGCGGGGCTCCCTGCGCGGGAAAGTCTGATACCCTCTACTCTTTCAAGGGCCATTGTAATTTCGGATTCCCCGGAATCGTAAATACATATCCGTGGTTCAGGGTCAAACAAGGCGATGAAAACAACCTGCAGCATAAAAGTGATCACAAAGGGCATTATCAGAAGCCAAAGAATGATCGGAGATCGGAATCCAAGCCGGAGATCGCCAGAAATAAGGCTCCATACTCGCCTGATACTCACAGTGATTCCACCCTTCTCCTGAGAAGAAAGAAGGCGGATCCGAGAAGGAATATATCCCACAGAACAGTTGTCATGATGTGAGGTGCCGCGAAACGTAGGCCCATACTCTCTCCCAGTACCCCGGACATTGCCTCGGTCAGGCCGTATGAGGGAAGCAGTCTGATAATCACTGATGGTCTGCCCGGGAACATGGTGGAAAGAGCGGGGATCATAAGCGGGATAACAAAGATCGTACCGTAGAACAGTGTACCCATGAAATCCCTGCCACTGGTTCCAGACAGCATACCCACGGCTGAAGCCATACCCGCTCCGAGAAGGATAAGAACGGATACGATCAACCAGTTAAAGACAAACCCTCCTGTGGCCAGAAGGAAAAGATATGACTGACTCATTGCAAGAATCGTTCCTGTTACACACTTGGCCGTAAGCAAATCTCCAGTTCGCGCAGGAGTAACCAGTAATGCCGTCGCAGTTCTATGTTCTATTTCCACTGAAACAAGACCTGCCAGTGCAAGGGCTTCAATAAAAAGTATCATTATGACCAGTATCGGCCTGATCCTGTCGCGGAGGGGAACCTGCCTGCCGGCCATGTCTTCACCGAGAATTCTTGCATGCAGGTGGGGGAGCGCAACCGGCAGTGTGCTCAGTGGATTCCTTCCCGCGTAAACAGCCTGAACCGCATACGCGGTTTCCCTGACACCGCTTGCGAGAGCACTCCGCATCTCCTGCGGGACTGATTCGGATACATATACCGAAACACTGCTTTTGGAGCCTGACAGAAGCGATTCGGTGAAATCCACAGGAAGAGCAACGCCTATTGATATTTCCCCCGACCCCCGCAGAACCGCATTCGCAAGTTGATCTTCATCAGCAAAACCGATTATCTCAAGCCCCTGGAATTCACCTGTTTCACGGTCAATCAGCATGGAAAAGGATTCCGCAAGGTATGATGGATATACGCCCAGTTTAATCGTCTCGCTTACAGTATCGGGAAGAATAAGGAAAAGCACAATCATAAAAACCAATGATATTGGTGTAAGAATCATCCAGAGGCGGTCTCGGGAAAACTCCCGGAGATCCTTGAGAACTATGGCCGCTATAATTGCCAGCCTGGATGATAGGCTTCTCACACGTCCAGTCCCCTGCCTGTGATCTCTATGAAAATATCCTCAAGAGTTGCCTCTTCCGTATGTATGGTCATGACATTATCTGAATTAATCAGTTCCCTGATTCTATCGCCTGCATCTGCCGCTGCAAGTTCAATTGTTTCCTCACGAACATGGCTGCCGCTTCCAAGGCGGACTTTCACTGATCTTTTTCCATATTTCATTTTCAGGTTGTCGGGGGTATCCACTGCGAACAGTGTGCCCTCGTTCAGGAATGCAACTCTGTCCGAGAGTTCGTCAGCCTCCCACATGTCGTGTGTCGTGAGGAGAACAGCGGCTCCCCGCTCCGCTTGTTCCATGATGATATTGCGAATGGTTCGGCTGGATACCGGATCAAGACCCTCGGTGGGCTCGTCCAGGAAAAGTACATCCGGACGGTTAATGATTGCCCTGGCCATCATCAGCCTCTGGCGCATGCCCTTTGAATACTTGCTTACCCTGTCGTCAGCCCTGTGAGCAAGGTCCACTTTACGGAGAAGGGCATCGGTGTCGAAATTTTTAATACCGAAGAGCCTCGAAAAGAACTTGAGATTTTCCCTCCCGGTCATATTAAGGTAGAGATTCTTTTCCTCGAAGCAGACTCCTATCCTGGCCTGCGCTTCAGGATTATCACGGGACATTTCGTTGCCCAGTAAATGAATTGAGCCGGTGTCCGGAGTAAGCAGACCAGTAAGCATTTTTATGGTTGTGGATTTCCCGGCGCCGTTAGGACCCAGAAAGCCCAGTATTTCACCTGGCCTCAGATGAAAGCTGATACCTCTGACAGCCTTCAGGTCACCGTAGGAGTAACTCAGGTTTGCAGCGAGCAGTGCCGTGTTCATATTTTCCTCTTCGCAAGATGTTACAAGTGCAACTGTGAATTCAGCATTTGCAACTATTCGGAAGGGTCAGCAGCGTTCGCAGCCCCTTTTCAAGAAGGGCGGCGCCGAAGCTCCGCCCTTCATTCAGATCAGGGGATTATTTACACACTACTATCCTGCTGGTAGTAACAGACCCCGCGGGGTCGATGGATCGGACCATGTAAATGCCCTGCGGCACATCATGAGTGTTCCACGCAAGTAAATGGGCGCCAGCTTCGAGTTCTCCGGAGTGTACTCTTGCGACAGCCCTTCCGGCGGTATCGTAGATGGTCATCTCGAACAGGCCCCCGCTCGAGAGTGTAACCGGGAAGAGAACATGGCTGCTTGCCGGGTTGGGATGAGGCAATCCCACCATGGTCACTTCTCCATCAGGGTTATCCCCGATTCCAACTCCGTTGATAACACCCTTTGCGGGAAGCGCGTTATGCGAGGTAACCATCCAGCATATATCGTTCCAGCTTCCGATCGGATCGAAAGTAAGAGTAACGTTGCCTGTAGTATCGGTGACACCGCTTGCCCAGAGGCTGTCATGCGTAATGCATACAAGGGCGTTTTCCACTGCACCGTCCAGTTCGCTCACTGAGAATGTAACCTGGGTGGAACCTCCGGGAAGACTGATGGGGGCGGTTACTGTAAGTGTATGAGGAACATCAGTTCTCATATCCATAGTGGGATCACCGAACCAGTGGAAAAGATCCCATTCCTTCTCAGTACGGTCGGTTGGATATGGACACATCGGAGCGGAAGCTTCCATCTCCATCTTCGCGCACATAAGCGCCTGGCCGGTAAGGTAGTTGCCAGTGGGGTCAGTGTACAGCGCCGGAGGGCTTGTGTACTCATCGTTGAAGGATTTGTACAGACCGTAGCAGAGGTAGTCATTCCAATAGCTGTAACTTACCTGGGTGGCTGCAAGGACGCCTACTGCTCCGCCATCCATCCGGAACAGATTCTCAGCGAAGCAATCCTGGTCGAATTTACCAGTAAGACAATTGACACTCATAACCATGGGAGTTTTATCGCCGTTCGCTAAACCTGCGAGGTCTGATATATAAAACGCCGGGTCTCCCCAACCGCTAACGCCACCGTGATCCCTGTGCTGAACCAGGAAAACTCCGTCGTTAATGCTCGCAAGAATCCCTGCCGCGTCACCATCCCAGACGATATCACCCGGAATCTCCTGCCCTGCGCTGGGAAGGTCGGATCTGTAGCTATACGGAGGCGAAGCCAAAGTATTCTTGGTGTACTCCCGCTGAACAGTCTTTCCGTAAATGTTCATGTACGTATCGCGGACAGTTTCACAGGTGAAGCAGAACCAGCGCTCCGCGGTAGTGCTTGAGGAACTTGTGGCCTGGAAATATCCCGCACATAGTACGTTTCCCCAGAAATCCGCATCCGTCAGTGGGGCAAACTCCCATTTGAGGATCTTTGCCTCCACAGAAGGATAGTGGTTCGTGGGAGTTACAAACCTGCTGTGGAAGATATCGGCCCTGAAATCGCTTGAACCGTCCATACAGACGTAGCGGTTGTCACTGAATATGCCAGTGGGGGCGCTGTAGCTTATGAGGTCTCCATGATCTCCAACGAAAAGGATGAAACTTGGAGGTAAAACCCAGTTGTCATAGGCGTTCTGTATGTAGTCCTTGATCTCTGTCTGGCTCCAGCTGCCGGCGGCCACTATGGCGGTAAGGTAGCCCTGATCCATTTTCGCATCGATGAAAACATCCATCAATGAATTGACAAAATCATCGCCGGCGATTATCAGCAGATCGGCTTCTGTGATATCCCTTGCCTGCCTCATGCTGTAAGCTTTCATCGGCTCACTGCTTTCGGAGCTTATAGTTCTTTCAGGTTCACCAAGGATCTCCGAATTGACAAGGGTTCTGTAGGTGTTCATGAAGAACCTGCTCTGAAGCCTTGGGTCGATACTAACGCTTCCGCCAAGATCTACGGTTACACGGAGCCTGGGAGTGACTGTAAGATCGCCTGTTTCTGCATTCCAGTGGAATGGAATGACATTGAACCGGCCTATGTTCACTCCGCGGAGGGTTCCGGAATCTTCGAACACAGCCTCCCGCGCTGGATACGAGCCATGACTGTAGGTCTCCGGAAGGTAGGCAAAGGGAATGGGATCGTAGGAGTTATCTACAGGAATGGGCTGCATGGGTGATGGAGTAATATTCCTGAATACAACGGGAGCCTCCAGTGCCTCCACGCTGATGGATACATTGGGGTTCTCCGGAATGGCGGCCATGAAGGATGCCTTTGGAAGCATTGGCGCTCCCTCCGCATCGGCGTAGGGTGTAAGGGCCGGCACGCTGATGGAATTGAATGTCATTCCATTATGAGAAACCGAGTTGTTCAGGAATCCAGGCAGTGTGATCTCCACCACAAAACCGGAGGCTGTACATTCCACCACTTCCAGACTGGCATGATCCAGGTCGGAAATGCCGAAGCTAACCCATTTTGCAGTGGCCATTGTAACCAGTACCAGCAAAACAGCGATTGTTTTCATATTATTCCTCTGCTTTCAATTGAATGATTTGACTCAGGCGATTATACTTCAGGGTAATATTCAAGTAAAGTAATTCCAATACTGACAGACAGATATAATGTCTGTCCGTGAGATGAAGTAATGCTTCGACATGTAAACCGCTGAACATGACATTAGAATAACATGAAAGATCTGCAGAGGTTCCGAGGCACATTGTTTCGCGGGAAATTATGTGCAATATTAAAATTTCCGGCTAGTACTCTGTCAGGTATTAAGTGTCGATATAATGCGCCGTTATTCTGAGTTCCTGCAAGGCGCGGATGAGGGCGCATAGCAACGCTATGTAACTGAATCCGTAACGCCGCAGGGGCTCTGAA
>WTBT01000110.1 GCA_013138965.1 Candidatus Aegiribacteria sp.
CGCAGAGCATGAGTACGCGAACCATAGAACGTTATCGGAAGATATTCAGGGAGACTGAACTTGCCGGTAAGGTAATGAACGACGTGACGAACAGTCTTGTTGACCTGTTGGATCTGAACGTCACTGAGCAGCGGCTTGATTCCACACATGTATTCAGCAATATGGCCGCGTTCGGCCGCACGAGGCTTATGGGTGTAACAGTCAAGAGATTCCTTACGCAGGTGAAGCGTCATGGCGCTCCAATATACGAATCCCTTCCGGAGGAGTTGAGGATGCGGAGTGCTATCACACCGGGAAGACAGAGATACGCTTCCACGACACCTCGAGTCGATACAGAACTGAATATCTCTATCACCAGCACAAGCCTGACGATTGCCTGTGCTTCTCTTACCCAACAATCATGCTGAGATTGACAATAATCATGTTCTGTCAATGTGTGAGTAAATACTGGCCAATTCCATCACTCATCACAACCTTCACCTGTTACCCGGCTGGTTTACGGTTGATCCCCACAATTTTCTATCCCGGAGCGCCCGGGAGAATAAAGGCTGGAATATTTATAGATAGGAAGTTATCTGAATACCTGTACGATATACTATATGCGGTATTGGAATAACCATGGGTTGACATGGAGGGTTCCTGCACATCTAATATGATTAATGTTCAAGATAGAGCGGATGATCATGAACGATTGGCAGAGATACAGAGATAATCATGAGGCACACCTTTCTCGGATCCTGACTCGGATAATGTGCGGTGAGCCTCCCTATGAACGCTACAACGCACCTGAACCGAGCCTTCTCCCACGCATCGCCAGGATGATGCATGAGTCCTCCATACATGCCCTGCTTGATACGTCGACGCTCATTATACCGGCCGATCAATTTCCAGAGATTCCACAAGACATGCTTATCGAGTTCCTGCTTCACCTGGAGAACCTGATATCAGTTCTGGAAGATCCAGGTGCCACATGGCCCGACGTGCTGAAATCACAGGAGTACCATGGTCTGGCTTTCAGAACCGTGTCGATAAGGTACTACATGTAGACAACTGAACAGTTTTCCATTTGGCGAGAATGGAAGAAAGGGAACGCATGAATGTCTGTTTGATTGCTCCGCCGCTTCAGGATCACGTGAATGGCAGGCTGGTTCCCATTTCGATGGATGCGGCAAGAACATGTCCCCCCTATGGAGCCTATCTGCTTGCGGCGGTACTGCAGACAACTGGAAACGATGTGGTTCTGGTCGATCTCATTGCGCAGGGCTCAAGTGATTTACTACCGAATATAGGCAGCATTGTAGCAGCGGATGTAGTCGGGATAGGAACGAGTTCACTGTCGTGGCCGACGGCACGGGATTGCATTAACACCGTGCGAAGCTATCGACCGGATGTTCCGATTGTGTTAGGGGGCATTCACGCGTCCATGTTCGATCGATATCTCCTTTCCACTACAGAAGCCAACTTCGTCATCCGCGGGGAAGCTGAGAGGGCATTCCCTGCGTTTTGTCGGGCACTGCTGGGTGGGATACGATTGGAAGATGTACCAAATTTGTCCTTCAAGCTTCCTTCAGGCAAAATCGTAAGAAACGCGATCGGGGCGTTGCTATCAGGCGATGAACTGGCCTCCTACCCGGTGCCTGACTATTCGCGCATACCTCGCAACGTGTATATGGGGCTTGGCGTCGAGTCCTCCCGCGGATGTACATTCGACTGTGCTTTCTGCAGTACCTCATACCGCAGGACATGGCGTGGTCTATCTCCGGATCGGTTCGTGGATCGACTGGAGCAGATGCTTCCCTGCCTGGCGCTCACTGTTGGGGGGGTGACGCACATCATCGATGACGAGTTCAGTACCGAGACGGACCGGGCAACGGCGATCTGTCGAAAGCTGGTCGAGCGAGATATGAGCCCACGTTTGGTGTTCAGTTCAAGAGCCAATGACCTCTTGGATTCTGATTTCGTGGATGCGATTGCTCCGTTCGCTCATCAATTTCTTGTCGGCGCCGAGTGTGGATACGACGAAGGCCTCAAGCAAGTAGGAAAAGGCACTACTTGTCGCAAGCTGAGATCGGCGGCTGAGAAACTCAGAGACTATGGCATTGCGGAGATAGCTGACTTTTCCTTCATTATCGGACTCCCGTGGGAAACAAAAGTGGAGGTTATGCAAACTGTCCAATTCGGATATGACCTCTATGCGACTTACGGCGTTCGGATTCTCTTTCAATGGTACTGCCAGATCCCTGGATCACGTCTCTGGGCTGAACAGCGGGAACGGGAAGTGCTGCATGAAGCCCACTATGATAACTATGGATTCTTCAGGGACCACTACCTGTTCCGCAGTGGCGTGCAGCTCAAACCTTCGGAGGTTTATGAGGTGCAAAGCGCGATAGCTGCGATCACAACGCTGTCAGCGAAGAACCGGTATGGAATGACGATGATCGAGTGTTCCGTGCCCGAACCGATTCTCAATCACTACCCCGAAATAAAATATCCCGAAACGTCGCTTAAGAATCTCCGCGAAGTGGCGGGTCCGGTTATAGCACAGCAGAGTTAATCAGGCGGAGCAGAAACAGCCAGCGGAAGGATGGCTAAAGAGCAGGATAATAGCATCGGTCGCGGTGAGTACATGCAGATCAGCCCTCAATCCGTGGCTGGGTTAAGTGCCTCTGATGTGTCTTTGTGAGCACGTTTCAGCAGAGGCAGGGAAGGAACCCGAAACGAGAGGAGAAGAGACAATGGGGGAAAAGAAAGAAACCAGAATGGGAGGAAAAGAAGCAATGGCGGAGAGGAAGGAAATAAAAGCGATTGTAGGGCAACCCGTACAAATCAAGTTGCAGTCAATGGCCGGATCCACCGGCTATTCCTGGTACCTCACCGAACTGGACGGGGGCTTGACCTTATCGAGCGCTGTAGTTGTCCCCACCGCACCGGGGATCGCGCCGATCAACCATGTGTTCGACTTTCTGGCCTGTGCCACAGGCTCATATAAGGTGGTTTTCGAATTGAAAGCACCCTGGCGTCCAGGAGATGTGGCTGATACCGAGGTTTTCGAGGTGCAGATCAAGGCGAAGAAGAAGACAGCGAAACAAGATATCGAGTCAGCCATGGAAGGCCGTGAATTCATCAGGGCATCGGCAGTTAATGTGGGATCTCAAGTTGAAGCCTCTCAGGTAATAAAGTATGCCGCGCCCATGAGCAGTACTGGACCGACGGTTATTCTATATGCGGCCCCGATGACCGGTCTTTCCGCAACTGCAGCCATTCCTTCTCAGCCCGGTACTCTGGCAGCCGCCACAATGGTCGCGTATGCTGCTCCCATCGGGCCGTCGACAGTGGCCGCATACGGGACATCCTATGCGACGCGACAAGTGGATCCATGCCTGCAGGCGCTACAGGCTCAGTGCCCCCAGCCTATGTATGCGGCCCCTGCGGTTCAGGCATGCATGCCCGGTACTCTGGCAGCCTCCACTATGGTTGCCTACGCTGCTCCCGCTACCGCATACGGAACATCTTATGCGATGCGACAAGTGGATCCATGTCTGCAGGCGCTACAGGCTCAGTACCAGCAGCCTGTGTATATGTCCCCAATGGTCGTTCAGCCCTATGCAGCTCCTTGGCCATATGCGCGGTCGTAATCTGTGTACGATGTCATGACGCCCATCATTCGGTATGCGGCTCTGATGCCCATGATGTGATAGGCGGCTCCCGCGTTTTCTGTGCACGGATGTTGCCTGGCTGAGCATGAACCTGTAACGCGAGCCCCTGTGGCTCCCGTCGACACGGCGGGAACTGCCGGGTAACTCCATTACAAGAGAACTGAAGGGAATTCTATGGATTATAGTCCTGTCACGGCGGTTTGGGAGATCACTATGTGCTGTAATATGCGTTGCGGCCATTGTGGCTCAGCGTGCGCGGATGCACTTCCAGACGAATTGACTACAGAAGAGGCGCTGGCGGTCATTGATCAAATGAAGACGCTGGGGATACAGTGGATCACACTGTCGGGTGGGGAACCATTGACACGCAAGGACTGGCCGGCACTCGCTGGACGATTAACGAAGAACGGTATCGTCCCCAACATCATCACAAATGGGTGGTTGCTCACCGAGGAAATGGTACGAACGGCTCAAGCCAGCGGGGTTCAGACCATTTCAATAAGCTTGGATGGCGTCAAAGATACGCATGATGCGATTCGAACTCAAGGGTCGTTCGATCGTGTGATCAACTCATTCCGCATACTCCGTAGATGCAATCATATCAGTGCGGCGAATACGACAATAACTAAACAGAATCTGGATCAACTGGACGAGATCAAATCGATCCTCATTGAGAACCATGTGGACCTGTGGCAGCTCCAAATCGGCCTTCCCATGGGGAATATGGCTGATAAGAAGGATTTGATTGTTGGGCCCGAAACGATTGAATATCTGCTGGACTACTCATATCAGACTATGCAGGAAGGCAAGATCAGGGTTTTCCCCGCGGATTGTCTCGGGTATTTCACGACCAAAGAAATGCTTGTCCGGCAAGTCAGTGTGGGGTCCACTACACCTGTCATATGGCAGGGGTGTAATGCCGGCAAACGTAGTTTTGGATTGCTTCATAATGGTGATGTCACCGGATGCACATCGATCCGTGATCCCGAATTCATCGAGGGGAATATCCTCGATCGATCGCTTGTGGACATATGGAATGATCCGGAGGCTTTTAAGTGGTCACGCTCTATGACGAAGTCGGATCTCTCCGGCAATTGTCGAGAATGCCTTTATGGGACTGTGTGCCTGGGCGGGTGTCCTAATACTCGACTGACCTTGAATGGTTGCCTTGAGTCTGACAATACCTACTGCGCCTATCATGCTGCAATGGAGGAAACGAAAGAAAGGCTCCGCCTGCATGATGATGTTGACGAACTGAACCAGGCTGCATGGGCGTATGTTCGGGAGGACAAGTGGCAACTCGCTTCCTTAACGCTTCAACGGGCGCTTGAGGTTGAACCGGATGATACAGATACTCTTAGTCTGTACGGCTATGCGAGTTTCATTCTTGAGAACTTCGAAACAGCCAGGGATGCCAATGAGAAGATTTTGACGATCCAGCCCGATACTGTATATGCGATGAAAGGTCTCGGCCTCTCACTATACAGGTTGGGTGACATTGATGCCGGCTTACGCTATCTGATTCAGGCCTCTGAGTCGTCTACACCCGAGGCGATGAATGCCTCTTACGATCTGGCAACTGTCTACCGTGAGTTGGGATTGCATGCGAAGGCAGATGAGGCTGTACAGAAAGCGCGGTTAAAGGCGGCAGAAATCCAAAGGGTTGTTACCGGCAATGGCGTGCAGGATAAATGAGATTGAAATAATATGATTTGCTTTCGATCCAAATCCGCGAAATCCGACGGGTTTACAAGGATATACTAGGAGCGCGTCCGACAATAAAGCATCGGCATAAAACCCACACAGCTGGCTATAATACCCGCATATTATCGTTAAATACATCCAGTATTCTCCTCAAATCTCCGAGTATTCTATCTCAGCCGTGAGGATATTCTGCTCAATGCCTATTGTCAGACACACTCCTAAGCATTTATAGTTCACACTTAATAACCGAAAGGAAGGCAGATGTTCGAGACATTGTTCAAACGGCGTACGTGAAGATTCGCTCGCAGTGCTAGGTGGCACTGCAGGCAAATTACCGCGGGTTGCCGGGACGCATGCCAGGAAGGGAGGTATCTCCTGATCTTCTGATCGATGCGACATCTCCGGTCATACCCGCATAGAAAATGGGTATTCCCAGAGGGGAAGAGAGGGCTCCGCATTGATCTATCTGGATAACGCTTCAACATCGTGGCCAAAGCCAACCGTAGTTCCCGAGACGATGGCTGCCTTCTTGCGGGACACTGCCGCTAACCCCTCACGATCCGGGCATATACTTTCCATAAAAGCCGGGAAGAACGTACTTGCGGCACGAACATCTGTAGCTGAATTCTTCGGTGAATCTGATCCGCTCCGGGTTGTTTTTTCGCACAATATTACAACAGCGCTAAACACTGTACTTCGGGGATTTTTGCGCCCCGGAGACAATGTTGTCACCACTGGGATGGAACACAACGCGGTGATGCGCCCCCTTCGTCGTCTGGAGTCTTCCGGAGTTCACATCTCCATTGTTCCGTGCTCCTCTACCGGCCTGCTTGATCCGGATGACCTCCGCAGGAGTCTCAATTCACATACACGTCTCATTGTAATCAATCATGCCTCCAATGTTTGTGGTACAGTGCAACCGGTAGCGGAGGTAGGCGCCATAGCCCGGGAACATGGCATTCCACTACTGCTGGACACTGCGCAGTCAGCGGGATGCTTCCCAGTACACATGAAAGAATCAGGTGCCGACATCCTGGCATTCACAGGACATAAGGGACTTCTGGGACCCACAGGAACAGGAGGGTTGATCTTCGGGAAAGGGTTCGATCCGGAGCAAATCGATCCTCTTGTAACGGGGGGAACCGGCAGCGCTTCAGAGAAGGAGGAGCAGCCGGTATTTCTACCTGACCGATTCGAGGCTGGTACTCTTAACGCCTGCGGAATAGCCAGCCTGGCCGCAGGAATCAAATTTATTTCGACCCTCGGAATGAGTGCCCTTGCAGGGCGGAAACAGGAGCTTGCATCTCGACTGGTAAATGGCCTGATGGAAATCGAAGGAGTTGAAATACAGGGAGATCCATTGAAAGAGATTTCAGTTCCTGTAGTCTCGATGACCACAAAGAGGATTTCATGCTCCAGTCTTGCTCAGAAGCTGGACGAACGCTTCGAGATCGCATGCAGGGCAGGTTTGCACTGCGCGCCCGCCGCTCACATGACACTTGGAACTTTCCCGGAAGGGTCACTTCGACTGAGTCCCGGGATATTCAACACTATGGATGAGATGGACATAACCGTGAACGCAGTCAGAGAACTTGTCGAGGAGGGAAGCCAGTAATGGGGAAAGAGATAAGAAAGATCCGCCTCACCACCATGGCCACAGCAGTGGGTTGAGCGGCAAAGATGGGGCCGGGGGCCCTTTCAGAGATGCTGGGTACCTTCGAGGGGATGTTCCGGCCGGAAGATCATCCCGAATTACTGGTCGGGCTGGACAGTGCCGATGACGCAGCGGTTTACAAGGTTTCCGATGACATGGCAGTGATCTTCACTGTGGATTTCCTGACTCCCGTAGTAGACGATCCATTCGCCTACGGAGCCATCGCCGCAGCCAATTCAATGAGCGACGTATACGCGATGGGGGGATGCGTAATTCTGGCATTGAACGTTGCGGGTTTTCCAGATGATCTGCCCATTGAAATCACGGGCGCCATCCTTCGAGGAGGAGCCGAGAAGATAGCCGAGGCAGGGGCGGCGCTGGCCGGTGGACACACGCTGATCGACAAGGAACCTAAATACGGTCTGGCAGTGATGGGATTGGTCCATCCGGATAGAATTCTGACCAAGGGCAGTGCCAGAGCTGGAGATGCCCTGCTGCTGGGAAAACCCCTCGGTACCGGAATGGTTACTTCTGCCGCTGTGGGTGAGATAGCTAAAGATGAACACATAATTGCCGCAACAGATTCCATGCTTCATCTGAACGAACGTGCCTCGAAAATTGCAATTGAATGTGGAGCAACAAGCTGCACTGATGTCACCGGGTTCGGTCTGACAGGACATGCCCTGGAGATAGCTGAACACAGCGGTGTGTGCCTGCGTATCTGTACCGAGAACCTTCCCTTCCTGCCAGGTTCAAGGGAGTACGCAGACAAATGGCTATTCCCAGGGGGAACATGCCGGAACATTGATGCTTACCTTCCCCGGGTCTCAGTGGAAACCGGGATGGAGGAGGAACTGGTGAGACTCCTCCACACACCGGAAACCTCCGGTGGTTTGCTTATCACAATCCCTGAAAATAAGCTCCCAATGGCAATGGAGCTTGCATCAAAACACGGAGAAAGCCTTTTCCATATAGGTAAAGTGGAGGAAGGCACAGGAGTACTGCTCGAATGAAAGGAGACAGATGAGCGAGATATACAATGCAAGGGGTCTTCCCTGCCCCAAGCCGGTTCTGATGGCAAAAAACTTTCTTGATGAGGGAAAGAATGATTTCAGTATCCTGGTTTCAGGGAGTGATCAGGCGGAAAACGTAATGAAGTTCGCCCATTCTCGTAAACATTCTGCTGAGATAGTGGAAACCAATGAAGGATTCCGCGTGAGCATAGGAGCACCGGCCCCTTCCATGAAGCACGTAGAGAAATCAGTACAAAAACAAGAAAAAACAATCAGCAGCCCGGTAGTAATGACGATTACATCGTGTGAAATGGGATTTGGAGACAAAGTTCTGGGCGAGGTTCTTATCAGAGCGCTCTTTCACACCCTTACAGAGATGGATGAATCACCGGATACCATAGTCTTCTACAATGGCGGGGTCAGGCTGACAGTGGAAGGCTCTCCTGTCCTGGAGGACCTCTCAGCGCTTGAGAAGAATGGAGTGGAGTTACTCGTATGCGGAACATGCCTTGGGCACTTCGGGTTAACCGATTCCCTGGCAGTGGGCAGGGTTTCGAACATGTACGCAATCGCGGAGACGCTCTTCAGTGCTGGAAAGTTGGTGACTGTATGACAGGTGCAGGTTATGCGCTTCTCCTGCTTCCCTCAGTGAGTCATGCCCTTCTTTCAGAAAAGGTTGTCAAAGCCGAAGGCATCTCCTGCAAACTCATCCCGACACCAAGGGAGATAAGTACTGACTGTGGTATCGTACTGAGATTTCTGAAAGAGGATAAGAAGAGGCTGGAGAACGTTATAGAGGAGAATGGTATCGACTTCAAAAGAATTGTGGTGATTCAATGAGTAAAGGGAAGAAACTTACGAAAGCACTGTTCAACCCCATTGTAACTGGCACCATTATCGGAGTGCTTGCTCCACTGCTTGTTCATTTCGGGAATCCGCCCAATATGGGTATATGTGTAGCCTGTTTCGAGCGCGATATGGCAGGTGCAATGGGATTACACAGGGCATCCGTTGTCCAGTATTTTCGTCCAGAGATCATCGGCTTCGTACTGGGAGCATTTATCGCCGCAATCGTGTGGAAAGAGTGGAAATCCAGAACGGGTTCAGCACCTCTGGTGCGTTTTTCCCTGGGCGTCTTCGCGATGATTGGCGCCTTGGTATTCCTGGGATGTCCATGGAGAGCGCTTCTGCGACTCGCAGGGGGAGACCTCAACGCAGTGATCGGTCTTCTGGGGCTTGCAGCAGGTGTGGTACTGGGGATCGGATTCCTGAGAAGAGGGTTTAATTTGGGCAGGGCTCGACCGTCGATGCCTGCCACCGGTCTGATGCTGCCTGTGCTGCTTACTGCCGGTCTGCTTCTCACTGTGCTGGTGCCGAAAATCGGCGAAGGGCTGGCCTTCTTTTCCAGCCAGCAGGGCCCCGGCTCCCAGCATGCACCTCTTCTCATTTCTCTGTTCATAGGAATTCTGGTAGGAGTCTTCGCTCAAAGGAGTCGATTCTGTACGATCGGAGCAATCAGGGACACCCTGATAATCAGGGATCGTCGTCTGCTTACAGGCATTATAGCGCTCGTGATAACCGCCTTTGCCACGAATCTCCTGCTTTCCGTCCTGACCGATGCGACATACTTCAGGCTCTCCTTTGCCGCGCAGCCCGTTGCGCATAGCTCGTATCTGTGGAATTTCGCGGGTATGGTACTTGCGGGTCTGGCATTCGTACTATCAGGAGGATGTCCTGGGCGACAGCTATTCCTCTCGGGTGAAGGAGACGGAGATGCGGCTGTCTTCGTGCTGGGCATGATCGCGGGTGCCGCACTCGCCCACAATTTCGGCCTGGCGGCCATCCCTGACAGAATCGTGGAAGGTTCCCTGATCACCGGAGGCCCCGCACTGCCGGGAATGGTGGCCGTAGGACTTGGTATCGTTTTCTGCCTTGGTGTGGGATTCAGCTGCTCCGGCAAATACAGGAGAGGATAAGATGATGATGATGATGGAAGTGGACGCCAGAGGTTTCTCCTGCCCCCAACCCGCACTGATGACCAGTAGAGCGATAGAGACTCTGAAATCAGATGATGAGGTGGTTATCCTGCTGGACAGTGAGACCGCTGTGGAGAACTGCACAAGAATAGCTGAAAAGAGTGGCTGTTATATCTCAGCCTGCAAAGAGGGTGGAATCACAAGGCTCCGATTGAAAAAACCATAAGTTATGCAGGACATGGAGCCTGTCCTGAATGCGTGGCTTTAAACAA
The DNA here is from genome assembly GCA_013138965.1 of Candidatus Aegiribacteria sp. Classification (GTDB taxonomy): domain Bacteria; phylum Fermentibacterota; class Fermentibacteria; order Fermentibacterales; family JCC-6; genus Aegiribacteria. Next base: position 10,276 of record WTBT01000110.1, read on the forward strand.
TGGAAGGAGCAGTATATGAGAGCTGTTGCGATCTTCATAGTGATTGCCGGAATGTGCTACGGTGATTCGATCGAGTTCGGTTCAAACGAGGTGCCCAGCAACAAGCCATACTGTGGTTATTGATTCACCGATCTTCGCTACCAGTTGGTGGCGCTTGATACAGAGATCGGTTCTGCAATCGAGATAGATAAGATCGGGATGGTTCGTTTCCTTACCGGAAATGATAAAGTTCATCTTCAAGGGTTCGAGATCTACATGGGGTATTGTGCTTCAGATGAACTGGGGACCAATTTCGAACAGAACTACATCCCAGGATCCAAGCAGCTGGTTTACAGCATGGCTGACGGATGGATCCAGGCCAACGGAGTGGGAGAATGGTTCGATCTAGAGTTGGATACATCCTTCTGGTACAACGGAACAGATAACCTTCTGATCGACTTCATCTGGACCTGGGGCGCAGAGGACATCTACGTATATGCGTGGGATTCCGGATCCCCGAGGAGTATGCTTGGAGGTGCGAGCAGTTCAACAGGTAATACAGATACAGCCGTTCTGCACATGACTCTGCAAGGATCCCTCAAACTGGAATCATCGACTTTCGCGCAGATCAAGGCTCTCTTCAACTAGAACCTTGCAGTAAAAGCCTCTCTGTGCGAACATTCGCGCAGAGGGGCACTCTCTTGCCTGACTGGGAATCGCATGATGCTGTCGTGAAAGTGAAGCTAAACCTAAAATCCTATCGAACAGAATAAGAAGACCTCATATCTACCCAACCACTTACAAGGAGATCAAGCGGACTTTTGCACTGCAAACCTTTCATCACATGAAGATAGATATAGTGTTTGGGCTCAAGAGCTTAAATCTCACGCTGAATTCAAGAAGCTTCTTCGGGATTCTCCGGTTTTACCTCATTCCCCGGAGAAAATGGCCAGGGTTTTCTGTCCGTGTTGTAGGATAAGAATTGAATAATTTCAGCTGCGTAGAGGCTTAGATCTTTACCAAAATTTTTCACGTTATCGTTAGGCTTCCGCGATATCATGGTGCAGATAAACTGGAACAGGGCTATAATAACAACCAGCACAGCTACAAATCGCGCTAACACGAAGAATATTATCATGAATGCGCCGCGAATCAGATCATCTGTGAAGTCCCTTTTAGCGCTGTCTTGTTGTTCCATCGAACGGTCTCCTTACGTGTCAGATAATAATGATTATACAGTTCCTTATTATACTGACTATATACGAAAGAGACACCATCATAAACATTCTGTTTCTATTCTCTGGAATCACAATGGGTTGCAGCAAGATCTCATATCAATTATTCCCTGATATATAAAGCTTGAAAATACCTTCCTTCGCCGATTTTATGCTCTGGTGTCAAAAGTATTCCTTCCCTGACTAAATACTCATTAATGTTACCGAATACTTGATGCCATAACTCATTCGCAATTTCCTTCTCATCTATCCCATGCAATACGGATGTCAGATCATCCAACGGAGCCAGACCCGTAACAGCAGCTTCCTCCGAATCTCCCAAATACATTGAGCAGTATATCTTCACCGCTTCCAGCGCCTGTCTTATCTGCCAGTCTTTCCTGCCTTCCTTTTCCAGAATATCCGCATACATTGCTTCTCCAGGCTGTCCGATTGAAAGATAATGCTTCACCCACCATACCATGTACGGTACCTGATTCTGTCGCACCAAGTCCTTCCCAATTAATTCGCCCTCATATAGTTTTAAATACTCCTTCATATCTTAACCTTTCACTTTACAGCTTCCGCTAACCCAAGGGAATTCCATGGTATAGTGTACATATATTTACTTATTATGTCATAGAGAGTAGCCATTGACTCGGGTAAAAGACTAATACATTGTCAGGTATAAAATTTTTCCTGAGTTTAGAAGAGTCGGTATAATAATTATGGATATATGAGATAGGAGGACATTATGACTATCGGAACGATCCTCACAGTAATCCTGATATCTGTCACTAATCTTACGATCACAGAACCAGTTGATGGTGAAACCTACGATGGTGACTGGCTCCCCCTCCGAGCCATTGTGGAGAATGAGAACGAGATACCGGACTCAGTCCATTACTCCCTCAATGGGCAGACCGCCGCCCTGATACCCCGCCTTAACACCGACTGGTACACTTACATGCAGAACGATCAGCGCAACGGCTATTCAGAATCACCGGCACCGCATGACGCCACTATTTTATGGACAGCTCCTGTGACAGGTATGGGGCATGAGTTTGTCTCGCCGGTGGTGGTGAACGGGTGGGTTTATCAAGCCTCAGAGGAACAGGAGATCCTCTTCTGCCTGGATGCCGCAACGGGAACGGAGATATGGCGCTTCGAGGATATCGGGGACGACATCGACGATGCAGTACACGTGGAGGACGGGAGAGTCTACCTCGCTTCCGACTCGATCTGGTGTCTGGATGCTTTGACTGGTGCAAAGATATGGAGCTTCGGGGAATCAGAACCCCACTTTTTCGGAGGCCCACCCGTACTTTACAGCGATCAGATTTTCTTCTGTGGCCTCTATGTTTATTCTCTGGATTGTCTTTCAGGCGAAGAAATCTGGCGAACTGATACTTTACACACCGCCAGCAGTCTGACCGCATGGAACGATATGCTCTTTGTTCCCACCACATATGGGAAGTTCTACGCATTGAATACTGAGACCGGTGAAACAGAATGGGTCACAGACGGATTTGGTACCTTCTGGGATTCCTCACCAGCAATCGTGGATGGAGAAATCTATATCGGCAGCTGGAACGGCTCTCTCTACCGTATCGATGCACTTACTGGCTCTGTTATCAATGAGTTTACCTACGGATCCCTGAGGCCTATCGAATCCACCCCGGCGATCCTCGATGACTTGGTGTACTTCGGTCTGGATTATTACTTCTACTGTGTGGATCGGTTCAGCGGTTTGCTGCAATGGGAACTCGAAATTGGAAACGACTTCCTGCACGCCTCACCTGGAGTGGCCGACGGGTTGGTCTTCTGGGGCGACCATGATGGAGACGCCCCAAAGGATTCTGTGGTCCATATCCACGCGGTAGACATCGAAACCGGTACGGAGGTCTGGAATTACGAGATCACAAATGCTTGGAAGGGTGTCCTGTCCAGTCCTGCAATCACTGATGGTGTGATGTACATAGGAGCAGGTGACGGAAATCTCTACGCCTTCGGGACCGGGCTAAAGTACACTTATCGTGAAGACTATTTCTACGCGGAAGTCGGCTCCAACGAGCTGATAGTAACATCCTTCGATGAGGGTTCTGCTGTTGCAGCGGATACTATTAACTTCACAGTCACACAAACTGGCATCACCCTGGAACCTTCCAGCAGGCTTGCTCTTTGTGCCAGTCCGAATCCATTCTACTCTGAGGCAACAATATCTTTCGAGCTTTCCAAGCCGGGATGGACATTAGTAACAGTGTGCGATCTGTCCGGAAGAATCGTCAGAACGCTTGAGAATTCAGAGCTTGGAACTGGTCAGCACTCCATCATTTGGGATGGAAGGAGAAAGAATTGTGAGCCTGTTCCAGTAGGTCTATATTTGTTAAGGATTCAGTCTGGTGGGATTTCTGAGACAATTGGTCTTTGTCTGTTGAGATAAGAGCCATAACCAGAGGCTGCAGTGGAATAGTACTTGCTGAGTTAAGGACCAGGTGAGTACTATCCACTGAGCCTTATTGTTGTAAATGAAAAGAGACTTGACGAAGTAGCCCAAATGTGCCATACATAATGTATGGAGGTAGATTATGAGTAAAACAGCTACTGTGAGAGCGCGAATTGAACCAGACTTAAAAGAGGAAGTTGAGAAGCTTTTTCATGAATTGGGAATTTCTACAACTGATGCAATCAATATCTTTTTCAAACAGGTTAAGCTTCGTCATGGACTTCCTTTTGAGGTGGCAATACCTAATGAGTTAACTCAAAAGGTGCTTAAAGAGACTGATGATGGTAAAAATATTGTTCGACACGAGAATATCCATGATATGTTCAAAAACTTAGGGATATAGTGCTAACCCCTGTTACCTCAAAGCAATTCCATAAAGATCTCAAGAAAGCTGAAAAACAAGGTAAAGAGATCGTAAAACTCAAGCAAATAATGGCATTGCTTGTAGCCGAAGTCCCTCTTCCCATCGCGAATAAGGATCACAAATAAACAGGAATCTATAGTCATCATCGGAAGTGTCATATCACTCCAGACTGGTTGTTAATATACAAAGCTACAAAAACAGAATTGAGATTTGAACGAACAGGTTCTCACTCTGAATTATTTAAGAAATAGGTTTACAACAAACAAATTCAGTAGACCTGCTTAACCAAGCTATTGGCTGAATCAAAGTAACAGGTTACTGATTTGCGTTAGGTGGCAGGAAGAGTTGTAAGAATGAAGAAAGAAATAACTCTTAACAGATAGTCTTAAGAAGGGTATTGTCATTTTTAAAATTGTAAACAAAAAGGAGGTAGGATGACTGAACACGAAAAAAAAGAGGTTACGATTGTCGGTGGCGGTAGTAGTGCGCATGTTTTGATTCCTTTTCTTTCCGGAGCGGGTTTTGCCGTCAACCTTCTCACGCGGAAACCAAAGGAATGGTCCCAGAAGGTCGATGTTCAATTGCACACGATTCATGGGGAAATCCAGGAAGAGTTTAGTGGTACACTGACGAAAGTCAGTGATAATCCGGCTGAGGTCATTCCACAGGCACGTTTTGTGATTTTGTGCATGCCTGTATGCAAATACCGCTTCGCTCTGCACGGCCTGGCGCCACATCTTGCGAAAGACAAAGAGGTGTTTGTGGGGACCATCTATGGTCAGGCAGGATTTAACTGGATGGTCGATGAGATCAAGAAAAAATTTGATTTGAGCAATATCACCACCTTTTCCGCCGGTTTGATTCCGTGGATTTGCCGGATCATTGAGTATGGTAAGGTGGGAGTGACCTATGGTTGTCACGAGATCAATATCGTGGCGGTGTCACCGCCGAATCGTTTCTCTGAGCTCAATGACATTTTGTTGAAGAATATTTGCGAGCGATGGCTGAAAAAAGGGCCTTTCCGACAGGCCGCTAATTTTTTGTCACTGACTCTATCTGTCGACAACCAAATCATCCATCCATCGCGTTGCTACGGTTTGTTTCTAAGATACGATGGGAAATGGGCACACAAAGAAGATATCCCCTATTTTTACCGCGACTATGACCAAAAATCAGCCGACCTTCTACAGGAATTAGACGTGGATTACTCTAAAATTCGAGAGGCCATCAAGGCAAAATATCCTCAGCAGGATTTTCAATATATGCTTGATTATCTGAGTCTGGAGCGACTCTCACACCAGTCGAAAAACACCGACATTCGGGAGTCATTCACGACTTCGCTGACGTTGGGAGCCATCAAACCACCCACCATTCAATTAGAAAGCGGCGAATGGGTCATAGACAAGGACCACCGCTTCTTTACAGACGACATTCATTATGGCCTGTGCATCGCAAAATGGATTGCCGACCAACTAACTCTGAACGTTCCAACCATTGACAGCATCATCGACTGGGCCCAGCAATTGCGTAATGAGAAGATCATCGAGGGGAATAAATTGTTATTGGACAGCGAAAGCCTGACCACGGAATTCATGTCCGGCATTCCCCCGGTGTATGGCCTTAACAGCATCGATGACATACTGGGCTAACTTCTGTTTTCAAGCCACTAAATGAGCAAAGGGTCAGTTTTGTATGACTGTAATGGCGGAAGAATTATGCCTGGGGTGATTTTTGCTCAGCAGGGAAACAGTGTTCACCCGCCTGTGCAAACGTTCGCATTTGAAGAAGCATACTGTTCTTTTTATTACTGCACCTAACGAGTAAAGGGTTGGTAGCGCACGCCCCGTGCGGCTGCAACCCTGTGTTGAACTAAGCGAAACTTCTCTTTGTATTTTCTATTAATGGCGTATGCTGAGTGTTCTTACCTGAAATTGGTCAAAA
>WTBT01000095.1 GCA_013138965.1 Candidatus Aegiribacteria sp.
CGCAGAGCATGAGTACGCGAACCATAGAACGTTATCGGAAGATATTCAGGGAGACTGAACTTGCCGGTAAGGTAATGAACGACGTGACGAACAGTCTTGTTGACCTGTTGGATCTGAACGTCACTGAACAGCGGCTTGATTCCACGCATGTATTCAGCAATATGGCCACGTTCGGCCGCACTCGGCTTATGGGTGTAACAGTCAAGAGATTCCTTACGCAGGTGAAGCGTCATGGCACTCCAATATACGAATCCCTTCCGGAGGAGTTGAGGATGCGGTATCAGTGTTCTGAGAGCCGTCTTTTTGCTGATACGTCCAAAGGATCAAAAAGTTTTAAGCTTCTTCGCCGGCAGGTTGCCGAGGATATGTACTTTTTGATTGAGCATTTTATCGATGATGATCGTTTCAACAATCGCGGCACTTTCAGGAATCTTTGTACTGTATTTGAACAGCAGTGTAAGGTCACCGAAGAAAAAGTTGACGTCAATGACAAGCCTGGCGGCAATGTGATTCAGAACCCTTCTGATCCTGATGCTACATATGATGGGCACAAGGGGCCCGGTTACCAGGTTCAGTTCTCTGAGACCTGTTCAGATCAGAATGAAGTTCAGCTGATCACCTGCGCGATTCCAGAGACAGCCTGTGAACACGATTCGCAGGCAGTTGAGAAAGTATGTTTTGAAAAGACCGAAGAATTTAAGGAGAAGTACCGCAAGCGTTCCAGGATAGAAGGGACCAACAGCGGTATCAAGCGCCGAACGGGTATGGGCAGGCTTCGTGTTCGTGGAAGGCCCGACGTATTCAACGCGATACTGCTCAAGACAGCAGGCTGGAATATCCTGCAGGCGGCCAGAAGCGAGAAAGTACGTGAATATGTAAGGAAACTGGTTCCATGGAACTCAGAAGATAGGGTATCTGCCATGATTGAGAGCTGTGTACGCGCAATTCGGGGTCAAATCAGGTCGAGTTGGAAATATTTCCATCTTCGGATAAGAAATACCCATCGGATTGAAAAATATCAGTTTTGGAATGCTGTATGATTATTGAATTCTGTCGGTGCCATCAAGAAGGGGGAAATTCACTGATACTGATAGACTCAGTAAAATAAAACGTTACCTGCGGGTTCGGTTTCCCTGTGGAGCCATCTCCACAGCAGCGTGGCGAAGATGCCCAGTATCAGCAGTCCGAGAGAAGCACACATTGACCTCAACTGCCCACACAATCGGTTGCCATACTCGGTTCAGTAACCCACCGGCCCAGGCACTGAAGAGGGCGAGCAGTAAGAGGATGATCTTGATCTCCGCTCCTACGGCGGAGCAGCTTGAGTTACTCCTCGATACGAACTACGATGTTCTCAAATCTGAATGCGGATATGAGGAACTTTACAATAACTCAAAGATTGGATGGGTCGGGAGGAAGCGAAGCTGTGGAGCAGCAATAAGTGAATTCGCAGTTGGCTCAGACGGGACAGTTTATCCTTGCAGAATATTAATGGAAAGTGAATTTGCTGGTGGCAACATGCTTGAAGAGGATTTAAAGAATATCTGGATATCATCTTCAGTACTTGAATCTGTTCGAAAGCTGACCTATGATTCTATTGAGGAGTGTAAGAACTGTGATTTTTTCAATATCTGCATCGGTGGTTGCCGGGGATCAGCCTTCAAAATATCGGGAGATCTTAGGGGTTGGATTGGTCCTGAACTCTGCCACGAAAAGATGCAGTATCTGAGGCATAAACTGGTTATCGCTATGCGAGCTGTACAAGAGAAGGGTATGGAGAATGCTAAATAGTCGAAGGTTATCTCGGATTTTGATCTTACTTGCCTTCTCGATCTCTTGTGGATCAACTCATTCACCGCACGAAGATGCCATCCCCTGCATCCTTGAGCCGTTCAGCACTATCGGAGCTGTGGATACGATGACTGTGACTGAACGATTGGCACTGTCCGAACAGTCTTCTATTCTTACCGATCCAAAGTGGCAGATTTCAGCTCCCAGGGGATATATAGCTGCAAACCAAGATGGATTTTTCATCTCTGGTCTGGGGCTTGGATCACTGCCAGTTGGAGTATACCATCGAAATTGGTCCGGAGAGGTCGTCTGGACCTATGAAGACTCGACTTTCGCTTACGGATTTCCAAGCATGCTGGGCGATTGTTGCATCAGAGGTGACTCTCTTATGGTTTCGGCGAGTATGCAGAAGATTATGATTTTAGATGCACACGGTGATTCCGTGCCTAATTGGCTCAATCTGTACGGTAATATAGGTGGTAGACTGGACTCTGAGAGTTCGGCTTTCATCGAATGTGGAAAAAGCTTAGATGTATCCGATGAATTCCTCGCAATCTGCTGGGGCCATATGACTGTTCGTAGACTTGGAATAGCTGCTTCCGTATACAACTGGCAAGGGGAGGAATTGTTCTCATTGTGCCCACCCCCAGGTACGGAAGGTCTTCTGGGAGAATGTTTGATTACCTGTTCAGATACATCAATCTTCATTGCGAACATATCAACTGACCTTGTGCTTGAGTTATCGGGAAAAGGAGAAATAGTTCGAGCTCTGACAGCTGGTTACAAAGCGAAGGGTAATCTCATCCAGCAATCTGTTCGGGGACAATCAGCAGTTGTTATATCACCAGTGATTTCTGACATTCATTATCTGGGGCAGAACGAGCTTTATGTGCTTTACGGCCCTGGAGCTTTCTCCTCTGATTCAAGCGAAGTTTGGCGTATTAATTTGGAAACTGGTCAAGCCTCGGTGCTGGCTGTTTCTGGGAATGCAATCGGTATGTCAGTATGTGATGGAAGGATCGTTCTCTCCTTCAGAGCAGATGACATTAACTCTCAGACAATGGAGTGGTCAGACCCTGAGAATCGTATACTCTTGGGTCGAGTAGAGCCATGGAATGAGTAGAATCAATGTCTTGCATTCTTCTATTATATCCTTTGTGATGGGGTGGCTTTTCAACTGCTTACATTGGTGAGGAAAACAAGTTCGGTTGAACTTGACAGTGTTTATGTCATACAGAGGGAGAAACTATGGACCGAAAGTAGTTTGGGTGATATCTTCGAAAATAATTTGATCCTTGCGTTCAACTTGTCGCAAGTCGGTGGTGTATGGGAACGACTTAATAGCCCCACCATTCTTCACTCTTGATTGCTTCGCAGTGAGTTGATATCCGCGAACGATCATATTGTATTATCACCATGCTTCTTTTGGCAAGACATAGCATACGTTTAATAGCAAGTTATTAATGGTATATTTATTACTGATTCTTATCATTTATCAGGTCTTGGGTAGTTGAATTAAATGTTAAAGGTAGTGTAATTATGATATTGAGAACACTTTGCATTCTTATAGTGATCATACTCTGTTCATGCGCAGAACCACATGAGAATAATAAAGATTCCATCGTTTCAGATAGTTTATCAATTATTCTCCGTGAATGGAAGGAGTGGTCTGAAAGAACAGACGAAGGTCTGTGGGAAGATGATTCAGAACATAAAGTTACTCTTGAAATGCTCCAAGTATATGGAGGATCCGAAGCTATTGATCCTCCATTCTACTATATTGAATCATTCGCGGTAAAGGGTGATACCATTTTCGTATCTGACCGTTCGACCGAGAGACTCGTTGCTTTTGACTTAGATAATCAGGTCCTCTGGACAACAGAAGGTTTCGGGGAAGGACCTGGTCACTTCTCTGGAATATCCCAACTGGATGTTTATAATGATGTAATCGCAGTCGCAAATATGGGAAATGGCCGTGTTGATATCTTTTCTACCGATGGTAAATGGAGTCAGTCTATTCAAGTAATCAGTCCATACGATCTGGAGATTCTGAACGATTCTGTTCTGATTGTAGTAAAACAGACATCTCCGGAAGGTTGTGTAATGCTTTTAAATATGAATGGTGATACCCTTTCAACTTTTGGTGCCTGGGAAGATCATCTAGAGGGTTTTAGCGCCAATCGAGATTTGCACTGCACAATGGTCGATTCAGAACATCTGGTTATTAACAGTTACTATACAAACCGGATGGAGATTTATAGTCTTTATACAAATTGTATGATCTCAAGTTTCAACAGAACATTGCCTGTTGAAATACCTGAACCACAAAGTGAAAACGGAATGATCTCCCTGAACACCTTCCTTCTCGATATATTCATTGGTCCAGAAGGGATGATTAACGTACTTCTGCGCCCATTTACACCTGATAAATCCATAGATACTATGACCGAAGATATAGTCAATCTCAGCATCGTTGATCGTTTCAATCATCAAGGGCAGTATCTTGATAGTTATGTGATCCCAGTATCAACCAGTCAGGTCATTTACAGTAACGGCATACTGTACGCAGGCAGCGCACTTGAGTGTGCCATATACAGTTTCAATGTAATGATCGGAGAAAGATAATGACATACAAGGTAGTCATGTAATGAACATGCATGTATCTTTACTGAAATCCTTCACTAAAAATAGTCGGAAAAGAATAATATCTTTCGGTTCCCTTTCTCTTGTTTTAACTGGAGTGTCAGTTGCTGTTCCAATGCTGACCAGACGGCTTATAAATGTAGGTATCACCGAAGGCTCAGCTCAGGCAATTGTCTGGTCTGCTGTTGGGCTTGGAGTTATTGGTATTTCTCATCAACTCATCAGTCTTCTATCACAATCCCTTGAGATCGGCATTTCTCAGGATATTATCAAACGACTTCGTGAGCGACTCGCAGAAGACATATCATGGCTTTCAAATGATCTGCATAGTGATAAGCCTTCGGGATACATGATCTCTCGTGTTCAGAACGATGCTCAGAATATTGGCAATCTGATCAGATCATTGGCAACGCTTGGGAACCAGATATTGATCCTTGGAGCTTCAGTTGTTCTGACTTGGGTTCTACTGAAGGGTGCTGTTCTAGTACCTAGCGTGAGTTTCCTATGAAATAGAAAATCCCATACAGATTGAGTGCCGTAACTTGCTAGACCTGAAGCGGTTACGGTAATTCTTTTTACTAATTTTCATGTATACACTAACAAAGTGAGTTTATAGAACTTGACATATTACTGGCATAGAGTATAATACATTTGTAATAAATAAAATGTATACACTGGGCGAAAGAGGTGATGCATGGCTTCGATTCAACCCAAAACATCAAGAGGGCAGAAGTACTGGTATATCGTTGAGTCAAGAAGAGTTAATGGAAAACCCAGACCTATTGTTCTTGAATATCTGGGTAAGGCGGAAACTCTTCTCAAAAGACTTCGGGGACTCTCTGAAAATTACACAATCAAGTCTTATTCTCACGGTTCGGTAGTTGCTCTTCTTGATATCGCTCAAAAGCTTAATGTGCCTTCCATCATCAATCAGCACATAAAATCTCAGCGATCTTACATGGCTGAGAAACCTGTTCGCCATAAGCTCACTGCTGGAATAACTTTCCTGCTGGGAGCAATCGGTCGGGCATGCAAACCCACCAGTAAAGATGGATGGTGGGACTGGGCGAGAACCACTTCAAGCGAGTACCTGCTCAGAGTAGCTCTCAGCAAGGTAGACAGCAGCCATTTCTGGGATATGATGGATTCACTCCCAGTTGAAGCGATCGAGAAGATTGAGTTTGAGCTGCTGCAAAGAGCCCGCGAAGTCTACAATCTGGAAAGCGATACTTTGCTTTTTGATACCACCAATTTTTTCACATACATCGATAGCACGAATTCACGGTGTACCATAGCCAGGCGCGGTAAGAACAAACAGAAACGCTACGACTTAAGACAGGTTGGTCTGGCAATGGTGGTTACACGACAGGACAACATTCCTCTGTTTCATATTACCTATGAGGGAAACATGAATGATTCAAAGGTTTTCAAAGAAGTAGTAGGAAAAGTGAAAGAACGAATGGTGAGCCTGGGTCTTGATCTTAAAGGACACACACTTGTTTTTGATCAGGGAAATAATTCCAAGAGTAATATGGCTTTGATCAAAGAACTTGATCTGTACTATGTTGGAGCACTAACACCCTATCAGCACAAGGCTTTGGTAAGCAAGGCTGCTGATAATTTTGAAGAGATTACGGTTCGAGATAAAACCATTCAGGCATACCGGGAAAAGCGAAAAATATGGGGAGAGGAGAGAACCGTTCTGGTCATAATCTCCGACAAGCTCAGGGCTGGTCAACTGAGGGGTATTTACCAGGCGTTGGAGAAAAAGGAGAAGAAATTACAGGAACTTGTTGATGCTCTTGATTCCCCGAATGCCCGAAAGCGTGACAAGGATGCACTTGAAGAAAGAATAAGAAAGCTTGTAAAAGGACAATATCTGGCAGGAATGATTGACTGGTCTCTGGCTGAAAGGCCAGACGGCAAGCTTAAGCTAAATTTTGAAATCAACAAAGAAAGACTGGAGTCTATTGAGGAAGAGCTTGGTTACAGAATTCTGATGACCAATCGTCACGAGTGGACATCCGCTGAAATAATTGACGCTTACCATGGCCAATCAGCCGTGGAATCGGCTTTCAAGAAAATGAAGAATCCTTTTCACCTTGCTCTGCGACCACAGTTCCACTGGACCGATCAGAAAATCATTGTACACAATTTCATTTGTGTACTGGGCTATCAATTGGCATCTATTCTGTTACGCGAGGCAAGATTAAAGGCAAAATTCACCGGCTCCATGAATACTTTGTTGACCACGCTTGACAATGTGCGGTTATCAGTTGTTCTTGAACAGTTGAACAATAAGGGAAAACCTAAAATCACCTACAAACTGGAAGAAATGTCAGAGGAAGAAAATGCTCTTATGGAGGCTCTTGATTTAAAGAATCTTCACATCAAACGTCCCGAGTTTAAGGGCGTTGGTGTATACAATTGAAATTTGCAGTATTCTACTTATTACCATTATGTTACATGCTTAATAGTGGGGGTGCGTAGGAAACTCACGCTAGGGATTACATCTCCTGCAGAAATTGCAGATGCCTGTCCTTCTTGAACCGGGGTTACCCCAGGTAAACCATGCATCGATTATCTCTACCGTTAGAAAACAGGGATCTATTTCAATGAAACCGCAGTGGCCGACCATGACAAGAGTCGCTGGATAACCTTCGTAGTAGCCGCACAGCGCGGCAATATCCGAATATCCCGGCTCATCCATTGTTATCACGTACAGATCGGGAAAAGCATCATCAGGAAGGCTGTCCATGGTCGCCAGTATCAGTTCTGCCATCTGAAGGCTGGAGACTGAATCCTCTCCAGTCACAAGCAGGAGTCCGAATCTTGTTGGTGTTGCGGTATTATCAAGGTCTATGAATCCTTCCACCGGAGTGAATTGTTCAGGTATCGCAGCGGCTGCCGCCAGGATAATGAAAATTATTGTCATTCCATGAACCTTCCTGCTGATACTATCCTGTCCGCGTAATATTGCTTTGCGAGGGATTCCTTTACAACTCCTCTGCTTGACGAAGCATGAGCAAAGAAACCGTTGCCTATGTAAATACCAACGTGAGTAATCCCGGAGCCCGAAGTGTTGAAGAAGATAAGGTCTCCGAACTGCAGATTTGGCGGGTTTACGGCCTTCGAAGCAGCGGACTGCTGGCTGGCAGTACGTGGAATATCGATGTTGACCGCACGGTAGACCTCCCGGGTGAAGGCTGAACAGTCAACGCCGCTGCGGCTCTCACCGCCGTAAACGTAAGGTGTTCCCATCCATGATTCTATTTCGTCCATCATTGTGTTATCCGTTGAAGTTCTGGGGCTGCCGCCCGACGAGGTTATCTCAGACCATACACCGCCTGCGCAATGTATGCCGTCCCCCCTGTATACCGGTGTTGAACTGCATGAAAAAAAAAGCAGCGCCGCCGCTGCCGGGAATAAAAGGTATAACGTCTTTTTCATAGTATGAGCTTTATAATCGTGTCTCTGGGAGGATGCAGTGTCTCGGGACAGTCAAGACTGTAATGAAGGCCTCTGCTCTCCCTCCTGCGCAACGCGGATTCAACAATGATTCTGCCCACAGTGCAGATGTTCCGCAGTTCCAGCAACCCGATAACGGGAAGCATTGTCCAGTAATCCGCCTCTATCTCATCCGCCAGAACATCTATTATCCTGAGGGCTCGATGGAGCCTTCTGTCGGATCTGACTATTCCGACATAATCCCACATGACGCTTCTAAGGGCTGCCCATGCGTAATCCACAAGCACGTTTTCCATGAGCGGTTTCGCTCTGCCGAAGGACCAGTCCCTGGCGTGGAAAGCAACAGGGTTCATAACCGTGTCCGGAATGGAATCAGCCGCCTTTAGCCCCATAACGCCGGCTTCAAGAAGACTGTTGCTGCCAAGCCGATTGGCTCCGTGAAATCCGGTACAGGATGCCTCCCCTATCACCCTGAGGCCGTTCATGGCGGTACTGCCGTCGGTTCCCGCATCAACCCCCCCAACAGAGTAATGAGCAGCGGGAACGACAGGTATGGGCTCCTCCCACGGAACGATGCCTACAGAGGTGACACCATCAGTTACCTCCGGAAAAGATATGGTCAGCTTTTCCTTTCCCAGATGTGTGGCATCCAGCAGGACGTGATCGTTACCAAGCCTTTTCATCTCCGAATCAATTGCCCTTGCAACGATATCCCTGGGTGCGAGTTCCATTCTCATGGGATCGTAATTCTCCATGAACCTTTCGCCCTCAAGGTTGAGAAGAACCGCCCCCTCTCCCCTCAGCGCCTCTGTGATAAGGAAGTTTCGCTTTTCAGGATGGAAAAGGCAGGTCGGGTGGAACTGGTAGAATTCCATGTTCTTTATTGGGAGCCCAGCCCGGTATGCCATTGCTATTCCATCTCCGGTGGAGGAATCCTGGTTCGATGTGTACCTGTATACTTTTCCAGAACCGCCTGTAGCGATGACCGTTTCACCCGCTAGAACCGTGGAAATGGTTCCATTGTGAAGAATATGAGCTCCGATGCACCTGTCAACTGCATTTTCAACAAGTTCAGGCATCTCCCTTGACGCGGTAAGGAGATTAACCGCAAATGCGCCTTCCATTACAGTTATATTCCTGCGTTTAAAACTGCACTCGCTCAGCACCTCGCTTATGAGCCTTCCAGTTCTGTCCTTATGATGAAGAACGCGACGAATACTGTGCCCCCCCTCAATACCGCTTTTCCCCTTTCCGAATGAACCCTCAAGGTGAACGCCCCACCTGGATAGCTGCTCAACAAGCCGCGGGCCGCTGGATATTATGTCTATGGCCGCATTTTCGTTTACGAGCCCTCCGCCCGCGCTGACGGTATCCTGCAGGTGAAGCTCAAAACTGTCATCTTCGGAAACTGCGGCGGCAAGCCCTCCCTGTGCAAGATAGGTGCTGCCGGTAGGCATTGGTATCTTGCTCACCAGAAGAATTTCAAGTTCAGAAGGAAGGGAGAGAGCGCAGGTCAGGCCTGCCATGCCGGCCCCCAGAATCAGAACATCGGTTTCAATTCTTCCATCATTCATGTTTTTCCTGTTTTCTTATTCCTTTTTCTGTAGATATCTATGCAATTCTGAATATCATTCATCAACTCCGGGACAGCACCCTCCACTTCAAGGTTCATGGTCTGTACAAGAATATCCTCCGCATCGGGTATGCCGTAAAGTTTAACGGCGTCCTTGGCAGTTGTTATCAGAGCTGATCCGCCGGTTTTTTCCATAATATCTCTTAACCGTTCGATATCCGTCTTTGAATAAACATGGTGATCTGGAAACACCTCAAGCCCTTCCAGCCTTATTCCGGCTTCCTCAAGGGAATTGCGGAAACTTTCCGGTTTGCCGATACCGCAGAACGCGAGAACCGTTTTACTTGGAATACCCGACATCACTTTTCCGTTTACAAGCCTTACTCCCGTATGTTTTACTCTGCTGAATTGAACGGGAGCTTTCCAGTTGTAATCAGAGACCCTCCTCTTTATCCATTCCGCGGACATACCCGATGGTATGCGGTTTATCCAGATGTGATCTGCCTTTGAAATTACCGGGGGAAACTCCCTCAGGGTTCCTGAAGGCAGAATGCCTCCCTGTCCGAATGGGCTTGCGAAATCAAGAACGACCAGCTCTATATCCCGGTACAGCTGCAGATGCTGAAATCCATCGTCAATAATAATTATGTCCGGTTTCTCTCCGCGGTAGGCTTTTGTAGCCGCTTCTGTTTTCGATCTGCCCGAATACACGCTGCTTCTTCCCAGAAGACTTTCAGCCAGGAGCAGAACTTCGTCGGTGAAATTATTTCTGACATCATCATTGTCCAGTCTTACTCTGCAGGCACGTGTACGTTGTCCGAAATTCCGGGCTACAACCGACACTGTATACCCCATTCCCGCTATGCGGTTGGCAAGCCATATGGTGACCGGTGTCTTTCCAGTGCCGCCTACTTCTATATTTCCCACGCTTATAACAGGCACCGGAAGGTGAAACTGTCTGTCTCCGGATTCGTACCATCTTCGTCTTATGGAGGCAAGCAAACCGTAAAGCCACCCGAAGGGCATAAGAAACCATCCCGCCCACGCATATCCGCCCTCCCTGGATACAATCTTTCCGAACAATATCTCAGGTCTTTTCATCTGCCTGTGTCCGTTTCAATAATTCCAGATCGCCTGATCAATGCCTTGAAATCATCAAGCACGTTTCCCTTCATGCGATCAAATACAATTTTAACGTTCTCGCGCTTCCACGGATCATTAAAAAGTTTGTTAAGTACATCAGCTATCTCTTCATATGATGAGGCGATATGCGCTATGCCAGATACTATCAGTTTATCCACTATCCCGGTATAACTGCCGTGATATGGGCCAACAATTAACGGTACGCCCCGCATGACAGGTTCCAGTACATTGTGCCCTCCGATAGGAACGAGGGTACCTCCAACGAAAGCAGCATCGCCCGTGCCGTACATCTGAGCCAGCACTCCATGAACATCTACTAAAACGCTGTCGAAATCAAGAGTTTTACTATGTGAGGCAGTCAGTTCCGACCATTTAACCGGACTAAAGCCCATCCGAACCATTAGATCCCATACCTCATCTATCCTGCCCAGGTGACGCGGTACTATTACCGGGAAGTAACCTGCCGATTCGGTTGCCTTGAGAATGGCTTCTTCTTCTCCGTATCTTGTGGAACCAGCTACAAGTACAGGTTTGTCTGTATTCATGGCAGTACGCCATTGAGGCGGAGGATCACCGTGGTCGGCTAACATTTTTGAATCTCCGGAAGTACTTATGATTCTTTTATCGATGCCCATCGAAAGGAACCTGTTCCGATCTTCATCACTCCTTGTCAGAATACCGGTGAAACAGGAGAGCATACTTGCCGGAAGGGAACCGAGGAAACGGTACCCTCTCAGGCTTTTCGCGGAGAGTCTCGCGTTGATCATCATGCAGGGAATGCCCGACTCAAGAGCCTTCAGGATAGTGTTAGGCCATATCTCCGTCTCAGCCAGGATAAATGCTCTGGGCTTTATCCGCCGGATGAATCGCTCAGCATAACAATGAGTATCAAGAGGAATATAGCTCCCTTCCAGCCCCATTCTTTCTATGAATGACCGCCCGGACGGCGTAAAGCAGGTTATCCATACAGGTATGCCATTTCTCTTGAGGTACTCAGCATATGGCAGAAGGCCGTTCAACTCGCCGAGTGATGAGCCGTGCAGCCATACCGGCCTGCAGCGGGTCCATTGTACGTATCCTTTTCTTTCCTTTCTTTCCCGAACCGGCCTTAACAGAAGGGCAATGGACGCAAGAGGATGCAGAAATGCTCCGAGTATTCTGAGGATACTACTGAAAAACATGGCGAAAGGTGACGCAAGAAGATCAGCGCAGGCTGTGACCCTGTTCAGCTCGGTCTCCACCCTTTCCGTCCAATGCTGTGGATCATCTTCCCTTTTCATTGGAGGAATGGGCCTCCCTTCCACTATCGGCACCCGCGCGAATGGAAGAGGCAGTATGAAACTGTCCCAGGAAGAGAAGCGGATTGCCGGCCATCCTGAAGATCCCATAGGTACAAGCGGACGGTTACCCAGCCTTGATATATGAGCAAGACCGCTTTTCACACTTTCTGCAGGTCCTCTTGGACCGTCCGGTGTTATGGCGCAGTCGATTCCTTTCCTGAGCAGAGCTGACATATCACGGATGGCTTTCAACCCACCTTTGGAGCTTGACCCTCTTACCGTTTGAAAGCCCATGGAATGAAGCACATTGGTTGCGTACTGACCATCCCTGTTCTGGCTTATAAGTACAGCAACCCCTTTATTTCTATATGTGTGAATAAATGGCAACTGTCTTCCATGCCAGAGCACGAAGAATGACGGCCTGTTCCTGTCTCTGCCTGCTCTTCCGGGCATGGATCTGACGTACCGCACTCTCCATGAAAGACCGGTCAGCCTCATGAATATCAATCCCAGTATACTGGAAAGCCTCAGCAGGTCAGGAGTTCTCATCTAAAGCTTCCATTATGTACCGGGCTGCCCTTCCGGATGAGCCTTTATCGCCAAGCGCTTTTCTGACCAGTTTCATTCCGTTAAGCGATTTCCTTCGGGCTACGGTATCCTGAAGAAGCGGATTTAGATACCTGACGATATTTTCGGGATAGACATCCTTCTGAATAAGCTCTCTTGTGATCTCTTTCCCGGTTACAATGTTGGCCATTCCTATGTTCGAAACGCCTCTGACCAGCATTCTGGCAAGGAAGTAGGTCATCGGGGAGGTTCTGTAGGTAATTATGAACGGTATTCCCCACATGGCAGTTTCAAGGGTTGCAGTACCCGAACAGACCACTGCCGCGGAAGCTTTTGAAAGGGCATCCTCCACGGAACAGGCCAGCCTGACACCTTCTACTTCCGCCGCCTGTTCGTATAATTCTGAAGGTACATCTGGGGATACAGCGACAGAAGCATTGGAAATCACCCCTGCATCCCTGAGAATGATGAAGGAATCCATCATAGGCGCAAGAAGAAGTGAGATCTCCTGTCGGCGGCTTCCGGGAAGAAAAGCGATTTCCCCGCCGGATTCAGATTCCAGCGGCTCCGGGATCGAATCCGCCAGTGGATGCCCCGAACAGACAGCCCGGACACCATATTTCCTGTAGAAATCAACTTCGAACTGGAAAAGCGTTATCATCAGGTCAACGGACCTTCGTATCTTCCTGACCCTTTTCCTGCCCCACGCCCATAGTTGTGGAGAGATGTAGTATATGACGCGGTAACCTCTTCTCTTCGCCCAGCATGCGAGGGGTATATTGAAACCGGGGTAATCAACCAGAAGCAGAAGATCCGGATCAACGGAGAGAATATGAGATCTCATCTCACGGCGAAGTCTGCGGAATTTACCAAGAGAGGATAAAACCTCGGCAAAACCCATTACTGAATACTCGTACAGACTGAATATGATCTCGCCGCCGGCCTTTTCAATATGACTGCCTCCCAGGCCGGAAACTTCTGAAGTGGTTATCTTTTGAAGTTCCTCCATGAGTTCCCCTCCACGGACATCACCTGAAGGGTCTCCGGCTGAAATGACTATCTTCATTCTGCGGGTTTCAGCAGGTCCTGCATCGCTTCCTGTATCCTGACAGAGATGATCTGTGCCGATCTGAGGGCATTGAGGCCATCCAGACCGGATACTGTAGGAGCACAGCCAGTTTCGCAGGACATTCTGAAATCGTTCAGCTCAGCCGTAAGAGCATCACCTTCCGATACTGTGACTGATACCGGCTCAATTCTCCCACCCACCATTCTGAAAGCTTCGACTTTCCTTGCGGCAAAATCAACTGAGACGTAGTTTCTGTGCTGGAAGAACCTGAGTTTTCTAACCTGCTCCCTGGATATCCTGCTGGCGGTCATATTGACCACGCAGTGGTTTTCGAATTGTATCCTTGCGCTGGCGATATCAACGTTATCGCTCAGAACAGGCACACCCGAGGCCTGAACTGAGACTACAGGAGAACGGACAAATGAAAGCACAAGATCTATATCGTGTATCATAAGATCAAGTACTACGGAAACGTCGGTTCCTCTTGAATTGAAAGGAGCCATCCTGTGGCCTTCCACAAAAAGAGGCTCATCGATAAGCTCCGCGGCGGCAAGTATAGCGGGATTGAAGCGTTCGACATGTCCTACGGCCAGTATGAGGTTCATATCATCAGCAAGGTCAACCATTTCCTGTCCCTGCACATTACTCGCTGAGATGGGTTTCTCCACAAGGACGTGCACGCCGGCTTTCAGGGCTTTTAGCACAACATGATAATGGCTCGAAGTAGGGCATGCTACAACAACGGAATCACATTCTTCAAGAATGGAATCCAGATTTCCACATGGCCTGATATCAAGTTCAGAGGCAAGCTTGTTCATTCTTTCGCTGTCTGTATCGAATATGGGAACTGTTCTGCCGGTTATTTCTCCGAGAATCCTCGCATGATGGTAACCGAGATGCCCTGTTCCAATAACTCCTGTGACCATGTTATCCTCCAAATGCCGACAGTACGTCGGCAGCATATTTAACTGACCGTTCGGAAAGAGAAAGATGGGTAACGAATCTCAGTGTTGATGGTGAAAGCGCCAGACAGCCTATTTCAAGGCTTGCAAGGGAATCAGCTATAATTCCTGCCTTGCCTTCAGGGGCGAGCGCTATGACTATGTTGGTATCAGGTTCAGGATTCAGTGTCCTGAGTACAGGTGAACGGTTGATGCCTCCGGCAATAATTCTGGCGTATTGGTGTGTTCTCGAGAGTACAGGGAGATTATGCTCAAGAGCGTACAGGCAGGCCGCAGCAAGAATACCGGCCTGCCTCATTCCACCTCCATGCTGCTTGCGCAGGAAGCGCACCTTATTCTCATCCTCGGCTGAACATGCAAGGATGGACCCTACGGGACATCCAAGCGCCTTCGAGAAGCACATTGAGACCATTCTGTAGCCTGAAAGTATCTTTCTGAGTTTTTCTCCGGATGAGGATATGACATGCCATACCCTTGCGCCGTCAAGATAAACGGAGACTCCCCTGTCGCGGCAGATATCGGTTATTTTCACTACCTCTATATCCGGCAGGACAAGCCCTCCCATGACATTCTGGGTATTCTCCAGGGCGACCAGTGTTCTGGGCGCGGTATGCTGATCCTCTGTGCGGGAGAGCGCCTTTTCAACTTCTGCCGGCGGAATACAGCCGCTTTCCGATTCATCTATCCTGTGCATCTGCAGACCGCCAAGCATGGCGTACTGCGCTCTTTCATACAAGTATACGTGGCTTCTGCTGCCGCATATGACTTCATCACCAGGAGAAGTAAGGGCTTTTATCGCTACTCCGTTGGACATTGTGCCCGTGGGCATGAAGACCGCTCTGTCGAATCCGGTCATTTCGGCTACAATACTCTCCAGATGGTTTACTGTCGGATCCTCACCGAATACATCGTCTCCCACCTCTGCCCTGGCCATCGCATTCCTCATCGCATGGCCCGGTGTACTTACAGTATCGCTTCTAAGGTCTACTTTAATACTGCTCACTTTATCTCTTAACTTCCTCTGTTCGGGGAATTGTTTCTGAGAGCTTCTTTCAGAATCCTGTTCATGACTTCCGCGGAACTAAGCCCTGTCGCGTTCCAGAGCCTGGGGAACATGCTGATATCCGTAAAACCGGGAATGGTGTTCAATTCGTTGAAATAGTACTTGCCATCGCTGTCAAGAAGGAAATCCGCTCTTGCGAAACCGCTTCCGCCCAGAATAGAGAAACATTCTTCGGCACAGGATCTTATCTCCACAGAAAGGTTTTCAGAAATCGGCGCCGGGATGAGCAGTTTCGATTCTTCACAATTGTATTTAGCTGTATAATCGTACCATTGTCGGCCTGGAACTACCTCACCGGTAACTGAAGAGGATACTTTACCTGATTCGGAAAGAAGGGCTACTTCGATCTCCCTTGCTTTCTCAATACCGTTCTCGATAAGAATAAGGTTGTCGAAGCGGAATGCAATATCAGCGGCTTCCTGAAGCATTTCAGGTGAATCGACCCTTGAAATCCCAACACTGGACCCCATTCTTGCCGGTTTTACAAAGACAGGATATCGCATGGAAATCAGATCTTCGTGCTGAGGAGGAGATTGAACCGTAAAGCTTTTCCAGGGAACAACCGGAATACCTCTGGATGAAACAAGTTCCTTTGTGGTTATCTTATTCATTGCTACGGCCGACGTCATAATATCTGCGCCTGCGCACGGCCACCCGGCAATCATGCAGAGTCCCTGTACTGAACCATCTTCTCCCCATGGACCGTGAAGCACGGGGAAGATAATATCGAAAGTAATTCGCGAATCTCCCCGAAATAGTTTCCAGACGGGATGGCCGGTATGTATCAGGAGAGAAGTCTCCTCCAGGGACCACCGGCCATGGATGTCAATTTCCACAGGAATCACTTCATGCCCTGATTCTTCAAGTACGCTTTGAACGAAGGCGGCAGAAACAATCGAAACCTCACGTTCGGCGGACTTTCCTCCGGAGAGTAGAAGAATTTTCATTGTCAGACACACTCCTATAATCCGGCTTCGGGTCTTGACCGGACCGTTCGCGTTTGTAGTTTTATCCGGATAGCAGGTTGAATGATAATATACGATTACTTTTTTTGTCCGGCAGGGACAGTTTTAATGCTGATTCAGCACCGGAGGCCTTATGAAAATACTGATCACAGGTGGAGCCGGCTTTATAGGTTCCAATATCGCTGATTTCCTTTTAGACAAGGGATGTGAAGTCCACGTATTGGATGATCTTTCAACAGGATTCAGGGAAAACATCAACGCGAAAGCGGAGTTCCATGAAATGGATATCAGGAGTGAAAACGCTTTCGAACTGATTTCAGGCGGCAATTTCGATATTGTGTGTCATCACGCGGCTCAGATGGATGTTAGAAGATCAGTCAGGGAGCCCCTCTTCGATGCGGATGTGAACATAAAGGGAACGCTGAATATTCTGGAAGCAGCGCGAATCGGTGACGTGAAAAGGGTAATCTACGCATCCACAGGTGGTGCCGTTTACGGACAGCCCGAACATATCCCGGTTAATGAAGATCATCCTGTCAATCCCATCTGCCATTACGGTATAAGCAAGCACACTGTAGAGCACTATCTTTTCCTTTACAGATACCTGTACGGGATCGATTACGTTGTCCTCAGATATCCAAACGTTTACGGACCAAGACAGAATCCCTATGGCGAAGCAGGTGTTACGGCCATTTTTACGCTTGCCTACCTTACCGGCGCCCCCCCCGTCATTAATGGCGATGGAATGCAGATGAGGGACTATGTGCATGTAAAAGATATTGCAGGAGCCAACTGGATGAGTATGGATCTCGCAAGAACTGATATTTCCGGAGAGATATTCAATATCGGATTCGGCATCGGCAGATCTGTCATCGAACTCGACAGGATAATCCGCGGTTATGTAGGAACGAGCCTCGAACCCTCGTTCGGCCCCTCCCTGCCCGAGGAAATTCTCAAGATAGCGCTGGACAGTTCAAAGGCAGAGAGAATTCTCGGTTGGAAACCTGAGATCAAGTTCGAAACCGGTTTGAAAGACCTGGTTGAGTATCATCGCCCAAGGTTGGCCGGGGATTGATGGGAGCTAACCTTAAGCCTGTTTTTCTTGACAGGGACGGCGTCATCAACAGGAACAGGGTTGATTACATCAGGTCGCTTTCGCAATGGATACCAATACCTGGAGCCATCAAAGCTATCGTAAATCTCAGTAATGCGGGACACCCTGTAATAGTTCTGACGAACCAGTCCGCAATCGCCAGGAAGTACTGCCGCGTTTCTGATGTTGAGGAGATACATCGGCATCTTATACATCAAGTCAGTATTGCCGGAGGATTGATATCGGGTATCTACTACTGCCCACACCATCCGGATGACGGGTGCGAATGCAGAAAACCGCGCACAGGTATGGTTGAATCCGCAAGAAGGGAGCTTGATCTGCCCTATGGAGGCTATATCGTCGGCGACGCTGATTCGGATATGGAACTTGGCAGGAGAACCGGATTGAAGACAGTTCTTGTTCTGACAGGCCGCGGAAAAGATCAGATGAAGAAGATAATTTCGGAGAGCTTCACGCCGCCATGGAAAGTTACAGAAGACATCTCCTCGGCTGTGGAAATAATTCTTAAAGATACCGGGAGTGTGTCTGACAATAGGCATATGGACAACTTTCCCCTGTTGTAAGTTCAGCGTTACTTCGATATGTTAATCCTTCACGCAGTTACACGAAAGCAAAGGTATCTATGCCATTAATACTTATAATCGATGATGATCCCATGATAAGGGAAATGCTGATAACAGCATTCCACCAGGAAAACTACGATGTAATGGGTGCTGACAACGGCAAGACAGCCCTGGACATTTTCAGAACTGAAGATGTTGACGTCGTAATCACCGATATCATCATGCCCGATATGGAGGGTATAGAAACCATTCGTGAGTTCAGAAAAATAAAGCCGGATGCTAAAATAATCGCATTCTCGGGGGGCGGTTCACTCGCGCCTGACGGCTACCTTAAAATCGCATCTTCGATGGGAGCCCAGTACACTTTCCAGAAACCGATATCCATAAAAGTACTCAGCGAAGCGGTAAAGGATCTCCTGGGTTCCTGTAAGAAGAAATTATAATCATATTCCCGTTATGATGAAAAACGGACGAAGAAAAAGATACTTCAGGCTTCTCAGTCTCATCCTTCCATTCGCGCTGCCGGCTGCTGTTTTTCTTATCTGGCTTGGTTCACGGTGCAGCGGACAGGAACAGAATCCCCTTCATATCGTTGCCTCTATGAATCTTGAAGGTGGCAGGACCACAACTTTCTCGACAATCCTTCCCGATGGTAACGAGGCTGTATGGGAATGTTCTCATGGGGGATTCATAGAAACCGGTGATATTGTTGCGATGGGCAGAAGCGTGACATGGCAGCCTTCCCCCGGCCTTGTGGATTCGGTCTCGATAATCATCACAACTCCAACCGTTTCGGACACGGTCAGGTTCCTTCCTGTAATCCCGGATGTTGTTCCATCGGTTACCGTTTCCGCCGCCTACCATCTTTGCATCCTTGAACGGGCCAGAAGCATTCAGATGGCTCCTGGAATATACAGGGCCGTTTCAACGGGAGACGCACTCAGTGGGTACGATGGTCTTGTTATCCTGATTGTGAAAACCCGGGGTGGGTACAGAGAAGCTTTTGGCATCCTTCCGGGTGATACTCTTATGCTGTCACTTCCCCTGGGCGGGATCATCCAGGCAACAGGTCTTGATAGCATGGAAGACGCGATGGACAATGAGGGAAATATCCGGATAGTCTTTGAACTCCTTGAGGTTACTCCTCAAACCGAGCCGGTGGAGGAAGAGTTCTCATCTGAACCTCCGCAGGAAACCTCTCCTTCCGGAGAACAGCCATAGAGCCAAAAGGCAGAGGGGCCAAAGCCAGAACATCCAATATTGAAAAATGATTCTGTCCGATTCCAGAATCTCAAGAACAGCCAGCCAGATGAACACGACCCATTCAGATAATACCGATGCCGCCGATGCGAATGGCCACAGAAGTGTCAGGAATCCGGTGGTCATGGTCGCGAGCATGAAGGGAATCGAAATGACCGTAGCAAGAGGAGCCACAGGACTAAGGCCGCCGTATCTGAAGGAAACCAACGGAGCCAGGGCTGTACTGACCACCAGCCCAGCATATGCGATTGAGATTATCCATCTTGCCCTGCAGCGGAACTCCCTGCCAAATATTATCAGGCTCAGTACCGCGCCGAATGACATTTGAGCCCCCGTGTCATTGAGAACATCACCCTTTGAAGCAGCAGTGAGTATCATTACCGCAACTGACCATACGAAGAGGAATTCCGGCCTTCTACCTGACGAATGCCATACGGCAAGTACAAGAAGGAGCATAAGCCCTGCCCTCACTGTAGACGCCCTTGCTCCTGATACGAAAACGTAAATGAAAGTTGTCAGGATAACTGCAAGTATCGAAAGCCATCCTTTTCCGAAAAGCTTTCGGAATATGATCAGCATTACACCCGATAGAATCCCTACATGCAGGCCAGAGAGAGCCAGCAGGTGAGATGTGCCCGTATCCCTGAAAACACGGCGAACCGATCGGGGCATCTGCCCCCTCTCTCCCACAAGAAGCGCTGATACAAGTGAACATGTTTCGCGAGACGCAATTCTTCGGGAAAGTGTGACACTGACAGCCTTCCTCAGACGATTCTGAAGCAGGGATGATCTAATCGTGCGGAATGCGAAGCTCTCCATGAATCCTTCATTCACAGAACCGATTATTATTACTGAATCCCCCCTGCTGACAGATTGCGCAAGCTGTCTGTCGGATACCCAGACATTGTTCCCGGAAGCGGTAGCCAGAATTGCTCCCGCTGTTGTAGTCGTTTCAACTCTGCACCGCCATACCCCCCCTGCATATGCCATATCAGGAGTGATCTCGCTGCGGTCAAGGTATGCGCCGGCAAGAAATGAAACCGAACAGAGAACAATAATACCCGCTTTTCGAGAACCGGCGGCGATGAGAACCGCAGCGGCGGGAACTGCTGCGATCCATATTTGAGTGCAGCACTGAAGCGGTGTATAATATCCTGCCAGAAAAAGAACCGTGAACAGGAAGAGTGTCTTGCTTAAAACCATTGTAAATTCAGTTTACTCAGAATCCCTCCGCAGTTCAAGTGGCATGCCTGTATTCATTCTGGATAACCTGCGAAGCGCATTCAATGTAGGGTCCGTTTTCAGGACAGCGGAAGCGATACGGCCTGCCGCGGTGTTCCTGACAGGTATATGCTGCAGACCGGGAAACCGGAAACTAAGCCATACATCAAGGGGAACCCATGCAGTTGTTCCGTGGAGATATTTCAGTAAAGCTCCGGATGCCGCGATATGGGCAAAAGAAAGCGGACGAATGCTCGTAGCCGTTGAGAATTCAAACGATGCTGTTCCGCTCTGGGAAGCGCGTTTTGAGCTTTCAAGCGCGTTCATGTTCGGGAATGAAGCGGATGGGCTGAATCCTGATATCGCGGGAATGGCTGAAGTAAGCATCTGTTTTCCGCAGACCGGAAAAAGAAAATGCATCAATGTATCGAGCATAGCGGCCATTATCGCTTCGGAGATTCAGCGAAGAAAATGGCTTGAATCAACTGGACTGAGCATCTAACCTGATTTTAGCATCATTATTGTTAATAACACTATCTGAGTTGCCAGGATACCATGGCTTATATGCATATGCCAGTATTCTTCACGCTGTCAGGCGCTTCACTTTTTCACCGGGAGGTGATAGGTGGGCGCATTTTGCGTTTATCCGGACGAATACAGGCCAAGGCAGCCGAAGAGTACTCCTTTATTCCGACTACTTGATACCCATTACGAGGAATTCAGGAATGTGTATGACGAACGCTTCTCAAAACGTTACGGAAAAAGGTCTGGGATATTGATGCCTTGAAATGCCCGAAGTGCGGAGGACAGATGAAAGTCATCTCCTTCATCGAGCAGCCGTTTGTCATCAGGCGCATACTGAAGCACCTTGATCTCTGGGAGAATCCCAGATCTCCGCCGCAGCCTCTGGAGCTGGTCTGCGAACCATGCGCGGACTACGTTCCATGGCAGCAAGACGATGTTCCTGAAATAGAGGTTGGGTAAGCTCAGGCAAGTTCGACTTCCGGGTGAGCGTGTGCTTTCTGGCGAATTTCAAGTGGGTATTTGTCGAAAAGGATATTTGACAGAGAGTATTTCAGGAAATACGGTCAGTTTCTGGTTGGAATTGAAGGCGTATCGGGACTATTGGCCCGTTTGGGAAGCAGAGAACTGGATGGTGGAAAATCCAGTTTCCTATTGCTTATTGCTTCCCTTTAATCATGACCAGGGACCCGGGGCAATCCAGTTATTACTCTCATTCTTCTCTGAGAGAACGACTATGACTACTGGTAAAAGGAACGTCTTGATTGCGCTAGTGATTTCACTGAATGATGCAGGGACATGATCCAGTCGAGTTCTTTTCAGGAATGCCGTCCACTGTGCCTGCTTTGCTTCTGTAAAGGATTCACTGAAAGCCTCAATCTCAAATAGTAGTATCGTTTTACGCTTGCTGAAGGTTAGTCGGATGGCCTCAGCTAACGGGGTTATGCGAAAATCGAATTGTCTTGATAATGCCCAAATATCATGGAAGTCTTTCATGCGACTATTCAATATGCCACGTTTGACAAGTACTTCAAATTTTTCAGCAATAGTGCTTTCCATGCTGTAGCAGAGAAGCTTCGGAGACGGATAATCCAATAAAGCCGGAAGATTCAATTCCCGGGGTTCCGGATAAACGACATCACCGAAACCTATATCCAGCTGCATTCTAATCCTGGCATTATCCAGTGCTCCACGGAAAAGAATTCTGATTCCTTTGTATTCTGCCTCCTGTGTGATTCTTTCAGATATGATACTGTCCGGATCGAAGGAAAGCCCATCAGCTTGCACATCTGTGACTAGAATTTCCCTGATCTGTGCTATAATTCCGGCTTCATTGCTGGCTGTTCTTCCCAGCACGTCAATATCCTTTGTCGGGCGGAATTCAGACATACGCCAAATTAGCATCATCATAGCTCCCTTGAGAACAAAGCGAGCCGCATGAACAGATTCGGATAATCGGTACAGGAACCTTTCCATGGCATAGTATTGAAGCAACTCGGTGAATGGTCGCTGTTCTTTTCTGGCAAGGTTAAGAAGGCGTTGTCGAACCGATGCAGGAATATTTCGAGGAGTGTTCATACTAATGCCTCCAGATACGGGCGCATAACTCTTTCGACTCTGCAGATTCCCGCATATTTAATCAGTTTCTCCGTGTTTAGTGTTCTTCTTGTCCTGTAGAGTCTCAGCGCTTCCAGTACCACATCCATTCCAATTCTATTGCGAAACTTGAAACAATCAGCGAGTGTTTTCTCGGGGTTGTATACTTTAACTGGCACTTCATCAATGATGTGTTCTTCAATGCCGGCGCTATAGGCTTCACTCGAGAATCTATGCGGTTCGATTGGAGGATAGTTAAGCGATGGCAGGCGCGAATTTCTCTGAACAGCGACTGAAACACTATGAGGGATCTGAGTTGTTATGTCATGATATGCCAGAGCAGAAATCAGGCAAATAACAGCGTTCGGAAAGCGAAGACTCACTGTAACCAGATCCGGGTCGCTGATCGGGGGTAGCTTGGTTAGCCGATATATTCCTCTACTGACCTGCCTGATGACACCTCTGTCCCTTAGAGAATAAAGCATATAACGAGAGATTCCGAGCTTTATAGCCTCAGTCATACGCAGCTGGCCGCCGTGCTTACGGAAAATGTCCTCAAAACGTTCAATCATTTTATCCCCAGACATATAGTCGCCATATATTCACAAGTGGTTACAATATGTCTGATTTGTACCATAAAAGCAAACCTGTATTGCTTCCCGGCCACTCTCATCTCCATCTGTTATGAAGTCGCACTCCCCTCTTCCTCTATAGTAGCAGTTCCATATCCCCAGGCACAAGAGAGGTGATTTCGGGTCAGTCATACCTATTGACCCTTGACATTCAACATGAAATCTATCCAAAAGTATCCCAACTGTCTCCGGGGACTGATCTTGTATGACGGTACATATACAAACCTTCCGGAACAGAAACTGGAGTTTTTGCCATTGTACAGCGCTGGCGGGATGTAAGGAGAACGGATTTCTGACATATAAACAGCTACCGGGAAGGACCAGCATATCAAGTATGCTTCAAATAGAGCCCTACACGCCACCTCTGCCTATCAGCATAATGGGCACCATCTTTAGAATAAGTCTGACGTTCAGGCCAGCTGAACGGTTAATTACATAGCAGAAGTCCATGAACTGCGCGGCATCCATAGGAAGCCTGCTCCTGCCGTACACCTGCCATATTCCGGTAAGCCCGGGCTTCACGGTGAACCGCAGCTTCTGCCAGTCTTTGTAATCCTCCAGCTCGTACGGAATACAGGGTCTCGGGCCTACAAGGCTCATCTTACCGATAAGCACACACCACAGTTGCGGCAACTCGTCCAGCGAGGTCCGCCGCAGCACCTTCGCAACCCTGGTAACCCGCAACTTGTTCTTAAGCACCGATTTTCGCAACACCAAAATCTATAACGTAATATCAGACCTCCTGTTATGTTACGCTTAACATAACAGGAGCCCTGAACTTATTGATGATGTTGAGTGGGGTTACAACAGAGATGGAGATAAGCTTGCCCAGATTAATCTCTGTATGCTTCTGGGGTATCAATCACGCCTGCCAGTAAGGATGACAGATGCCTCCGATAGAACACAATCATTGTACAGCAAGCCGCAACTGATATTTTTCAATCCGATGGGTATTTCTCATCCGAAGATGGAAATATTTCCAAATCGACCTGATTTGACCCCGAATTGCGCGTAAACAGCCCTCAATCATGGAAGATACCCTATCTTCTGAGTTCCATGGAACCAGTTTCCTTACATATTCACGTACTTTCTCGCTTCTGGCCGCCTGCAGGATGTTCCAGCCCGCTGTCCTGAGCAGTATCGCGTTGAATACGCCGGGCCTTCCACGAACACGAAGCCTGCCCATACCCGT
>WTBT01000034.1 GCA_013138965.1 Candidatus Aegiribacteria sp.
AATGTGATCCTTTGTATGGAGAGTCATTAAGAAAAGAGTATCAACATATTGCACCTGGATATTATTTGAATAAGGAACACTGGAACTCTGTTAATTTAGATGGTGATGTGCCGGATGAGGTGTTAAAGCAGATGATTGATATGTCATATGATCTGGTTGTAAAAACCTTCAGTAAAAAGAAGCAGAGAGAGTTGCTTGATCCGGCTTCGGTATAAAGGCTATGCCGTGACAGGTCTTCGAAAGGATTCGAGTAATGTGTTTCCCAGTTATCCCCACGGTGAGAAATCGAGTATGAAACATTCAAAATCATACTATCCAGGAGTAAAACACTACCCCTATAAACTTCGATTGGATTCACCTGAACATATTGCGATAAAGGTGTCATTCATATCGAAATGCAGCTCTTCTATTATATGCCGTAATTGCCTTGCTGCTTTGCAGGTATCTCTATAAAGCTCGCTCAAAAGTATACCAGTATGATCGACAAGCCTATGTGGGTACAACCAATCGGTTCGAGTGATATACTGGGTATTTTAAGCGAGTATGATATAACGAGATGATGAGCACTTCATTGTTAATCGTCTTGCTCTTTGGAGGGACACAACACCCGAAACGCCGCTTGTATACTTCTATGAGCAGGAGCACAGCTTAAACAGAGGTGACTTTACAACTAATATCATTCAAATAGACTACTTCCCAATGCTATTTGCAGGAAACAGTAAAACAGTATATCTTGCTCCTGACCCGCAAACGGAACCTTTTATTTATGCTTTTGATCTGAATGGTTCTCCCTGTGATACCATATATCTTCCGTACGAGCAGGTGAAAAGAACGCCTGATGAACTCAATGATGAGAAAGTATTTATAGAGCAATCAGTTCGCATCAACTCATTTGGACAGTTATCGATCGATTGGGACCCCTTTCCTTACAGACCGCTGATCAAAGCTCTTGGCACTGATGCTGATGGAAATCTATGGGTTCAAAGAGGAGATGAACTTACTCCGGTGTTTGACATACTTGACTCTTCTGGTTCAGTTCTTTTTACAGCTGTTCTTCCCTCAAGAGATGATGCAATCTACTGGAAATTCAGAATGACACCACAAGGAATAGTCGCATTTCCGCAGGATCCAGAGGAATACCAGGTGGTATACCTCCTGGATTTCCGCTGATCCTTATACTAAACTAACGGGCATTCCAATTGTCATCGATATTATTCAGTGAGACAATACGACAGGAAGAAGCATTTGATGTTTGACAAACTCACGTCAGATATGCGAAACGCTTAACCCTTATTTGTAAATATCCTTCCCGCCAAGGAAAGCCTTCTTCATGATACGGCCTATTCGAGTATTCATAGAATTAATCTGAGACTACTTCACAAAGCGGCGGCGGAATCGATCGAGGAACTTTTACCGAACGAAAGGGATCGGATTTTGGGTATTCTCATGCATCACTACGAGAAGGCACTCGAGATCGCCCATAAGGTTGGGGATCGCCGGTCCATCGGGGACGTTCTGAGTAACCTTGGTTCGATGCTCTGGTTCCAGGGGCATCTGGACGAAGCCGGTGAATACTATGAGAAGTCCCTGGCAAAACAGTAGGAGATAGGAAATCGACGATCCGCCGGGATCATTCAGGCAAATCTTGGAATTCTGCGCATGTCTCAGGGTCGCATGGACGAAGCTCAGGTACATTACAACAAGGCTCTGGAAATAGTCCGTGAAAATGGAGATCGCTTCATCGAGGGGGAGCATTCTCGGAAATCTCGGCGTTCTGTACTCTGAATCAGGATTACGGCACTACAGCACGAAGTCCAGATAATTTTTCCTGTTCACAACACAAAAAGAGCTATTCTTATAGGAATTCGTCCACTCTCCGGGAGGTTTGGGCTCTTTCTTCTCTGAAGATTTGCATTCAAACGCGGAGAGTGCTCCATCGCACTCTTCAACAAAATCAACTTCCTGGCCATTGTAGGTTCGCCAATAATAATGATTGCCGTAGTACTCTTCATACTCATGTTTTTTGATTCGCTCCATAAAACAGAAGTTTTCAAAAAGGGCTCCCAGATCATCTCTGTTATCAAAGGAGTTAAACTGTGAAATCAAAGCGTTGCGAATGCCAACATCAAGGAAATAATATTTTCGTTTCGATGTAACCTCTTTTCGCAGATTTCGGCTAAACCCTCCAAGCGAATGTATCACAAAACTTTTCTCCAGAAGATCGAGATAGCGAGCGATTGTTTTTGCGTCTACTCCTACTTTATTACTCAATTCATTGAGAGAGACTTCATTCCCCACTTGAAACGCAATCATTTTCAGAAGTTGAATCAGTACCCTGGGCGACTTGATTCTCTCATGCTGAAAAAGATCCTTCAAAAGATAAGAATCTATCAACTCATTGAGTACTCGAATCTTCCCAGCTCTGCTCTGGGCAGTAACAACCTCCGGATATGAGCCGAAAAGCAGAAACTCCTCCAATCTCTCTTTCAATTCAAATCGATTGCTTTCTTTCAACAACTCCTGTTGAGAAAGTGGATAGAGAATTTTTGTGATCTTCCGTCCTGTTAATGGCTCTCCAACTTTTTGAGACAGATTGAAAGATGATGATCCTGTGGCAATAACTTTAATTTGCGGGTAATGGTCCACAATAATTTTTAGCGCCTGTCCAATGTTTTCGATCTCCTGCGCTTCATCAATTGCAATAAGATCATAAGCGGCTGCATATTCAAGTATCTCATCGAAATCAGACGAGCTGAGAAGAGTGCGTATTCTCAGATTGTCACCTGTATCCAGCCGATATTTCAATGTGGTTGTCTCAAGAAATGCTTCAAGCAATGTGGTCTTCCCAACCTGGCGTGCCCCGTATATGATGAGCACTTTCCCCTCTTCAAGTAGAGAGTCGAGATTGTGATACATCCGTTCAATCATTCTATTCTCCAGTCTATCAGACTCCCGGTGCAAAATAATCCAACTCCGTATATTTGTCAATATTTATGGAGCATGACTCCTTATATTAATATGATTTTGCGGAGTTGCTCTCCTCAAAAACGGGTTCAACTTGTTAAGGTCTGGGATATTGATGCTCTCAAGTGTCCGAAGTGCTGTGGACAGATGAAAGTCATTCCCGTCATCGAGCAGCCCTTTGTCGTAAGGCGCATCTTGAAACACCTTGATCTCCGGGAAGACCCCAGGCCTCCGCCAGAGCCTCTTAAACTGGTATGTGAGCCCACCGACAGTGGATTACATTCCATGGCAGGACGATGTGCCTGAGATAGAGGTTGGATGAGAATACACAGATCTGTCTTCATCGGGTGATCTTCATGGGGTGACGTACATCCTGATACCGAGTTCCGGTACACATCTGCCTGCAAACTGTGTTAACTATGTTTGACAGGTGGTTTCTCAGATGGTATGGTCAATTTGTGGCAGGAATCGGAGGTTCATTGTGACGAATGGATTGCTTTGCGAGCAAGTCATAGGATTGCGGAAAATCCACTTTCCTATTGATGATTCGTTTTTATGGCCATGAAATCTACAACACCATCTTTTGTCATCCATGTGTCAGAAGTGAAGGAAGAGGAAGGGTGTTACCCGAGCCCCTTTGATGCAGAAAAGCTATCCTTGGGCAAGGACCTTGGAACTGCTGTAGGAAGCCAAACCATTGGGCTTTGGCAAGAACTACTTCCACCGGGTCGACGCACAAGCTTCACTCACGCCCACTCCCGAGAAGAAGAGTTAGTTTACGTCCTCTCTGGCACCTGCTCTCTTCGAGTTATCCCACAGGGTGGCTCTGCTTCTGAGTATCCTCTTCGCGCCGGGCACATCGCAAGTTTTCCTGCTGGGACTGGTATTGCACACTGTATTGTTAATTACAGCAGTAGTGACGCTGTGCTATTAGTATTCGGTGAGAGGCGTTCTAATGATCGCTGTAGCTATCCAGAGGACCTGGAGTACGATAATTATGTGCGAAAAACCAAGCCAGAACGAGAACGTCACAGGAAGTAATAGAGAAATAATACATATGACGGCAATCTATAGAGGATAATTCTTCCAATCCGATATTTTCTGACCCCCCTCTTTTTGTCGGCTTCCCAGATTTCGTAATTATGTATTATTCAGTCCAGTTCGGATCCAAGTTCCGCATCTGCAAGACTTGCAGCCCTTTTCAAAGCATCCTCTGCACTCATTCTTCCGTAGAGCGCGATTTCAACAGCTTCGGACAGGAAGAGTCTGCCATCGTACCAGAATGTTCCCTGTGGTTCGAATTGAGCGTACTCCACCTGAAGCATTACATCCATCAGTCCGGGGTACTTCTGAAGACGTTCCCGTATCTCGGGATGATCGAAGGAACTCCTGGTTGCCGGGATATAGCCTGTAGCAGCGCTCCATCTTGCCTGCTGAAGGGGCTCTGTGAACCATTTGACGAATACCCATCCGGCTGCCACCAGGTCGGGGTCGGATCTGAACAGGATCACATTGGTTCCCGCAATAATTACGGCCTGTTCCCTGTCTTGCGGAAGAGTAGCTATGCCGAGAGTGAAAACATCCTCTCCGTTCTCCTCCATTCTTTCCATGTTGTTCTCCATGAAAGCCAGAGAGACTGTGGATCCCTGCACAATCCCGACTTTACCATCTGCAAAATCATTCTGGTGTGTGTAACCGGAGGAGATTCTGGCGGATCCGTCCGTATGTATCAGGTCTATCATCAGCTGCAGCGCGTCTATCCCCTCAGCGGAAGCGAAGGCTGTTCGGGTACTGTCAGCGTTGAGCAGTGTCCCGCCTCTCTGGAGCAGCAGGTTCTCGAACATCCCCACGCTGGGAGTGAATGCGGTTCCCCAGCGATCGCAGTCGTCCAACAGGTCTCCGTCGTTATTCCCGTCCAGGGTAAGAGCCATAAGAACCATCCGGTAATCCTCCCACGTCTCGGGAGGCTGCAGCCCAAGGCTGTCCATTATTTCAACATTGTAGTAAAGAGCCTGCACGCTTTTGTTGAAGGGGAAGCTGTAGATGCGGCCATCGAAAGTATTGTTGCGCTGGAAAACGGGAAAGAAATCGTTGTTCCAGCGTTCGGTGATCTCTTCAGAATCAAGCTCCATGAGCGAATCCAGAGGAACGAGGACATTACCTCTTATAAGCTGTGATGTCCAGGTTTCGTAGGCCTGGGCCACCACAGGTGTATCCCCTGCCATGACGCTGGCCAGTATTTTCTGACATAGAGCCCTGTAATTGCCCATACTTACAGGAACAACTTCTATTCCAGAATGTGTTGAGTTAAACTCTACAATGAGAGTATCCTCAAGATATTCTCCCAGAGGGCCCCCCATCGCGTGCCAGAAGAGAACCTGTATTAGTCCATCACTGCCGCGATTACTGTTCCCGCAGGCCAGCAGTGAAATCAGGAGAATCGGTAGCAACTTACACAGCATGCCGAACCTCCTTAAATCAAATCAGGAAATACAGATTAGTATATACTATCTTAAGAATACTCCTACCAGAGACAGAACGTCCTAATCGTTACGGCAGCATGTGCCGGAGGGGCAGCTTTCAGGCTTATCAGCACATTTAGGTTTAGCGTAGTCGGTCGCATGAAATCCGGGACCTTTGAAGATGATTCCGGAACCCGTTCCGATCATTTTTTCAGCCGTATTTCCGCATTCGGGGCATTTTCTCTCAGCGGTATCATTCATCTGATGAAATTCCTCAAACTTCTGACCGCATTCTCTGCATCTGTATTCGTAAGTTGGCATTGTAATCCCTTTCAATCATTGTCGACCATGGTAATCGCATCGGATGCGCATAATCTATACAGGCAATAAACATTCCATGTAATATGCATTCGTTAATGCAATATTGTAAATAACATATATTTCTCCGGGATAGTTTTCGGTTACTGCCGCGTCAATCTGACGTAACTGGCGATCAATCCGCGGTCTTCCCCGGATTGAAGCCTTTATCCTTTATTTCTGAGTCAGCAATACTGCTGACCTGAGATGCTGTCAGGCCCTCCTTTACCGCGACGACAAAACCGACCAGAATAATCGGCATGAACTGCGTGGTATGAAACAACAGTGCCAGTATTCTTGCGTTCGCAGCGGTTATCCCGATGAGCCCCGGAAGGACAAGCACCAGGGCGCCGTGAACGGTACCGGTTCCGGCAGGTGTGGGGATCAGCATACCGATCCCCGCAAGAACCAGGATAAGCAGGGGATAGTACCACATGAACTGCAGATGCATGGCCCAGAATACGGGAATAACCGAGATGACCAGTGCCCCCCAGACGCAAAGAGAATACAGGGTGACTCGAACAGTATCCCTCCAGTTCCTCAGTATCTCAAGGCCGTGGGCAAAGGAGATCAGAAGCTTCTCAAACCTGGCGGATAAAGCTTTCAGCCTTACCCATCTCAGTGGGGCGGAGATGACTCTGGCTGTTCCCTCTCTCCATTTCCGAAGGGCTAAAAGCATAAGAAGAACAACTACATAGAGCAGCCCGGCTGCTATCAATCCCAGCCTCGTGGTGCTATCGAGCTTAGACCAGAGTACTGCAAGCACGATCAGGGTCATGGCCGCCAGCGTAAGCCCGTCAAATATCCTGGCAAGGACCACGGTAGCAAAGGAACTGGCTCTGGGGACGGAGGTTCTTCTTGAAAGAAGCAGGGCTCTCACTATCTCCCCCACGCGCCCGGGAAGAAGTGAATTCAGGAAAAAACCTGTGATCAGGGGGCCTGCAGCATCCTTCACTGATACATCACCGATAGGTGAAAGTAGAAACCTCCACCTTATTATTCTGAAGACATAGCTTAATGCAAGGGGCAGGAGAATCAGCAGAAGAACCGGCCACTGCATCTCTCTCAGGACCGATAGGAGCTGTGCGGCATCCGTCTTTCTGTAGGTGAGGTACATAGCGATACAAGCGATGATTACACCCGGAATAATGTGTTTCCATATACCGATCTTCTTCAAATCAGGTATCCTCCGAACGGGCGAAAGCTTTTTCGACAGCATTGCAGATGGCATGACCCGCGACAAGAAGGGCTTCCTGAATGTGGCTTGTTTCATCGGATGAAGCCATAACGCAGATATCGGTCATATTCGATAACGCGCAGCCCCCAGCGCCGGTAAAACCGATAGTTTTCATGAATCTGCCCCGTGCCGTTTCTACGGCTTTCAGCACATTCGCCGAGTTTCCGCTTGTTGAGATGGCCACCAGAACATCCCCTGGTCTTCCAAGGGCTCCGATCTGTCTTGAGAATATTTCACTGAAATCGTAATCGTTGGCTATCGCTGTTATTATGGCCGAGTTCGCTGTGACAGCAACTGCCGGTATAGGCCTTCTTTCCATACGGAATCTACTCACAAGTTCGCCTGCCAGATGCTGAGAATCAACCGCGCTGCCGCCGTTACCACAGAAAAAAATGGTGCCACCGTTCTGAACACATTCAATACACAGATCGGATGCCCGCTCAACAATGGAACTGTCCAGCGAGGCCAGGGCACGCCCGGCCAACCCCAGATAATCATCAATTTCAGACATTATTTTTCCTCCATCGTTCTACCGCGTCCCAGACTCCGGGCAGCTGTATGCCCCTGGATGTAGCCATTTCCGAGTAGACAGGCCTGGGGGCATCAAGGTCAAGATCGGACCATAATACCTCCCTTACGGAACCGCCTGTAAATTCAGTCAGCTTTTCGGCAATCTGGGCCGGTGTCAGACCGGGTCCGCAGGTAATGTGATACAATCCGTTTCCTCCACGGGAAATAATATCAATGACTGCTTTTGCGAGATCCGGCGCAAAAGTCAAACAGGCAACCTGATCACACACTGCCATAACCTCGCCGTCTTCTGAAAGCGATTTCCAGAAAAAAGGGATCATTCCTTTCTGAGAAGAGAACATCCAGGAAGTTCTGATAACGATATTTCCCGGATCGGCATCAAGCGTTTCAGCCTCCCCAAGCAGTTTGCTCTCTCCGTAAACGTTGGCAGGCGATGTTTTATCACCTTCAAGAAAAGGCACCTTCTGCCCTTTGAATCCAGTGAAGACATGATCGGTTGAGATTGTCAGCAACTTTCTGCCTGTCATGGCAAGGTTCTTAACACCATCGCTGTTAACCTTAAAGGCCAGATCAGGCTTTCGCTGGCACAGATCCACATCAACTACAGCAGCGCAATTGATGATCCATCGCGGATCGTACCTGTCTACAGCCGCCCTGACGGAGCCCGGGTCGGTAACATCAACCTCAGGCAGATCCGTTCCCACGGCATCGGTGCCCAGAAGGCTCATCAGCGCCGCTCCCAGCTGACCGGACGCGCCGGTAATAAGGTATTCAGTTTTCATGTTCTCTCCTGGCTCAGGCCTGCTTCCCGGCACTTGCGCGAACGTTCAAGTTACAGGTGAAATGCCGACGGTTCCGGATAACTGTGGGGTAACGGGATATTCACATGCTCCTGGAACTATATGACAATGTAGGTGCTTAAGTAAATGGAAGAATGCCTGCCTGCAGGCTCCTGCATGAGGGATCGTCTTCGGATTCGGCTTCCTACGCGGCTGCCGTGTTCAGGAGCAGATGGTATCTCCTGGAACCAGAGCCTTAAGATCACCGCGGCGTATAATCCGGCGTTGACCTTATCAGAGATTCAGCTTCCGTCTGGGGAAGTATCCTCAGATCTTCGCGGGAACCTTTTTTTCCCTTAAGGATAATGAGTTCAGCGGGTTTTTCAGGGGAGCCAACGGGCTGGATCGCAACCGGGTTTATGCCGGAAGCCCTGCAGCCAAGCATAATATCAGGTAGCGAAGAAGGCCTGTTGATGATCAGGAATTCCCCGCCGGGGACCAGGAGGTGCGCGGCTCCACGGATGAACTGATACAGAAGCAATTCCGACCCTCTCCTCGATCTGTCTCTTTCACCGTTGGGGCTTCTTCTTACCGATCCTGCCCTGCCGTAGGGAGGGTTCGTAATAACCGCATCCGCGATACACTCCGTAAAAGCAAGGGGTACCGTTTCAAGACCGCAGCATACCGCGGCAATGTCCATCGGAGTATTCTGTAGATCTCTTGAGGCCATCATGAGTTTCAGTGGATCGTATCTGATATCCAGTCCGATCCATCTGCAACCTGGATTAAGAGTTGAAGAGTACAGAGCTGCCGTTCCGCTGCCACAGCCGAGATCCACGATAACCGAGCCCGGCGCTGTGCGGAGAGCGGAAGCAAGAAGAAGCGTATCGGTTGTTACCGATGCCCCTTCATCCTGGTAAACCCTTACGTTCCCTGAAAGAATCAGCTGTTCAGGATTCTTCACGATGCAGGCATTTCAGGCCACAACCGAATCTATCTGACTGTTGCTTTGACGACTCCCCAGGTATGGAATTCGCCCGTGTAGTCGCGCGGCCTGTAATCGTACCAGCGTTCCATTGACCACAATCCGTAATTGTCTTCCAGCATTTGGAACATGACTCGTCCCTTAGCGGGTCTTTCCCACCCGCAGCTGTCAAGTCCCGCAGCGACAATCTCATAGTCCCGCCAGATCACGGCTGAACCTACGGGCGCAACAGGGTCAGGCAGAGTATCTATGGTATTCATTGTCACGGAAATAAGGCTGTCTTCGGGCAGTAACGATCCCTGAGCAGCGTAGTAAACATTCATTATTGTATTCTGTTCAACCTCGTAATCCCAGTCACTGAAATCCCAGGAGCCACCAAATTCTGTAGTATCCGATCCATCGGCGATGAACATGTAGGATGAATCGCAGCATGCCATGGTCATGGAGACGGATCTCCCTTCCATTGAGTTTTCAAGATTTAGCACAACAGTTGAAGCGGCGTACGGCTGCTGCCATGGAATCCCTCCTCCCGGATCAGGATCAGCCGGATCTCTGGGTTCGAACAAAGAACACGAAACGGCAGTTGAAAGAGCCGAGAGGCACAGAACGAAGATGAATCGTTTTCTCATACAATCTCCTAGAACTGATAATTAAGGCCGACTGTGGCCTTCCAGTAACTCTGCCGGTCATCTCTTGAATAGAAGGAACGGGTCACATTAAGAGAGAGAGTTCCGTCGTTAAGGAACATTCTTGTGCGCAGGCCTACATGGTGTATGTGCTCGGTACGGGAAGGTATGCTCTGAGCAAGATAATTCCTTTTCTGATATTCCCATGCGTAACTTGGAGTGAGGCCTATATCGCCTCCAACATGAAAACCGAGATTGATTTTGACTGTGTTGCCAATAACCTCCTCGGATCTTTTGAAAACGGAATTTTCGTAACTGCCCTGATCCTGAAAACGGAAGGTGTGATTCAAGCCCAGCGTAGTGCTGTCCTGGGAGACTCTCTGGAAAGAACTATTCGTAGTTATCCTTCTGAAGAGCAGATCCGACCCTGCTGTTGAGGATTCAGGAAAGAGAAACGTCGTGTAGTCGGCGCTGATCTGAACCGATTGCTGAAGAGTCCAGTCGCTTCCGGCGTTGTATCTGAAACTCGGTTCAATACTGTATGTGGAAGATCTCTTGCTGTTGCCCGACTGCTCGGACATTATGTAAAGAATCTCCCTGCTCTGCCCCTGAATGACCGTCTTGAGTACTATTCGACTGCCCAGGGGTATCTCTGTACTGAGGGCCAGAACCTCTCTGAACTGATCATAATCGTAATTATCCCTGTGTTCGATACCCCAGATATCTGTCCATGTTCCGTAGGTATCACGCTTCAGAAGCTGTATGGTTCTGTAAAACGAGATCCTGCTTGTTCCGGGAGTATAGTCGAGAGTGGCTCTGAACAATCTGTCATCATCAATGTAATACGTGCTGAACAGTGTTGATACTCCGGCGGCTGTTCTTTTCTGATCGATTCGAAGGATGTTTCTGGAAAGGTTCATACTCAGGCTCAGATTGTCCAATATCTCATATTTGAGGGAGGATGCTATGTTCCTCTGTCTCTGCTGTCTGTCCAGGACATCACCATTGCTGCTCCCGGTATCAGGATCGGCGTATTCGTAGAACCTGTCTGAATAATCCCAGGCGGTTGAGATCTGCATGGAAAGCCTGTCATAGGGAGTAGGAACCACCAGGGACAGATTGCTGGACCAGTTGTCCTGTCTTTGTGTTCTGTTGGAATCATTGTACGTTGTAAACAGCTTTGTCGCACTGATCTGCGCGTTAAGACCTCCGCCTTCGAAAACCTCTGGAAAGTCGTAGTTCATTCTTACCGACAGATTGTCATTCCCGGTATTTTTCTGGTATCCAAGTGTCCTGTGTTCCCCGAGGGTGATACTTCCGCTCATCCCCTGAAATATGGTACTGTTCAAGGATATATCAACGTTCCTTACACCACCTTCGTCATGACCTGTTATGGTGCTGTCGCCTGAGGGATTCATGTAATCTATGAAGTGAGAGCCCAGTCCGATGCTTACGGACAGCCAGGATACCGCCGTATATCGGATCTGCCCCGAAGTAGTGTTGCTGAGCCTGTCCCTTATCAATTCATTGTTCTTCTCCTCGGAACTGATGGTCCTGGAAAGATTTATTCCCAACTCAATCCCGCGGACAGGAGTGAATGTCAGGTTTGCGGTGCCGTTCCTGGCCTCTAAGAACCTGTTGAGATCCTGATTCTTCTCAGCGGTGAAAGAGGCGTGCGCATTCAGGGATATCCTTGATGTCAGCTGCTGAGAAAGTGATAGAGAATTCATGAGACCGCTCTTGTCCTTGATCTGATCAAGTGAGATATCGTAACCGATGGTAACGGCTTTAAGGCCTGCGAACATAAGTGAGAGAAGTATCAGTGATTTTCTCACGGCATAGCCTCCGCCATCCTGATGAACCGCTCAGGAGGAAGCTGTTCAGCCCTGAGGGAGGGGTCAACATCCGACATTTCAAGAATTTCCAGAGTCAGGTCCTTCCCAAAAAGCGGTTTAAGGTTGTTGAAAATGGTTTTCCTCCTCATAGCGAACGACACTTTAACAATCCTTCTGAATCTACCATACATCTCTTCCGGAATCAGGGGTTTACTCCGGCGATTCAGAACAACTACCCTGGAAAGAACTCTTGGAACCGGATAAAAATCCTCCGCTGAAACATCAATAAGATCCTCTATAGTGAAAATCGGCCAGATCTGCAATGAAAGTTTACCGTAATCCTTGCCACCGTCAAGGGTTGATAATCTGATGGCCACCTCCCTCTGTAACATAAGGACAGCTTTCTGAACATGCCTGAAACCTGGTTCGATCATTCTGAAAAGAATGGAAGAAGAAATGTAATATGGAAGATTGCCGACAACGGTCATGAACGGGTAGCCGGGCAGTTCCGAAGGATCAACCTTGAGAAAATCAGCCCGGATAACGCTCAGACGTTCATCACTGAACCTTCGTTGGAGAAACGAGGCCATTCTGCCTGATATCTCCACCACAGACAGTGATTCGGATCGCATGAGAAGCTTTTCGGTCAGGGAACCGAATCCGGGGCCTATTTCCAGAACACCGCCTTGCCCGGGTATTTCCGCAGCGATTTTGGATGCTATGGAAGGATTGATGAGAAAATTCTGTCCAAGGTTCCTGTTCGGATAAAATCCGGTTCTACTCAAATACCTCCGCAAGTCTGTTAACAGCATTATCCTCTTATCCGAAACGGCAAACCCAGATTCTTCGCCAGTTCCTTCACCGATTCCATTGGAACACCCGAATATCTTACAGCGGTGAGCCTGACGGAAGCAGCTCTTCCCGCCAGCTCTATGAACTCCATCAGCCTGTCCCATGCGTTTTCATCCGCAGGACGACAGACAGTATTGTATTCCTCTCTGCAGGAGGTGTTCAGGCTGACACTTACAGTATCAAAGGGCTCGAGTAGCTCCGCGGTTTCTTCAGGTGAAAGCCACGAGAGACAGGTTCCGTTTGTATTCAGCCTTACGGAAAAGCCCCGGTCGGAAGCACTTCCAGCAAGCTTCCTGAGAAGTTCAGGCCTCATGGTCGGCTCGCCGTATCCACAGAAGACAAGCTCTTCCCCCATGCGGGGACTGAGCGATTCGATAATGGATTCAAGTCTCCCCTCGAGGGGCTCTCCATGATGTTTCAGGAAGTAACCTCCGATACCATCCGTTCTCTCTTTAATGCAGAATCTGCATCGATTAGTACATCTGCCGGTAATGTTCATATAAATATTCCCATACAACAAGTATACAAGATCAGTTCTTCGGGTGGGTCCCAGCTGCAGGGCTTTCAGGGAATTCTTCATAAGTGTTCCCGCGGTCATCGAAGGATCCCTGCCCCATATTTCTGAAATGGCATCGGCTATATACTTAACATT
Source organism: Candidatus Aegiribacteria sp. (assembly GCA_013138965.1). Classification (GTDB taxonomy): domain Bacteria; phylum Fermentibacterota; class Fermentibacteria; order Fermentibacterales; family JCC-6; genus Aegiribacteria. The sequence goes on from WTBT01000034.1 coordinate 13,281, forward strand.
GGAAGGTTCGTTCCGTCTCCCCCGGAGAGGCTCAGGAGAGAGATAGGGAGCATCCGTTTCAATCAGAATCCTGTCAGGTGGGAGCGATCCGGCAAGATCTCTCAACCGGCGGTTCTTGTCGAAAGTCATCGGGCCAGCGAATCCTATGTAGTACCCCCTGTCAGCAGCCTCCAGCGCGGTGTCATCAGGGCCGGTAAAGCAGTGCATTATAACCGGGACAGCAACATCATCGCCCAGAACATCAAGAACCTCCCTCTCAGCATTCCTGGAATGAACTATAAGCGTTAATCCAAATGCTTCCGCCAGCCTGATATGCTTTTTAAAAACCTCGATCTGAAGCTCTACAGAAGTCCTTTTCCGGTAGAGATCCAGTCCTGTCTCTCCCACAGCTATCACCCGGGGACGGAGAAGGATTTCCGGTATATCATCGGGACTGTCTGGAGAATCAGGATTGAATTCGTTTGGATGAATTCCCGCCGCAGCGTATACACCGGCTCGGGTTTCGGACAGGAAAGCCGCATTCAGGCTGCTTTCCAGCGATATACCGGGAACCATGAATCCTGTTACACCTGATTCCGCCGCGGAGACAAGCACCCTGTCGAGGTCGCCGCTGAACCGATCATCACAGAGGTGGCAATGGGTATCAAACAGTTCAAACGCCGGGGTTACGTTCTCCAGATCAGATCCTCCCTGGCGGGTCCTGTGGAGATGGCTTTAACCTGCACACCTGTGAGTTTTTCGATGAACAGCACGTAATTTCTGGCATTTTCCGGTAGTGCATCCCATTCCCTCTCTCCCTTGATATCCTCCTCCCAGCCGGGGAGGATTTCATATACGGGAATGTGTTTCCCAAGCCTTACCCCTGTTTCAAACAACGTAAGGTCGATCTCCGGGTCAAGCTCGTACTTCTTGCAGACTTTCAGTTCAGGAATACCGCTGAGGACATCAAGAAGAGTAATCGCTGTCCAGGTGCACCCGTTTATCCTGACGGTGTAGTTCGCCAGAACCGCATCGAACCATCCACACCTGCGGGGTCTGCCGGTGGTAGCTCCATATTCATTGCCCTGTTCCCTTATCCTCTCTCCAAGAGAACCGGTCAGCTCTGTGGGGAAGGGACCGTTCCCGACTCTGGTGGTGTAAGCCTTCATAACCCCAACCACCTCGTCTATCAGAACCGGACCTATGCCAAGACTGACGCAGGCCGCTCCCGCTATGCAGGAGCCGCATGTAACGAACGGATAAGTTCCGTGATCAGGATCAAGAAGGGATCCCTGTGCGCCCTCGGCAAGAATCGAGCCTTCGGATGCCAGTATTCGAGAAATCACCATAGACACATCCATCGCGCGATCAACCAGTTTGATGGACTCGCGGTTGAATATATCGACCTCTTCCCTGAGGGATTCGGCGAGTTCCGCCGAAAGGGCAAGCCGCTCTATGCATTCATCGGTGATGACGGCGGATTTTTCAAGAAATATCTCAGGTATCGCTGCATCCTCAAGCCTGATTCCGGCTCTCATGAATTTGCGCACATAGGTGGGGCCTATCCCGCGACCTGTTGTTCCGACTGCAGCTTTCCCGAGCCTCACCTCATCGGTGTTCTCCAGATACCTGCCGGAAGGATGAACAAGATGCACCTTTCCGGATATCGTAAGCCTTTCAGCAACGGAGAAACCTTCTTTCTCAACTGATTCAATCTCTTCCGCGAGAGCAACCGGATCGAGAACGCAGGCGGATCCTATGATACCAAGCACATCCGGCCTTAACAACCCGCTTGGAAGCTGGTGCAGCGCAATCCTGCGTCCATCAGCCTCAACAGTATGCCCCGCGTTGGCTCCACCTGTAAACCTGGCAACGGCATTGACGTTTTCAGCAAGATGATCCACCATTTTCCCTTTGCCTTCATCGCCCCATTGAAGCCCGATAACTATGGTTACTGGCATTCTATTCCTTCCATGAACTGATTCGGAACATTCCTTAATCCACCGCCTGGAACATCCATTTCTTTAGCTCCGGTATGCCGAAACCTGTGATTGATGAAACAGGTATTACCGGACCCATATTCTGTGCTTTCACAACAGATGACGCAAGCTTCCCTCTCTTCAGCTTGTCCGATTTCGTCAGGGCAATGATATAGGGTCTGCCTCTCTCCTTGAGAAAACTCACCATCTCCATATCGTTAGGCAGACAGGGGTGCCTTGCATCAATAAGGAGTACTACACCCCTAAGCGGAACTCTATCCATCAAATAGCTAGCTATCCACCCCGTCCATTCGGTACGGTTCTTATGGGGAGCACGGGCATACCCATAACCGGGAAGATCAACAATGTAATAACTGCCGGATACGGAGTAGAGGTTCAGAAACTGAGTGCATCCGGGTCTGGAACTTGTCCTGGCAACGGAATGATCCCCGCTGATCCTGTTAAGGAGAGATGATTTTCCCACATTCGACCTGCCGGCGAAGCAGATCTCCGGGAGCCTGTCCGAGGGGAGATATTCAGGCCCCGGACAGCTTTTCAGAAATCTTATATCAAGAGAAGGCATTTCAACCGGCTTTCCCGGATTCCTTCTTCTTCCTCGCTTTAACGAACTTCGGCCTGGCCCCGCCTCTGACAGCTTCCGGTGAAATTACGAGTTTACTTACGTTCTGGAGATCCGGCAGATCGTACATTGGTTCCAGAAGAATTCCCTCAAGCACGGATCTGAGCCCCCTCGCTCCGCTTCCGGCTTTTTTGGCGATCGAGGCTACTGCTTCAAGAGCCCCCGCCGAAAACTCCAGCTCAACTCCCTCAAGTTCAATGAGGTACTGGTACTGGCGTACAAGGGCATTCTTCGGCTGGGTGAGTACTTTTGTAAGATCATCAATATCCAGATCATCGAGTGTCACCAGTACAGGCAGCCTTCCGACAAGCTCCGGCACAAGGCCGTACTTCACAAGATCATGGGATTCGACTTGCGCAAGTATATTGGTTTCCGCCTGGCCAATCGGATCAAGAACGCTGTTGAAACCAATGGAGCTTTTTCTGAGGCGCTTTTCGACTATCTTCTCCAGTTCATTGAACGCGCCCCCGCATATGAACAGGATATTGCTGGTATCAACCAGGATATTGTCCTGATAGGGGTGCTTTCTTCCGCCCTGCGGTGGTACGCTGGCAACAGTGCCCTCTATTATCTTAAGAAGAGCCTGCTGCACACCTTCACCCGACACATCCCTGGTAATGGATGGGTTTTCCGACTTTCTGGAGATCTTGTCAATCTCATCAATGTAGATAATTCCCTGCTGCGCGGTTGCCACATCCATGTCGGTCACCTGAAGCAGGCGCAGCAGAATATTTTCGACATCTTCTCCAACGTATCCGGCTTCAGTCAGGGTTGTAGCGTCGGCAATGGCGAATGGAACATCCAGAATCCTGGCAAGTGTCCTGGCAAGCAGGGTCTTCCCCACACCTGTAGGTCCCATGAGAAGAATATTGCTTTTCTCAAGCTCCACATCGGTGGATTCCCTGATGATCCTGAGTCTTTTATAGTGGTTGTAAACCGCTACCGAAAGGACTTTCTTGGCCTGCTCCTGGCCGACAACGTACTCATCCAGCTGAGCCTTGATCTCCGATGGTATGGGAAGCTCATCCTGCACAAGTTCAGGCATTTCGATCTGATGATCACCTTCAAAATCAACAAGCTCACCGCAATACCTTATGCACTCATCGCATATGTGCACTCCGGGGCCCTGAATCAGCTGTTTGACCTCACCTATAGACCTTCCGCAGAAGGAACATTTCTTATCTTTTGCCATACTTCACTCCGTCAGCTTCTGGATGTAAGCACGTTATCCACAATACCGTAATCAACTGCTTCCCCGGCATCCATCCAGAAATTTCTGTCTGAATCCTTAGATATCCTTTCAAGAGGCTGCCCCGTGTGCTCGGAGAGAATGATATTCAGTTTCTCCCTGAGTTTAAGGATCTCCCTCGCCTGTATCTCTATATCACTGGCCTGTCCCTGAGTTCCACCCATGGGCTGATGGATCATCACTCTGGCATGGGGAAGAATATTCCGTTTGCCCTTAGCTCCCGCAGCCAGAAGAACGGCAGCCATGCTGGCGGCCGTGCCCATGCAGAATGTGGCCATAGGTGGTTTTATGAACTGCATCGTATCGTATATTGCCAGCCCTGAGGAGACCAGACCTCCGGGACTGCTTATGTACATGCTGATATCCTTCTTGGAATCCTCACCTTCCAGAAACAGCAGTTGTGCGACAATCAGGCTTGCAGCCTGGCTGTCGAGGGAATCGCCGACGAATATGATACGTTCCTTCAGGAGACGGGAATAGATATCGTAGGATCTTTCCCTGTTCCCTTCACGCTCTACAACAAAAGGTATAATTGATGGCATCAGGACTTTCCCTTCCCGGTTGTTTCGTCACAGGTCTCCCGTTCTTCATTTTCAACCTGTACCCAGCGCCATGACGAATCCGGCCTGTCTTCCTTACCAGTTTCAGTCTCACTGTTTTTCTGTGGTTCCTTTTCAGTAATATCAGCACGATCCAGAATTAGTTCCATGGCTTTTCTGTTCTTCAATCTGTCACGGACAGATGATTCCGATTCCTCGGGGCTGGTTTCCTTCTCGATCAGGTTGTCGGTAATCTCTATCTTCTCTTTTTCCGCTACGGCTCTGAGAATGAGAAATTCGCGCACCTTGTTCAGCGCAAGCTCTTTTGCCGCGGTTAACGTTTCCTGTCCCGGGCCATCTTCCCCCAGTCTGTTTATGTAATCCTGAAAAATATTCTCTACCATATACTCTGGAGGATCAAAGGGATTGCTTTCCAGAATACTGTCAACAACAGCCCTCTCCTTGATATAAACGATCTCCCGATCGTAACGGGTACTGACACTCTCCTCAACCTTTTTCCTGAGTTCCTCCAGATTCTTGACGCCAGCGGTCTTTTCGGCGAATTCATCATCAAGGCCAGGAAGAACGGGGCGTTTCACCTCGGTTACCCTGAATCTGTGTACAGGAGGTTTATCTTCATCAGAAGCATCTCTGTCCATCCTTGCCGAGAACTCAAAATCCGGAACTGCTCCTGTAACCAGTTCATCAAAGCCGGCACCTATCTGCGATTCTCCGATTCTGACGTTTATTTTCTGCGTTTCTTCGGTGTTTCCAGCGGGACAGGCTTCCAGCAGTACAAGATCCCCCTCCTCGGAAGGTCTGTCAACAGTCTCAAAACTGATCATGTTTTCGCGGAATGATTCAATTGCTTTCTCAACAGCGTCTTCAAGGTTAAGGGAAGGTATCTCTATTCTGATGCCGTCAGTACCTGCGGGTTCAGGTGTTTCGAAGAGAGAAAATGTCATTTCAAAACTGTAAGCAACGCCATCCACAGGCAATTCTATCTTGCCTTCGGGATCGTTATCATCAAGAATCCAGTCCTCCTTCTCAAGAAGTCTGGAAGTAAGATCCCGTCTGACGCTGTCCGCGACTTCAGCCTTTATAATATTTCCGTACTGTTTATCGATAATTGACTTCGGAACCTTTCCCGGTCTGAAACCGGGCATTTCAAGATCTTTGGAGATCTGCCTTCGTACTTTCCTGAACAGTCCGCTTATTCTTTCTGCCGACTCGGTGAGGAGGACTGTTCTTCTGTTGTCTTCCGACTTGATGATATCAAACATTTAATAATCTTTCCTGTTTCCTTAGTTATGGTGCGAGAGGGGGGATTTGAACCCCCACAAGTCAAGCTTACCAGATCCTAAATCTGGCGCGTCTGCCAATTCCGCCACTCCCGCAACGACATTAATTTGCATAAGGCCCGAATATGCTTTGACATGGCTTTTACGTCAAAGCTTCCTGATAGCATCCACCGTGGATATCGGAGGTTTTCAAATACCTGATGATCTCTCTGGAGGGTTTACCCGCCATTCACCTCAGGAGCCTGTTCGATAATGATACATTGCCAGACAACCTCCTACCGAGAATACAGTTCCAGTGCCAGGGCCGCCTCATCGCTGCCTGGATATCTGCACAGCAGAAGGTCAAGGAGTCTGTTCCTCTCTCCGGGGGCTCCATGGAGATGATATATGTCAGCTGCCCTGAAAATAGCTCCAGGCGCCCATTCCGAATTCGGGTACATGTAGTAGAGGGCTACAAGGTCTTCAATTGCCCTGTGCGACTGCCCGGCTTCTTCCCAGCAGATGGCCATATAGTAGAGAGCATCGTCCGCAAGGGAGGATGCCGGATACCTGTCATGGAGTTCCATAAAACCATCAGCCGAGATCTCGAAACTTCCCTGCTGGAACTGCCTGTACGCCTCATTGTAGAGAAGCTGCGCATCGGGTCCGGAAGCAGTATCCTGCACTGTGACGCCGGTGCTGCTGCCAAGCCTCATCAGCGCGAGGTCAAGTTCATCGGCAAGCGCGGAGAGTCTGTCCACAAGATCCGCTGTTCTGGTCCCTGATTGAGCCTGAAGGCCTCTCAGAAGAACCTCATTGTCTTCAACAGCCCGGGCGAGCGCTCCTATATCCTCCCGCATTCTCTGCTGATCGGCATTGATATCTTCTATCTCTTCAGGCGTATGTACCCATAATCCGAAACAGCCTGTAAACAGGAGCAGAACCGAAATCGTCGCGATTACCAGGCGTGTCATGGTCAGTTCCCCGGAAGAACGCGAAAGTGGGCCCTTCTGTTATGTCCCCATGCCTGCTCGTTATGGGCAGGATCAAAGGGTCTTTCCTTGCCATAACTTACATATTCCAATCGGCCGGTATCAACCCCGTAGTTAACGAGGTAGTTATACACGGCAAGAGCCCTGTTCTCCCCCAGAGCAAGGTTGTAGTCTATAGTGCCCCTTTCATCGCAATGCCCTTCTACAAGGATCCTGAAACCGTTGGTTTCCATTATGTAGGAGGCATCTTCCATAAGAATCCTGAGGGCATCCCCGGAAAGCGCGTCGCTGTCGTAATCGAAAAAGACATCGCTCAGGTGCTCCCGATGAACAAGAAGAATATCGGTGGATACTGACAGCGTATCCGTTTCCCATACACCGACGAGGGTATCAGGGAACTCGTCAACAACAACGATGGTCGTGTCATGGCCGTCAGGTGTTGTATCATCGGGCCTGCATCCGGAGCCGGACATCACCGCGACAATCAGTATCGAAGCGGCCAGTATGGTCATAAGTCTGGTATTCACAATTCACTCCCGCCTAAAAAGACTAGATTCAATCATCTGAATCCAAGAGGTGACCAGGTGGGGCAGTAACTTTCACCTCCATCGGACAGTTTTCTTATTGTAAGTCCATTGAGTTCTATAATATATACGGCCCTCCCTCCATCCATATCGCTGCTGAAAGCGATATGTCTTCCAGTAGGCCCCCATACGGGGTCTTCGTTAAGTGACCCCTGGAAGGTGACCTGGCGGATATTGGAGCCGTCCGCATCCATGACGAATATATGAAAATCCCTTCCGGCCCGGGCGGTGTACGCAATCCTGCTGCCGTCCGGTGACCATGCGGGGCTGTCGCAGTAACCGTGAGAGTTTGTAGTCCTGATGGCCGAGCCTCCCGAGCTGTCCATTATGTAGAGTTGAGGGTAGCCTATCCTGTCACTTGTAAATACAATCTGTCTGCCGGTCGGAGAGAAGCTTGCCGATGTCTCAATTGATCTTCTGAGGGTCAGACGTGTCGTTTCATCGGTGTCGGGATCGAGAAGGTAAATGTCAATATTCCCGTTCAGAGAAAATGTCAGAGCTATGGTTTCACCGCCGGGACTCCACGCCGGAGAGGAATTCAGGCCGGGCATACTGAGCATCTTCTCTGCCGAGGATTCCGAAAAGCTATAACACCAGAGGTCGGGGTTCCCCGATCTGAACGACGTAAAGATTATTCGAGAGCCATCGGGAGACCAGGCCGGTGTGGTTATGACATCTTCATCGGACATGACTTTCCTGGTACTCCTCGGATCCTGTGACTTCACAGCAAGGGCGTAGCCTGATGAAGTTCTTGTCACGTAGGCGATCCAGGTGGAGGCGATGCCTTCCTCGCCTGTCAGGTCATATACAAGGTCATCCGCAAAGGCATGTACCAGAGAATAGATATTCTCTCCGGAGTAGTTTCTTGCGAGAAGGGGTTCTCCCCCGGATGTAACCTCCGCACGGAGTTCAATTCCATTAAGGGAGCGAGTTACTTCAACATATGCTTCCGCATATCCTTCATCAGAGGTGATCAGCAATCCGGAAAAGTCGATATCCTCCTTAAGCTGATCCAATGCTATATCCACGAGATCTCTCTCCCCTTCAATACTCACTGAAACGGGAATACACTCCGCGCTGACAGGAGTCATGGGAATAAAATTGTCCGGGAATGAAGTACTTGTAATAAGAATCAGGAGACTAGATAGAATTTTCAATTTACCGCTCCGGTCCGATGAATTCAATGTTAATCACTGCAGGATTGCTTCGTCCCGGCGGCATGGGAGGTATCTGAGCCATGGCCAGGGCGTTCTCCACAGCCCTGTCAAAGGCTGAAGTACCGCTCTTTCTGATAACTTCAATACTAGCAACACCGTCGGGATCAACGGTCAGGATTATCCTGTAGGATATTTCGGGCTCCACTGATGTCCTGTATTCCCTTCTAACAGCATTGAATACTCTTGACTCGTAGGTTCCCGGTCCGGGAGCACCGGCCCCTGCCGACCCCTCTCCACTGACAGAAGCGAAACCTTCCTCAACAACAGAAGTCTCCTCCGTTGGATTCTCGAGGGGGTTCTCTTCGGGAATCTCCTGATGATCGATCTCTTCGGGATTCTCTTCAACCGGATCCACAGAATGTTCTTCCAGTTCCAGTTCCTCGATAACCTCTTCCTCACCCGGCACCTCGGCAGGGACCAGGTTATGAGTCGCTTCCTCCTGAATTTCCGCAGGATCGGTAACCTCAACGGGAGAGATTTCTTCAGAAGAAGCTGCCGTTACCATTCTCACCATTATGGCATCATCACCTCCAACAGGTGTTTGGGCGCTGCTTGAAAAAGTGATTAGACCGATCGCAAGAATAAGCAGGTGCCCCGCACCGGCAAGAATGTAATCAAGCCTGCGGGGTGAATATCTGCTTGAACCGCGCTCATCGGTATCAGTGAATTTCACTGTTGTTACCAGTGCTTTCCTGTATAAGCCCGATGTTCAGGTATCCCCCACTACCCAGTTTTGTAAGAGCGTTGGCTACCACTTCATACCTTACGTCACGGTCAGCCCGCACGAAAGCTTCAGATCTGCCCGATGCATACGCAGCCTCCGCCAGGGCAGAAAGATCCTCCATCAGAACCGCTTCACCAGAAACGGACAGATTACCGTATGCGTCTATTTCGACCACAAGCGACTCCAAGGGATCAAGGTTGCTTAATATTCTTCCCTCATCGGATGAGGGGGGAGAAACGTCCGAGCTTCTCTGCATAACAGGTGAGGTCAGCATGAATATCACAAGAAGAACAAGGGTTACATCCACCAGGTTGGTGATATTGATACTGGAGAACTGTCTGTACCTGGTTCTGATCATTCCAGGCTGCCCCTTCTGCATACGTCAACAAGTTCGGAAAGAAATCTATCCATGTCCCCGGCCAGCGAATTCAGCCTTCCGACAACGAAGTTATGGAAGATATTTGCAGGTATGGCCGCAAGAAGCCCCGCAACAGTAGTTGTAAGCGCAGCCGCAATACCTGCTCCAACCGCGCTGAGATCGGCTACTCCCAGTTCCTTCATCCCAATGAAACTTGAGAGTATTCCCCATACGGTTCCAAGCAGCCCGAGCAGGGGCGCTACACTTGTTACCGTGGCAAGCAGCCCGATATTCCGTTCACGCTGAGCCAGGTCTTCCCCCGCCTCACGTTCGAGGGCACTTGTCAGGCTGCCTACTTCCTCGGGTGAAAGAGATTCAGTGCCCCCCCTGTCAAGCCTTCTCTGAAGAAACCTGCCAGCCTCGGCGTACATTCTGGCAAGGGGCCCAACTTCGCTGCTTCTATTCCAGAAATCCCCACCCGGCGCCTTTCCGGTTGTTCTGAGCGCATTCATGAACGTTCTGGAAGAAGCAAGCACCGTCTTGAATTCACGGATCTTAGCAATGGCTACAGTCCAGGATCCGATAGAAAGAACCGCAATAATTATAAGAATGAGTTTCGTTACAATATCGGCCTGCGCGACGATACCGAGTACCTGTCCAATCAAGGATTTTCCCCCTTTACTTCAGCAATGGCATCCAGAAACAGCGCAACGGAAGCCGGTTTCTACCGTTTTAAACATCTTCAGATTCCTGTCATAATCGTTTCGTTAATAATATATACATTCAAAGGGATGTTTCTGTTCCATAACTTCATTTCCGATGCCTCTACAGCGAAGATATCTGGTATGGATAAATATACGACAACTTCTCAAAAAAGGAGTTTCCTTTCTTCCCGGTGTAATCCCTGTTATAGTTTCCGTCTGTCTGGTTCGAACATGAAAGGATAGCGGGAATGGAGAACGTTCCGGGTACGAAATTCTACGGCGACAGCAGGATCGGAGGAAAAGCATCCGGCCTGGTGAGCATAATCGAAGGCCTGCGCAATCGCGGGAATAGCACATCATTTCCCATGCACGTTTCCGTGCCCGAATTCTCGGTAATAACTACGGAGTTCTTTCTGGATTTTGTTCAGCGCAACGATCTGCGCTCATATGCTGACGGCAATGATCCCGATGACAGGATTGCCATGGCATTTATGAAGGGTGAGATGTCGCCGCGGCTGACAGGTGAACTCTGGAAGTTCGTAGGTAAAACCCACGAACCTGTTGCAGTCAGATCTTCAAGCCTTATGGAGGATGAACTTAAATCCCCCCTGGCCGGTATCTATCAGACAAAGATGATCCCGAATAATCAGCCTTCGAACGAGATGCGTTTCAGAAAGCTGATAGAAGCTATCAAACTGGTCTGGGCCAGCACTTACTTCAGCGATTCCCGGGAATTCCACAGGGGGCTAGGCGGTTCCGCCTCCGAAGAAACAATGGCTGTAATCCTTCAAAAAGTAGTCGGAAGGAGATACGGCAACAGGTTCTACCCGTTAATATCGGGGGTGGCACGCTCGTTCAACTACTATGCATTCGGAAAGACAAAACCATCCGACGGGGTAGTGAATCTGGCCCTTGGCCTGGGCAAGAGCATCGTTGATGGAGAGCTTTGCTGGAGCTACAGCCCCGCCAGTCCCAAGGCGCCTCCTCCTTTCGGTTCAGTCGGAGATATGCTCAAAGGGACCCAGAGCGCTTTCTGGGCAGTAAATATGGAGAGGATTACTGTTTACGATCCAGTGAAGGAAACCGAGTATATGATCTCATCCCGACTGGAAGACGCTGACTACGACGATACACTCAAATTCGTAGCGTCGACATATTTGCCTGAATCTGACAGACTTGTTCATGGCACAGGTAGAGAAGGGCCGAAAGTGGTTAACTTCGCCCCGATTCTTGATGACCGGATAATCCCCCTCAATGATGCTGTGCGCGCGGTTCTTGATCTATGCTCAGAAGAAACGAATGGTCCCGTGGAAATTGAATTCGCTGTCATGGGACCCGGACAATCGGAAAACGCGTCACTGGGGCTGCTCCAGGTCAGGCCCATAGCCACATTCAGTGAAGAGGTGGATATATCCGAAGCGGAACTGCGGGGGGAAAGAACTGTGGCCCGCTCGCGCCGTGCCCTGGGCAACGGCATAACGAAAATACAGCACGTTGTATACGTTAAGCCCGAATCTTTCAGCACATCAAAAACCCGGCAGATCGCGACGGAGATCGCGGATATAAACAGGAGGCTGTCAAAGGAAGACCACGGATATCTGTTAATCGGCTATGGCCGCTGGGGAAGCTCCGACCCATGGCTCGGCATACCTGTAACCTGGGGGCACATCTCCCGCACAAAGGCGATGATTGAAATATCGGGACCCAGAATGCGTGTAGAACTTAGTCAGGGATCGCATTTCTTCCACAACCTGTCCAGTTTCGGCGTGGGTTACCTTTCGATAAGCGAACCGCTTGACGGTCCCGTAAACCTCGACATTATCAGAGCTGGAAGTGAGATCGTACATGAGACAGGACATGTTCGCTGTCTGAGAATACCAGAGGGAATAACAGTAAAAATCGACGGCAGAAAAGGACTGGGGGTGGTACTTCTATGACTGAAAAGGGAATGGATTCTCACAAACTGCTGAACTCCCTCAGAGAGAGAGCGAAGGAACTCAACTGTCTGTACATGGCTGATGAGATCCTGATGAGTGATATACCCCTGGAGAAGAAGCTCCAGGCAGTTGCGGATTCGATGCCCCAGGGCTGGTATGACCCTTCGCACTGCAAAGCCAGAATAGTTTACAGGAACAATGAGTATACATCAAGCGCTTACGCTGAGGGAGGAGTTGAACTCTCGGAGAATCTGGTTATCAACGGCAGTATCGTTGGGAGAATAACTGTATCCTACCCCTCTAACGCGCCCGAACTGGAGATGGGAGGCGCCTTCCTTGAAGAAGAGAAGAGGCTTATAAGAACACTGGCCAGAAGAATAAGCCACACCATTCTTCATGACAGCCTTTCCCGGATGTTCGAAGAGGATGACGCTGATCAGCCCAACTTGCGAGACGGATCCGAATCCTGGAGAGCCATCCTGGATATGCTTCTCATTACCGACAGAAAGCTCTATCAGACGCTCTCCAGAAGACTTCTTAATTATATGAGCTTCATTGGAATAGATGATGCCACAGCCCTCCTGAACAGGTTGGCGGGTCAGGCTTCCCCCCAGGATGCTGATCTTGACCATCTGGGCATAAACCAGCCTTTGCCAAGGCAGCAGTTCGATATCAGCTTCGAACTGGTAGGGGAGATCTCTGTAATCGCAGCCAGAGATTTGAGTGATGAGCAGATACTTAACCTGCTTCAGAGGTGGATCGGTGAGAACAGGATAGAACATCTGATCAACGTACTTGATGACCATGCAAGCTCCCTTACCGAAATATTGCAAGCCATGGATAATCACAAGGGAATACTAAGAGAGGAAACATCACTTTCCAAACCGGTTCTGAACGCTCTGAAAGTATCCCTCATAAGAAGGCTGGTAAGCAGAAGGCTTGATTACATTAGCCGCCTTAAGGAATTGACCTCTATCGGGGATTTCTACGAACTGACGAAGTCCCTCATTCTTCCGATCAGGAGCCACGGGCAGCTTGGAGGGAAGGGCGCTGGCCTGTTCATGGCTGAAAAAATACTCAGGAATGCAGGGAGCGATGATCCTCTGCTCGCAGGCATCAGAACACCTGACACATGGTACATCTGCAGTGACGGAATACTTGATTTCGTTCATCACAACCATCTAGAAGAACTCCTTGAATACAGATACAGGTATCTGGGTGAGATCAGACTTGAATACCCGAACCTGATCCAGCTGTTCAAGAATTGCGCTTTCAGCCCCGAGATGACACAGGGACTCTCCATGACCCTTGATTCGATCGGTGATTACCCCCTGATAGTACGAAGTTCAAGCCTACTTGAGGATAGCATAGAAGCGGCCTTCAGCGGGAAATACAAAAGCCTGTTTATCGCGAATCAGGGCACAAAAAAAGAGCGGTTGGAAGCGCTCATGGACGCCATCGCCGAAGTGTACGCCTCCATGTTCGGCCCCGACGCCATCGAGTACAGGAAAGAGCGGAACCTGTTGGATTTCCAGGAGGAAATGGGTATCCTGATCCAGCAGGTGGTGGGCACCAGGGTCGGAAAATACTACATGCCAGCCTACGGCGGGGTCGCTTTCAGCAGAAACGAATTCCGGTGGTCCGCAAGGATCAGAACAAAAGACGGATTATTAAGACTCGTACCAGGACTGGGAACCCGTGCCGTGGACCGCCTGGGTGATGATTATCCTGTACTGGCGGCTCCCGGACAGCCCGGGCTCAGGGTAAACACCAGCATAGATGAAACAATAAGGTATGCTCCAAAATTCATGGATGTGATCAACCTGGAGGAAGGACGGATCGAAACGGTAAAGGTGGAGGATATTATCAGGGAATACGGATCGCAGTATCCTCAGATCGCAAACATATTCTCTACCCACAAAGATGGAATGATAAGAAGGGTCAACAGGCTCACGGATTTTGAGAATGACTTCGTAATCCCCACCTTTGAAGGGCTGATGAGCCCGAAGACAGGTTTTCTCAAAACGATGAGGCACCTCCTTGCGCTTCTGGAAAAGGAATGTGGTTTCCCGGTGGATATAGAGTTCGCCGCTGACGCAGATAATATCTACCTGCTTCAGTGCAGGGCTCAGAGCTCATGGGAGAAGAGTGAAGCTGTTCATCTTAAGGAGCGACCGGAACCGGATGATATTCTCTTTACTGCTGACAAGTACGTTTCAGACGGATTCATTTCCGAGATTGCGCATATAGTCTACGTTGATCCTCAGGAGTACGACAGGCTGAAGGATATGCAGGATCTTGTGGCTGTCGGAAAAACCGTTGGCAGGTTGAACGGTATCCTTGCGAAGAAAAGTTTTGTCCTGATGGGACCGGGAAGATGGGGCAGCCGCGGTGATATAAAGCTGGGGGTTCAGGTAACTTACTCCGACATCAACAACACTGCGGCCCTCATAGAGATGGCATTTAGGAAGGGAAGCTACGTGCCGGATCTCTCCTTCGGAACACATTTCTTCCAGGACCTTGTGGAAGCGGGTATCAGGTACCTGCCTCTCTATCCAGATGACAGCAATATCATTTTCAACAAAGAGTTCTTTGAAGAAAGCGGAAATGTCCTCTGCCAGCTCCTTCCGGACTGCATCGATTTAAGCCATGTAGTGAAGGTTATAGATGTGAAGGCAAGCACTGGGGATAGAATTCTGAGAATCGCGATGAGTGGAGATGAAGGTGAAGCCATCGCGTATCTTGCATCAGTTGATGATCCCAGCCGGGAAGAGTCTGCTCTGCTTCCCAGTACCCGCATAACCGCTGTTTCCAATCCTGATGAACACTGGCTGTGGAGACAGCGAATGGCTGAAACACTGGCTTCGGAGATTGATCCGGATCAATACGGTGTCAAGGGCATCTATCTCTTCGGAAGTACCAAAAACGCAACTGCGGGTCCATGCAGTGATATAGACCTTCTGATTCATGCAGGCGATGACGATAGAACCCGGAAACTGCTGGAATCATACATCGATGGATGGGATGTCTGTCTATGTGAGATGAACTACATCAGAACCGGCTTCAAGACGGAACATCTTCTTGATGTACACATTATTACAGATAGGGATATAAAGGAGAAACAGTCCTACGCTATCAAAATAGGTTCAGTAGCTGACCCTGCCCGCCCGCTGGAAATGAAGAAGAAAAAGGATTAGAGAAGCTCTCTTGATGCCGATTCGGGTTTATCCGGATCGAATCTGATGAGAGCCAGTTCGGGACCATCGTGAGCCGCATTGAACATGAATGTTCTGCCTTCTCTGTCCATCCAGTTTCCGGTGATTCTGGAAGATTCATGTATATGCCCGTGAAGAGTGATAAGGGGTTGTTTCTTTTTAATGAACCTTTGAATGGCGATACTCCCCACGTGAACATCAAGTGG
This sequence comes from Candidatus Aegiribacteria sp., assembly GCA_013138965.1. Taxonomy (GTDB): domain Bacteria; phylum Fermentibacterota; class Fermentibacteria; order Fermentibacterales; family JCC-6; genus Aegiribacteria. The sequence continues at coordinate 28,884 of WTBT01000034.1, forward strand.
AGCATGATCGATCATCCTGCCGTCCAGTGCGGCTCTGTCCAGGTTCGTCCTGTACGGTGGAGAATGAAACAGCATAATGGCGCGTGAAAGATCATCTCCGTCCGTAAGAACCTCAAGGTCATCGCTGATGGTGGAATAACGCATTTCGTAATCCGACACTGGCACAGTGTGAATACCATCCTCAGGATGAATGCATCCTGGATCAACGTACCTGGATACATCGTATTTCTCCCAGTCCTTCAGCCTGAACGGTGATGGAGGTACAAAGGAGTAACCGTAAACCTGAAATGAACCCAGGCTGATCTTCCTGTTATGGACGTAATGCCACAACCCGCGTTCCACCGCGTCAAGTATTGCAGCCTCTTCAAAGCGTCCATCATCGTTTCCAAGTATCAGGAAAATCTCGGGATAGGTTATCTCCGGATCATCCCGAATGCAGGTAAGCTCTCTTGTGAGAAAACCGTTCACGAAATCCTTGTCAATGAAATTCGAAGCGAAGATCTGAACGGCTCCCGGGAGGAGATCACCTCCCAGAAAGACCGCGTCGGGTTCTTCTTCCCTTATCACCCGGAACAGCTTTCCGTAATGGTGAGTTCTTCCATGCAGATCCGAGCAGAATATATAATGTGCCATATTGACTTATAAATAAAATAAAGGCGCCTGATGTAAACAGGCGCCTTATTCATCTCAAAGCATAACCTAAATCCAGCCCCTGGCCCTGCAGGCCTCAACCACCTTGCTTACGCTTATCAGGTAGGCCGCGTCACGCATGTAGAGGTTGTTCTTTGAGGCAAGTTCACTGACGGCAACAAATGCCTCAGTCATCTTCTGATCAAGTTTGCCCAGCACTTCATCCTTTGTCCAGTAGTAGTTCATGTTGTTCTGGACCTGTTCGAAGTATGAACAGGTTACCCCACCGGCATTGGCCAGGAAATCGGGTATGTCGAAGATACCTTTCTCCTCGATAACCTTGTCCGCCTCCGGGGTAGTGGGACCGTTGGCTCCTTCACCGATAATTTTCACCCTGTTGCTTATCCTGTTAACATTCTCTCCATTGATCTGATTCTCAAGGGCACATGGCATAAGAATATCCACGTCCTGGTCAATCCACTTATCCCCATCAAGAATATCGTATCCGATATCAACGGCCTTCTGCTTGTCGATTCCGCCGAACTTGTCGGTTATGGGAAGGAGTTCATCAAGGTCTATTCCGTCTTTCCTGCGGAAGGCATATGCCTTCTGGTCAGCCTGATCCCAGCAGGATACGCAGATCACAGTTCCACCAAGCTGGTTGTACAGTTTGATGGCGTACTGTGTAACATTACCGAATCCCTGAAAACTTGCTGTAGTATCCTGGGGTCTGATGTTCAGCTGTTTGAGAGCTTCCCTTACTGTAAAAATGAGACCAAAACCTGTTGCTTCCGTTCTGCCGAGACTCCCGCCCATGCCCACAGGCTTTCCTGTGATCACACCGGGATACTGAGCACCCATAATTGCCTCGTATTCGTCCATCATCCAGAGCATATGCTGGGCGCTTGTCATTACATCGGGAGCCGGAATGTCCTGAAGGGGGCCGACGTTTCGGGCAAGCTGGCGGATCCAGCCCCTACAGATAAGCTCCTGCTCACGCATGGAAAGGTTATGAGGATCACAGATAACACCTCCCTTTCCACCGCCCAGGGGAATGTCCACAACCGAACATTTCCAGGTCATCCACATGGACAGTGCCCTTACGGTATCAATTGTCTCCTGGGGGTGAAATCTTATTCCACCCTTACATGGTCCCCTGGCATCGTTGTGCTGGCACCGGAAACCCCTGAACACTTTAACTGATCCGTCATCCATACGAACTGGGATATTGAAATGATACTCCCGCATGGGATTTCTCAGTAAACCCCTTGCACCCTCATCAAGATCCAGGTAATCAGCTACTTTGTCGAACTGCTCCTGTGCCATCCTGAATGGATTGAAGTTACCACCGGACATCAGCGACTCCTCTCGAATGAAAGATAATCTCCCCATTCACTCAGCCTAAATGCGAATGTGAGGAGATTTTTTACCATTTTCAGGGCGATTTAGAACATTACCAAATAACCTATGTAATCTAATTAAACAGCATGGAAGAAAGAACCCTCAAGAACTGTTCTTCAGCACTCATTCTGTCTAGGAGGCTGTCCGATAATGCGGCATCGGCATAAGGAAGCACATATCTGGCTATAATGACCACATATTATCGTCAAATGCATTCAGTATTCTCCTCAAATCTGTAATCATTCTATCTCAGCCGTGAGGATATTCTGCTCAATGCCTATTGTCAGGCACACTCCTAGTCGGAAGGATGACGAGCTTACCATTGAGTACCACAATCCCTTTGATAGAATTGTATTTACAAACTTTGCTTATAGAAAGGAGAAGGCCGCCGGACTTTCGTCTGACAGCCTTTTTCCTGACGTGGTACCGGGGACGGGACTTGAACCCGTACAGGCTATTGCCCACTAGGTCCTTAACCTAGCGTGTCTGCCAATTCCACCACCCCGGTCCTGATCTTAAAAAACTAAAATATCGCCAGAAGAAACGAGGTGGCCATAAACAGCACCGCGAAAACCGATGTTGCCTTTGACAGCATAGTTGCGGCACCGCGGTTTCCAAATGAGGCTGTCAGAGCACCGCCGCCTCCAAAAGCGCCGGAAAGACCGTCTCCTTTGGATTTCTGCAGCAGCACAATAGCAACCAGAAGCACACAGACAATAAAATGAATAATCGTTAAAATAGCAATCATGTTTAGCGAATCCTTTCCAGAGTACGCAGATATACAAAACAGAAGTCGGACTGGCAAGTCCTAATAAGCTGTAATAACTCTATGAGAGCGCGTCAATAATCTCCTTCATGGTTAGATTGTCTCCGGGGCATTCTGTTCTGCAGCCGGGCACATCCCTGTGAAGTAATATTCCGGACCTGGAGAGACATAGATCCTTCAGCAGTTTTCTGAGCAGATCCGTTAATGAGGCCATCTGTTTCGCAGTTGGCGATGTTTCACAGAAATTTCCAACAAGACAGATTCCGATGGAATCCCTGTTGTGCTCCCTGGCATGAGCTCCCACTGACCAGACGGGCCTTCCGGGTTCTATCTCCCCATCAAAAGAGAGCGTGCCGTTACCTATTACGAAATGATACCCGATATCAATCCAGCCGTTAACAGCCCTGTGCAGAGCCCTGAAAACCCTTGCGCTTCCTGTTGCTGTCGCTGAATGGTGAATCACCAGCGAATTTACTTTATCCAGCCGGACATACAGGTCTTCTGAAGGCTTTTCTCCAGCCGCATTCATTTTTTCATCGCTGATGTCCAGGATCTCAGGTAGATTGCTTCTGATCCATTCTGCACAGGATTGCATAACGTACCCTCTTTTGAATATAATACATATGTATCATATAAACGTATTGAAGAGGAGAAGTAATGATGGGGAAAATTCTAATGTTTCTGCCAGCTGCCTTACTGCTGATATCCACAGGCTGCGATGACAGTACGTACCCGTTCGATCAGGTTACTGAAGAATTCAATTTTACATACGATCTTCCAAACGAAGGTGTAGTGAATTTAATCGTACTCAATTGCTACATGAACAACGTAAGGACTCTTCTGTCAGATACCACGCAACCCACCGGAAGTCATACTTCATCCTGGGATCTTAAGGACCTGAACGGTGCGCGTGTTCCGGACGGACTCTATTACATAAGGATCAAACTCGATGACAATGTAATCGAGACAAAGATGTATGAGGTACACAAATGACGCTGCTGATGCTACTCCTATGCACAGTCGGGCAGCCGTCTGTTGGCGGAAACAATTCGTTTTCTCCCGGATTCCGGCTAGGTACCTGTTTCCAGGCTTCCTTTCCCTCCATGCAGGATGAGAAGGATTTCGCTGACATGAACACAGCCGCGGGACTGGATTTCGAACTTGGCAGTGTAGCCTGGGGAGGATCAATTGAGCTTCTCGCGGATGTCAGCGAAAAATTCAGGATAAGAGGAAGTGTGGGTATTTCCAGACTTCATGGAGCCTACGAGGATGAGTATGATCCCATGCAGTATATCCTTGTGGGACTTCTTACCGGTGGTCTTGGCTTCCTCCTGGGTGAAACCGAGGATGTTGTCGATCTGAACGATGAGGCCGTCACCATAGAAGTTCAAGCCTACTACGTTCTCACCAGGACACCGGCATTATCGATATCCGCCGGAGCCGGACCGGTATATACATTTGCCAGCCGAAAGCTTGATTCTCCCAATACATCCACTTCCGGAAAAGGAAGCGGGCTGGGTTTCACAGCTTCTATCAGGCTGGATCAGGAATCAACGGTCAGATTGGGCTGTATTCCCCTTATGTTCGGTCTTGAGGCCGGATACAAAATGAACAGCGTGAACATCAACGATGAAGAAGCGGATAATTTCGAACTGGATTTCTCCGGCCCCTTCGCGAAGATTGGGTCCTATATCGGACTATAAAATATCGGAGATTATAATTTGCGGCCCGATCCTAAAAGGTTAATAATTTCCATCGGGCTGTCAACAATGTATTCAGCGCCGTGATCCAGCAGAAGAGATACGTCCCTGAATCCCCACGATACTCCCACGGCAATCATTCCGGCATTAACAGCTGTATCCATATCGACATCACTGTCACCCACCATAAGCGTATTTCCCGGTAGTGCTCCAAGTTTTTCAAGAACAGGTGTAACGGCCTCCCGGGAAGGTTTCATGGAACGACCGGGTTCGACTCCACTGATTGCAAGAAAGGGAAAATCACCAAAATACATACTGATAACTTTTTCGGCTGAATCCTGTGGTTTATTTGTCAGCACCGCAACGGGTACACACTCTGCCTTCAATCTATTCAGCAATCCATTTATCCCGGGATAGGGGTGTGTTCTGACTGAATCATGCTCAATGTATGTCTTCCTGATCTGATCCGACAGTATCTTAACGGATTCAACTGTCGCGCTACCGAAGGGGATAAGCTTTCTAACAAGCTCTTCAACCCCCCTGCCAACGGCAGATCTGACTTCATCAATAGACCTGGTCGGCATTCCGTTTGAATAGAGGACACCGTTCACTACTTCGCAGATATCATCCAGCGTGTCAAGAAGTGTCCCATCAAGGTCAAATATTACAGCATCGCCCATAAATCCTCTGCTCCAATTATCGATTTCACCGTCAGAACTGATAACGCAAAGATACATCACTCTGGCGCGGATGACGATACTGCGGTAATATTGGTCTGTGGTACAGAACAGGCGGTGATTGATGATATGGAGCTTACTTTGCAGCCTGTATTAGAGTCATCCATAAAGAGTGGTTAACACCAGAAGCAACAGAATCGCAGACAGGAATATTTGAGTGTATAATCAGTATAGTATTCTAATATCATGGGAGTTGCAATGATCGACAAAAATGATAACTGCCCATGCACGTATCCCGGATGCCCCAGGCATGGAAACTGCAGGGAGTGTATCGCATATCACAGAAGGCTGGGAGAATTCACAGGGTGCATGTTCTCTCCCAAGGCGGAAAGAACCTGGGACAGATCCTTTGAAAAACTAGCGGAAGACAGGAAATAGGGGCCGGACCCATTCAGGGTCGGACATAACATCGTACACTTGCGCTTTGTCCAGGAATCCGGCAGCGGGGGATGCATAATCATTTCTTGTTTCTTAACTGGTTGGATTACCTATTTTCCATACTCCCTTTTCCTGAAAAGCTTCAATGGTTTGCCGTTTGGCTTTATTGATTAAATTCGAATGCGAGAGATTATTCTGCTTTGCGTATTCATTAAGAGTAATAATGTCCATTCCATCCAGATAGGCTAATCGTTTATGATAACTGCTGGTAATTGCTTTGCCAACTATTTCTTCCATAATCGAACTACTGTTATTTCTATCATACTCTTCAAAAGCATCATAGTACAACGTACGGTCGATGAATTTAATGTTTATGGGCACATAGCCTTCTCGGATCAGTAAATAATTGTTAAGCACCCTTCCTATTCTCCCATTACCATCGACAAACGGATGGATGTGTTCAAAACTGAGATGGAAAACAGCAATTCTTCTTATAATACTCTCATTCGCTGAAGAATTGTATTTAATGAACATATCTTCAAGTTTGCCTATAATATGTTTAGGATCACAAGCGATATGATTCGCAACTCTTACCCATTCATCATTTTTCCTGAATCGACCTGCTATATCATCGCGAATATTCGTTATCAACATTCTATGCAGAAGAAGAATCATTCCCAAGTTCAGTTCCTGCTGCTTTGCTTTTGTATCTATATATGTAACTACTCGCGCCAGGTTCTTGGCTTCGAATACTTCGCGTTCGGAGACATATCGGTCTAAATCGAGATGAAGGAGTATTTTCTCAGTTTCCTCCAAACTCAGGGTACTGTTTTCAATGGCATTTGAATTATAGACCTGTTCTGCAGCCTCTGCTTCACTGATAAGTTTAAGCAAAGAATCCTTATTGCGAGCAGATTGATAATACCGCCCTCTCAATGAATCAATCTTCTTATATACACTCATCACTTTTCCCATAGCTTGAATTTAACACATCTTCACGCTTTTGGCAACAATACAGATAACTGTAGCGGGGATATGATGTATTTTCACTCTTTTCCAATCTATTTCAGCATAATACACCGTTGAACCAAGCGATGCGACGCAGCGCTATACTAGATTCCATGGCAGGATGATGTGCCTGAGATAGAGGTTGGATGAGAATTCACAGATCCGGCTTCACGGGGGATGTACATCCTGATACCAAACTCCAGTACACATCTGCCTGCGACGATGTTTGACTGCGGATGTTTCGGGCAGTATGGTTAGTTTCAGGTAGGCATCGAAGGGCAATAGGGACGAATGGGCTGCTTCGTGAGCAGGTATAGTATTGCGGAAAATCCATTGTCCTATTGCTACTGTAAGCATAGAAAGGAAACTGATGCTTATTCTAATACTGAGCTTGATTACAGGATTCCAGATGACTGATGAAATTATCTGGGATCCAGCTGATACGGTACAATATTACCCGTCAATCCGAATTGTGGATGCCCTGCTGATGGCAAACGGAAATGTAATAACTGCTGGTTATGGAATTGTAGAAGATGGTGGAGCATACCCAAGAGATCTTGCAATTAGGATATTCGATTTCAATAGTACTACTCCTGAACCTATTTACGCTACATACTACTCTTGGTCTGGATCACAGGGAGATGAGTATTTTGATGACTCAAATGCTCTCTTCCGTGGCCCAAATGGTTGGATTGCCGGTGGATATATGCATGCTCAACTGGCACATCCTGATCCTAGACTCTATTGGGTTGAAGTAAATGATTATACAAGCAAAGTAAGAGATGATAGTTATGCAGATAGTAATTGGGAAGACTGCAGTTATTGGGACGGAGTATATGCTTCCAATAAATCGATTTATCTATGCGGATGGGTAATCACAGATGTTATACACCCTATGATCCAGAAAGAAAATGCAGCTCCAATTATTGATACTGCTCATCAGGGCGAAAACTCCCGGATATGGGAGGACGATCTCACAGGGAATCTGATTGTTACTGGATCACATGTTATCCTCGGCGATAGAACTCCAAGGATCTATCTATATGATTCCAATCTGAATTCCTTGGATGATGATAATATTGTGAAGTATGGAGGTTTTGGCGGTGGTCCTGCTTTCCATCAATGGAGTGACTACATAATTACTGTCAGTTCATACCTTCATACTGAATTAAAACCACAACAACCATACTTAACACTGAACTATTTCAAGTATAACAGTACTCAGAATACTCTTACGCGTGAGCATTATGAAAACATCGATGTAAATCCTGATGAATATGAAGACTATACTCATTTCGGAGTTCAAGGTTTGTTTTTGGGCTATCAAAATACTCTACTGGTCACCCTTGAAACAGGAATAGGATACGCAATCTGCGAGTTAGAGATCAGCTCTAGTAGCTTCGAATGGGCAACAAGTGTCTCAAATTCCTTCATAGAACCCTCCAAAATCCCATATAATAGTCTATTTTGGGGCGGAGGTTGTGATTTCAAAGTAACTCAAGGCGGGGCAATTACGGGTGTTCTTGGGGCACATTTGAGTCCTGATGGAAGTCAGAGTGATGAAGATAATTTCATTTGGTTAGCTAAAATTGATGAAGTTGATGTGATTCCTTTTAGTTCTGACAACTTTCCATTAGGAGATTCGGAAATCCAGATTGTTGAGAATCCATTTACCGAGTCTGCTTGCATCCACGTAGTATGTGGTTCTTCTCTTCACTCCACGCTTCAGGTAATCGATATCTCTGGGAGAGTAGTCTACTCTGGTGCAACCGAAAATGAATCTATACTTGTATGGAATGGCTTAAACACAAACGGATTACAGACACCTTCAGGTGTCTATTTTGCAGTAATAAGAGATATCAATGGCTCTATTATTAGCAGCGCGAAAATGATGAAGCTGTAAATACGACTTTAAAGACCATCTAGATTGATCTCTCTCTTTTTGATCTGAATGGAGAATGTAATTTGAAAATAGCTGAGTGGGCGAGAAAAGAGTTCTTCGTCGCTATTGTTTTCTTGCTTCTTTCGGTGACCTTCGCATCTCTACTATTCAATTCTTTAGATCATCACTATACTTATTTAATCCAAGAGAGATTCAATTTAGGTGGTTTAGATAATTTCTCCGGGGCCAGGATACTATCGATCATGGCTCTGAACGCGATTGCGGTTTTCGGCTTTTCTGTCAAATTCTCTTCTCAGATTTTGGTCGTGCTAGCAACCTTCGGAGTTCTATTTGCCTTCAGGAGCTTACTAGAGTCATCCTCCGGGATCTCACGATTGAGAGCATCCCTTCTTTCACCAGCAATTCTAATCCCTATGGTATGGAATTACATCATCCTAAGCGGTATCCTGTTTCCAGAAGATATTCCGGCTCTGCTGCTTTTCATCCTGGGACTCACTTACCTTTTCAAGCGAAAGATGTATGCATTTCATATTGTCTTCCTTCTGGCGATTGTTAACAGGGAATCATCCATCTTTCTTTTACCGGCAATGTTCTTGATCCAGGTTGGAAAGCGTGATCTGCTCAAATTGATAGTTCATGTTCTAATATTGGCGGGTATCTGGTATGGAGTGAAAATTCTACTCATGCATTTTTTCGGTGGTGGTATGGATGCGCCGCTTTATTTAAACACCTTCAGTCCGAACCTTGCTTTCTGTAAGTCTATCATCAACCTTAATCCTAAGGTTCTCCGACTTCTTATGCTGTTTGGAGGTTTGTGGATAGTATTGCCCTTCTGTTATGGTAAAGCGCCAAACAGACTTCTCCTTCTTACACTGATGCTTCCTGTTTTCTTCGCCATAATGGTCTATGTGGGTAATCTTGATCATGAATCCAGAATCTTCACAGAAATGATCCCTGTGGTTGCTGCCCCACCGATTCTTCTATTCAATAGAAAACTGGATTCCTTTCATGCCAACACCAGTTTTTGATTAACGATGTTTGTCTGATGGTTTCTCGGGTGGTATAGTCAGTTTCAGGCAGGGAAATCTTAAGAAAAGTAAGTGGTTGGGTATGGATGGATGAAAGCGAGGTGATAAAGAGAGGCCCCGGGCCCCGCTAAAGGCATTCCGAAAGGGTTATGAGCAGGGGATCCAGCTGCTTGTGTTTTGTCCAGGAATCCTGCAGCGGGCACCTTGTTATTTCACTGTTAATTTCCCCTACCATGCAGGGCCATGCTCCCTCAAGAAGCGCATCAACCGCTGCCCAGCCCAGCTTGGAAGCCAGGACGCGATCAGCTGTTGTCGGTGAGCCTCCCCGCTGTACGTGTCCCAGTACGGTAATCCGGCTTTTAAGGCCTGATATATCCTCGATCTTCTCGGCGATCTCAAAGGCGTTCCCCGCTTCGTCCCCCTCTGCCACAACGAGAATATTCGATGTTCTGCCCCTGCTGATCCGATCCTTTACCTTGCTGCATATTCCTTCAAGGTCAGTTACCGTTTCCGGGATGAGGACAGCTTCGGCACCTGCCCCCACACCGACTTCCAGCGCGATGAATCCTGCGGAGCGTCCCATGACCTCAACTATGAAGAGCCTGTCGTGGGCAGCGGCGGTATCCCTCACTTTGTCTATTGCATAAAGGGCAGTATTCACCGCAGTATCGAACCCGATGGTCAGGTCGGTACCCCACAAATCGTTGTCGATGGTTGCCGGTACACCTATAACAGGTATCGCATATTCGGTTGCAAGGGCATCAGCTCCCCTGAAACTACCGTCTCCGCCTATTACTACAAGACCTTCCACTTTATGCTTTTTCAAATTAGCCGCAGCTTTGGAACGGCCTTCTTCGGTCAGAAATCTCTCGCTTCTTGCCGTATGGAGTATAGTTCCTCCGCGCTGAATGATATTGCTGACATCTGAAGATTCAAGTTCGATGAAGTCGTTGTCTATAAGGCCTTTAAACCCTTTTCTGACGCCGAATACGGAAAGGCCACGGTTAAGAGTTCTCCTTACCGTGGCCCTTATACAGGCGTTCATCCCAGGGGCATCGCCCCCGCTGGTCAGAACGGCTATTCTTTTCAAGCTTTCGCCGCAAACGCTACTTGCTGTCTGAAGAGAATGCAACGGGCGAATCAATCAGCTCAAGAATGCATGCTTCAGCAGCATCGCCCTTTCTGGGGCCAAGCTTGAGAATACGTGTGTATCCGCCATCACGGTCCGCATACCGGGGTCCCAGCTCATTGAAGACCTTCTGAACCACTTTGCTTCCGTAAACGTACCTAGCTACTTGCCTTCTCGCATGAAGCGAGTCTTTTCTGCCCTTTGTTATTATCTTCTCCGCAGCACTTCGTGCGGCTTTTGCCCGTGCCAGACTGGTCGTGATCCTCTCCTCCATTATCAGAGAGGTAACCAGGTTACGAAGCATTCTTCTTCTTGCTTCAGGTTTCCTTCCCAGCTTGGCGATTTTTTTTCTGTGACGCATATCAGTTCTCCCGGCGACTTGATATCAGTCGTCTATTGATAGTTTCTGCTTCTTGAGAACCTCGTTTACGGTATCCAGTGAAGAGGGTCCGAACCCGCCGATCTTCAGAATATCCGCGCTTTTCGTTTCAAGCAGATCGCTTACAGTCTGAATTCCTGCCGATTTCAGAACATTGGCGATCCTGGTAGGAATGTCAGTATCATCAACTGCAAAGGACAGGAAATCGTTCTTGCTGTCCTTTTCCTCACTAATAATATCCGGTTTCTCCTCCGGTTCCAGGCCGCCTGGTATCATTTGAAGATGCTCAATGATTATCTCACAGGCTTCATTTACTGCCTTCTTGGGATCGATGCTTCCATCTGTCTCTATATCCATAATAAGATGGTCGTAATCGGTTCTGTCTCCGACCCTGGCGCTCTTTACCTGGTAGTTGACCTTTCTGACAGGGCAGAACCATGAATCCAGAAGGATAGTTCCGGCCTTCTCTTCCTTTCCATGAATACTCCATTCATCGGCTGGGATATAGCCTTTCCCTTTCTCAACAGTTATCTCCATGGAAAGCTTTCCGGTATCGTCCAGCTGCGCAATTTCCTGATCCTGGTTGATAACTTTCACATACTTGTCCCCGGTAAGGTCTTTACCTGTGAATTTTCCATTTTTGGAAACGTCAAGCCTGACGGTGCCTGTTTTCTGTTCTTCGAGATTAAAAATCAGAGATTTTACATTGAGAACCAGTTCAGTTACATCCTGAACCACACCGGGAAGTGTTGAAAACTGATGCTCAACGCCTTCTATCGTAAGCGAGACCGGTGCGAAACCCTCAAGCAAGGAGAGAAGCACTCTTCTCATGGCATTACCCAGTGTCCGTCCGAAACCTCTTTCCAGTGGGGTGATCTCAAGCCTACCGAATGTATCGGAGAGAGAATCTTCCTCCCATTTGATCATATCCGGAAGATATAGACTCTTATATAACATCTGATCCTCCTCCCAGGTTGGCAACCCGGATGTGTTAAGCCCCAATAGGGCTATTAATTCATGCTAGCCGCGACGGCGTTTCGATGGACGACACCCGTTATGCGGTATCCTGGTTTGATCCTTAATTGCTGTTACCTCAAGATTTGTTGACTGGAGAGCCCTGACTGCGGCTTCCCTTCCTGACCCCGGTCCTCTGACCCAGATCTCCACTTTCTTCAATCCCGCTTCCATTGCTTTCTCAGCCGCCTGAACCGCCGCCTGTCCTGAAGCGAATGCGGTTCCCTTTCTTGTACCTTTAACTCCGGTGGTTCCTCCGCTTGCCCAGGTAACAACATTACCGTTTCGGTCAGTTATTGTTATCATCGTGTTATTGAACGAGGACTTCACATGAGCTATGCCATGAACATCCGTTACCTTCAATGTCTTCTTCTTAGCGGCTTTTTTACTGCCCTTCGCCTTAGCTCCTTTTGGCACAATGCCTCCTAACGTTTCTTACGCCCGAATTTGGGTCCTTTACAGGTACGGGCGTTTGTACGGGTCCTCTGGCCTCGGACCGGGAGTCCTCTGCGATGCCTGAGCCCGCGATAGCACCGGATATCCATCAGCCTCTTTTTGTTTATATTCACTTCCGCCCTCAATGCGCCTTCAACCTTGTAATCTGAATCGATGACTTTTCTGAGTGCGGCTACTTCTGTTTCCGTAAGATCGTCTGTCTTTACATTGAAATCTATTCCCGCCTTCTCAAGAATATCTCTTGAGGAAGCCAGACCTATTCCATAAATATATGGCAGTGCATAAAGAATATGCTTTTTAGGCGGAAGATCAATTCCTGCGATTCTTGCCACTGATTACCTCCGTAATTGCCTTGATCTCTTTTTATCCCTGTCTCTGCTTGTGCTTGGGGTTACGCGAACAGATTACATGAACTGTCCCGCGCCTTCGCACTACCCTGCAGTATTCACACATCTTTTTAACTGAGCTGCGTACCTTCATTGTTCGATCCTCACTTGTACCTGTAAGTAATACGGCCACGGTTCAGGTCGTATGGAGAGAGCTCAACCGTTACCCTGTCACCCACCAGAATCCGTATATTGTTCATTCGCATTTTGCCTGATATGTAGCAGAGAGCCACATGTCCATTCATTCCATCAAGTTCAACACGGCACTGATAATTCGGCAGCGTATCAACTACGGTTCCATCTCTGGGAACATTCTTGGTCAATGTTAATCCTCTCTATATTCTAACAGAACGCATATCATTGGTAATTATCATCATGCCGTCAATATCAGCGGTTCGGAGCCGCATACAACAATCGAGTGCTCAGCATGGGCAGAGAGACTGCCATCAACGGTAACGACTGTCCAGTTATCCTGAAGTGTTCTGACTCGATATCCGCCGATATTAATCATCGGTTCAATCGCCAGTGTAAGGCCCTCTGCAAGTTTCATGCCTCTTCCTGTTCTGCCGAAATTGGGTACCTGGGGCGGCTCGTGCAGTTTCCTGCCGATACCGTGACCCACAAGTGCCCTGACAACACTGAATCCCCGGGCTTCAACATGATCCTGAATCACTGAACCGATATCACCCAGAGTGTTTCCCGGCCTTGCGGCTTCAATGCCCCTATCCCGGGCTTCGTACACCGTTTTCACCAGCAGCATTGCCCTCGGATCAGCCAGCCCAACAACTACTGTGTCGGCAGCATCTCCATGAAAACCGCCCTTGAAGGCTCCGACATCAATACTGACAAGATCTCCTTCCATCACTCTCCGTTTCCTGGAAGGAATACCGTGAACAACCTCACAGTTGATGGAAACACACACTGCCGCAGGATAACCGTTGTAGCCAAGAAACGATGGTGCTGCCCCCTCGGCTTCAATTACTTTCCGGCCAACAGTTTCGATCTCCTTTGTAGATACTCCCGGCTCAATGAAGGATTTCATCTCTTCAAGAGCAAGCCTGACGATTCTGCCGGATTCCTTCATGAGATCAATATCTCCACCGGTAATTATACCCATATCAGCATTTCTTTTCTGATTCTTTCGTTCACCTGATCTATGGTACCGAAACCATCTATCTCAAGAAGTCTGTTTTCGTAGTAGTTCTCAAGGTGTCTGGTGAGATTGTGGTAATGATCAAGCCTTTTCTTAACGATTTCCGAGCTGTCATCATTGCGTTTTGCAAATGGTTCTCTGCACACCGGGCAGATATCCCCTTCTTTGCGGATGTCACTGCCTGTATCACTGTATTTGTTCGAACAGACGCATACAAGCCTTCCAGTCAACCTTCGTATGACCTCTTCATCAGGAATATGAATAAATATCGCGCCGGTAAGGGGTTTTCCCGCATTCTCAAGATATTCGTCAAGAGACTTCGCCTGTGACAAATTCCTGGGATAACCATCAAGGAGAAAGTTATCGATGGTCTCTATCCTGCTGAAAACCTCTTCATTCATGATCTCATCACTGACAAGATGCCCCGATTCAACTATTTCGCGAATACGTTGTCCCAACTCTGAACCACTGCTGATCTCTTCTCTGCAAAGCAAACCCGTTGAAATATGCTGCAGGCCGAAGCAGGAGGATATTCTATCCGCCTGTGTGCCCTTTCCGGAGCCAGGTGGTCCAAAGAAGGTAATTCGCATGTTATCTTCTTCCTCTTATCTTGCCTTTACTTAGAAATCCGTCGTAATGCCTCATAAGAAGATGTGTCTCGATCTGCCTGAGTGTTTCAAGGGCTACACCAACTACGATAAGCAGGCTGGTGCCGCCGAACATGAAGTTAACATTGGCGTGCCTGGTCATAAGCATTGGCATGACTGCTATGGCAGCCAGGAAGATTGCTCCCGGTAGCGTAACCCTTACAAGCACCTTCTCGATGTACTTCGCAGTACTTTTACCGGGTTTTCTTCCGGGTATGAAACCTCCGTATTTCTTCATGTTATCAGCAAGGTCCTGAGGATTGAAAGTTATTGCTGTATAAACATATGCGAAAAGAATAATCAGCAGGGTGTATACGGTTATATAAACGGCTCCCCCCGGCGAAAGATGGGTGTTTACCCATGTATCTATCCCTGAATTGGGAAAGAACATGGCTATGCTGCTGGGAAACATCATAAAGGCCTGGGCGAAAATGACCGGTATAACACCGGCTGTATTCAGTCTCAGTGGGATATGAGTGCTCTGCCCGCCGTAGACTTTCCGCCCCCTTACCTGCTTGGCATAAGTAACGGGTATCCTTCGCTGCGATTCAGTCATGAGGACAACAAATGCCACAATAGCGAACATGAAGACGCCCAGGAAAATCGCAGTTAAGAACCCGGTCTGCTGAAGCACAAACACGTCCTGATAGATGGATACCAAGGCCCCTGGAAGCCTGCCCACGATCCCGGCGAATATAATAAGGCTGATACCGTTGCCTATACCGCGCTCAGTTATCCGTTCACCAAGCCACATGACGAATATAGTACCGGTTATGAGAGTTACAACGGTCTGAACAGTAAAAGCAATACCCGGATGTGGTACTATCATCATACCCTGGCTGTTAAGACCGATAAGATACTGTGAAATACCCAGCCCCTGTATCATCGCAAGCAGTACGGTGCCGTACCTGGTAATCTCCGTTATTTTCTGGCGCCCGGCTTCTCCCTCTTTTTTGAGTCTCTCAAAATAGGGGAATACCGAAGTAAGAAGCTGTATGATAATCGATGCTGAGATATACGGCATTATGCCAAGGGCAAATACGGAAGCCCGCCGAAGAGCTCCTCCTACAAACAGGTCATACATGCCCATTAATCCGCCGCCGCCGCTGAACGCCTGGTTGAGAGCGTCACCATCAATTCCTGGAACCGGAATGTGACCCCCTATCCTGTAAACCGCGAGCAGAAGGAAAGTATAGAATACCTTCTTCCTTAACTCCGGAATCTTCAGGATATTCTCAAAACCACGCATTAAGAAAGCACCTCCACCGAACCCCCGGCGGATTCAATCATCTCTGCGGCGCTGGAACTGAATGAATGAGCGCATACGGTAAGCGCCTTCTTCAGTTCTCCCCTTCCAAGGATCTTGACCGGACGAAATCTGGAAGAAACCAGCCCGGCATCCTTCATTCTATCAGGGGTTACTACGCTGTCCGCGGCAAACCTGTCAAGGTTCTCAACGTTGACTATCTGAAACGCCCTGGCGAATCGGGTATTATTGAACCCCTTGTGACTCATGCGTCTCTGCACCGGCATCTGACCACCTTCGAACCAGGGCTGAATGCTGCTTCTGGCCCTCTGGCCCTTATGACCTTTGCCGCTGGTTCCACCGGTGCCGGTACCCCGTCCGCGGCCTCGCCTGGAAGAAACTTTGGTGGCTCCTCTGGCAGGCCTCAGGTGCTGTAAGCGTCTCATTATTCAACCTCCTCGACCTCTAGCAGATGCACAACTCTGTTCACCATACCGCGTATTTCCGGCCTGTCAGGATGAATGACGGTATGATGCAGTCTTTTCAGTCCGAGGGCTTTCAGAGTGCGCTTCTGCACTTCTTTCCGGCCGATTGCACTTTTTATCTGAGTTATTCTGAGTTTCCTGTCAGCCATCGTTTCCCCTTCTGGCCACAGCTGCCTGCCGGTATCCGCTGACTCTATCGATCAGAACAAGATCCTTCAGACCCGTCATAGTAGCTTTGACAACGTTATGAGGGTTATTGGAGCCCTGGGATTTAGTAAGCACATCCTTTATCCCCGCACATTCCATTACTGCCCTGACTGCGGACCCTGCAATAACACCTGTACCTGAACTGGCCGGACGGAGCATGACCTTTCCAGCTCCATGTCTGCCCAGGATCTTATGAGGAATTGTCCTGCCATCTATCAGCGGAATGCTGATCATGTTCTTTCGCGCGCAATCCGTAGCCTTTCTTATAGCCTCCGGCAGTTCCGTCGCTTTGCCCAGTCCAACTCCAACTTTTCCCTTGGCGTCACCTACTGCGACAATCGCGTTGAACCCAAAGTTTCTGCCGCCCTTCGTAACCTTTGCTACCCTGTTTACGGCGATAAGCCTGTCAATAAGGCCAGCTTCTTCGAGTTTTGAAACCCTCTGCTTCTGCTTCTGATTCGATCTGTCCTTCTTATTCTGTTTTCTATCCAATGTATTGACTGTCCCTTCTATAACCTGAGGCCGGCTTCACGGGCATTCTCAGCCAGTGCTTTGACTCTACCGTGATAAGCATGTCCACCGCGGTCAAAGACAGCTTTATCAATACCCTTCTCCTTAGCCTTATCGGCAAGAAGCCTGCCGAGTCTGGAAGCCTGTTCGCATTTACTCTCCTTCTTGACGGTTGAAAAACTGCCTGATTTGGTAGTCAGTGTGAGCAGTGTCTCCCCCGTCAGATCGTTGATTAGACTGGCTTCCATATGCTTCAGGGATCTTCTTACAAGCAGCCTCGGTATTTCGTCAGTTCCATACAGTCTCTTCCTTATATGGAAGTGCCGACGTCGGAGGCGCTGTCTTCTGGTTAACTTAGCCATTTTTCAGTCTCCTCCTGACACTAGGTTATTGTTTTGACGGCTTTACGCTTGACATGCTGATCGGAATAGCGGAATCCTATAAGATTATACGGTTCTACCTTCTTGATCTTATACAACTCCGCGCTGAAGGCACCGACCAGATGCTTGTCAATACCGCTAACGGTAAGCGTAAAGGTGTTCTGTCCCGGTTTTATGACGATCTCAAGGCCGCCGGGTATCTCAAAAAGAACTTTGTGTGAAAACCCAAGCTGCATTTCAAGGATCTGCCCTTTTACTTCACCCTGATATCCTTTGCCATGAACGATCAGGATTTTGTTATGACCTTCAGAAACTCCCTTGATCAGGTTGGCCAGATGGGCCCTTGTTGTTCCGTGAAGCCTGATCAGTTCCCTGGTTTCGCTTTTCCGTGACAGTACTATCTCGTCAGCGATCTTAACCTTGATCCCGGAGGGAATTGTCAGACACATCTCGCCCTTCGGTCCCTTTACGGTGATTACGTTCTTCTTACCTGTCACTGTAACCTTTTCAGGTACAGGAATGGGTAATCTACCTACTCGTGACATCCTCTTACCTCTCCTTACCAGACGTGGAGCAGTACTTCGCCGCCCACATGCTGTTTTCTTGCTTCAGCGTCGGTCAAAACGCCTCTGGGAGTTGTAAGAACAGCGACCCCGCGTCCCCCCATTACCCTGGGAAGATTGGCGGCATCGGCGTATACCCTGCAGCCGGGTTTTGATATTCTCTTGATCCCAACGATCAGAGGTTGATCATTACTGAATGCGAGGTAGACCCTCAGTATACCCTGCTTCCCATCCTCCATTCTTCTGAAACCCCTGATGAACCCTTTGTTGTAAAGAGTCCTTGCTATTGAAGTTTTCAGCTTCGAAGCAGGGATATCAACTATCTTATGTTCTGCCCGGGAAGCATTTCGAATCCGGGTAAGCATATCCGCTATTGGATCTGTCATTGACATGTTTCTGCCTCCCTACCAGCTTGCTTTGCGTACGCCGGGAATAAGGCCCCTGTTGACCATATCCCGGAAACAGATACGACAAATACCGAATTTTCTCAAGTATGCCCTCGGACGCCCACAGATAGAGCACCGATTGTACTTCCTGACCTTGAACTTGGGGGTTTTCTTCTGTTTTTCTACAAGAGCTTTTCTAGCCAATTTATCTCCACCCCCTGCTAACGCGAACTCGTGCGGAAAGGCATGCCTATAAGCTTTAAAAGCTCAAGGCCTTCCTCATCCGTGGATGCGTCTGTTACGATGGTTATGTTCATTCCCCTGAATTTATCAATACTGTCTACATTGATCTCAGGAAATATTGCCTGTTCCTCAACACCGAAATTGTAGTTGCCGTGCCCATCGAATCCTTTTGGGGAAAGGCCCCTGAAATCCCTTACCTGAGGTATGGAAAACGTGATAAGCCTGTCCAGGAACTCCCACATTCTGTTGCCTCTTAGAGTGACGAATGTTCCGATAGGTGTTCCCTCCCGAAGACGGAATCCTGCAATTGACTTCTTGGCCTTTGCAACCACCGGCATCTGACCAGTAATGGTAGCAAGCTGTTCGGTCGCGTTCTTCAGGTTGTTCGCGTTATCCATGGCTTCTCTTCCGAGCCCCATGTTTATCACGACTTTCTGGACGCGGGGAGTTCTATTCACGTTATCATATTCAAAACGCTTTATCATCTTATCCCGCAGTTCCTCTATATACAGCTTCTCAAGCCTTGGCAATGTTCTCACTGGTCACCTCCTAACCGGTTGATATTGTTTCGTTGCATGCTTTGCAGTGGCGCTGAAGTCTGCCTTCTTCGTTTCTGATCCGCTTTATACCGGAAGCTTCCCCGCAACCGGGACATACCACATGCAGATTGGAAAGATGTATCGCAGCTTCCTTCTCAATGATTCCTCCCTGCTGATTGCGGGAGGACGGCCTGGTATGCCTCTTTATAAGGTTAAGTCCCTCAACGATCGCACGATTGTTTCGAGTGAATACTTTGAGGATCCTACCTTCCTTGCCCCTTTCCGCACCGGTCAGGACACGCACCTTATCTCCCTTTCTGATATTCATCAGATCACCTCCGGAGCCAGGGAAACTATTTTCATAAAATGCTCCCTCAACTCGCGTCCAACAGGTCCGAAAATTCTTGTCGCGACCGGTTGGTAGGATTCATCCAGAATGACCGCTGCATTGTCTCCGAACCGGACGGATGTTCCGTCATTCCTGTTCAATTCTTTCCTAACCCGGACAATAACCGCCCTGCGCACTTCCTTGGCCTTGACTGCGCCATCGGGCAGGGCATCCTTTACAGTGACCACAATAACGTCTCCGATGGTTGCGTACCTGCGTCTGGTGCCCCCAAGAACCTTGATACACTGCACAGTACGGGCACCTGAATTGTCCGCAACTTTCAGTTTTGTTTCTGCCTGAATCATCGCCGATTCCTCCTATTGTGCCCGTTCCACTATATCGAGAACACGCCAGCGCTTGGTTTTCGAGAGAGGTCGTGTTTCCGATATGGAAATCTTGTCTCCCGGGTTGCACTGATTCTCTTCATCGTGGACGTAATACTTCTTTGTTGTTCGGTAGCGCTTCTTGTAAACCGGGTGTGCCTTGAGGGATACAACCTCCACAACAACCGTTTTTTCCATGGTGTTGGAAATCACGGTTCCGGTAAGAATCCTTCTGTTTCCTGTTTTTGCTTCGACCATATTAATGTCCTTCCCCGGTCCTGGATTCCAACCCCAGATCAAGCTCTCTGATTACAGTAAGTGTTCTGGCGAGATTCTTCCGGGTAATCCGTATCCGAAGGGGGTTGTCCAGCGGCTGGGTAGTTCTGCGAAACCTGAGGTTGAAGATTTCCTGCCTGAGCTCCCGAGCATGCTCTTCAAGTTCTTCAAGGCTCATCGAACGAAGCTCATCGGTTTTCATCTACATATCCTCCTTATCCCGAACCATAAATCTGGTTTTTATGGGAAGCTTGTGTCCAGCAAGCCTCATGGCGGATCTTGCCAGTTCAAGCGGGACTCCCTCAAGCTCGAACATCACTCGCCCCGGCTTGACAACAGCAACCCAGTGATCCACTGCGCCCTTACCCTTACCCATACGGGTTTCGGCAGGAGTTGAAGTAACGGGTTTGTCTGGAAATACTCTGATCCAGACCTTTCCGCCCCTCTTCACATGCCTGGTGAGCGCGACTCTGGCCGCCTCGATCTGAGCACTGGTAATCCATGCCGGCTCAAGTGCCTGCAACCCGTATTCACCGAAGGATACGTTACCGCCGCCTTTGGCTCTGCCTCTCATACGGCCACGGTGCTGCTTCCTGTACTTAGTCCTTTTAGGCATCAACATCGCTGATCACCTGCTATCCACAGTACCGGGTATCGGCGGCTCGTGCACTTCACCTTTGTATATCCAGACCTTGACTCCGATGGTTCCGTACGTAGTCAATGCGACATCCCGGGAGAAATCAATATCCGCCCTGAGGGTGTGGAGCGGAACCCTGCCCTCGTGATAGGTGTTGACTCTGGACATTTCCGCACCACCAAGCCTTCCGGCACATGATACCTTGATTCCTTCAGCGCCATCTGTTATCGCATCCCTGATGGCCATTCTCATCGCTCTTCTGACAGAGACCCGGCCTTCCACCTGACGGGCTATCTTATCCGCGACAAGAGTAGCGTCACATCTGTCTTTTCTTATTTCCTGAACCTTGGTTCTAACGGTTTTACCGCCGACCAGGACTTTCAGTTCATTGGTTATCCTGTCAATATTGGAACCCTTGCTCCCGATAACCTGCCCCGGACGCGCGGTCCAGATCACTACTTCCACTTCCTGTGGTTTCCTGAAGATCTCAATCCGGGAAACTCTGGCTTTCTCCAGCCTTGAGCCCAGGTATCGGCGGATGTCGGCATCTTCTTTCAGATACTCGGCATACTTCCTGCCCCTGGCAAACCATGTGGAATCCCAGCCACGGCTGATGCCAAGACGGAGGCCGACAGGATTGGTTTTCTGACCCATACTATTCCTCTCGTCCCTGTTCGGCCGCCTGATCAGTATTGACAACCGTAACTGCTATATGACTTGTTCTATGTCTGATTCTGGTCGCTCTGCCCCGAGCCCTCGGTCTCCATGTCATCCTGGTAGGGCCCTCGTCGACAATGACGTTCCGGATAACCAGTTCGTCCACATCGAGTCGCTCTCCCTCCGCCTTCTGAATGGCATTGGCCACGGCGGAATCCAGAGTTTTCTCGATGATTCGTGATGCGTTCCGGGGAACCGTCATCAGAATGGATAAAGCCTGGTTAACCGTCTTGCCGCGGATAAGATCCGCGATGTACCTTGCCTTGCGGGGGGGAACTTTAACGTATCTTGCTCTGGCAACTGCCTTCATACCTTCCCTCCCTAAACCTTAGCCTGTTTCTTTTTCCCCGAGGAACCGGATTCCCGGTGTCCACGGAATGTTCTTGTGGGAGCAAACTCCCCGAGCTTGTGACCGACCATATTTTCCACAACGTATACAGGTACGAATTTGCGTCCGTTGTAAACTGCGAATGTATGTCCCACGAATTCAGGAGGGATGGTGGATCTTCTGGACCAGGTTCGTATTATCCTCTTTTCACCAGAAGCTTCCATCTTGATGACTTTTTCAGCCAGCTTCTCTTGGATATAGGGACCCTTCTTCAATGAACGGGCCATAGCCTACTTCCTCCTTTTTCCAGTGGGTCTCCGTCTGGTAATCAGCTTATCAGACGCCTTATTTTTTCTTGTTCTCAAGCCCTTGGCAAGCTGTCCCCAGGGAGAACAGGGATGCCGTCCACCGCTGGATTTACCTTCACCACCACCCATGGGGTGATCGACCGGGTTCATCGCGACTCCTCTGACATGGGGTCTTCGGCCTCTCCAACGGCTGTTTCCAGCCTTTCCCGGCACGACGAGGAAATGCTCGGCATTTCCAACCGCTCCTATAGACGCCATGCAGTTTACCGGAACCATACGGGTTTCCTTGGAGGGCATCTTCAGTGTAGCGAACCTTCCCGCACGCGCCATAAGCTGTATTGATGTTCCAGCGCTACGCGCAATCTGTCCGCCTTTCCCGGGTTTCAGCTCAACATTATGGATCGTTGATCCCAGTGGAATTCTTGACAACGGAAGATGATTGCCGTTCTCCGGAGGAGAATCGGGTCCTGAGACTACTGTATGTCCAACCTGAAGCCCTTCCGGGGCAATGATGTACCGCTTCTCTCCATCGGCATAATAAATCAGCGCGATTCTCGCTGAGCGGTTGGGGTCGTACTCGATTGTCGCGATCTTACCGGGTACACCGAATTTCTCACGTTTAAAATCGATCTTCCTGTACCGTCTTTTATGACCGCCACCCCTGTGCCTGGCAGTGACCCGTCCGTTGCTGTTCCTGCCGGCTTTGCTTTTCATGGGTGCCATGAGAGACTTTTCACCATGATCCCTTGTGATCTCGTCGAATCCCGGGGATACTTTAAATCGAGTTCCTGGAGTCATCGGTTTCCATCGCTTCATACTCATCTACTTACACCCCCTCAAAGAAATCGACCGTATCACCTTCACGGAGGGTAACAATGGCTTTCTTCCATGATGGTTTGCGACCGAGATTCCGACCCAGCCGTTTCTTCTTTCCCTGCATTCTCATAGTCCTGACATCAGTAACGCGCACATCGAACAGTTCCTCTACCGCAGCAGCAATCTGTCTTTTCGTTGCGCCGGGAATAACGCGGAATACATAGTGATTTGATTCCTCTCTCAGAACTGTGCTTTTCTCGGTGACAAGCGGCTTGATGATTATCTGCATTGCGTCTTTCATATCAGTCTCTCCTTAAGCAGTTCAATCGCCTCTTCCGAAAGGAGTACTACTTCAGAATTGACCAGATCGTGAATGGAAACGCTTGAAGCGCTCGTTGCTTTCAGCCGGGGAATATTACGGGAAGCCCTTTTAATAAGACTATCACCGTTTGTGACAAGAATCACCGTTCTTCTGTCTTCGCAGTTGTGATTTGAAAGCAGTTCAGTAATTTCCCGGGTTTTGCCGCTGGATTTGAGATCCCTTACTATTCTCAGGTTTCCTTCCGCAAGTCTTTCACTGAGAATACCGGCAAGAGCCTTCCTTCTTACTTTCCGATTCAGCTTGATATTCCATTTCCTCGGGGTGGGTCCGAATGTGACTCCGCCGCCCCTCCAGATTGGTGATGCAGAAGTACCAGCCCTTGCGTTGCCGGTGCCTTTCTGGCGCCATGGCCGTCTGCCGGATGCTTTCACATCACTTCTTCCAAGCGTGGATACGGTTCCCTGACGGGAATTCAGTGATTCGGCTCTTACGGTCTCCCAGAGAATGTGGGTGGAGACGTTCATAGCGAACATCTCCTCAGGGAGATCAGTTTTGCCGACCTCTTCGCCGCTCATGGTATAAACTCTTACATCAGCCATGGTTATCCTTCACCCCCCGACTTCTGTTTCCTGATCAGAAGGTAGCCGTTCTTCGCTCCTGGAACCGCACCTTTGAGAACCAGAAGGTTCTTCTCGGAATCGATCTGTACGACTTCGAGATTGCGGACAGTCACTTTCTTTCCGCCGTCCCTCCCGGGCATTTTCTTGTTTTTCCATACCCTTCCCGGGGTCGCGCACTGACCTATTGAACCGGGAACTCTGTGAGATTTGTTTCCGTGAGTAGCATCGCCTCCGGAAAACCCGTGACGCTTAACAACGCCCTGGAAGCCCTTTCCCTTGGAAAGACCGGTAACGTCAACCTTCTCGCCGGGATTGAACATTGAGACATCAAGAAATTCTCCTGCAGAGGTAGCTTCCTTAGGCATAGGAACCTCACAAAATCTTGATACCGGTGGAGCCCCGCTCTTATCCAGATGACCGAGTGTGGGTTTATTCAGGCGTTGCTTCTTCTGAGTTCTGTAGCCAATCTGCAGGGCTTCGTACCCGTCGGTCTCCACGGTTTTCACCTGTGTAACCGGATTCGGCTGCGCTTCAAGCACAGTTACCGGGACAGCTTGTCCGTTCTCCTTGAAGATACGGGTCATCCCTATCTTACGAGCCATTATTCCGCTCATAGATCACTTCCCATCGCTGAAGTCCCTTTGGAGGCGGAGGGACGAGCGTTATTTACTTCGCTCACCGGACAACCGCCATTGTCCGGCAATGCGGTGTTTCTCTTAATCCGGCATTGCCGGATCAGTTAGAAGAAAAACAGTGAATCTAGATTTCGTTCATTTCCACATCTACTCCTGCAGGCACATCCTGTGACCTGAGAGCGGCTGCGGTTTCTTCATTCGGGTCCTGAATATCAATCAATCGTGAATGTATTTTCATCTCGAACTGCTCCCGCGATTTCTTGTTCACATGAGGACTTCTCAATACCGTAATGATCGTTCTCTTCGTTGGGAGAAGAATCGGCCCTGAAACACTGGCTCCAGTTTTCAAAACGCTTCTGACAATAGCGGAAGCGGAACGATCTAGAAGCCTGTGATCGTAAGCTCTGAGCTTTATCCTCAACCTGTTAGCCATCAATAATATCTCCTGTCTCGATTTATCACCGGTTTCTAGCTGAATCCGGTAATCCCCATTTGCTCCAGTAAACCCCGCGTGATATTCTCAGCAATTCGGGCATAATCAAGAAACTGCATAGAAAACCCCGCACGACCCTGAGTTAAAGAACGTAAGGCGCTACTATAACCAAAAAGTTCCGCAAGGGGAACCCTTGCCTTTATTGACTGGACCTCACCCATGGGTTCCATACTCAGAACATTGCCCCTGCGGGCGTTGACATCCCCTATGACCTCTCCAACGTAATCGGAGGGGCAGATAATGTCCAGACGCATGACGGGTTCCTTCAGAACAGGTTTGCCATTTTTCAGACATTCCCTTAAAGCCATGGCACCCGCATAGGCGTATCCTGTTTCCGAAGAGTCCGTTTCGTGGAGTTCGGCTTCGAGAAGTTCAATTCTGATTCCATCTACCGGGTAGCCGGCCAGGGGACCTGCTCCCACTGCACCCATGACCCCTCTTTCTATAGCTTCCGCGAAATGATCCGGGAAATCCTTGTCTTTCAGTAAGTTAACAAACCCGATTCCCGAATCGACCGGTTCTACCCTTATGACAGCATTCCCAAAGTGGCCTCTGCCCTGAATGGACTTTCTGAATTCACCTCTACCCTCTGTTATGCGGGAAATGCTCTCTCTGTAGGATACCTGTGGCTTACCGGTTCTTACTTTCACCCCTTTCTCCCGCTGAATCCTGCTGGCAATTATCTCAAGGTGCAGTTCTCCCATTCCCATGATAAGGGTCTGTCCTGATTCCTCATCGATTCCGACTCTGAAACTGGGATCTTCGCTGGCCAGGGATGCAAGGGCGTCGTCCAGCGTTTTTTCATCGGAAGTACTCATGGGTTCAATTGCCATCTGTATTACCGGTTCGGGAAATTCTATTGACTCAAGGATCAGGGGCGTGTCGGGGAATGTAAGCGTGTCACCCGTTACCACATCCTTAAGTCCGGCGGCGGCAATATCCCCCGCCATTACGCTGTCCAGATGGGTCCGCTTGTTGGCGTGCATTCTTACAAGTCTGGTGAGTCTGTCTTTGTTTTCGGTCCTGTTGTTCAATACATGCTGGCCGTCTGAAATCCTGCCCGAATAGACCCTCATGAAAGCCAGTCTCCCCAGGTGAGGGTCGCACTGTACCTTGAATACCAGCGCTGAGAAAGGCTCATCGACACTGCGTCTTACCTTAACTGATGAACCATCCTTCAGGTGAGCGGATACGGGAGGTAGTTCCGATGGCGTGGGCAGCCAGTCCACTATAGCGTCCATGAGCTGCTGTATTCCGATATTTTTCAGCGCCGCTCCGCATAGTACGGGAACAATATCACCTTCTACCGTTCCTTTGCGAATGAGCTGTCTGACTCTTTCCGGTGAAAGCCTGCCGTTGAAGTATTCCTCCATGGCGGATTCATCCAGCATTGCCGCAGATTCCCACAGGATATCTCTCGCGGCATTATAATCATCTCTGTTTTCCTCAGGAATATCTTCAAGTGTGAATTCAGAGCCGTTGGACATTTCGTCGAAGTATACGGCATGCCCGCCGATCACATCGATTATTCCTGAGAAGCTGCTTCCGCTTCCGATGGGCAGTATGACAGACAGAGGTTTGGCCCCCAGCATATCGCGCATCATTTCCAGCACTCGCGGATAATCCGCTCCCTGGCGGTCCATCTTATTCACGAAGGCTATTCTGGGAACATTGTACTTGTCGGCCTGGTGCCAGACTGTCTCGGATTGCGGTTCGACTCCGCCTACGGCGCAGAATACCGCGACAGCTCCGTCAAGAACCCTCAGGCTTCTTTCCACCTCAGCGGTGAAATCAACATGACCCGGCGTGTCAATAATGTTAATCTGATGCGATTTCCATGTACAGGTAGTAGCGGCTGACTGGATGGTTATGCCCCTTTCTTTCTCCTGGGGCATCCAGTCCATAGCGGCTGTACCGTGATCAACATCACCAAGACGGTGTACCCTTCCGGAATAGTAGAGAATCCGCTCGGTTGTGGTAGTCTTCCCGGCATCGATGTGGGCCATAATGCCGATATTCCGTACATTGTCTGTTTGGGCGCTGCTCATGGTAAGCGATTTCCTCCAGTTATACGATCAAGTAATATCGGACGCTGGAGGAAACCGGAAAAGCAGTTAACCTACCAGCGATAATGGGCGAAGGCCTTGTTAGCTTCCGCCATTCTATGCGTATCTTCCTTTTTCTTAAGGCTTCCGGAGTTTTCACCTCTTGCCGCATCCATAATCTCCGCTGCCAGTCTATCAGGCATACTCCTGCCGCTACGGGTTTTAGCGTACTGGATAATCCAGCGCATTGCAAGAGAATCCCTTTCCTGGGGCTTAACTTCCAATGGGACCTGGTATGTGGATCCGCCCACGCGCCTTGATTTCACCTTGAGCTGAGGACGTACATTTCCCATTGCCCTGTTGAATACAGTAACAGGATCCTGTCCGGTTTTCTCGGTAATAATATCCATTGCATCGTAAAATATTTTTTCGGCAATAGATTTCTTACCTTTATGCATGAGTTTATTTATAAATTTTGCCATAAGCTGATTGCCGTACTTCCTGTCCGGTACGACTTCACGCTTTTTGGGCCTTGAACGTCTAGCCATTCGTCCTCCCCGCCTGCACTTAAGGTGCAGAACGCATTGTTCTATACTTTTCTTGTACCGTACTTCGAGCGACTCTGTTTTCTTCCTTCGACACCGGAAGTATCTTCAACTCCACGGATAATATGATACCTAACGCCGGGCAAATCCTTTACTCGGCCGCCTCTAATGAACACAATCGAATGTTCGTTGAGGTTGTGATCTATCCCCGGTATGTAAGCAGTTACTTCAAAACCGTTTCTTAAGCGTACTCTCGCTACTTTACGCAGAGCAGAGTTGGGTTTCTTAGGCGTTGAAGTATAAACCCTTGTGCAGATGCCCCTTTTCTGCGGACATCCGGTAAGGGCAGGTGCTTTGGTTTTCGATTTCTTCTTCTTGCGCCCGTTACGCACAAGCTGATTAATTGTTGGCAAATCATCTCCTCTCAAAGGTCAATTTGACACACTTAAGACTGCAAGGGATCTAAGTCTATACATCAAAATCGGTTTCGTCAATATCAAGCTCTTCCATATTGTCCGGGAATGCCGGTTCAGGCAACTCTTCCCCGTCCGGTAATGTGAGCCTGACATCCTGGTATTTCTTCACGCCTGTCCCCACCGGGATCAGATGCCCGACAATCACATTTTCCTTGAGGCCGTGAAGGTAATCCACCTTCCCCGCAGTTGCGGCGTCGGCAAGCACACTGTTCGTTTCCTGGAAGGATGCCGCCGAGAGGAAACTCTCAGTGGCAAGGGAAGCCTTGGTTATTCCCAGAAGAAGAACCGCGGAAGTCGCCGGCTTCTTGCCTTCCATCATCATAGCCTTGTTTTCTCTCTGGAGGATAAGCCTGTCTATCTGGGCGCCTTCCAGGAACTGAGTCTCCCCGGGATCATCGATCTTGCCCCTGGAAAGCATCTGACGCACAACGATACTTATATGCTTGTCGTTGATATTAACGCCCTGCAGGCGGTAAACCTCCTGTATCTCGTTGAGAAGGTACTTCTCCGCGGCCTCCGTACCCATTATCCTGAGAATATCGTGCGGAGACAATGGCCCTTCGGTAAGACGGTCTCCCGCTTTTACCCTGTCCCCCTCGCGCACTCTGATATGCTTGGATGCCTGAATTTTAACAGCGGATTCCTGGCCATGATCACCCCTGATCGTAACCGTTCTTATGCCCGCCTTGATAGAACTCAAAGCCACGACACCATCGATTTCGGCAATACTCGCCGCATCCTTCGGTATTCGGGCTTCGAACAACTCATCCACCCTTGGCAGCCCTCCGGTTATGTCCCTGTGCTGTCCAAGCTTACGCTCGATCCTGGCAATATGGACTCCGAGTCTGATAAGGCTTCCATCGTTCACTCTGAGATGTGCCCCGCTGGGTATGGGATACTTACCCTTGATAGAATCAGAAATAAACTCCTCAACAGGGTCACTGGCTATCTTCTTTCTGCCAGGCTGAGCGATATGACTCCTGACGCCCCTTGTGGTGAAGTCGGAAATGATCATCATTGCGCTTTCAGTCACAATGTCCTGAATGCACTTCACAAGGTTTCCGGTCCCCTGATGCCCTCTGTCCAGAGATTCGATAACTATTATGAAAGAGCCCTTCCTGCTCAGTTCGGCCAGAGAGCTGGCGAACTGCTCCTCGAGTTTGCCATTCTTACGTTTCCTGGAATCCTCGAGGGCTACGATGGCACTTTCAAGTGCTGCAACTTCTTTTTCCGCCTTTTTACCGAAGGTCTTCATCACTTCTCTTGCGGCGTTCACCAGAGCGGCATAGCTTCCGGTTCCCGCCTTCCTGCAGTTTATGGAGACTACAGGGATATCCTGATCCTTCATCCTCTCGATGAAGTCTTCTGCAAGCGTCTCTGTCCGGTAGGTACTGACCTCCTGGTACGTATAGATAATGCGTCCGTGTCCCTCCAGCATCTCCTTTTCCAGCTCACCGATGGTATAAAGTTCCTCTTCCCTTCTCCTGGGGCGTCCGCTCAGGACAACCATCTGCTCGGGCAGTATGAAGATGTGGGGATGGAGAGTTTTACTTCTGTCCTCGACAATGACCATCTGCTTGCGCTGCTCGCTGTCGATCTCTTCCTTCAGAGTAGTGTCTTCCTCGATATCGACATAGTGTACACTACCTTCCTGTTCCGCGATTATCGGGATTATGAAGGGATCACTCCTGCAGATTACATCATTCCTCTCGATCTTCTGACCATCTTCAACAGATATCTGGGATCCAACCACAATGTCGTATGTGGAAAGCACTTCCCCCGAGCCATCAAGAATGTCCAGCTGTGTGTTTCTGGTGCTCACCATTATCTGATTATCTTTCTCATCGGTACTGCTCACGATACAGGGATTACGGTAACATACGAAACCGGAGTGTCTTGCGGTGACCTCCGATTCCCTTGTCTGCCTGCCCGCGACTCCGCCTGTATGGAATGTACGAAGAGTCAGCTGCGTTCCGGGTTCACCGATACTCTGAGCTGCAATGACGCCGGAAGCTTCTCCAATAGTGACCATTCTGTTCCTGGACAGGTCCCATCCGTAGCATTTGGCGCAGAGGCCTCTTTTTGCCTCGCATGCAAGAACACTCCTGATCCGTACGGATTCAACTCCAATTATCTCAATCTCTGAAGCAAGCTCCGCCGTTATCTCCTGGCCCGATTCACATACGACATCATCGGTTCCAGGTTTGTAAATCGTCTCCGCCGCAACCCGGCCCAGGATACGGTCACGGAGGGGTTCAATGACCTCCTCACCCTCTTTGAGAGCAGTAATAACCCTTCCCCTTATCGTCCCGCAGTCTTCCATGGTGATTATGACATCCTGGCAGACATCAACAAGCCTTCTGGTAAGATAACCTGCATCGGCCGTCTTGAGAGCAGTATCAGCAAGACCTTTCCTTGACCCATGGGTTGAGATGGAATACTCAATGACCGAAAGGCCTTCCTTCAATGAGGAGATGATCGGGGTCTCAATTGTTTCCCCAAGCTCTCCGGTAAGCTTCTTCCTGGGTTTAGCCATCAGTCCGCGCATACCGGCAAGCTGTTTCATCTGATCAACACTGCCTCTTGCGCCGGAATTGGCCATCATAAAGATAGGGTTGAAACCGTGGTTATCATGACTCAGCTCTTCCATCATGGCGTTCTTGACTTCTTCAGTAGCTTTTGCCCAGTTATCTATCACTCTGTTGTACCGCTCGGCTTCCGTAAGTTCTCCACGTTTCGAACTCATCTCGATGAGTTCTATCTCATGGGCGGTTCTGGCTATGATCTCCGTTTTGCCGGCGGGGATGAGCATATCTCTCATTCCCACTGTCAGCCCGGATACTGTTGAATAGTGGAATCCGAGTTCCTTGAGGTTGTCAAGCATAACTGCTGTCCGAACTGATCCCAGCTCGTTGAAGCATCTGCCCACTAACTGGTTGAGCCCCTTCTTGCTGAAGACCTTTTCATGGGGGACCCTCGCGTTGGCCAGGATAAAACCAAGTTCGTCAGGGATTATCTCGTTGAAGAGAGCCTGTCCGACTGTTGTGTAGTCCTTCCAGAATGGAGGGGTGATACGTTCCTTCTTGCCGTTCTCCTCAATAAGTCTGTTGATTCCCTTGATCTTGATCTTCGCATGAAGATCAATCCTATCGGCGTCATAAGCGCCCCGTACCTCGTCCGTTGAAGAGAAGATCATGCCCTCTCCCCTTGCTCCGGGAAGGGGTTTCGTTAAATAATACACGCCTATGACCAGATCATGGCTCGGTGTGGTAACAGGTTCACCGCTGGCGGGTCTCAGGATATTCTTGCTGCCCATCATGAGCATGCGAGCCTCAACCTGAGCCTCGGCCGAGAGAGGAACGTGCACTGCCATCTGGTCACCGTCAAAATCAGCATTGAACGCTGTGCAGGCCAGAGGATGCAGTTGGATCGCTTTTCCCTCAACAAGAACAGGCTCGAAAGCCTGAATTCCAAGGCGATGAAGAGTGGGAGCCCTGTTCAGAAGAACAGGATGATTCTCTATAATCTCTTCGAGAACCGGCCATACTATTTCATCAGCATCTTCCCATCTCTTGGTGGCCTTTTTAACGCTTTCATCCAGAAGCTCGCTGATTCTGGCGACTATAAAGGGCTTGAAAAGCTCAAGTGCCATGGTTTTGGGGAGACCGCACTGATTCATCTTCAGGTCCGGGCCTACAACGATCACGCTTCTTCCGGAATAATCCACCCTTTTTCCCAGAAGGTTCTGGCGGAACCTTCCACGTTTACCCTTGAGAAGATCCGAGAGGGATCGAAGGGGCCTCATTCCGGCTCCTTTAACAGGTTTACGTCTTGAACTGTTATCAAGAACCGCGTCTACAGCTTCCTGCAGCATCCTCTTCTCATTTCTCAGAATGACGTCAGGGGCCTGAAGGTCCAGAAGCCGTTTCAGCCTGTTGTTCCTGTTGATAACCCTCCGATAGAGATCGTTCAGGTCACTGGAGGCGAACCTTCCTCCATCAAGAGGGACCAGAGGTCTGAGATCCGGGGGCAGCACAGGCATTACCTGAAGGATCATCCACTCCGGTTTGTTGTCATCCGATGATAGCCTGAACGCCTCAACTTCCTTCAACCTCTTTATATTCTTCTTCCTGCGTGAAAAGGTTGTCTCATTAGCTATGCTGGTTCGCAGGGTGGTCGCCATTTCCTCAAGGTCAAGGTCAGCCAGCATGGTCCGGATGGCATCCGCACCCATACCTACCTTAAAGACATCGCCGTATTCCTTTTTAGCTTCCCGATACTCTGCATCGGTCAGAATCATACCGATATCGATGTCCGGATGATCGGATCTGGTAACAATATAGGATTCGTAATAGATAACACGCTCCAGCTTAAGGTTCGTGATATTGAGAAGCTTGGAGATCTTTCGGGATTTGAAGAACCAGATATGAACGACAGGTACCGCAAGGTCTATATGACCCATACGTTCTCTACGGACCCTGGAATGCGTGACCTCAACACCGCATCTATCACATACTATTCCCTTGTTGCGTATTCTTTTGTACTTTCCGCAGCTGCACTCCCAGTCCCGAACGGGACCAAATATGCGTTCACAGAAAAGCCCTTCTGCTTCCGGTTTGTAACTTCTATAATTAATGGTTTCAGCCTGGCTGACCTCTCCATGGGACCATTTCCGTATAGTCTCGGGGGAAGCAAGACTGATTTTCATGCCTCCGAAGTCAGAGAGCAATACCCTGGCATCACGACGGGAAATGTTTCCTAACATCTTTATTCCTCCCCTTCAGCAGGCAGTAATTCAACATCCAGAGCAAGGCTTCTCATCTCATTCTGAAGAACGTTGAATGATTCGGGAGTCAGGGACTGCGGGATATTCTCTCCGTTCACCATCGCGCTATAGGCACGGGCCCTTCCATCAACGTCATCCGACTTGATGGTGAGCATTTCCCTCAGGCAGTGTGCCGCGCCGTAGGCTTCAAGAGCCCATACCTCCATCTCTCCCAGCCTCTGGCCGCCATTCTGCGCTTTACCTCCCAGAGGCTGCTGAGTAACCATGGCGTAGGGGCCGGTAGCCCTTGCGTGGAGTTTGTCCTCAACCTGATGCGCCAGTTTCATCATATACATGCTACCTACAGTAACCCTCGCATCAAAGGGGTCGCCGGTTCTGCCGTCGTAGAGTACAGTTTTCCCGTCTCTGTTAAGACCGGCTTCCTCAAGAGCATCTTCGATCTCCAGGTTGGTTGCGGAATCGAACACCGGTGTAATCACATCGTAACCCATTTTTTTCGCAGCCCATCCGATGTTCGTTTCCATTATCTGACCTACGTTCATTCTGCTCGGTACTCCAAGTGGGTTGAGGCATATATCGATGGGAGTTCCGTCAGGTAAATAGGGCATATCCTCCTGGGGGACGATTATGCTGACGACACCCTTGTTTCCATGCCTTCCGGCCATCTTGTCGCCGACCTGCAGTTTACGGCGTTTCGCCAGGTAGACTTTTACTGTTTTAGTAACTCCCGGTGGAAGATCGTCACCCCGCATGAGTTTTTCCTCAACGGTTTCCAGTTCATTTTCCAGCCTCTTGTACTCCTTTGCGGCATTTCTGAGTATCTGACGAGTTTCATCATCAGCCTTAAGATCACCCACAAGTTGTTGACTCGAATCTATATCGGAGAAATTCACCTTGTTCAGGAATGATACCGAAAGCTTCCTCCCGGAGGCAACCAGAACCTCTCCTGTAAGCTTATCAACAAAACTGACAGCTTTCTGCGCCTGGAGAATTTCCTTCAGAAGTTCGTCTCTTTCAGCGAACAGACGCTTCTCTTTTTCCTCGAATTCATCCCTGAACCTGTCCAGCTTCACATCGATTTCCCGTCGGGTTCTTTCAGTTTTGTCTTTCCTTGAAAAGACTTTCACATCGATAACCACACCATCCATACCGGTAGGCGCCCGCAGAGATGCGTCCTTCACGTCTCCCGCTTTCTGGCCGAATATCGCCCTGATCAATCTCTCGGATGGTGACAGGTCCTGTTCTCCCTTGGGCGTAATCTTACCTACAAGGATATCCCTCTCCCTCACCCTTGAACCGACCTTTATGATACCATCTTCATCCAGGTTGGCTATCTCTTCGGGGTTATCAACGCTGGGAAGCTCTCTTGTCAGTTCTTCAGGACCGAGTTTTGTCTCTCTGAACTGCGTCTCCAGTTCAACAACATGAACCGATGTAAAAGCATCGTTCCTGATAATCCTTTCGCTGACAACAATGGCATCCTCGAAATTGTAGCCGTTCCATGGAATGAAAGCCACTGTTGCATTGACGCCAAGTGCGAGTATGCCGTTCTCGGTTGCCATACCATCCGCCAGAACCGAACCCTTCTCAACTATGTCACCAATGCTCACAAGGGGTCTCTGATTGAAGCAGGTATCCTGGTTCGTTCTTTTGAACTTCTGCAACTGGTAGGTATCGAACCTGTTGAAATCATGCACCTCACAATCAGCTTTTACGACTATGTGTGAAGCATCAACCTCCTGGACGATTCCTGCCCTGAGTGCTGTGACCAGGGTTCCGGAATCAAGGGTAGCCCTTGCCTCCATGCCGGTTCCGACAAAAGGAGAGTGAGGATACAGAAGAGGTACAGCCTGACGCTGCATATTCGAGCCCATAAGCGCCCTGTTCGCGTCATCATGCTCAAGGAAAGGTATGAGAGCTGCGGAAACACCTACGAGCTGCCTCGGGCTGACATCGATGAATTCAACTTCATCCGGAGATATCATAGGGAATGTCCCTGCCCGTCTGGTTCTTACAAGGGGACCGATGAGCTTCCCGTCTTTGCTTATGGGTGCGTCGGCTTCAGCTATCGTAGTACGGTCTTCCCTGTCGGCAGAAAGGTAAACAACTTCGTCAGTTACTTTTCCATCGATCACGCGCCGATAGGGCGTTTCCAGAAAACCGAACCGGTTAATGGAGGCGAAAACGGCCAGAGTGGTGATGAGTCCGATATTGGGTCCTTCAGGGGTTTCAACCGGGCACATACGTCCGTAATGCGTATGGTGTACATCCCTGACATCGAAACCCGCTCTCTCCCTTGTCAATCCGCCCTGACCCAGAGCACTTGTCCTTCTCTTATGGGTAAGTTCGGCAAGAGGATTGGTTTGCTCCATGAACTGCGAAAGCTGGCTGGAACCGAAAAATGTGTTTATCACACTCGACAGTGTCCTGGAATTGACAAGATCATGCGGAGTCAGTTTTTCACGGTCCTGATGTCCCATTCTATCCCGTATTGTTCTTGCCATTCTACTGAGTCCCTTTGAGAATTCCTGTCCGAGGAGTTCTCCAACGGTCCTGA
Source organism: Candidatus Aegiribacteria sp. (assembly GCA_013138965.1). Classification (GTDB taxonomy): domain Bacteria; phylum Fermentibacterota; class Fermentibacteria; order Fermentibacterales; family JCC-6; genus Aegiribacteria. The sequence goes on from WTBT01000034.1 coordinate 64,430, forward strand.
CTCTTCTGTTTCCGAGATGGTCTATATCATCCGAGGTATTTCTACCCTCGCGAAGTCTGATGAGGTTTTCAACAATGGCGACCATATCCGGGATGGTGAGAGTAAGCTTTTCCATAGAAGTGGAGATGTTAAGCCGTTCGTTAAGCTTGTACCTTCCAACCTCGCTGAGGCTGTAGCGTTTTGAATCAAAGAACATCGATCTGAGGTAGCTTCTCGCGTGATCAAGGTTCGGCGCATCAGTACCCCTCAGCGCTTCGTAGATCCACATTGTTGCCGAATCCTCGTTCTTCTCAACTCCGGCTCCCAGAGATGTGGCTTCCTTGGCCAGGGTTTTCCTGATTCCGTCAAAATCGTTGGTTTCCATACGCGGAGCCAGAAAATCAGCCTGTTTAATGCCATGCTCAACAAGCATTTCAATTTTTTCAATGCTCTCCACCGGTTCATCACAACGGGCAAGCAGTTCACCGGTCTCGCTATCAACGATATCCTCGGCAAAGGATTTCAGAACAAGCTCGATAGCTTTCGAGCGGCTTTTAAGGGCGGCCTCAAGATCTTTGGTTACTTTCGGATAGAAGCTCGACAGTATATCCGCGTCCGCACCCAGACCAAGAGCGCGAAGAAGCATTGTTACAGGTATTCTTTTCGGGCGTCTGTCGATATTCACATAAATGATATCGTTGTGATCAAGCTTCAGATCCAGCCAGGATCCCCTTAGAGGAATAACCCTGGACTTGTAGATTCTGTTGCCCCGCTGCATGGTCGTCTCTTCGAAAAATACTCCCGGGCTTCTGTGCAACTGGTTGACAATTACCCTTTCAGCGCCGTTTATTACAAATGATCCGGCTTTTGTCATGAGGGGAAGTTCCCCCAGAAACACTGACTGGTCGATGATCCTGGATACCTTCCATGAATCCGCGGAAGGTTTGCCATTGGATGTATCCATAATATTTCTGAACACCAGCCTGAGCAAGGCTGTCAGTGGTACCGAATAACTGAGCCCCTTGTCCAGGGCTTCCTGCACCGTGTACTTCGGAATGCCCAGTTCATAGGAAACATACTCCAGCGAGAACTCGCGGTTGCTGCTCTCGATGGGGAAAGTATCCTGGAAAATCTTATGAAGACCCTGAGGAAGACGCTCGTCCGGGGGAACATCATCCTGCAGAAATCTGCTGAAAGATTCTCTCTGTATCTTCAGTAGATCCGGTATGTCAATCACCGGCTGTACTTCGGAATAACTCTTTACAGGTCTGTTAACCTTCACCTGATCACTCCTCACGCCTGGATAGGAAGTGAATTTAAGTAAAACGATTTCAAATCAGTACGGCACGAACGGCGAGAGAGGTATTTTGCCGTCCCCCGCCGCATTATTCTGCTGGATGTTACTGAAGCTTGACTGTTGCTCCAGCTTCCTCAAGCTGTTTCTTGAGAGCTTCGGCTTCGTCTTTGTCCATTTCCTCACGAAGCTTTGAGGGAACGTTATCCACGAGTTCCTTGGCTTCTTTGAGGTTCAGTTCAAGAACATCCTTTACTACCTTGATAACAGGGATCTTCTTTGCGCCGAAGTCCTCAAGGATAACATCGAACTCGGTCTTCTCTTCTGCCTTGCTGCCTGCTTCAGCAGGTGCGGCTACTGCAGCTGCCACGGGCGCTGCTGCCGATACACCGAACTTTTCTTCCATCTCTTCAACGAGTTCTGCAAGCTCCAGAACTGTCATGCCTGAAATAGCTTCAATGATATCAGCTTTTTTAAGATCACTCATTTTTTCCTCCATTTGCTGCGGTACCCGGGCAGGGTTCCGCCACCTTATTTAGTTCTCCTTACTCTCCCTTATCGCATTTACTGCGTAGAAGAATTTCCGGATTATCCCACTGCTTACAGAAACAAAACCCTGCAGAGGTGAACGGGCTGAACCCATAAACTTCGCAAGAAGCTCATCTCTCGAGGGAATATCAGCAAGCCGCATCAGTTTAGCGACTTCGTAAGTCTCACCGGACACAAAGCCTCCTTTTATCCTCGGAAGCCCTTTGTGACCTTCAGCAAATTTCTTGATAACTTTTATGGGAAGGACTTCATCAGTGGAATATGCAAGCGCTGTCGGACCTTCCATCATCGCATAGACACCCTCATTGTTTTCAACTTCAATTCCATTGAAGATTCTTCGAAGAAGTGTGTTTTTGACAACGGTGAAGTTAACGTTGTTCTCTCGCATTTGAGTTCTGAGCTCAGTCATTGCCTCAACGTTGACCCCGGTGAAATCAGTCAATATAACCGATCCTGCTTCGTCCAGGTCATCAATCAGGGTGGCTACAACGCTCTCCTTCTGTTTTCTTGAGACAGCCATCTGTTTATCACCACCTATCGCATCTGGGCCCGCAGATCGTTTACATCGATCTTAATCCCGGGCCCCATTGTGGACGAAACTGATATGTTCTTCATGTAGTGTCCTTTAACGGTCGATGGTTTAAGCTGCAGAACCTTCTCAAAGAAGGACATGACATTTTCCGCCAGAGCCCTCTTCTCGAAACTGGCTTTGCCTACAGGCACATGAAGGTTCCCGGTCTTATCAACCCTGAAGGTGATTTTTCCGGCTTTAGCCTCCTTAACCGCCTCTGCAACATCTTCAGTAACCGTTCCGATTTTGGGGTTGGGCATAAGGCCCCTGGGACCCAGTACCCTTCCGAGTTTCCCCACTGTCCTCATCATGTCGGGACTGGCGATGACCACATCAAATTCAAGCCATCCTTCCTGAATCCTGGCAGCGAGATCTTCATCACCGACAAAATCGGCTCCAGCTTCCTTCGCCTGATCAGCCTTCTCTCCGGTAGCGAAAACCGCGACTCTTGCGATTTTTCCTGTACCGTTGGGCAGAACACATGATCCCCTGACCATCTGGTCGGCATACTTGGGGTTGACGTTCAGTGAGATGGCGATCTCAACAGTTTCATCAAAACCGGCGGTAGCCAGTTCCTTGACAAGCTCACAGCCTTCCTCGAGTGTGTATTTCTTATCTTTGTCAATACTCTCCCGGACCTGGCGGAATCTTTTACTCATTTTTGCCATATCAATCCACCACCTCCAGGCCCATGCTCCTTGCTGTACCTGCGATCATGGAAACCGCCGCCTCCATGGACGCGGCATTGAGATCTTTTTCCTTCAGCTTAACGATCTCGCGACACTGCTCCAGAGTCACCGTACCAACTTTTTCCCGATTGGATTCCGGAGAACCCTTAGCCAGCCCGGCAGCCCGTTTCAAAAGGACCGCAGCTGGAGGGGATTTCAGAATAAAAGTAAAGCTTCTGTCCTTATAGATGCTTACGACCGCAGGTATTATAAGTCCTTCGCTCCCCCGGGTTCGGGCATTGAATTCCTTACAGAAACCGGCCAGGTTGATTCCGTACTGTCCCAGCGCGGGACCAACGGGTGGAGCCGGTGTTGCCTGCCCTGCGGGCAGCTGAAGCTTTACCATACCCAGAATCTTCTTGGCCATGGCAAGCACTCCTTCCCAGCCGCAGCAACCTCCCCTTACTGGTTACAACAGCTTTTATAAAATAAGACGGACCGTTCCGCCTTCCGTTAAACCGGTCTGCTCTCAGACCGGACGAACCTGTGAAAAATCGATCTCCACAGGCGCCTTGCGACCGAAAATGGTGAAAATCACCCTCACCCTGCCGCGCTCGGGATTGATTGATTCCACAACCCCGGTGAAGTTATTGAATGGGCCCTCTGTAACTCTTACAGTCTGTCCAACCGAGTATGGTACCCTGATGATCTTTGACTTGTCCGAACCATCAGCCTGTCCTTTCAGACGGCTTATTTCGGCATCGGTCAACGGTTCGGGGTTTCCCTGATTCATCGGTGGGAAGCCGCTAACGTTGCTCATGGCCCGGATGTCCATGATCATTTCAGGGTTCAGATCAAGCTGAACGAATACGTAGCCCGGATAAAGCTTTTTCTTCCTTGATGTCTTTCTGCCCCTGACATTCGAAGTGATCTCCTGAGTAGGGATGAGTACCTCTCCTACACAGTCAGGGTATTTCCTTTTGAGCTGTCCCGCCAGAAATATCATGACCCGTTTCTCGTACCCGGAGAATGAATTTACAACGTACCAGGAAAACCTGCTGTTATCCTCATCACCGGAGGCATCTTCTTCTACTGGCGTCTGCTCGCTGGTCTCTTCTTCTACCATAATCCTGTCCTTCTTGACTTGAACTGCAGCTGTCAGCTTTTTTTTTAGTGAATCAGCCTGATGAGCCCGTTTATCAGAATAGCGGAGGACTGGTCAGCGGCAAAAATCCATACTGCTGTTATTCCCACCCCGAAGAGAACGACCCATGTTGACGAAATCACCTCTTCTTTGGTCGGCCAGGCAACTTTTGTCAGCTCTGCCTTCACTTCTATAAGAAATCTGATGGCAGCTTTAATACCCCTCACAATGATGTTGCCGTCCCGGGTCTGCCTACGAGCCATAATCTGTCCTCTTCCTTTGATCCTTATTCCTTCTGAGCATGATGGCAGGGCCGGAAGGACTTGAACCCTCAACCCCCGGATTTGGAGTCCGGTGCACTACCAATTGTGCTACGACCCTGCGCAACTTCTTAAGGATAACTACTTCGTTTCCCTATGAAGGGTATGCTTATTGCAAAATCTGCAATACTTCTTCATTTCCATTCTGCCGGTATTCGTACTGCGGTTTTTGGTGGTGCTGTAATTGCGCTGTCTGCATTCCTGGCAGGCGAGTGTGATTATTACCCTCACTGTTTATCCTGTCTATTGTTCAATCTTATCAACAAGTCCATGACCTACGGTACGTCCACCTTCACGGATAGCGAAACGGAGCCCCTCTTCCAGGGCTATGGGAGTAATAAGCGTGATTTTTACCCCATCAATATTGTCACCGGGGAGGGCCATTTCACGGCCTTCGGGAAGTTCAATCGCACCAGTGACATCGGTTGTACGGAAATAGAACTGGGGACGGTATCCGGTCTTGAAATGCTTCTTCCTGCCGCCATCCTTCTCACTGAGTATAATGATGTTGGCGTAGAACTCGGTGTGAGGAGTGACTGAACCGGGTTTCGCGAGAACCATTCCTCTTTCCAGCTGATCCTTCTTGAGCCCGCGCAGAAGGAGGCCTACATTGTCCCCGGCCTGTCCGTCATCCAGAATCTTCCTGAACATCTCAACACCTGTACATACGGTTTCTATAGTTTCGTGGATTCCCACACGCTCAAGCTTGTCGCCTGTATGAACTACTCCCCTCTCGATCCTTCCGGTTCCGACTGTGCCGCGCCCCTCAATCGAGAATACGTCTTCCACAGGCATGAGGAAGGGCTTTTCTGTGTCGCGCACAGGTGTGGGGATCCATTCATCCACTGCCTTCATAAGTTCGTAAACGCATTTCGCGTCTTCATCATCCGGGGCTCCGCTGGAGTTAAGAGCTTTAAGAGCGCTTCCCCTGATAATGGGAGAGTCGGTATCGAATCCGTACTTTTCGAGTAATTCTCCGACTTCCATTTCAACAAAATCAAGAAGTTCGTCGTCATCGATCATGTCGACCTTGTTAAGGAAAACTACCATTCTGGGAACGTTAACCTGACGTGCGAGAAGCACATGTTCCTTTGTCTGCTCCATGACACCGTCATTGGCTGCGATAACAAGAATGGCACCGTCCATCTGGGCTGCTCCGGTAATCATGTTCTTGATGTAATCGGCATGACCAGGACAGTCTACGTGAGCGTAATGCCTGTTCTCAGTCTCGTACTCCTGATGGGAAGTGGCGATTGTAATACCGCGCTTCTTCTCTTCGGGAGCGTTATCGATCATGTCGAACTCAACAAAGCTTACATTGGAAAACTGCGTAGCCAGACACTTGGTTATTGCAGCCGTAAGGGTTGTCTTGCCATGATCAATGTGACCAATCGTTCCCACATTAACGTGTGGTTTGGTCCTCTCAAACTTCTCCTTGGCCATGATTTCTCCTTTTCTTTTTCATCCTTCACCAATGGATAATGTGCTGATCCTGTGTTCAGCTTCAGTTTTCTGCTTATTTCATCTGCCTGGAGCCCACGAGCGGGATTGAACCGCTGACCTCGTCCTTACCAAGGACGCGCTCTACCGACTGAGCTACGTGGGCTCCGGCAATATCTACCTGCAATCAACTTTGCCGGTTCAAGCAGTTATCCACCGCGTCCATTTAGCTTCAGTTCCCCGGCTGGAGCGGGAGACGGGGGTCGAACCCGCGACCCTCAGCTTGGAAGGCTGATGCTCTGCCAACTGAGCTACTCCCGCATGCCGGAAACGCCTATAAAGCCGCCACTGTCAAGGAGCCTGTCCGACAATGAAACATTGGCATAATACTCGCATATTATCAGTATTCTCCTCTATATTTCGCATTCTATCTCAGTCGTTAGGATATTCTGCTCAATGCGTATTCCCGGGCACACCCCTAGGACTGGTGGCGAGGGGTGGATTCGAACCACCGAAGGCCATTGCCAACAGATTTACAGTCTGCCCCCTTTGACCGCTCGGGAACCTCGCCAGCTCCTGTTATCTATAATCAAGCACGAATCTCTACTGGAGCTGGCGAAGGGACTTGAACCCCTAACCTGCTGATTACAAATCAGCTGCTCTACCAGTTGAGCTACGCCAGCAAAAAGCGAGCACGTAGCATATAGAAACCCCTCGCTACTGTCAAGATTACTGCTTAATACCTGCCAACGGGCCAGGAATAAAAAACATTGACGCAGACAAGAGGTAACCTGTAGCTTTATGGTAAGGCAAAGTTACATTCAGACGGAGGTCAAGTCAATGAACAGGATCATCGTATCGGTTATTACCGTATTTCTACTTCTTACTCCGCTCTTTCAGGGCTGTGGCGGTGGAGTATCCATTCAGGATGAACTGGGAATGGTCCCGGGCCTCTGTTTTCTTCATGTTCATATTAGTTGTAATATGGATATTAAACTTATACCGGAGGAGGTTAACGAGTTCATTCCCCTCTGGTTGTGTGATTCCCTTAACGTACGGGGAGATTTCGGGGTGAGCCTTCTTGGTGTAAATCTCACCGATTTTACCCCCCAGCTGCTTTTCCTTTCAAGGGAACTTGGAACGGATGAAATGCTGCAGCTTGGAAGAACCGCTTTCAACTGCGGTTCCAGGGAGAACCGGCAGGGTTACGATCTGATCGATGAACGGGGCAGCATGATAGGTTCAATTGCCGGAAGGGACGGATGGACTTGCCTGATAACGGGAAGCGGGTCGGACAGGTCCGCCCGACGCTGGCTTGAACTTGAAAAGGAGGAATCCCTTGCATCGGACTCCGACTTGATTTCAATCTCGGAATCGGATGCTGATCTCACAATACTTATTTCTCATAACTCCATAGCCTTCGTATCCGTAATCCCCACCGGGATGCTTTCAAGAGCGCAGATAGGTATCCTGAACAGAGTAAAAGACCTGATCGGAGCAATTAATCCAAAAGCCCTGAGAGTAACTCTGAATATCAGCAATGAAGAACCTCCGCTTATACTGCTGGAACTACAGCTTGTACGGAACGGAAGCAATGTTACCAGTTTTTCAGTCAGCTTCAGCGATACGGAATTTACATCGACCGACCTCGTTCAATTAATTAGGGACGGAGGTTTTTTATTCTGAATTCACAAATAATACGGTCATACTACCCTTCTCAAGCACATATTAATCGCGATAATATTTTAAATATCCTCCGTCCCCAATTATTTACTATGATCATTAACCTGGGAGGTGAGTATTCATGAGAGTATGGACAGTCGGAAAGTGTAGTGTTGCGCTTGCAATTCTTCTGCTCAGTGCCCTCGCTTCTGCCGACCCTCCTCCGGGATACTACGATCCCGCCGCCGGCCTTTCGGGATCTGCGCTTCAGGAAGCCCTTCATGATATTATCGATAATCATACAAATATAAGCTATGACGCTATCTGGCTCGCATTTTTCACGACCGATGACAGGTATGGTGACAAGGTCTGGGACATGTATTCCGACGTACCGGGCGGTACTCCCCCTTACACTTACGTTCTTGATGATGACCAGGGAGGTTCCGCAAACGGCGAGGGTGAAGGGTACAACCGGGAGCATTCCTGGCCGAAAAGCTGGTTCAATGATGCCTCGCCCATGAATACCGATCTGTTTCATATTGTCCCGACTGATATTTACGTGAATAATCGAAGGGGCAACTACCCCTATGGAGAGGTCACCAACCCAACATGGACATCGTTGAACTACAGCTACCTTGGACCTTGCTCCTACCCGGGATACTCCGGAATCGTCTTCGAACCGATCGATGGTTACAAGGGGGATTTCGCCAGGAATTATTTCTACATGGCTACCCGCTACTTTGGAGAGGGCGGCAGCTGGCCGGGCAGCGCAATGGCCACAGGGGCTGTGCTGACCGACTGGGCTGAAGAGATGCTTATCGGCTGGCATTCAAGTGACCCCGTCAGTACGAAGGAAATCGACAGAAACGAGGCGGTCTATGACATACAGCACAACCGGAATCCATTCATAGACCACCCGGAATACGTCCTGATGGTTTACGATCCTACTTCCGTGGAAGGCGGGGAATTCCAGACAGCTTCAGCTGTTCTGTATCAGAACGTTCCCAATCCTTTCCCGGGCATCACAACCATCAGATTCACCCTGCCGGAAGCAACAATGGTCACCATCACAGTGTACGATATTTCAGGAAAGCTTGTAAACACGCTAGCTGAGAACAGTCAGCTTTCTCCAGGGTATCATGACGTTATCTGGAGCGGCAGGACGGCCTCCGGCGAGCCTGCAGCCACAGGTATCTACTTCTGCAGGCTCAGTACCCCAGAAGTAACCATCACTCTGCGAATGCTGATGATATAATCAGGGACGGAGGAATTTTATTTTGAATTCACAAATAATGCGGACATACCACCGCTTTCAAGCACAGATTAATTCCGATACTATTTTAAATTACCTCCGTCCCTTTTTTTCCTGAAACGGCAGCTGAATGAACATAATAGAAGCCCGGAATATAGAGCGCAGTTTCGATGACCTGAGAGTACTCTCCGGCCTGGATATTGACGTTGCGAAGGGCGAGTTTCTTGCAATAGTTGGCAGAAGCGGTGTTGGTAAAAGCACTCTTCTCGCCATACTTGGAACCCATGACCTGGATCATGGCGGAACCCTGAAAATTGCGGAGAAGCCCACTGATGGGCTCTCCTCATCAGAACTTGCGGCACTCCGCAGAGAATATCTGGGTTTCGTGTTTCAGGATTTTCATCTGCTTCCGGCTCTGACGGCTACGGAGAACGTGATACTGCCGACTGTCTTCTCGGGGGGCGACCTGGAAAAGGCCAGAACACATGCCCTGGATATTCTGGGCAAGCTTTCCGTGCGAACCGATGAAACTCCCACGTCGCTCCTTTCAAGGGGAGAGAGACAGAGGGTGGCTGTAGCAAGGGGACTTGTTAACAGGCCTTCTGTTCTTCTTGCCGACGAACCCAGTGCAAGCCTTGACGAGGAGAGTGAGAATATCCTCTTCGATCTTCTGGATGAGTTGCGCAGACAGCAGAATTTCGCCCTGATAGCTGTGGTTCATTCCACAGGTGTCCTCGACCGTGCGGACAGAATCCTCGAACTGAAAGATGGCATCCTGCATGAAACTGTCTGAAGTTAAGCTCGCCCTTCACCTGTGGAACCGCGGCCACTGGAAGGATTACATTTTCAGCCAGGGGATGCTGTTCACCGCGTCCCTTCTCCTTGTTTTCTTTATATCCATCGGCCTTGGGATGCAGAACCTTCTTGACAGGTTCCTCTCAAGCGATCTGCCCGCGGAACAGGTACGGGTCACTCCTGCTGGAATGCAGCTGGGGTTCTTTCAGACTGAAACAGGCGGAATGGAAATCACAGAGGAGATTAAAAATGAGCTGGAGAATTCACCCCTCGTTGAGCGGATTGACCCCCAGATATTCGCCCATGTTCCAGCCCTTCTGAAGGGTCAGCTGGGAGGACAGCCCTACTACACGGATATTACTCTGGAAGGGGTTACGGGGGAATTCCTCGGGGATTCTCTTCTGGAAGATATAAACTGGTCCTATGTACTTGATGATTCCTCCAGCCGCTTTCTTCCCATAATCCTCAGCGAAAATCTTCTGCTTCTGTACAACGCAGGTTTTGCCGAATCCAACGATCTTCTGGGGCTTACTCCGGATGGCGTGCTGGGAACGGAATGTATCGTTACCCTGGGAAGAAGTTCAATAGCGGATCTTGACAACCCCCCTGTGACTGTAAGAGCCCGAATAGAAGCAACCTCCCGTAACATGAACCTTTTTGCCATTGGTGTTCCATTTGAATTCGTGGATGAGATGAATTCGCTTTTCCTTCCCGATGATACCAGAAGGTACAGCGCACTTGTCATAACAGCGAAGAGAGCCGAAGATGTCCCTGAGATCGTAAGAATCGTTGAGGAAACGGGACTGCGCGCTGAGACCCGGAGAGGCATTGCCCAGAAAGCTGAGATACTTGTGGGGGCTGTGACGGCCGCTCTCTCAGCTCTGGCTGCTGCAATTCTTCTGTCCGCTCTTTCAAGCGCCATTCATACTCTGGTTGCCGACCTGAAGAACAGGCGCTTCGCGCTGGGGGTTCTGATGGCCCTTGGCACTCCTCACGACAGGCTTGCGATGATCTTTGCATTTCAGATCCTGTTCATGTCTTTCATATCGATGGTTCTCGGGGCTGTTCTGGGTTGCCTTCTGGCCTGGGGAGCAAGCAGTGCGCTTCTTTCGCTAAGCCCTGTACTCAGAGCCGCAGTCGACAGCCTTGCAGTGTTCCCTGCAGGATGGCTCGCAGCAGGGATAGGCGTAATGCTGGCCACTTCCACCGGTACAGCATACATCTTCTTCGGCCGCATATTGAAAACCCCTGTAACAAGGCTGCTTCGTCCCTGACATGCAATAACAGGATCAAATCAGAACTGGAAAAGAGTGAATTAAGCCATCGGGATAATGCGCAATTCACTCGTTTTCGGTATTCCCTCTCATGCTGTCAAAGCATTACTGTCTCTTTTGTCTCTTATTATCTCTGTCTGAAGAAGGGCCAGAAGAAAAGCCCACAGCATGGTGAATCTGTAGTGGGTGAGAACAGAGGCAAACCCTGATGCGAAAAGCAACATGATCACCGCGCAGAATACGCCCATTGATATTCCCGCCCTTAAACGGCTGTCTGTGTTGATGAATAGTTTCACTGCCCTGACCAGCGTGATCATGAATATAGCCAGAAACACCAGGACACCTATCAGCCCCATGTTGAGGGCAATCTGAAAGTATGAACTGTCTACGTAATACACGGTTACCACAGCACCAATATCCGGTCTGAAACAGGTATATACTGCCCCAAGTCCCTTGCCTGTGATAATGGCTGTTCCTCTGAGGTCCTCAAGTATGGTGCTCCACGCGATCAGCCTGGAGAGGGTTGAGGTGCTGGTCACGAAACTGCTGGACTCACCCGTCCTCTCAGCTATATCCGTCGCGGAAAGGATACCCATGGTGGAGATGACGAAGACCATGAAGATGATCAGTACCGCCAGTGTTGTAATGGAAACCATCAGCTTCCTGCCAATCCTTATATTGTCCTTCTTCCTGAACAGGTTCAGTATCCATGCGGCCGCAAGGGCAAGGACGCAGCCACCCCATATACCCCTGGTCTGGGACAGCAATATGGCTGAACTCATGAGGATGAGAGCAGGTATAATGAGAATGAGGGTCGGTCGTTCTTTCCAGTCCTTCCACAACCTTCCCAGAAAGATGAGCATGATCGCACCGATGGCGTTGGGCTGCCTGGTTGTCACTCTGACTCCTGTGGTTTCTCTGATGTACACATCCTCTCCCGATCGCATGTATCCCTTGATGGTGTATATCAGGCCACTGATCACCGCTGATATAAGCAGTAACTTCCAGAGCCAGCGTGAGTTCTTTTCATCCGAGAGGACCCAGAGCAAAGGGAAGTACAGCAAGTAGGGTCCGAATGTCTTAACCTGATAGTATATGAACAGCACGTTATGACCCGCTGCATAGCCCCGGTAAGCGGAAACGACGAACAGGACGAGGAATATGATTATGAACACTCCCTGTTTACCTATCCTTATACTACTCATGGACCTGTCAGGAAGGGAGAGAAGCCACAGTGATAAAAAGAGAATGGTCAGCAGATCGTCAATCCTGAACACCCAGATTGAAGCTACCGTGAGTTGCGCTATTGTCAGGATTATCTGAAGGGCGAAAACCGACATCAGAACCCTTACTGGTGAACCGGCAAGCAGGAACAGAATACAGGGCACCCCCAGAAGCAGAACACAGATCATGTAATGCTCAGTGACCATGGAGATCGTAAGGACAAGTCCTATCAGAATTAAACCTGAAGACACTATCCTTGACGTTCCAGCTTCATCTTTCACAGCTGATGTTCCTGGAAAAGCTGACTTTTTCAGTTCTTCTCAGCTCCTTCCCTCACTATCTCAGCAAACCTGCAAACCTCCCGGAAAGCCATTTCTGTCATCGTCGGAGAACCCATGAAGGATATGTGGTGAATCATGCAGCGTTTCATCATCCTGCCAACCTTTACTGCTCCAGACAAAGCTCACCGGTCTGGATTCTCCCGGTTTCCCACCAGGAGCCGAAGATACCGGTCTATATTCCGCTCGGTCAACTTGTCGATGGTTACTGGTAGCCAAAATCCCTATCAACTCTCCCATAGAGCAGGATATATGATTAACTCATCAGGTCTCAATCCCGTGAATGGCATCCTGCCAGGAAATATGATCTGCTACAACTGCCATGTATTTGTATCGTCTTTGAAGTTATATCTCATCGACAGTAAGTATTCAGACGGGCACCGGAGGAAGATGATTCATTCGGAATCTGTGTTGAATGGCTTGGTTGCTAGACTGACATTGGATTAGAGTATAAGTTCAAGTGGTATTCTTCGATGATAATCCCTATATTGCATCTTATGCATATGACATCAGCTGGAACGAGGTAAATGATCTGCCTGGAATCAAATAGTCCCGAGTATAGGTGATCGAACGCATGAAAATCGCTTTCATACTCAGGCGTTTTCCTACACTCTCGGAGACCTTTATACTCAATCAGATAACCGGACTCATGGATCTCGGGCATACAGTGGATATCTACAGTACGATGGAGTCTGATACAGAGAAGATACACCCGGATGTGAATTCGTACAGGCTGCTCTATCACCTGAAAAGACTATCGGTCCCTAAGGGTTGGGGTGCAAGAGTAGCAGGAGCACTTCCTGCGCTTGCTCGAGGCCTGCTGTCATCTCCCCTGCCCACCCTCCGGTCCCTTGATGTGTTTCGTTTTGGCCGCTCGGCCACTTCCTTAAGGCTGCTTTACCTTGCATCTTCCTTCAACAAACGTTACGATATTATTCACTGTCATTATGGTGTGCTTGGTGATATGGGCATCACGCTGAAGAAACTTGGTGCCGGTGCAGACATCATTGTAACATCATTCCATGGTTTTGATATAACCACATGGGTAGGAAAACACGGGGAACTGGTCTATGATGATCTCTTCAGTGAAGGTGACTTGTTTCTTCCCATTAGCGAGAAATGGAGGCAACGGCTAATAGAGCTGGGATGCCCCTCCGAAAAGATCTTGGTCCATCACATGGGTGTCGACTGTGAAAGGTTTACCTTCAAGCCCAGGTTACTCGATAAAGAAGGGAAAATCGAGCTGGCCAGTGTAGCCAGATTCGTTGAAAAGAAGGGACTGGAATACAGTATCAGGGCTGTAGCAGCTCTGATGGATGAATACCCCCGTTTAAGATACACCATCGCAGGCAATGGAGAGCTTTTCGAGGATATGAGGAAACTTGTGGAGAATCTGGGAGCGTCCCAGTGCATTAAGTTAAGCGGATGGATGCCCCAGAATCGGATACTGGAACTCCTTCAGAAATCCCATATTCTTATCACACCCAGCGTCACAGCAGCAAATGGGGATCAAGAAGGCATTCCGGTGGTGCTCATGGAAGCTATGGCTATGGGTCTGCAAATCGTGACGACAATTCACAGTGGCATTCCGGAGCTTGTTGAAGAGGGGGTCACAGGAAAACTGGTACCGGAGCGAGATCCAATAGCCCTGGAGAACGCTTTGAGAGAACTACTGGAAACTCCCGATGAATGGTCACGGATGGGACGCGCCGGGCGTGAAAAGGTGGAGAGTAAATTCAATAGCAGAAAGCAGGTCTTAAAGCTGGTCAGGTACTATGATGAACTGACAGGAACATCATCATGAATGCGGCTATTTCCTGAATCATAGTGTTTTCTGTCCAGAATTCTCAGTTGTGGAGATAGTCTTTAATTAACCAGTTTTCTAAAGCCGGTCTTCGGTTCAGCAACTTACATTATCCTGTCTGTAAGAGTCCTTCAGGCACGGAGTTTCAGTGTCCATTGGAATATAGCATTCCCGGACGGCCCCTCCTCAGTTGACGAAGGGACAATATGATAACCACCAGAGCACCTATAATAATCGATAATCCGGTTGCAATAGCAGCACCCAACCCTCCATACCTGGGTATCAAAAGCAGATTCATTCCCACATTGATGCCAGCGGATGTCAGCACGCTGTAAAGAGAGTAGGATGGTTTACCAATAGCCACCGACATGCAGGAGAAGATACTTCCAAAGGGTTTGATGACAGTAATGAACCCCAGAACCATCAGAACCGGCCAGGCAGCGTCATACTTCCCTCCATACAATGTATGCAGCACTCTTCCTGGGAAACCGGCATACAACACTATTGCCGGCAGCTGTATAATACTGATTATCATAATAGTGGACATGACACGTCTGACGATCTGGTCCCTCTGTCCCTGATTCCACATTCTGGAGAAAAGTGGCAGTACCAAAATTTTAGCGGCCATGTTGATATTGTCAACCAGAGCAGTCAGTGTTCTGCTGGCAGCGTAACCGGAAACCTCCGTATCCGCTACCATTTTACCAAGCAGAAGGATATCCGTTCTAGTGTAGATATTCCCGGCGATACCAGCACCAAGAGACACAACTGCGAAGCCGAAAAGCATCCTGATGTGCTCCTTATCAAGCCCCAGCGAGAAACTCACCATGTCCCTAATGAAAACAAAGCCCACTATCATGGAGGCCAAATTGCCGGCTATCATAGCCTCGAATATCTGAATCGGGGACCTCAGGGAATCGAGCAGAATGAACACTGATACAACCAGGATGCGGACTACAACGGAAGATATCTGGGACCACATTATTTCCCTGGTCCTGTGTCTTGCTGCCAGAAGGTTCTGCGGTAACATGGAGGCCGTACTCGTGATCACAAGGATTGCCAGAGCCATCGGTATGCCTCTCAGGTCGATCTCCGAGTAGAATGACTGCAGAAGATTGCCAGTAGAGACAAGCAGGATACCAATCAGTGCCGCCATTGACATAGACAGCACAATACCGGCATTTGCTATTTTTCTCTCTCGATCGGAATTATTTTCTGAGATGTATTTGACTATGGACTGCATAACGAAACTGCCACCGAGCATCACGCTGAATATCTGCACGCTCCTGGCAACCGAATAAGCTGCATATGCTTCCGTGGGCAGTATACGGATTACCAGAATTGAGAAAAAGCCCCATACAATCAGTGAACCCTGGCTTACCAGTATGGGGAGTCCTATGCTTAATATCTTGCGCCGAAACCTTAGAATTTCTTGGAATATCTCAACATGCCTCAAGGGACTGTTACACTCTCCCTCCATGGAGAATCAGCGGCTTTCAATGGATCGAGTAATCCCCGGTATGATGGATTCGACTCAAGCCGGAGAACATGTCAGCAGGAGGAAGATCATCAGGCTCCCGATTCTCCAGCAGGAGTCAGAATAGAACTTCAAGGTCAGAATGCTAATTTCACCTGCTGATAAAGTCAATGATCATCATTAAGTAAGTGAAACAGTACTCTGAGAGAACCAAGGATATGACCGGGCGTCCAGATGACACTGACAGGAATTCCGTTTTCTTTATTGGAGATTACAATCATTCCCGATCAGAAGATCAACACCCGCTGCCGTTCCTTCGAATGGGGGTATGATGTGTCTGCGAAGTGACATCTATCCTCTCTGAAGTCAACACATAATAGATTCCAATTATCATAATAGAGCATATATGATATAATGTTAACAACTCTTTAGAAGTGACACAACCTTCTTTATTTTCTTTCCAAGTAACTTCAACCCGGTGTATTTGTTGATGGGAAGATCAAGTAATTCAGGCCAATTGAGCTTGCAAATTCCTTTTAGGAGGCCATTATCAGTTCTGTAATCAAAGGGTATACACATCATTGATCTGTAAATGTCGCGATGACCGAATGCATAAATCTCGGGAAAACCGAGGAAGTCGTAGAAGTACCTGTTGGGACCACCCCAGCAGCCCATTTGCTGCTCCAGAAACAGCAAGTCAAGAATATGGAATAAAGGCCAACCATGGAAAAACGAAAGCCATTCCACTGCCCCTGCAAGGCTCTCGGGAAGTGCGGGTATTTTCAGCCTTCGGAGTAAGTCTTCTGGGGTTAATTCCATTTCCTCGGAGTCTCCATCCTCCCAGTATCGGGTCCTTCCTACTTCACCCGCCAATCCCATGAGAACAAGGGCACCATCATCAAAGGCACTAGTGTAGACCGAGCGATAGCCATGCCCCCCTGTATCAGAGCAATATCCCGTAACAAAAAGACGTTCCTTTTGCTCAGCCAACGAAGCAGGGTGAAGCTCAAGCGTGATGTGCCTTATCCCGAACCTTTTTGCAAGGATTTTAGCAGTATGCAGGTCAAGTTCCTTTGCACCGGTGAAAAAGACTGATTGCTGGAGATCATGTGCCGCGCAAGCCAGGACAATCCGTGTATCTGCCCCAGCAGTGAGTCCAATGTAACAACCATACGTGTTCACTGCACGGATGATACTAGTGACGGTGCTCGATATTAATCGGAGTGTGGATTCTGGATCCTGAGTGCATACGAACTCCCCATCCGATGGCCAGTGCCTTTCAGCCTTCCATGTCCCGCAATCGAGGTAGTGGTTTGGGAGGAGCCGGGAAAGAGTTCTATGAGGTGTAAACCCAAAGGGATACCAATTTGGATAACGATCAATAAGGTCGGATCTATAGTCGTTATCGCTGGGGCCCTTACTTATCACGGAACACGTAGAACAAACAGTCTCTTCCTCAATGGAGAATAGCGCAGCCAGCGATCCGGTCGGGTCAAGATAGACGCGTGTGGCTCCATCCATGAATAGAACGGCAATGTATCTACCTGCATGCTTGAAGAGCCACTTCTCCATACTACTCCAGGAATCAGGTGTATCGCAGCGGACATTACTACTCGTCAGGAGTGAGGGTCCAGAGAGGTTGATCGGATGCCCAAGGAGCCACCCAATGATCTCATCGGTTCTGGAGTCGAGAATGTTAATTACTGGAAGAGAAGGATGAGTTGAGAGCAGCCAGTCCTCAATTGACCTGATCATCCATCCGGAAGGGGAGCGATCAGGATCTTTTGTCAACAGGAACTGGTTCCGCAGAATCGAATGATCTAAAGTCACAATTTCAGAACTCCTCACTTCGGAATTTACTCATCTATATATGAATTAATCATACCTTAATTAATCATGCTGCTATTTTGTGGTATTTATATTGTAATTATTCAACCTCAACTATCTGGTATCACCAAAACTGCAGATGATACTCAATACCATATAATGATTGAATAGAACTAACAACAAGTCAAGGTTCAGCAGGGAGCGTAACGATGAGCTTCCCCCCAAAGGCATCGGTAAGAACATGGATAACGGAGACAGAGTTCATCCTGACGGTTGAAATAATCCGGATACGGCAGAAAGCGTACGCCGCATGGTGCTCAAGAGAAGAAGAAATATAATTCTGGGAGCAGGATAGGCTCCATTCAGCAGAATCGCACAGCAACCCAGTGGGGGAGTGTTCCCTCGGAGGGCTTTCAGGCAGAACATCCTTGAAACCATCAGGATTATAGATAATATTCATGCTGGTGATGGGAATCTTACAGGTCCTTGCCATAAGAATAACGGGCAACGGGAAAGTACTACCCCCTTTTCGATAAGGTCTTGCTAGAAGAGGTCGAAGTTGATAGAGGTTGTGAAGCTGCTGTTGAATTTTTTCCAGGTTGAAATCTCAGGTGATCTTGTGTAGTCCACAGCGTAACCTATTCTCACATATAGAGGGCTCCATGTACTTAAAGCCAGGGAAATGCTTCCCTTTGAGATGAAATTCTCCGGATTGTCAGGCGGAAAATACACGTTACCTGATATCTCCGCCTCCCTGATGAATGTATGGAGTTTCCTGTACCTTAAATCTGCAGAGGCAAAAACGGAGAAATCATTGATGAACATTTCTCCCGCCCCAGAGGTCCAGCGAGCGTTGACAGAGCCAAACCCCAGTTTAGGTGAGAACCAGAACCAGGAAAGAATTGATTTCTGCCATCCAACCGAACAGTAGGATGTTATCTGCCATGGACGCTCTGTGTACATCTGTCTGTCCCAGTCTGATGCGGCTTCAACGTAATAGCTGTCATGGAACCAGTAATCGACTCCCAGTCTTGCCCAGCCCCTGTTTGTATTGAGGCTATCTCTACTGAGTCCGTATATCTCCTCCCATGTGACTGACCTACCGCCGAAAGCCGCATCAACTGACGTTCCTCTGCGGTCGAACCGGTACGATAATCTGGCGCTGCCACCCCAATCAAGCATTGCGCGGTTTCCACGTTCGATTGATAGATCCGCTGATGTTGATGCGCTGAAACCCTGCATTGTTCCAATAGTGGATTCCACTTCGTAGGAATCACCAGCAATAATCCTCAATCGGTTTCTGGCGAAACTGTTGAAAACATCCTGTTCAAGAATCATGAGGTAGTAATCCACAGCATCCTCAGTTCTGGCTTCCCGCTGCGCGATATCACCAAGGGAGAGGAGTGCCGGAAGAAAATCCGGATCCAGGGAAAGGGTTTCATCGAAATAATGGAGGGCTGATTCGGAACCGTCACTCTCAGCCTTGAGGGTTCCCAGCAGATACAAAGCCAGAACGTTTTCCGGGTCCTGCCGTATAGATTCAAGCAGCTGCTCCCCGGCTTCTTCTGGAAGTGGATCAGTGCCTGACATCAAAAGGACTCCACGGGCCGCATGGGTAAGGGAGGTCTGGGAATCCGGAAGAAAGGATTCTGCTGAAAAACCTGTACCTGCCTCAAATTCATTCTCCAGGGCCGAGGCAATAAACATCGCGGCAAGTGCATCAACATCGGTAGAATCCGCAGCGTAGATATCTCCTGCTTTCTCTGCGGCAGCTCCCCAGTCACCTTGCGAACAGCTTGAATACCAGGGTTGAAGGTTTTCAGGCAGAAAGGAAAGAAGGATGATCAGTATTGAGCCATACATCAGTACAACCTCAGATTCAACCTGGAGTAGAATTCGGTATCGTATTTCTCCCAGTACTCATAAACGGGAGTTCTTTCGTATCCAACACTGTATCCGAATGTCAATGACAGAGGATACCACATTTCAAATGTAAGTTCTGCCAATCCGTTCAAGAGTGTGTTTTCGGGTTCATCGGGAGGGATATAGAAGTTCCCCCAGAACCAGAATGAAGGAAGGATTGAATCGTCATCGGAAACCCATATAGATATGGAACCGTAGAGAGTAGTTCTGTCGGTCCTCTCGTTCTCAAGACCGGAAGCCCAATGGGTGTTTACCAGCCCGATACCCAGCGAGGGGGATACCCAGATCCAGTCATTCAGCCATTTCTTATACGCGAAGGAAAAGTAAGAGCTTATCTGCCATGGTCTGACAGTTCCGGGCTGTCTGTCCCATGAGCTGCTTGCACTTACAGTAAAATGATCGGACAATATCCTCTCCACGGACATGGATATATTTGCCCATGTGTAGTCACTTTTATAATCCGTGGAAGTCTCAATGAAACTATAATCCGTTTCCAGAGATATCTCGCTGCCCTTCGCGTCATACTCGAAGCAAATCTCCAGCCCACCGGAGTATTTTCTCTCTCTTACATTTCCGTTATCAACCCTGGTATCAACGTATAGTGTTACATTGAAGCGTCTTGCCTGTCTCCTTTTCCATTCAGGATCGAAATCTCTGCCGGTTATTATCCTTATCCTTGATTCGGCGTAATCGTACCCGGGTGAAATACTCAGAGCCTGGAAATAGTAATCCATAGCGCTGTCCGAATCACCTTTGTTCTCGTAAGCCAGGCCTATGTACGCATAAATCCACGGGGAGAGGGAATCCTGCTCAAGAGATCTTTCAAAGGCAACCAGAGCATCATCGTACTGATCCGAGAAAAGAAGAGCTTCACCAAGGCCGCTCCAGGCGCTGAAAGAGAGGCTGTCAAGCTCAATTGCCCGTCTGTACCTGTCAGCTGCCTCCAATTCTTCATCTTCATCAAACAGATAGTAAGCCCATTCCAGCCATACGTCTATGCTGTCCGGGGCGATGCCAGCGGCAGCTTCGTAGCTTCTTCCAGCTTCATCCTTCTCACCAAGTTCAGCGTAGAGACCAGCCATGAGCAGCCAGAACTCATAGTCATGGGTTCCGCTTTCCGATTCCGCTCTCCCGGCAAGCTGAAAAGATATCTCAGGGTTTGCCACAGTATACGTCCAGGCGAGGTCTGCCCATGCATAGGGATACTCATCCGCTATCAATTCTGCGAGACTGTCAGCCTCATGATCTCTGCCGGTACTTCCGTAGATGAGTGCTTTCTCACATAATGCGGTACTTTCAAACCCATCTGCTTCAATGTAGCTTTCCCAGAGGGCAAGAGCTTCTTCAGTGTTCCCCGATTGCGCAAGAAGCGGCGCCAGCCGCTGATACCCGAAAACATAGGCGGAATCAACAGATATGGCTTTGGAGTAATAAAAGGCGGCGCTGTCTGTGGCTCCCAGCTGTTCCAGCACAAACCCCAGTTCCCCCAGCAGCCATGTTCCGGGATAGTCGGCTTCTCTAACCGCTCTTCCGTACCAGTTGGCGGCAGCTTCCAGATCCCCATCACTTTCGAAGAGAAGCCCCCTCTGTTCCCATGCCCATAGATACTCACTGTCGACGGCCACACCGTTCTCGTAAGCCTCCCCGGCTTCCTCAGGTTTCCCAAGCTTCTGAAGAACCAGACCCAGTTCTCCCCACGTCCATGAGTACTCCGGATCGATCTCCAGAGCTCTGCGGTAAGCGGTTTTAGCAGCGGTATAATCGCCCATCTCTTCGTACAGGAGACCCAGGGCTATCCAGACGTCAACGAAACTTCTGTCTGATTCCGTGCATTC
Organism: Candidatus Aegiribacteria sp.; assembly: GCA_013138965.1. Taxonomy (GTDB): domain Bacteria; phylum Fermentibacterota; class Fermentibacteria; order Fermentibacterales; family JCC-6; genus Aegiribacteria. The sequence continues at coordinate 85,806 of WTBT01000034.1, forward strand.
GCTGTACCACTCTATTGCCTCTTCAATATCTCCATTCTCTTCAGCCATGAGACCCAGCCTGTACTGGGCAAACGCGTAATCGGGATTCATTTCGATTCCATCCAGATAGCTTCTGCGTGCCGCATCGAAATTGCCGGTATTTTCAAGACAGATGCCGATCTCCCCGAGGCTCAGATAACTCTCAGGATCTCTTCTTAACAGTTCCCTGTACACCTTGACAGCTTCACCGTATCTATCCTGACTTTCAAGCAGCAGCCCGAGATCGATAAGACACCCTGTATCATCCGGATAGGCATCGGCTATCTTTCCATAGGCCATCTCCGCCGCCTGAAACTTGCCTGTAAGCTCCATTATCCAAGCCGCTTCGGACATCAGCTGTTTATTAACCGGCCACTCTTCGAGGGCTGCGTTCAGACAGACCAATGCCTTCTCGAATTCATTCTGATGTCTGTATATCTCGGCTGTTTTGAGCCAGATTGAAATCCAGGAGGGATCAATGCGCATCGCTGCTGCAAGTACGGAAAGGGCTTCCGAATAGTTTTCCTGAACCATAAGGCAGTGTGCCCTCCCGACATGGCCCAGAACCAGGGTTGAATCGTACTCAAGTGCCGTCTGAAAATCCTTCAGCGATTCTTCCGCGCTATCTGTAAAGGACCTGCCCATGGCACCCCAGGCCATCGCTGAGCAGGAATCCAGTTCTACCGCTTTACGGGCATATTCTTTCGCTTCATCGTAATTCCCAAGGGCATTGGCGGAAAAAGCCAGAGCCGCCCAGGCATCGGAACTTGTCGAATCTTCCGCAACGGCAATCTCCGCCTGAATGTAAGCGTACTCCCAGTCACCGGAGGAATAGCCGGCGCGCCAGCCGGCCAGGTTCAATGCCGCAAGTACGGAGAACAGAAGGAACTGTATATCAACCTCCCGCCAGAGAAACTGTCAGGCCGGACAGCCCCAGCAGCCAGCAGTACCATGCAAAAATCGAGAATCTACCGGCTCTCAGGAATTTCAGCAGAATTCTGAGAGCAAGATATCCGGTAAACGCGGAGATCACAAATCCGGTAACCATAAGGGAATAATCGATGCCGCTGGATCCCGCATTTCCCAGCTTAAGGACTGCGGCTCCGGCAATGGCAGGGATTGATAGCAGGAAAGAGAAACGGGCAGCCTTCTCCCTCTTTATCCCCGCGAAAAGCCCCGTGGAAATAGTGAGCCCTGACCGGGAGATCCCCGGGAGCAGAGCCATTGCCTGAGAAACCCCCACAATGACGCTTCCAGTGACGCTGGGGTTATCCCTGTTCCCACTTTTCATGAACCTTGTACTGAAAAGAACGCAGCCGGTTATCAGAAGCATTACCGATACCAGAACCGGGCTGCTAAAGGCTCTCTCGATAGAGTCTGAAAGGAAAAATCCTGCCAGAGCCGCGGGTACAGAACCTATGATAAGCAGGCCTGCCAGAACAAGCGATTCTCTTTGTTTCCGAAGCACACCGGATATAAGCCCCATCAGGTCGTTTTTGTATACAGCCAGTACCGCCATGAGTGTACCAAGATGAACTACGATCTCAAAGGTCATGTCCCCTTCGGGAACTTTCAGTATCATTCCAGCCAGAGCAAGATGGCCGGAGCTTGAAACAGGTAGAAATTCGGTAAGCCCCTGGATAATAGCCAGCAGGATGACAGACAGAAGTGTCATCGTTCTAGGAATTCCCTGTGAAGAGCCCTGAGAGCTTCATCTCTCTGCTCCAGAAGAACCAGAGCTGAAATGGTAGCGTGCGAATCAACCGTCTGGAGCATGTCAATGCCCACTCTGTCAAGGGCAGCGGAAAACTTCGCCATAACGCCCTTAATCCCGTGCATACCTGCCCCCACAATGGATACTTTTGCGCAGGGAGATATCGTCTCGCTGGCAATTCCGCGACTTCTGAGAACTTCCGAAACCCTTTCTTCATCCTCAAGCGGAACAGTGAACATGGCTGCTGCATCAAAAACACTGAACATATCCATTGATACTCCCGCATCAGCGATAAGACCGAATGCGTGTGAATAGAATTGATGCATCGGGACGCAACCGCCTGTAGTGAGTCTGAACTGAGTCGCGTCAGGTCCCGATGCGACACCGGTTATGTACATACCTCTTCTGACAACAAAGGGTTCAATCATGGTGACCGGTTCACCGGTAAGATGAGACTTCACACTAATCCTGATGCCTGCATCACCTGCTATTTCCGAGGCTCTGGGATGTACAACCTCAGCTCCATGCCATGCCAGCTGTCTTATGTCCTCTGCACTTATTCTGTCTACCTTCAAAGCTTCCGGAACCTTACCGGGATCTGCGGTGTAAACCGAATCGATCTTCTTGAAGAGTACCAACTCGTCCGCCTCAAGGGCTGCAGCTATAGCTGTCGCTGTAATATCACTGCCCCCTCTTCTGAGTGTGGATACGGTTCCTTTGCTGCTCATACCCTGGAAACCGGCCACTACTACGCAAGCATTCTCTTCGAGGGTCGCGATAAGGTACTCCTTTTCGATCGATTCGAGCTCGGCACCACAATGCTTCTCATCGGTTCGAAGCCCGGCGTTCCATCCGGTGATGGCTGCTGCTGTTATTCCACTCTGCCTGAGCATGTCACTGAAAACAGCTGCGGAGATAACTTCTCCACAGGCCAGAAGACAGGATTTTTCGAGGGGAATGGGAGCTGAAACAAGTTCCAGCAAGGTATCCGTTGAATATGGATCACCTTTCCTGCCCATTGCTGAAACAACAACTACAATCCTGCGGTACGATTTGAGCTCCCTTAAGCATAGATCTACTGACTTCCGTCTGTCCGCTTCGGTTGAAAGGCATGTTCCACCGAACTTCATGACACAAAGATCATTCACTTCTTCCGCTCCTTGCTGCAGTCATGACGAGTTCCATGAATTCCTTCCCGGTATCGTTCCAGTCGTTCATACTCTCGGCAAACATACGGCTTTTTTCACCCATCAGCAGTCTCAGATCCCTGTTCCTGATAAGTTTGTTCATCGCATCCGCAAGCTCCTCAGCATTTCCAGAAGGCGTAAGGAGACCGTTTTCACCGTCACGAACAAGTTCAGGTATTGCGGCTATATCCGAAGCAATTACAGGCAATCCGTACCACATTCCCTCAATAATAGACATACCGAAGCCTTCCCAGTTGGCTGCGTGAACGAGTACATCAGCCCTCAAATAAGCATCGACAACTTCATTTTCATCGATATATCCAAACATTCTGATGGACTCCGATAAGGCTTCGTCAGAAATCGATTTTTTCACAGTGGAGGTATAACCTATATCGCCTTCTGTGTTTCCTATGAATTCCATCTTATAGCTGCCTGCATCAAGGAAGCTGCATGCCTTAACCGCAACGTGCTGAGCCTTTCTGGGAGAAAGACTACCGACGCAGAGAAACCTGACGGGTCCGCGACGGTCTGATCGGTTGGGCAGCTGCCTCCGATCTTTTTCGAATCCGGGATTTATCACCCTGATTATTTCAGGATGAATACCCATTCTCTCCACATCTTCCCGGGTGTTTCTGCTATTGACCCAGACCCTTTCAGCCATACCAAGGAGCCATCTCACATACATTCTATACATGAATACTTTAAGTTTATTCCTGATGTTTGTCCAATCAAAATGATGAATAAGGTAAAGTACGGGTGTTTTTGCAAACACAGTCATCAGACGAATGAGAGAAACATATTGATAGCTCTTGCTTACTATTACCAGGTCTGGTTTACTGCTTCGGATCTTCCCGTAGATATACCTGGAGGCCCTGAACCATTTTCTTGGAAGCCCCTTGGGAACCGTTGTGAAATGTATAATTTCTATGTTATTACCTTGAGACCTGAGGCTGTTCACCATTCTGAAATTGAAATCGTAACCTCCGGAGTGGAAATCCTTTTTGCCAAGCATTACGAAGACGATACTGCAGGGAATGATCATATCCTTTCGATTACAGCAACTCCAGAGTACTTTTCAAGTATCAAGTATATAACCGGGAATGGCAGTCTGACATAATTCATCGGACGGTTTTTCTTCTAAAATGCTCACTGAGCGCTCTAATAAACAGAATCGGATGTCTAAGCACTTCCAGAATAAGGATTCGCAATTCCTGAATATCTATTCCTTTCCCGGAATGTCTGTCAATAACAACGCAATAAATGAAATACAGGTGGTGCAGAAAAATGGGAATTGTCCTATCAGTCTGCAGTTTGTTTTCCATTGCCCAGTTAAAGAGAGTCTTCCACAGGAGACTGCTGGTGAAGTATCGGTTATAATCAGATATAATTCTGTTCCCGGCGTGAACCCTCCTCATGGCAACCGGAGTGTTAAGCCTGCCCGGATATAGTCTTCCAAACTGAGCCATCTGGATATTCATTGCGTAATCCTGGTGCAATCTGAGATTTTCGAAGAAGAACCCGCACTTCTCGAATATGATTTTCCTCACAGTAAGTCCATCAAGGCTGAATGTCCCTTTTCCGCCTTCCAGAAGCAGATTACACAGCTTGTCAGGACAAACTCGTTTAGACAATGTCGTAATATTGCTATTCTCATAGGACTTCCATCTATTCTCAGCTTCCTCATCCTCAAAGCAAACTCCTATGGCCTCATATACCCCATCTATATTTTCATGCATGTTAAATAATTCCGCTGCAACCTTAAATCGATCAGCAAGATAATAGTCATCAGCATCAAGGAATGCCAGATATTCCATAGTCGCATTTCTCACACCTAGATTCCTGGTCGCTCCAGCTCCGTGATTTTCCCCATCAGAATGTCGGATAAGCGATACCCGCGAATACTCCTTTTCCAGGGATCTGCACACCACTAGGCTGTCATCAGTTGAGTTATCTTCAGCAAGTATTACTTCAGCCGTTTCAGGCTGATCAAGAGCAGATACAACAGCGCTTCTCACAAACTGCTCCGCATTGTAAACAGGTATGACAACGCTTATTTTCATATTAACTTTCATAGCAGTGATTTCTTGAATGTTTTCTGAATATCAACTATACTACTCAGATCGTTGCGCTATCATAATATGTTAAATGAATTTGGAAATAGCCGAGTATATTATGGACAACAGTCTTGTGTATCTCTCATATTTGTTCCCGCCGCTCAGCTGCGGCGCTAATACCAGAAATACTCTACTACCAAGGTATCTGCCGCGATTCGGCTGGAAAATCAGTGTACTGACATCCACCGAACCCAGGGGACTACCTTTGGATTATTCCCTCTTGAAAAAAATACCTGAGGAAACCGTTATCAGAAGGGTACGACACCTGGATGTAATGACTGCTCTGAGGAAATTCACGGGAAAACAGAATACTCAGCAAGCCGATTCATTTCAAAGAGAAGAAAATCGTATTACACTAAAGGATATTCTGAAATTCTACTCCCTTATTCCCGACAGGGCTATCACCTGGATGCCTGATGTCGTTCCCGCCGGTATAAACCTTGTGCATGATACAAATGCAAAAATTATTCTCTCGGCAGGTCCGCACCATTCTCTGCATTTGCATGCATGGCTTATCAGCAGGATTACAGGTATAAAATGGATCCCTTACTTTGGGGATCTCTGGATATACGATTCATATATGCAATATCCACCTGGTCCCATTAAGTGGGTTCACGGTTTACTCGAAAGGGCTGTTATAAGGAATGCCAACGGTATAATCACGACTACTCCACTATCCTCGGAATATTTCATCAGACGATACGGCTCCGATTGCCCGCCCTGTACTGAAGTAATCAACGGATACGATCCTGAGAACCTGCCTGATATAACAAGCAGTGTTCACAGGACAGATACAAGGCTGACCATTACATATACTGGAAATCTTTTGGGATTCAACGCCCCAGATTACCTGCCGGATGGAATAGAGGATTTTCTCGCGGCAAACCCGGAAGCGGAAGTAAAGTTTGTATTCGTTGGTTCCTTTGATCCAGGGTTCAAAAGCAGACTGCAATCTGACAACTTCGGCAAGGCAGTGGAGTTCCTCGATAGAGTTCCAGCAGATGAAGTTCGGAAATACCAACTTGAAGCAGATGTTCTGATGACCTGCGTTGCAGACCGACCCGGATGTGAAGTCAAGAATAACGCAAAACTTGCAGAATACGTTTCGGTCAGGAAACCTATCCTGATTCTGTGCAGGAGAGGGGATATGGCTGATTTTCTTGAGGAAATGCAGGGCGGTTATTTTTCAGAACCGAATCCAGAAGCTGTATCTAAGATACTTCAGCAGATTTACATGGACTGGAAATCAGACAAAATGAGAGGTCCCGCGAACCAGGAGGTGGCGAGTCGTATCTTTGATATGCGAGAGAATATCCGAAATCTAGCCGATTTCCTGAGGAAGATCGTGGACAACGAAACCCGTTTCTAAGCAAAAACTAACTCCCTATTAAATCCAATAGAAATACAGAGGAATGTAAGGATTGACAATATCTGAACGTATTGTATTTTTGAATTTCTTCATACTTGGAGGTCATTCATGGGTTTGAGAGAGATCAAGAAGGAACGTGCGCGAAGGGCGATACTGAAAGCGGCCAGAGGTATGTTCTTCAGCCGCGGTTTCGATGGAACCACAATAGAGGAAATTGCTGAAGAAGCTGAAGTAGCGGTAGGTACCGTATACAATTACTTCGACTCGAAAAGCGCTTTGATCCTGGCAATTACCGCCGAGGACACATCGAATGTTCTGGATGAGAAGTTTCGGATCCCGGAATCCTGCACAGGGTTTGAAAGTGTTAAGCTGTTTATAAATACTTTCATGGAGAACCTGTCCATATATCCGAAGAGACTTCTGAGGGAATTGATGAGGGAAGCCTGGCGCAGTGATACTGCCCTGAGCAAAGGGCTGATAAGGCAGGATCTGACCCTTCTCGACGGTCTTGTCAGGTTACTCCGGGAGTTAACCGAAAAACAGAAGCTCAAATCCGGCACAGATATTGAACACGCATCCCTGGCGATATACGGAATCATCACTACCGCAATTATGTGGTACGCCGCCGATGAGGAAAGAACCCCTGAACAGATGCTTGAATCCCTTGAGAAAATGCTTGGAATCCTCTTCAACGGGCTGATCTTCGAAGGGAGAGATAAGTGAGATCACTTTTACTGCTTCTCAACCTGTCATCCATCCCGGGTCTTATTGCTGCGGGCATCTGCCAGCCAGCAATCGACGAACTGGTGCATTCGCTGGATCAGCTTTACAGAAGCGATGACAGTTACGCTGAAATGTCGATGCAAATTGTAACACCGCACTGGGAAAGAACACTGACAATGAAGGCATGGTCTCACGGAATTGATAAAACCTTCATCAGGATTCTCTCCCCCGCAAGGGAAGCCGGAATGGCATCCCTCCGAATAGGTGCTGAAATGTGGAATTACCTTCCAAACACCGGCAGCACGGTAAGGATACCGCCATCAATGATGGCAGGTTCGTGGATGGGATCGGACATCACCAACAACGATATAGTCAGAGAAATCACCTATGCGGAGGATTACACGTACTCGTACACAACCGATACGACCCTTACGGGGAATCAGTCGGAAGGCGTGCTGTACATTGAGCTGTTTCCAAAATCCTCCACCGCGGTGGTGTGGTCCAGCATCGTTTTCGCAGTTAGAACCTCTGATACCATACCCCTGTGGGAAAGGTACTACGACAGTCATGGTGATCTGATAAAGACTGTAACCTATTCGAACGTGCAGGAAATGGATAACAGAACAATACCCACACAGATGCGGGTTATCCCCGCCGACAAAGAGGGGCAGAGCACAACCATCACCTGGTCCCACGCTGAATTCAACCGGGGCCTGGACAGCAGCATCTTCTCGCTGAGAAACCTTCAGTCCGGGGAGTGATATGCTTTTAAAACTCGCATGGAGAAACGTTTTTCGTCAGAAAAGACGGACGATCCTCACCCTTCTGACCATGACCGGCGGCTTCTTCCTCTCTTCCCTTTCCATCGGGTGGATGGACGGCTCGTACAGCAGTATAATCATGTTCTTTACAAACAATAGAACGGGTCAGATCCAGGTGCACTGCAAAGGTTACCTGCAGTCCCCGTCCATCTATTCAACAGTCAACGATTATCAGGCAGCGGGAGTCTTCCTGGATTCTATTCCCGGAGTCAGGGCGTGGGCACCCAGGATCTACTCCGGAGCTCTCCTTGCGGTCAGGCCCCGAGGGGCTGGTTCGGGGAATGTATTCACGAATTCAGCGGCCGCTTCAGTGATTGGAATAGATCCTGTAATGGAGGAAGCAGCCAGCGGTTTTTCAAGCCAGATCGAAAGCGGCGAGATGTTATCCTCGTCAGCGGCTGATACTTCCTACTCCGCCACCGGTCAGATCATACTTGGAAAGGAACTGTCCATAATCCTTGAAGCTTCAGCGGGTGATTCCCTTGTCATGCTGACGCAGGCGGCAGACGGCAGCAGCGCTGACAGGATGTATGTAATCCGGGGTATAGTCAGTACTGGCAATGCCAATATCGACAGAAACACATGCTATATAACCCTGTCCGACGCCCAGATCCTTTTCGCCCTTCAGGGAAAGGTACACGAAATAGCGGTCATGACCGGTTCACTGGGCGCAGTGGATGAACTCACCGCGAAAATATCGGCCGGGCTTTCCGGAGAAAACCTTGAAACGGATTCCTGGAAAACATTCGCAAGAGAATTCTACAACGGTATGAAGGCTGATGAGGCGAGCCTTAAAGTAATGATCTTCGTTATCGTGCTTGTGGCTGCAATGGGAGTTCTCAACACGATTCTCATGATGGTTCTGGAGCGGAGACGCGAATTCGGTGTAATGAAAGCCATCGGAACAAGGCCCGGCTTCATCGTCAGGATGATTGTGCTGGAAGCGAATATCATGGGTATCATAAGCGTAATCGCAGGCGGCATTCTGAGTACAGCCGGCCTTCTTTTTCTTTCAGAACATGGGTTTGCGATGGATCCGCCCCTTGATTACGGAGGCACTGTCTTTCGCGAGATGATAGCATCGATTACCCCTGAATGTTACTGGATTCCTGCCATTTGCGTAATTATCACAGCTTCCACGGTAAGTTTTCTTCCCGCACTGAAGGCTGCGCATACAAAAGCCGCGAAAACGCTGAGGACGGTCTGACATGTTCATCAGGCTTGTAAAGTTCGCCTGGAAAATCATCTGGAGGAATGGCAGAAGAACTGTGATAACCGGGCTTGCCGTAGGGCTGGGCCTCGGATCAATGATGTTCACTGAGGCTCTTATGCAGGGCATGGCCGCGCATATGATACAGACAACAACCGAATCCTGGATGGGGGATGCCCAGATCCATAGAGATGGTTTTCCGGACACCCGGAATATCAACCTGACGATCAACAGACTCGATTCCATGCTTTCCATGCTGGATGGGGATTCAACCGTCAGCTCTTTTACTGCCAGAATCCTGTCACCGGCATCTGTAACATCAACTACGGAACTGAAGCCTGTCACACTGATCGGCGTTGACAGTAAAACCGACCCGGAAGTTACAATGCTGGAAGCTGCTGTCGATACGGGATCCTACCTGAGCGGGGAGAGCACGGAAATCATTATCGGATACAAACTGGCGGATGACCTGAACGCGGGACTTGGTGATGTAATCATTATCACCGTTGCCCAGGCTGACAGCGGACTTTCGAGCAGCATGTTCTTCGTATCGGGTATATGCCGTTTCGGCAGCGACAATCTCGACAGATATTCAGCCTTCGTAAATCTCACCACTGCGGGAGTCATGCTCGGCATACCGGGGGAAATCCATGAAATAGCTGTTCAATTCCCGCAGGCGGAAATGGGAGCTGATATTTCTCTTGGGTTCCGGCGCAAATTCACAGCTTTCAGCAACACTGCTCTTGGCTGGCCGGAACTGGCGCCACAAGTTGGCTCAATGCTCAGCATGGTTAATATAAGTATGGCAATAATGGCTGCGATACTATTCGGCCTGGTTGTTTTCGGAATAGTCAATTCCCTGTTCATGTCAGTATTTGAGCGGATGTACGAATTCGGGGTTATGAAAGCTGTGGGAACCAGAACGGGAACCATAAGCACCATGGTGATCCTTGAGGCTTTCTGGATAGCGGTTATCAGTACTGTAATGGGAAGTGCCATCGGCCTGCTGATAATCTGGATAACCACCGGGACAGGCATAAGCTTCGGAGAGATCGAGGTATCAGGCATCATATTTGACAAACCGATCTATCCTGTACTGAGACTCAGCCGAATATGGTTATATCCCCTTTTCACTCTGATTCTTACTACAGCTGCAGGAATTTATCCGGGGATCCACGCCGGCAGACTGAACCCGGCGGAGGCAATGCGGAAGAGTTTATAGATTACGGAGATGCATATGACTGATAATGATGTAATAGTCGCTGAAGGTGTTGTTAAGACCTACGATGATTCCGGAGTCCCGGTTCATGCGATCAGGGGCATAGACTACACTCTTGCGAAGGGTGAATTCACCGCCATAATAGGTCCATCAGGTTCGGGGAAAACGACTTTTCTCAATGTTCTGGCCGGACTCGATACGCCCACTGAGGGCGAAGTATGGCTCTCGGGAAAACTGATTTCCGATATGAGCGGAAAAGAACTCTCCGACTTCAGAAGGGACCATATAGGTTTTATTTTCCAGGCTTACAACCTCTTTCCGGTACTCACTGCAGAAGAGAATGTTGAATATGTAATGCTTCTTCAGGGCATTCCCCCGGGAGAACGCCACGAAAGGGTTATGGCCATTCTCAAGAAAGTAGGGATCGCTGAATACGCAGGCAGGCTCCCCATGCAGCTTTCAGGTGGCCAGCAGCAGAGGGTGGCGGTGGCCCGAGCGATGGTTTCCCGTCCCTCCCTTGTTATCGCCGATGAACCCACCGCAAACCTGGATTCAAAGACCAGCGGTGCCCTCCTTGATATGATGCGAAGGCTGAATGAGGAAACAGGTGTGACTTTCCTGTTCTCAACCCACGATGAGATTGTAATGAAGAGGGCGAGAAAGATCGTTGTTCTGCGTGACGGGAAGATCGACGGAAAAGCATCCCTGGAAGATTGCTGATGAAACAGGCCTTTGCCGGTTTGCTGCTTTTGACACTGATTGCAGGAATAACTGCACGGGCTGCTGAACTATCCGGTATTCTGAAGCCGAAGTTTTCCATAACGGATCAATCCCTTCCCGACTCTTCCCTGACGTGCATATTCCAGGTTCCCCTGAGGCTCATGGTTCATCAAAGGACAGGCATCGTAAATTTTAACGTCGCATGGGTACTGTCTCCTTCCGCGGGTAATCCGGCACTCAGCGGGGAAAACGGAGTTCACATATTCAGAATTTGCGATTCTGATAATAGAATATTCCCTTCTTCGTGGAACGGTGACGAATCCTTCAGCATCCTTCAGGACATTGACAGGCTGAACATCAGGCTGAGAACTACATTCACAACACTTACAATCGGAAGACAGGCTGTTCACTGGGGTGTGGCGAAATCAGTCAGCCCAACGGATTTCATTGCCCCTTTCCAGTACGGTACCCTGGATACCGAATATAGAATGGGTGTAGACGCGGTAAGGTCAGTTATTCCGATCGGCATGATGTCTGAACTGGATGCGGGTTACCTTTTCGGAAAGGATGCGCAGTTCTTCAACAGCGGCTGCTGGCTGCGGGGAAGGTTCTACCTATTCCTGACCGACGCAACCCTTCTCGCAGCCTGCTTCAGGGAAAATATCATGGTAGGCGGAAGTCTGAACCGTTCTATCGGAGAGGGAACGGGATGGGTGGAATGCGCCTTTGTGTCGACAGGATTCTTCTCAAACAATTGCAATGAAGAAACCTGCTGGAGTCTTTCAACAGGATACGACAGGAGCTGGATGAACGCCGCGCTGTACGGATTCCTGGAATACCATTTCAGCTCTCCCGGAACCGATGATCCGGAATATTATCCCGACATCCTCGCAGGCAGCGCCTGCAGGAACGGCGGCATTTATCTCCTGGGAAAACACTATCTCAGCCCGGGTACAAGCTGGGCTGTAACACCACTTCTCAACTTCACAGGTCAGGCGCTTGTCAACCTTACCGATGGCTCTGCCTGCCTTTCCATAACCTCCGAATACAGCATTTCACAGAATACTGTCATAAATGCGGGAATATCCCGAGGGCTGGGAAGTATTTCAAATGATCCAGCAGGAGATGCGGGCTCCGAATTCGGAACCTGGCCAGGATATTACTTTCTTTCAGCAGGATACTACTTCTGAGGGGATTGAGTCAGGGATTATTACGAGGAGGCTGGCTTGCAGCCAGGAAGAGGTAGCGTAAGAATCCTGAGGAAAGCGTTGAATGCTTGATTTTCAAAGGTCTGTCAGAAGCCGAAGAACTTAGCCATCAGCTTCAGGGCAAGATCGCGTCCCAGAATTTTTTTCGCCCAGTTCGCCTTTCTTGCATTCATCCCGACTACATAACAGAACCTGGGGCTTTTCATTGATATGACCCTGACTATCACCCCTGCGACCCTGCGAGGATCAATGCCGTACCTGCTGTCTATCCGGGAGACAACATCGTTGTAATGACCATCGATAAAAATGTTACCGACAGGTTCGTAACTATTGCCGGTTTCGTTGAAACCGGTGTTGACATTCCCGGGGTGAATCACGGAAACCCTGATTCTCCTGTAGGTCACCTCGGCATGAAGTGATTCGTAAAACCCCTCCAGCCCCCATTTGGAAGCCGAATAAAGTGACGACATCGGTACACCCACGCAGGCTGCTATGGAGCTTACTCCCACTATCGACCCGCCGTCTTCTATCAGTGGCAGAAAGTCTCTGACAAACTTTATGTGTGAAATCAGGTTTACATCCAGTACTCTTCCGATAATATCATCAGTGAGGTATTCAACCGGATGCGTGCTGTGAATTCCAGCTGTGATCACAAGAGTTCTGAAGCTGTGACCCGTCTCTCTGAACCCGGCCACCATCTCCAGTACACCTTTCCTGTCGGAAATATCCAGTTCCATTGTTGTCAGGTGTTCCAGCCCCGATTGTCTCAGGTTCTCAAGTTTCCGGTCATTTATGTCAGCGGCAATAACATAGAACCCTTTTTCGCAGAGTATCTTTGCGGTGGCTCGTCCAATTCCACCGGCGGCTCCGACAATCAGTACATCCGGTTTTCTTTCAGACATCTAGAAACCTGTCCGGCAATGATACTCGCATACTACCGCCAAATACATCCAGTATTCTCCTCAAATCTCCGGGCATTCTATCTCAGACGCGAGGATACTCTGCTCAATGCGCATTGCGGACACACTCCTAGAAGAAGTGCCTTGCCAGGCCGAGTATCCCCTGGCTCCACGGAGCTCTGTGGGATACTCCGTCACCGCCCTTCTCAAACTTCTTTCGGTTGTCCAGATACCACTGGTAGTTCCTCAGAAGAGCTTCCCTGTTGGAATACTTCGGAGTGAATCCAAGGATTCTTTCGGCTTTCTCTATGGATACGAAGGAGTCCTTCGTGGCGGTTTTGTAAACCCACGGATAAAGGGGTGACAGTTTGAAGAACTCCAGTACCTCAAGAGCGAAGATCGTAAGATTCGCCGGAGACTCCTTGATTTTCTTGCCGAAACCGGCCTTGTCCAGGACAACCTGGTAATCCTCCCGCATGGTGGAATATACCTTTGCCCCGATGTTGAACTCGGTGTTTACCGCTTCGGTGTCACCGTGCTCCGCGGACAGAACAATGGATTCGCACAGATCCTCCACATCGAGAAGCTGGTACAGGTTATGCCCCCTGCCGATCATCGGGAAACTTCTTCCCTCCGAGGCCCACTGGTAGAATATGGCGAACACACCCAGTCTTTCCGGACCGACGAAGGATTTAGGCCTGAGGGTGGTGATTGTCATCCCCTTTTCACGGAATTCACGAACAATTTTTTCCGCTTCTATTTTGGTATGGCCATATGGTCCTACTCCCACCATGGGGTCGTCCTCATACAGGGGATGCTTTTCGGGAATTCCGTAAACCGCAGTGGATGAGATGTTGATACCACGCATTACTCCATGCGCAAGCGCGGACTCCAGAACATTGCGCGCGCCCTGTATGTTGGTCGAAAGAATGTCAGATTTCTTGTAAAGGGGCAGAGCGGCCGCTCCGTGCATGAAAACATCGATATCCCGGGACATGCAGCCATCCACCGCCTTCCTGTCCCTGATATCCACGAGATGATGCTCTATACGGTCAGCCATATCGGGGTGGGTGAACGGCTCAATGTCAATGGAGATAACCTGATGCCCTTTCTCTACAAGATAGCGGATAAGGTTTATTCCCAGAAAACCGGACCCACCGGTTACAAGCCATCGACTCATTATAATCCCCCTCTGAAGATTTTGACAACTTTGACAGCACGGCAAATTAACCGGAATCGGATGGAAAGTCAATAGAGAACCGGAGGCTCAAATGCCCCTGAAATCATCTGCTTCGACGGAATCCCGGTTCTGATTTACACGGATGTTCAGCAGGGGCGGCGGTTGCCGCCCCCCCCCGCGAAGATCAAGATCAGTTGATGATTGAACTGGTTAGCTCGGAAACCAGGTAAATGGCTCCATCAGAATCGGTCTCATAATTGACATACTTTACAAGACCGGTTCCCTTTGAGAAGAACATATGAAAGTAGAAATCCGGCTCTGTCGAATCCGTGTCTCGGAGGTTGGCGCAGGTGGCAAAGGTTCCGGCCGGCACTGTGACACTTGCCGAGAGGGAGAGAACTGTTCTGGTGGTTGTCGGCTCATCGCTCTCAGGTATCCAGCTTTCAGCAAGCGTAACAGGCAGTTTCAAGAGAAGCTCATAGTCGGTTGATGTCGTATCGTCGTACATTCTCAACTCGGTATCAGTCTTATGTGCATAGATTGTATCTGTTTCGACAGTTGTAATCGATGTGTCAGGAGTGGTCATTATCATGGTTGTAATATCCTGGATTGCGTAAAGCTGGAAGCCCTGCTGATGAGTTGTTACTTCAAGGACTTTCACGCTTTGAGATCCGCTGATTACAGTGGTGTCGGCGGAAGTTGGCACAAAATATCCGCTCAACGTGAAGTTCAACTGATTGCCTGCCGCCAATGGCATATAGTCGCCGTTCTCACTCGGGCCTGTCGAATCGTTTCCGCAACCGAAGACGATAAGCAGAGATATTACTGTAAACATTGCTACAAGTTTACGCATGTTTCCCCTTCTTGTTTGAAGATGTGAGTTTATTTCATCCGGACCATCCGGATAGAACACTCAAATATATGCATAACCGCAGGAAAAGCCGGAATCTTATCAGCTGGAACTGAATCGCTCCCGAAGACACCCTGATCGCGCTCTTCGTTTCAGGGTCGCTGGACCTCAAGACATTCCTTAAAGAAAAACTTTGCAGAATAGACAACTAATAACACACTAAGGAATCGGAAATGAATAACTCACTGGAAACCTATTGCATTAAGTTCTCCGGTGTTGTATTTTCCCTTCATGATAAAATTAGAGAAAGTGAACGAGATCAGACTCAAGTACGAGGCATTGCGGC
>WTBT01000031.1 GCA_013138965.1 Candidatus Aegiribacteria sp.
GACCAACACCATAACCACTGTAAAGAAGATAAATGAATCCTTCATCATCGGTATCTACATCAGCCATAAGATATCTGTAAGTTGTATTACCCATAAAACCGTCGTATGTGAATCCTACGGGACCTTCCAGTTCATGACCGAAGTATGTCGTTCTGATAAGTCTGCCATCATAGGCAAATTCCATGATCATGTCTCTATATGAAAGAACAGCAACAACTGATGTGTCTGTCAGAGCAATATCGAATACCTTTGGTCGCAATGAATGCTGGAAATCCGGCACCTTGTAGATACTGAGCCGTTCGAAGTGTCCTTCTGTCATGCCGATGTACCACTTTTCATCTATTCGCGTAACCCTCAGATATCTCTGGAAAGAACAATCCAAATTGGATAAAAAACCACAATACGAGGCCCTTAAATTACACTCCGCCTTATTCCACAACATTATTTCATTATGAATTTCCATCCCCTGAGCAAGTCTGAAGCCAGGCATAGACTCTCCAGGCAGCTCAGGCAGCATTATACTATCACTGAGCCCTTCCACAGAGATTAACTCAATTAATTCACCAGTGGCAATATCAAGAACCGGAATTTCATCAATAACAGAAAAGAGTACCCTGTTTCCATCGACACATACAGCTGATGCGCATCCATATGATCCATATTCAGTTGACCAGAGCAGTTCTCCTTCCCAATCGTATGCTGATATTCCTCCAACGGTTGAATCACCACACTGACCAATAACCACGTATTCATTTGAGGAATCAATACAACCTGGCATCAACATGCAAATATCAGGAAACCTGTAAGGAATCTCAGCTAACTGCTCGGTGGATACTTCTGACGACTCATCAATTGTCTGAAAGGTGACCGGATTCATTTCTTCATATTCGTTACTGCAGGAAAGCAGCATGATACTGATAACGAACATGATATACTTAGATTTCATTTCTTGCATGTTTCAGTTTAATGTGCATTTTCAACATACTCATCTGTTTGAACCTGTAACAATCATTTTCGTCCGCGAAAGGTGATAATTCTCCAGTAGCGCTGAAAGAATGTGCTAAACAGCCACCAAGACAGATTGATTGAAAATCACAGTTAGCTTCCCTGCAGACTTGTGACCTTTTATTATTAGCTTCTCTTACTCTCTTCAAGACGGGAGAATTCTCCCATACTTCTTTGAAGTTGTTTCCATCCAATTTCCCGGCATTCATATCTTCGAAATACATGGCTCTGCATGGGAGTACATTTCCATCAGTAGCTATTGCAAATTCCTTACCAGCAACAGTACAACCCTGCCTGTAACCTATGCTATTACTCCAAGCTTTCATAAGACCATTCTCTAATTCTTGTGAACCGACATTTTCAATTCCCTTATAAGCCTGCGTATTTCGTAACGCTGTCTCAGCTCGCTGTCATCCGATAGAAGGCTGAGCGTCGCATCAGCATGATCTAGCCTGTCTGAAAGCATTCCAGCCAGAGTGCACACAATCCGCATCGCCAGATCGGGATACTGCTTGTACAATTCTTTGAAAGAATCCCTGCTCATGAAAAGAATCTCACCGGGAGTAACACAGGTTACTGTGGCCGATCTTATTTCGCTTCTGAAAAAGGCCATTTCACCGAATACATCACCTTCTGAAAGTGCGGCAAGAACGAATTCTTCACCCTTTGAATCACTCACAACAAAACGACCGCTCTTAATTATGTACAGGTCATTAGTGAAGGACCCCTGGTCGATTATTACTTCCTGTTCTTCCGTGGCGCGCAAACTGCAGGCATCGATAATATTTTTCTCATCCAGAAAATTCACAGGTGCAAAAAAACTACTATTACCATCCATGGAGCGGTCCTTTCTTATCAGGTATTCTCAAATTGTTCAAAGGCAGTCGGTGCTTCCACACTATAGTTTTTCGATTCAATTCTTTCTGACAATATCTCAACAAGGGTCTCCACAGCTTCGAATACTGCCGCGGACAGACCTTCCTGTAAATGATCCGGAATATCGATAGTAACCCCCCAGATACTCCATTCCGGTTCATCATCCTCCCGCAGGCGGCACAGCTGCTTTATCACTGTGGGCAGATCCATGTTGTGAAGAGATGGTGCCCAGGCTCTTCTAATTCCTCTCTTCGAAACCTCGACCAGCCTGCCAACAGGTTTCCCGGCAACTGCATCCACGAATATGAATCTTTTTGCGGAAGGAAGTATATCCCACAGTTCCAGTGGATCGGTCTCGAGATTGTGCAGATATATATCCGTCATGTGAGGAAACTTCTCCTTCAGCCTGTTTACGACGGCATTTCCGGCACCGTCATTTCCAGCCAGAGTGTTGCCGACACCTATTATACCCAGCTGGTATAGAATGCGTTGATCAGCTATCATTTTCTAACGAATAGCTCAACATCGTACCTGCATTCTTTGCTGCCGGGGCATGATTCAATAAGCCTCAGACGCCTATTTCCCATCTTCCCTACGTATCCTGCCATGTAATTGTAAAAGAGTACACAGAGGTCTCCTCCAAGCTCTATCCCCTCTTCACCACAAAGCTCCCTGATAAAGCAGGCCCCTACTTTAATCTCCAGTTTTGAGCTTCCATTGTAATCAGTATTGATATCCCATGCTGGAGAGAACTGCTGCACTGCAATATCAAGAACCTCCTGGAAGGATTCGGGAATTCTGTACTTTGGAAGCTGTGTTGCAAGAGTTCTCCCGGCCATTGTGCCAACTGCAGGAAGGCTTCCCCCAAGTGTCTGGCGGAATATCGAAGCTACCGCAAGCAGCCTTATACCCAGGTCATCAAGTGCCGCTTTTCTATGTGCTTCATCGGATGGAGTATTTGGTAGTGGCACATCGACTGCGAGCTTGGAAGCGAGTTTGAGATTCTCCTCATCATGGTAGTAATCTTCCGAATGTACGATATCCTCGTGAGTAATCGCGGTGGCAGGGCATATCTCACTGCAGCTGAGGCAACCGAAACACTCCTTTTCCCGGACAACCTCCGGTATCTTCTTCTCCTCATTGAATTCAAAAACATCCGTAGGGCATTCATCGACGCATAGTTCGCATCCTACGCATGCATCTTCATCTATTATTATCTTTATCATCATTTGCCCTCCCTTCTGAGTACTCTGAAGGTTATGCCATTTCTCCTGAGTTCAATTCTCATGGGCATGCTGCCTGCAGCATGGGTGGCACAGGCCAGGCATGGATCAAAGCATCTGAGAGCGAATTCGGCGCCGTTCATCAGAATATTGTCATCCCCTGATTGTTTGAAGTGCCTTGCAAGAGCAGTAATCGCATGATCTATGGCATCGTAGTTATTCTGTGTTGCGACTATGAGATTCGCACTGGTAATTCTGCCTTCATCATCTGCTTCGTAATCATGGATCAGTATACCTCTGGGAGCTTCTATTATACCCCTGAAACGGCCTCCCGCCGGAGAAGCATCGGTAATTATAGGTCCATCTCCAAGTTCCTCTCCGCAAATTTCGACGATTCTCTCGGTGCAGTACGTCATCTCTATGAGCCTGGCTTCAAGATAATCAAGTGCTGAGAGCCTGGGGCTGCCTTTGCCCTTGAAATCAGCGAGGAGACTGCTTGCTTCCGGGGTTGAAAAACTGCTGTTAACATTGAGTCTTGCAAGGGGACCGACGAAGAACTTCTTCTCCTCTCCTCCGGATCTAAGCCTTACCGATCTCATATAAGATCCCTGCATCTGATGTTCCACCAGGTTGTCCGCATAATCATCCGCAGTAAAGGTTCTTTTTTCTTCTCCTGAGGGATCAAGAACTTTACAGACATTCTGCGCGAACGTTACCTTTCCGTTATCGGAAAGTGCTACAGAATGAAAGGGAAGCTCTGCTATCTCTCTGAGATCTGAGATATTATCCAGTTTCTTCATAAGGACAGCTGAGAGTTCCTTTACAAGGAAAGCAGCTTCCGCACCCCATTGCCCTATTTTTGCAGTTTCTTCAGTATTCGGTCTGGAAGCCTGTCCTCCGGGAACGGATGTTACAGGGTGAACACCCCTTCCTCCTACTATCTCAACGATCTTCTGACCGATGCTTCTCAATCTGAGTACCTTTTTAACGATCTCCGGAGCCATCTTCAGCAGGGAAAGAACATTACGGTCAGCAGGTTTAGCTCCGATTCCAATAAGAACGTCGGGACCTGTAAGCACGAATGTGCTGAGTGCATGGGAATGAAGAATGTGCCCCAGATACATCAGCTCCCGAAGCAGCTTTGCGTCGGCTGGAATCTTTACTTTCAGACCGTTCTCGATGGCAGTTACAGATACCAGGTGGTGCGCAGCCGGACATACACCGCATATCCGGCCGGTTATCAGGGGAAGTTTGAAAAGCTCCATCCCCTCAAGCAGTTTTTCAAATCCTCTTAATTCAAGAACCTGCAAATGTCCGCTGGATACATTACCTGAATCATTTATTTTCAGCACTATCCTGGCGTGACCCTCTATTCGCGTCACCGGATCTACTATTACTTTCGTTGTCATGGTTCAACCTCTTAATCCTACCGAGGAGGCTGTCCGATAATGCAGCATCGGCATAAGGAACCACATATCTGGCTATAATGACCACATATTATCGTCAAATACATTCAAGTATTCTCCTCAAATCTGTAATCATTCTATCTCAGCTATGAG
>WTBT01000011.1 GCA_013138965.1 Candidatus Aegiribacteria sp.
ATTATGATGCATACGGCAATTGGATATTAATTCCTGAATGAAGAAATACATAAAGTGACAGCCTGATTCAGTAGAAATACTACAATCTGAAAAGGAGGATCAGCTATACGATGTCAGAAGTCCTGAATTTCAGTTCCTGAGAAACGGAAAGGAAGACATGGCAGTTGTATGGGAGCAGATAAAAGAGATCGTGGCGATGTACGGACTGAATATCCTGGCCGCTGCGGCTATCCTTATCGCGGGGAAGTTCGTTGCCGCCATCATCAGGAAACTTATCCGCAAAATTATGCAGAAACGAGAAGTTGACGCAACTCTGACAGGATTCGTCACCAGCATTGTATACGCTGGTATTATCGCATTCGTTGTTATCGCGGCCCTTTCCAAGCTGGGCATTCAGACAGCGTCCTTCATCGCGATTCTGGGAGCCGCGGGACTGGCAATAGGCCTCGCTCTGCAAGGCTCTCTCTCCAATTTTGCATCAGGCGTCCTTATCATAATCTTCAAGCCTTTCAAGGGAGGGGATTACGTCAGTGCCGGGGGTTGTGACGGCTTCATAGATGACGTAGGGATATTCACAACATCGATCAGAACCGTCGACAACAAACTGATAATCGTACCCAACTCCAAGGTAATGAGCGACACCATAACCAATTACTCCGCAATGGAGACCAGGAGAGTCGATCTTGTCGCGGGGGTTAGCTACGATGAGGATGTTGACAGGGTAAAGGATGTGCTGCTGAAGCTGATGGCTGAGGATGAAAGGATACTCAAGGACCCTTCGCCATTCGTAGGGCTGCTTGAAATGGCCGACAGCAGCGTGAACTTCACAGTACGGGCATGGGTAAAAACAGGGGATTACTGGAGTGTTTTCTTCGATACGAACGAGAGGATAAAGAAAACATTTGTCGCCGAAAATATCACTATACCCTATCCTCAGCTTGACGTTCATATGAATAAGGATTGATAACTGATTGATGCCTGTTTTGTTTGAGAAACTTTGGAGGAATTGACGAGTAAAGGGCGAAATTCATTCCCGCCCTGAATTTCTTTCATTCCGGATCAGAAGGCTCAGAGGGCTTTTATGGAAGCGAATGTACATCCTCATTGCAGCGCGGTCTCAAATCATGTATTGTTTTTCAGTATGCAATCAAATCCGCAAGAAGATTAATCAAGGGCTCAATTTACTTCTCATGACTGCCCTGCACAGGTGAGCCTTACCTGAGGCTGAACAGGAGGAATCGATGAAATATCCGTTACTGTCAGATGCCGATATGAAAGCCATGGATGCTCTTAAGAAACATCATGGCGGCGCAGAGAAAATCGTCAGTACAATCAAGAAAATGAGGGATTTTGAGACACGGAAACAAATCCTCGCTTCCAAGGGTTTCGGAAAAATGATCGAAGAAGCGGAAGCCTACGCCCGGAACTTCCCGCAGGTAGAGGATTTTGAGAAAGAAAACGGGATCACCTACAACGATTCTCTTGGAACCGCGACAAGCCAGGTTTCCGGATTCCAGGGAGCAAAGGTCACTCATGAATGCATCAAGCGGATAGCGGAGAGCGCAGGAACCGATGAGCCATGCTTCGCCCCCCAGGAGATGATATCCGTAGTAGCCCTTACTGATAACTACATTCACAACGGCGACCTTCTCGCAACGCTTACAATGGCTGAAAACATCATGAAGGCCAGCAAGTTCTGCAGTACGAATCTTATTGGTATTCCGCAGCCGGAGAAGCGATTCGAGGAGTTGCAAGCCATTACCGGGGAGAAATTCGTCAGATATGAATGTGAGAACGGAATCTGTGCGCTTACCCTGAAGAATCAGGGCACACCATTCGGTAATTTCGGCGGAATCGAAGTGGCCAACAACAACCACCTGATCTACCTCGACGGAGTTACCCGCACAGCACTTGCAACCGGAGGAGATTTTTACCTGAATCCCAGCTGGAGTACCATTGTCGCAATCTGTTACTACGGACGCGATATACCCAATCTTCATATAAAGATCTCTATGCTTCTCTCCACGCAGAACCCGATACAGTTCAGGATGCTTCTTGACATCATGAACGAATACATCCGCGAGGACGGCACCTCCCCGATATACGAGATCAACATTGGTAACGGAGCCACAGCTGATACTTTCATCCAGTGTGCGAAGGAACTTGATGCAAGCGACATCAGGGGTGTCAGTCTTGCGGCCCACATCTACATTAATCCCGATCTCGGTATTCCGAACTTCAACTGGACAGATCACATGTTCAGAGTTCTCGAGAGCGGTACTGACATGACCTTCAAGTATGAGAGTGATGGAACCGCACATGAGCTCGATACCATGGCGACCTACTTCATATCCGAGGAGGAACGTGAAGCGATGGGCAGGGATATCGGCGAAGTCATCTTCAACAAAGCCCTTAGAGCTTCGAAGGACGGCAGGGCTATGATGAGAAGAGGGATCAAGGCCATATTCGCGGAGAGTGCCCAGAAACACTGAAGGATGACAGATGACAATCAGAATTTGGCGGTGAGGTTCTCATGACACAGGACTGGCGTTCACGTTTCTCAGACAATATCAGGGAGTACGGAGGGTATTCTATCGGCAAGCTCTTCGATCTTCTTAAGGATCCCGAGATAATTTCCCTCGCCGGGGGATTGCCATCACCGGATATGTTCCTGAAGCACGAAATGAGGCTTGTCTCCGGAAGGATCCTGGAGGAGAACTTAGAGACGGTGATGCAGTACACCGCCATCAAAGGCGAGCAGGCACTCCTTGACGCTATAGTGCAGTTCCTGGCAAGGGACAACATACAAGTTACGGATGAGAATATCGTGGTAACGTCGTCAGGGCAGCATGGATTGGACCTTGTCGGCAGACTTTTCCTCAATCCGGGGGATGTTGTTCTTCTCGATCGGCCTACATTCGCCGGGGCGATTGTCGCGTTCCAGATGCAGCGTCCGGAGTTCGTCGGCGTGGACATCGAGGAAGACGGTTCCAACGTTGAGGGATTTCGCTCCAGGATCGAAGCTCTGGAAAAAGAAGGCAGGAAACCGAAATTCATCTATGTCGTTCCGGATTTCCAGAACCCTTCAGGTATTACCATGAACCTCAAAAAAAGAAACGCTCTTCTCGATTTGAGCGAAAATTATAACATCCCTGTTCTGGAGGACAGTCCCTATAGGGACTTCCGGTACTACGGTGAGACCATTCCATCCATCTACTCGCTCGATCAGGAGAGAGGTGGAGGGAATGTCATAGGTCTGTACACTTTCTCGAAGCTCTTCTGTCCGGGTCTCAGGATAGGTTTCAATATCGGCCCGCCTGAGGTTATCGAGAAGATGACCAATATCAAGGAAGGAAACGTTCTGAATACTCCCAAGTACAACCAGGACATGTGCGCTGCCTTCCTGACCGAGATGGGCATGGAGGAACACATTCTGAAGTGCAGGAAATACTATCGCGAAAAGCTCGAGGTTTTTCTTTCCACCATGGAGAAGTGTTTCCCGGAAGAGTTGGGAGTAACCTGGACAAGACCGGAGGGTGGTCTCTTTCTCTGGGTCACCCTGCCGGAAGAAATCAATACACATGAGCTTTTCTACGATGCCATCAGATACAAGGTGGCGTTCGTTCCGGGGGATGTATTCTTCGGGGAAAACCCTCCGGTGAACACTATGAGAATCAACTTTTCTTTCGCCTCGAAGGAACAGCTGGCCGCAGCGGTGACTCGACTCGCTGACTGTATTAAAAACCGACTGTCCCCGTCCGGGCGAAAGGGCAGCAGATAAGCAGGGAATCCAATATGGAAAACAGACAGATACTTTTCAGATCGACGAACCTCAGAGCTCCTGCGGTCTCTTTTGAACAGGCGCTTCTGAAGGGAATCGCCCCGGATGGCGGCCTCTATATGCCTGTAGAGATGCCCCGACTAACGCAAGATGAAATCCGCGAATTCTCAGATGCGAAGTATTCCGAAATAGCTTATGCAGTTGGCAGGAAATTTCTTGCGGGTGAGATCCCTGATGAAGACCTTGAAGGTATTGTCATTGACGCATACAATTACGAAATACCGCTGGAACATGTCTACGACAGGAAGTACGTGATGAGGCTGGACAGGGGTCCGACCGCTTCCTTCAAAGATTTCGCCGCAAGGATGATGGGCCGTCTCATGCAGTTCTTCCTTAACCGGAATAACGGAAAACTGCTTATTCTGACCGCGACCTCCGGTGATACCGGAAGCGCCATAGCCAACGCATTCTATGGTTTGGACAACGTCAATGTCGTAGTCCTTTTCCCCGAAAAGGAGGTAACCGCGCGTCAGCGAAAGCAGATGACAACCCTGGGGAAGAATGTTTCCATAGTCGCTCTCGACGGGAAGTTTGACGACTGTCAGGCGCTGGTGAAACAGGCTTTCGGTGATCCTGAACTGGATCACCTGAACCTTTCATCCGCCAATTCGATCAATATCGGACGGCTTATACCCCAGACGGTGTATTACTTCTACTCGTTCGCGGAGCTCCGGTCAGGAGACCCGGACGAGAGAGTGGTTTTCTCGGTTCCTTCCGGGAATTTCGGCGATCTCTGCGGTGGCCTCATCGCAATGCACATGGGCCTCCCGGTCAAAAAGTTCGTGGTCGCTACAAATGAGAATGACGAGTACCCGAAGTTTGTTAAATCAGGTTTTTATGAAAAACTCGTGCCATCTCTCAACTGCATATCCAGCGCAATGAATGTCGGCCATCCAAGCAACATACCAAGACTGGTTCAACTGTATGGCGGCAATATGGATGAACACGGCGCGACAAGTACCGCACCGGACCTGGGTCGAATCAGGGAAGACATGTACGCAGTCAGCATAACCGATGCCGAGACGGAAGCCATGATCAGCAGCGCGTACAAAAAATATGGCCTCCTGCTCGAACCCCACGGTTCAGTTGGCTGGGCTGGACTGCAGCGTTACCTTCGGGAGGAAGGGGATGACGCAGATCAGCTCTATATTTCCCTGGAAACGGCTCACCCGGCGAAATTTCCGGAGAAGATCAGGGAAATCCTCTCTTTCGATCCAGAGTTACCGCCGAGCCTGCAGGGTCTTGAAGAGAAGAAGGAATCATACGAACATCTCCCGACCGATTACAGAGCTTTCAAGGATTTTCTGAGGAGCAGTTACTGAAAAGTGATACCCGTGTGTATCAAGTCAAGAGTCCTCTCAAGCTGGACCAGTATTACCGAGCCAGGACTTCCATCAGCTTCAGGTGCGGCTCGGTCAGCTCAATACCGGTTACCTTTCTAACCTGCTCTGGATTAGCCCGTATCTGCTCTACAGCGAATTTTAGAGCTCTCTTCTCTTTCGGGTTGATCACCATCTCCTCGATGGACTCGTTTGAAACCACGATAACCACTGCTATCGCTATGGCAATGGCGTAGGGGCCGCACGCTGCGGCTGAGCCGAGATTCGTCTCGACAAAACGCCTCATCATATCTGCCATGGGTTTTATGTATTCAGACGGTATAGGAATTTCATAAATCGACTTTGAAACCACCTTTGAAACGTCTTGCTCCAGCTTAACCTTCTGCTTCCTCTTAGCCTCCATTTTCGTTACCTTCCTCTCTCAGTTAGAGTTTTCGCCTCAACACCCGGATTTTTCAAACAAATATGAACTGCAACTTATTATGTTTATAAAATTTATTCCCTATATCCATAGTATCAACCTCTCTGACCTAGGAGGCTGTCCGATAATGCAGCATCGGCATAAGGAACCACATATCTGGCTATAATGACCACATATTATCGTCAAATACATTCAAGTATTCTCCTCAAATCTGTAATCATTCTATCTCAGCTATGAG
>WTBT01000080.1 GCA_013138965.1 Candidatus Aegiribacteria sp.
GATTGCCCTTCATGGAGAAGCTGGTCTTAGGTAATTGTATTGTATCTTTATAGTTCACTGCCCCTCACCTCCCCCGGTGAATTTCAGGTTGTACAGGTCCACAGCCGCAGATGCCACTTCCCGAACCAGCAGAGGTTGATGTTATTCTTTATCTATCTCTTCCTCTGCGGGAGGCGCTTCAATTGTTTCGGGTGCAGCAGGAGCAGTTTCCTCTTTTGCCATAGGAATGCTGGCGGCCGCCTTTACGTCAGCTATAGATTTAGGAATGTCCCAACCGGCTTCACCCTTGAAGAACAGTGTTACAAACACCTGCGCGAGGCCGGCAAAAAATACCAGCCAGAGGCCCATGCCGTTGCTTACACCTGCAGGCCTACTCCTTAAAATCTTGAGCAGAACGATGATAACTGCTACTGCAGCAGGTATCCATACACCGGTCATGACCTTCTTCTTGAGAGCCTCTGTCTTCTCCCCGTTGAAGAAGGCAATAGCGCCGCCTATCGCAAACAGGGCAAGAGTAAGCCATCCTCCGTCTTTAGTACCACTTAAAGTAAACCCGAATGCGCTGGCCCAGGGAAGGAATGTGCCTATCATTCCCACGACCGCGATGATGAGTATGAATTTACGTTTCTTTTCCATAGTTAACCACCTTTCAAATCAGTTCAGTAAAGATGGGTAAGCACTCTTGTCGTGTCAATAATTGAATAAGTCTGTAGGAGAAGGTGGTACGGCACCGGGAAATATCCGGGATTACTTCTTCAGATCGTCCAGCAGTCTCTGAAGGACCGGCTGCGGCAGGGAGCCGATGGATTCGGTAAGCAGAGTGACGGCCTTCCCTGCGGACACGCTGTCACCTGTCAGTTTCCAGTGGCAGTAGTAAGTCTCACCCTTGCAGCAGGCGTCAGGGGCTTCACCAAGCAGTTCAAGTATCTCCGTGGTACTCTCCGGGGCGGCTTTAGCCTTAATGGCGCTCAGGTACAGCCTGCAGCGGAAAACCAGTTTTTCCCGCCCCTTCCTTCCCTCAGTATGTGTGAGCGCCTCCTTCAGAAATTCCTCAGCCTCCTGCTTCCTGCCGCTTAAGAAAAGGATCCTGCCCTTAAGGGCCAGCTGGTTTGAGTAGAGAAGCATGTCGCTCGCCTTCATCGAATACTCAATTGCCCTCTCAATGCTTGCAACCGATTCAGGTATCTCATTCAGCCTGAACTGAATATCAGTAATGAGTTCCCAGCCATGGGAAAGGTTACGGATATCGTGCAGGTATTCGGCATGTTCGATCTGTGTCTGTATGCAGTCCAGGGCGGACTCATAATCTCCACGGAGGGAAAAAATGTACCCCATTCTCGCGTAGCCGGACATGAGCCCGGTCCTGAAACCGATTACGGATGCCGTATCGATGAGTTCGGTTGAATATTTCAGGGCTGATCCAATGTCTTCCATCTCTATTGATACGTGGGCGAGATTCCCAAGAGCGGCACATTTAGCCCTGAGATTGCCCGTCTTTTCCGTTAGGCTTACACACTTCCTGAAACATTCCATCGCGGATTCCCATTCACCTCTGCGCAGGTGAATAATACCGAGTTTGCTTGTGGCAGTACTGAGGGCAGCCCAGTTCGCGGTTTTCTCAGCGGCACTCCTGAGTTTTTCATGAACCTCCTCAGCTGCCCCGTAATCCCTGTTGTAAATATGTACCCTCATGAGATTATCGTATCCCATAATAATGCTTTTAATGATGCCCGATCTTTCCGCAAGCTCCACCTGTTCCTCGGTACATTCCTTCATCTTCTGATAATCACCAGTCTGCCTGTAAGTTATGGCGGACCAGTACAGTGACGAGCATATCAGGTTGGATTTACCCGATTTTCTGGCCAGTTCAATTGACCGCTCAACGAGCTTAACGGCTTCAGGGATTCTTCCAGCTGAACGCACAGCCAGACCCAGCTGCATAACGGCAAGAGCCTGGTTTTCGATATCATCACTCTCCTCGAAAACCTTCAGGCAATGTTCAAGCATCTCCTCCGCTTCTGCAAGCTTACCGGATGAGCCCAGATATGTACCGAGTTTGAGCAATACCTGCGCTTCACAATATCTGTCGATCGATGAAGAATCGCGAATGCGGCCCAGCGTACCGGACAGAAGTTCTATTCCACTGTTGAGGAGCCCTTCATTTTTGTACACATCGGACAGCTTCATCTCAGTACGGGTTTTTTCCGGCTCATCCAGCATGGGTATCAGCTTCCTGTACAACCTTGACGCAGCCCTGTTCTCGAAAATGTCAGCGTATGCTGCTGCTGCCTGTTCCATGAAAGAGGCAGCTTTACCGTCATCCCCTCCGAACAGGTAGTGGTCCGAGATTTTCTCCAGCCTGGAAGGCGAAGGATAGGATTCCGATTCCTTCTCGAGGATACGACCGGCTTTCAGATGAAACTCCCTCAGTTCTGCGACAGGAGACAATTCGCTGATCCAGTCACGGAAGAGAATATGCGAGAAGGATCCGGAGGATCCATCCAGGTTGAAAATACGCTTTTCTGCCCCGGCCATCAGGCAGTAATCCACCGATTCTGTTTCAACCATCGCTTCTATATCCGATCTTCTGAAGCTGCTGCCCAGAACGGATGCTGCCATGGCTACCCTTCTGACTGAATCGGGCATGAACAGCACCCGGGAGATGAACATATCCCTGATTGAAACCGGTATTTCCGTGGCGGGAGCCTTCAGCAGCAGTTCACTGCCGCAGCTTTCGATTGAACCGGTTTCGCTCAAATAGTCAATCGCCTGCTCAAGGAACAGGGGAACTCCCCCGGCCCTGTCCCAGAGGACCTCAACCAACCTATCTTCCGGCGATCCTGTTCCGAGTTCCTCAACGAAGGATTTAATGCTGGTTTCAGGCAGCCCATCCAGGAATACCGTATCCGTTCTGACGTAAGAGGCGGTGCCCGGAAAGTCTGGCTTATTTCCGCTTTCATCAGGTCTTCCGGTAACTATAAACGCCCTGGCTATACCGGAAGTGCTCTCAATAATCCTTTTCGCGGTAAGCAGATCCTCCCTGGAGAACCACTGAATGTTTTCCAGTACTACTACTAAGGGATCCTGCAGCGCGAGAACGTCAAAATAGGTCACCAGGGCATGGCTTATCTTCTCAGCCCTCTGAGCGGGTTCAAGCCTGAAAGCGATGGACTCTTCATCGGGATTAAGCCCGAGAAGGTATTCGAAATAGGGTCTGGCTTCCGCCAGCTCCATCCGCTTGTCCCTGCATTCCCTCGAATCCCCTATCGAAAGATTAAGAAGGAGTCCTTCCCAGATGCTGTCGAATGCTTCAAGATTCTCTTCCAGCGTGACTGCGGGATTAAGGTCGAACCAACTCTCAAGAAGGTCCGAGAAGGGAGCCGAACCTGCGATATTGTCACCCTCGATGAGAATGAAATCCCGCTGTGGGATCGTTCTTTCCAGTTCAATCACAAGCCTGGTCTTGCCGATCCCGGGCGGAGCCCAGAGGAACAGAATACCGTTACTTTCCTCCACCGAAAGGTCGAGAATGAAGTCAACGGCACAGGACAGCTGATGTTCACGTCCCACCATTGCCCCGCGGAAAGGTATCATAGACACTACTCTCTATACCAGGCGGGGATTCTTGAATACGAATCGATGACTACATACTTCTTTCTTAAGACAGTCACTGAGAGATTGTATTGGAGAGCGCTCTGGTAACTACACGAAGATACTGCAGCGGCTGATAAATGAATGACATGTTGATGGCGCACTCCCAGGTACAGACGCATGTTCTAGCCCATTCGCGGATATCCAGTGCGGCTGGAAAGATGAGCATGGACGGGATATCGTATTCCCAATCCCTGACATTTCCAATCAGACGGTTCTCCAGTATTTCGCAGGGATAGAAATCCCCCTTTGCGTTCAACACAGCTAAACGATCGGCCGCAAAACACCTGTAACAGTTCTTATGAATTTTCTCCGCCTTGATGACTGTTTCCACCACCATCTCCGTAAGTGCTTCCAGCATGTGCTCAGTCCGGTCATATTTGCCACTGATTCCGGTGTAAACTTGCCACCGGTTCCGTTTCAAGGTTGCCATCTGGATTTCTCATCTATCCAGATTTAACGCTGTACTTCTAAATCATAATTATTATCTGTTTTCTCAGTCAAGTCTGTCGTTTTTTCCTGACCGCATCTGACATCGCTCTCTGAAGACAGACTCTATGTATATGATGTCTCTTGATCAGACCTGAATCAGGATCAATTGAAAGCCTCTCAGACGGGAACAGATACTGCCAGCCCCATGTCAGGGCAGCACCAGGATACTTCCTATCAAGCGCTCCGGGCAGGGAAGCTGGAACTTGTTCCATTTCGAACAATCTTTTGACATCATTAAGCTGGTGACGGAGGTCAGGTTCAAGTTTTCTGCCAATGATACACACTCGATCTTTACCACCCTTACCATCTCGCACAGTTGCAGAGCTATGCTTCAGATCAAGATCATGTATACGAAGATTCAAAGCTTCCGAAGACCTCGTGCCGCTGGAATAAAGCAGTTTGAGTATTAAACCCGGAACGCCGTCTACTTGTCTGAGTGATACTTCTACTTCTTAGTAATTTCCTCAATTCACAAATCGGATCACATAAAGATACATCTGTATTATTATCGGCATCACCTGTTAACCTTTTGTACAGTTTGACTGAATCCAGAGCTTGCCTGATCTGCCAATCTTCCCTTCTCTCTTCTGCGAGTATTGCTGAGTAAAGATGTTCGTCAGGCCTGCTGAGATGTAAATAGTGCTTCACCCACCAGAGCACATAGGGTATCTGATTTTCTTTCACCAATTTACGCTCTAATAACTGTTGTTTGAATTCTTTAATTGTCTCAAGATCCATATCAATCCTCCTGTATATTTAACTGCAACATATCAATGCTCTCGCAATGATAGTGTACATATGTTTTCATGCATTTGTCAAGTGATTGCTCCTTGACAGCAGGATAGCATGATTAACATGATATTCATTAATAAGTACATCAAGCAAGCAACGTGATATGTTGCAGTCTCATAATCATTGTTATGCTCAAAATATACGTTAGCAACACAAAGGAAATCTGAGAATGGGATGGATCAAGCTTAAAGAACTACCTGGACAGAAAATTGATAGCAGGGAATACAGTTTTAACTATTGGAAAATTGAAGAAGGCTATGTATGGCATCAAGGTAGAAAGTTGAGAAAGGCAGATCCTGACACTTTTGAAGTTAGAGAAGACTATTCACAAATATTCATTGCAAGAGACAAAAACCATATTTTTCATGCATGGACACTAATGAATAATATAGACAGAAACACTTTCAAAGAAGTAGCCAATGGTTATTGGATTGACTGTAATATTGCATATTGTGAGCATGAAACATCTATTAAACCTCTAAAAGGGCAGGATGTTGATAATTTTAAATTTATTGGTGGCCCTTACGCTAGAGACTCCGTATTCGCTTATTACGGGGGGCGATCTTTAAGAAATTGCCAAGCTCCACTAAAGCTTCAATTGATGATAGAAAATGATTGCTGGTTTGTAGGTGATGGTTCGTCAGTTTATTATGATGGTGCTGAAATAAAAGGCGCTAACTTTCCAACATGGAAAAAATTGAAGGAGGGTTTTCTTGTGATAAAAAATCCGTCTATTTTGGCTTTAAAAAACTGCCAAGTGTGAAGATTGACAGTTGGAAGATCATAAATGGCGTTTATTCAGGTGACAAAAAGAATGTTTATTATATGTACTTAAAGTTAAAAGGGGCTGACCCAAAAACATGGCAACTTCTGAAAAACAATTATTCAATCGATTGCAATCACGTTTACTACGGGAATCACTTAATTGAAGAAGCCGATCCGGAAACATTTAATGTCATCGGTGAAAGATCGGCGCAAGATAAAAAACATAAATATTATGGTAGCAACATTGAAGCATAACAAGTTGCTGCACACGGAAAAATTACTCGCTACGCTTCTAATTTTCCGGTGAGCAAGGCGTTAGATGAACTCCTTCGGCGAAAAAGGAAAAACAAATGATTGTATATCATATTGGTGAAAATTTAGAAGTTGGAACAGAACTAATTTGCAACTTTAAAAAAAATGATTCATTGATATTACCATTTATATCATCATTAGAAACAAGTTTAGATAGTTTTAAGCAATTACACAACACATCAATGTATATAAGAGCAGTAATGAGAAAGTCGAAATTACGAGAGTGGTCAAATTGTGCAAAATGGGCTACGGAGGGAATATTTGAGTTTATTAGAAGAAATGAATTTAGAAATGCTGAAAGTAGAATTAATACTAATTTCTATTATGACAATATAGAATTGTGTAAAAGAC
This sequence comes from Candidatus Aegiribacteria sp., assembly GCA_013138965.1. GTDB lineage: Bacteria > Fermentibacterota > Fermentibacteria > Fermentibacterales > JCC-6 > Aegiribacteria. Next base: position 6,364 of record WTBT01000080.1, read on the forward strand.
TATATAAAATAGATTATGTGGATTCAGGAGATGATCCTGATGAAAATATGAGTATTTTTGAAATTGAATTAGATGAATTTGAGTTTAAGAAATATGATATGAGTATCTATGACGATGCATATGAATTTATGGAAAATAGTGAAATAGAAAAAGCAATTGACTGTGCAAGAAAGTACTATTCTGGAGAATCAAATAAATCAATAATGGAAATATTGAGCTCAAAAAGAGCAGTGGTAAAATCAAAACTCGGAAAACCCATCTAACACGGCGACATTTGTGTGTGATATTGGAAGCGCCAAATAAAGGCTGGTTGTACTGGCTGTTCGTGTTCTGAACATGGGTAATAAGATCAGCTCTCTTCCGAACCAGGTAATTCCTGCGACGTAGTAGATCTCTTGTTGCCCTCATCTTCGCGGGATAGACATAAGCCATGGGGAACATTCCACCTTTGAGCATGGCAGTTATCTTTCCCGAATCTATCCGGTCATTCTTGGCCTTTCCACCATGAATGGCTTTCATATACAGGGCATGGCCGAGAGTAAATGGTATCCCCTCCTCAGCACATATATCCGCGATCCAGTACCAGGTGAAGATGCATTCTACTCCAACTACGATGTCCGGTCTGTAAGGTTCGATAGCTTTGAGAAGGGATTCCGGATCAGCTTTCATGTTCCGATGAAGAACGATTTCACCATCAGAACTGATGATGCAGAGATACATCACCCTGGCGTGAAGGTCGATGCCGCAGTAATATTGGTGTGTAGTAGTATAGAATCTCATTGGGTCTCCTCCTTTGGGTTAAGGTTGGCACCCCCAGCATACCACGATGGCATGTCGAGGGGGAGGCCTCAATGAGTATCAAAGGGCTGTAGCAGAATTGCGTCAAGCTGTGATCAATAGACTTTGCAATCAGCTAAGCCCAAGCGTTCTGCAAGAGGAAAGAAATGAGAAAAAAATCCAGAAAAAAGCGTGAGCGGCGAGCGAAACGAGAAAGACTACCTGATCCGTTTTTGGAAGACGCTAGCGGTATCCACACCTCTTTCCTTGTGCCCGGTGAGCCGCCGCCCGGTGCAGCAGAACAGATAACCGAGGAGTTTCAGAAAAGAATCAAGAACTCCCCCATCTGGAAGCAAATGGTTGACCAATTTGGTGAAAAGGAAGCAGAGAGACTTCTCAAACAGTGCAAAGCAGAAGTGAAATGAGATTGCAGAGCCAAGACGCATTGAATTCGCCGGCCGTTCTACATAGAATTGCTCTGTTGATTCAAGGAGAAAAATGAAGAAAGTATTTTGCTCGAGTAATATTTTCCCGAGCTATCTTGGCCACATTCTTGGCTTATCCGAAATATGTCATGATGATGAGTACTCTAAAAAATATTCTAAATACATTGCGGACTCGGATATTGCCTGGCTAAATCACAACAGAGAACTTTTTCAATGGGGTAATGGTCTGGCGGGTCCACTATTCGGTTATTGCCTCTTGATTTCAGGATATGTTAATCCTTCAGATAAGATTGGGATCAAAAAGTATTATGAATCTCTGTTACTGCTTGGAGAGAACGCTGACGCATCACACCTGATTAATGCTTTCCCAGAGCTGAATAGTTACCAACGTAACTGGGGTAAACTTGATTACCCACAAGCCATCGAAATGCTCCAGCATTACAAATCTACAATCACTGAGTTCATGAATGTTTTGCTTCGAAACTGGAATCAATTCCAGCAGAACGTATGGCCTCAGGAGCGGAATCTAATCCTACAAGTAACTGAGGCTATTAACGGTAGGCTTTCCAGTTTCGATTTGATTGAAAAGTGGGAGTGGGCCACTGGGCTAGAATTTCAGTGCAATCAATATGAATTTGTACTAAGCTCTGGGATGCGTAATGCTCCCAGATTCAATTCTCTTGGCTATGATAAGAACTGGGTATATTTTGAAACACCACTATTATTTGAGAGCATAATTCATGAAATTGGGACTCACCTACTTCGCCCCATTAAGCAGAGTATAAAAGGTGACTTTGATTACCTTTGTGTATACA
>WTBT01000012.1 GCA_013138965.1 Candidatus Aegiribacteria sp.
CTAGTACTCTGTCAGGTATTAAGTGTCGATATAATGCGCCGTTATTCTGAGTTCCTGCAAGGCGCGGATGAGGGCGCATAGCAACGCTATGTAACTGAATCCGTAACGCCGCAGGGGCTCTGAAGAACCAGCAGGATGCGACAGTTAATGTTTGACAGGGTTACTAGCCCTCTGTCATCATCAGCGGTGAACGCTGCAGCCTGAAGATCAAACATGATAATGATAGCGCTGGTGACAGGCATGTCCGGAAATTCCTTCGGGCTGAGTATTCCGTCACAAATTCGCTACTGCAGTGATTGACCTTCAGGGTGAATTCGCCTTCATTCCAGGATGGAAATTATTAAACAAGTCTAAGAATAAGTGTTTTCGGCAGCGCTGGAACAGTGTTGACTTTTTCTGTTTCATTCTATATACCATGTAAATCTCTAAAGGTGGTTAGTAATATGCATGCTTATGTAATGAGAATTGCGGAAAAAGCACTTGGTAAAACCTTGGCTCGATCACCTGTTACTGCTATTCTAGGGCCGCGTCAGTGCGGAAAATCAACCCTTGCGCGGGAATTCCTGCGGAAATCAGGTGATTCGGCAGTATACCTCGATCTTCAGAATCGATCTCACAGAAATATGCTTGCGGAACCTGAACTGTTTTTCGAAGAACATCAGGATGATCTTATCTGTCTCGACGAAATACAGTACATTCCGGAATTTTTCTCAGTTCTCCGTTCAGAGGTAGACAGAAACAGACGTCCCGGAAGATTTCTGATTCTTGGTTCCGCTTCGCGGGATCTTATCCATCAGTCAAGCGAATCTCTGGCAGGGAGAATAGCTCTGCTTGACCTGACGCCTTTTCTCTTTCCCGAAGTTGAGTCTATTTCAAAATCAAACACATTCTGGCTGAGAGGGGGTTTTCCCGATAGTCTGCTCGCTGCCGATAATGAAGACAGTTTCGACTGGCGGCAGGATTTCATCAGAACATTTCTTGAAAGAGATATTCCGGCATTGGGGCTGATAATCCCATCGAAAGTGATGGAGCGGCTATGGTTGCTTCTATCACATATTCATGGTCAGATCATCAATTACAGTAAACTGGCGGATGCCGCTGACATATCGGTGCCGACACTCAAGAAGTACATGAGTGTTCTGGAGAGCACTTACATGCTTCGTGTACTCCTTCCCTTTGAAGCAAACCTGAAAAAGCGGTTGATAAAATCCCCCAAAGTATACCTTCGTGACAGCGGGATACTTCATGCATTGCAGCGTATTGAAACATTCAGTGAACTTCTTGCTCATCCTGTTGTGGGTTTCTCATGGGAAGGAGTGGTAATTGAGCAGATTGTTGCCATGATGCCCCGCTGGAGACCTTTCTTTCTTCAAACGTCAAATGGAGCCGAAATAGATCTGATAATGGAGAAGAGAAACCGAATAAGAGTATTTGAATTTAAAGCATCCAAGGCGCCGAAACCCGCGAGGGGTTTCTGGACACTTCTTGAAACCCTTAAACCGGAGATGGCTGTGATCGTATCTCCGGTTGATCATCCATATACGTACAGACAGGGCATCCGGGTAGAGAATCTGCACTCACTGGGGCAGATGCTGTTAACGGATTAATACGGCAGAGAATATTCCTTCTGGCTGAGTATTCTGATGCCCGTGCAGTTTTCAGACGATTTCAAGTGTTTACCCCCGGAGATTGTGTGAATGACGGACCTTAACCGATGACACCGCACCGGGTTTTCGTTATTTTACTGAGGGTAAGGAGCCAGCCTTTGAAATTCCTCAAGCGCTCGTATATCATCTGTCTGCTGGGTGTGTTTGTTTCCGCTTACGCTCACCCGCATATGTTCATCGATACCCGGCTTGAGATATGTCTCGATGGTGATCGCCTTGATGGCCTGGAGATAACCTGGTATTTCGACCCGATGTTCACCGCGTCTGTTGTGAACGACTGGGATGAGAACGGGAACGGCAGCTTCAGCGAGAGTGAAGTTGATTTGGTATATGAGAACGCCTTTTCGAACCTTGCCGACTTTGACTACTTCACGTATATCAACACGGGTAATACAACACTGTCCCCTTCCGCGGTGGAGGATTTTACCGTTTTTATGGAAGATCAGACAATGGTCTACCGGTTCTTTGTGCCTATTGATATCTTTGTGTGTGATGGAATCTTCTCGATTGCCATTTACGATCATACCTACTACTGCGACATCCTCTATTGCGAAGACTCTCCGATTACACTTATTGGCCACGGCAGCGGGAACGCGTCTTTTCAGATCGTGGAGAATCAGAATATTGAAATTCTTTACGGAGGTTCCGTATCGGTTTCCAGGGATGGCAGGAGTTACACCGGCCTGGCGTACCCACAGCAGGTGGTGGTCACCATGGCGAAAATCCAGGATTAATGCGATTTCAGGTTTTCATTATCGTTGTATCTCTTCTGTTGTTCGCGCCTTCTTCAGGGTTGAGTCAGGGTAATCCCTTCCTTTCCGGAACTTCTGATAATCAGCAGCAGAGCCGGGTAACTGAACAGTCGGCGATACTCTCGAACAGGATTGTCGGACCTCTGCTCAGGTACAGCATCGACCTGCAGCGGTCGCTTCAGCGTTCGATCTCCGAGACCATGCGGAGTGTCGCCGAGAGGGGGGACTTCCGGAGCCTTTTTGTTCTTCTGGGGGCATCCTTTGTTTTCGGTTTTCTTCATGTCATAGGTCCAGGGCACCGTAAAATGCTTGTGATCGGTTACTTCATGGGTGAAGAAGCTAAACCGATTATGGGTATAATGGCGGGTTTTCTTCTATCGCTGGCACATGCGGGGAGCGCTATTGTTCTGGTAGGCGGGTTCTACTGGTTTGCCTCCCGGTCCCTGCTGGTATCGGTTAATCAGGCGGAGCTTTTTCTTTTCCCGATTACTTACGGCATTATTGTTGTCCTGGGAGCATGGATGCTCTACCAGGGAGTGCGGGGTTACCGCAAGCGTGAACAGCGCCGTGCTGACGCTAAAGGTCTAGGTGGACTCATCCTGTCCGGTCTTATTCCCTGCCCGGGAGCATCCGCGATAATGATCTTTGCAATAACCTCCGATGCCATGCTTCTTGGCATCCTTGCCGTGCTTGCCATGTCCGCCGGGATGGGGCTGTTTCTGTCCGGGCTCGGATTGCTGAGCATCTTCTTCCGGCGCGGGATATCCCGTTTCTTCGAAGATCGGAAACGTGAACGGATTCTGGATCTGGCTCTGCACCTGGTTGACGGCGCTCTTATGATATGTTTTGGCGCTTTCCTGCTTGCGGGATGTCTTCTGGGCTGAAGCTGTATGGCTGAACTGAATATTCCCGATATGGGTGGTAATACTCCCATATTGGGAAGAAAGATGGTGCTGAGACGGTATGGCTATCGATCTGAGAATCGATATGTTGTATTTTCAGTATTACCTCATACACCTGGAGGTTGTCCGACAATGTACATAGAGCAGAAGATTCTCACAGCTGAGATAGAATGCTCGGAGATTTGAGGAGAATACTGGATGTATTTAACGATAATATGCGGGCATTATAGCCAGCTGTGTGGGTTTTATGCCAATGTTTCATTCTCGGACAGGCTCCTAGGGAGGGAATATGTCTGATACATTTACTGGCGAAACTTACAATACTCTGTGTATCGATGCCGAAGGATATCTGGTAAAGGAATCTCCGGAGCAGGCCAGGGAATTGCTGCAGAAGGCAATCTCACTGATTGCGACCAGACCCAGAGCCAGAAGCCTTCTCGCGGATACCTGCATGAGCATGGAATTGTGGTCTGAAGCAAGGTCACAGCTAGAGATACTTATAACACTCGATGAGGGAAACATCGATAATAATTTTAAACTCGCTCAGGTTCTTGAAGAGCTTGGAGAGTACCAGCTGGCCACGGACAATTACAGTGTAGTACTTGATGATGAACCTGACCATCACGGCGCCAATGTTGCCATTAAAAGAATTGAAATCAGAGCCAATGAGTCCGGGGTCAACCTTGCAGATATTTTCAATGCTCGCCGGGGCGACGAATCCGGAGAAACAGGCACTGATGATGGAGCGGGAGAACTCAAAGAAGGATTACAGATATTCCCTGATCTTCCATCAGATGGATTATTCGCTGATTCTGAAGATGATGAAGAAAACAGTGTGGAAAGACTCTTGAAGAATATCGGGTTATCAGATGATTCTCCAGAGGAAGAAGAGGATGATATTTCAGAACTGCTGGAGAATATCGGAGTATCCACCTCCCAGACTCTGCAGTCAGCATTTGCGAATTCGGAAGATTCCGACGAAGAAGGCTTTTCAGAATTTCAGAAAGAGCCTGAATCAACTGGCGATGCTGAAGCGAAGAAGAATGCTGTAAGAAGTCTGGATGAGATATTCGGCACACCATCCGTGGCGGAGGAAGAAGTGACGGAGGCTGAACCGGAGACCGAGAAGCCGGAGAAAGAGGCTGAACCGGAGATCGAGGAATCCGAGGAGGAGGAAGATGTCTCTCCCTTCATTCCGGAGTCTGAAGAAAAAGATGAGGTGGAGTCTCTCTCTTTCAATTCAGGCGATACGCTGGAGGCCATTTTCAACGCACCCGAAGCCGATGAGCCCGAGGAAGAGGAAGCTGAACCGGAGGTTGAAGAGCCCGGGGAAGAGGAAACCGTACCGGAGGTTGAAGAGCCCGAGGAAGAGGAAACCGTACCGGAAACCGATGGGCCTGAAGAAGAAGCTGAAGCTCCTGCGGAAAAGGAAAAGATTGCAGTCGTATTGAAACAGGAGGCGGATTTATCCTTTGATCCCTGGTCAGCAGAATCGAGACTTCTGACCGTTCATATGAAATCGGGAACTGCGCGTGTAAAACATTGCATGCTTACCATCTATGAAAAATCAATAAAGACGGGGGTTTCCGACGATGAGGTACTTGAACTTTTCGGCGAGGGAACATTCCTTCTTAACTGCGGTTCTCAAGAGCCTCTGATAGTTGATCTGAAAGAGAATATGATTATCCGTAAAGATGCAGTTGTTTTCCATACGGGAACTATTACCGCTGAGCTGCTGGATATTCCGAAAAACGATTCTCTTTACGTAATAAAAGAGAAAATCCGTGAAAAGGTGATTTTCAAAACCGATCATCCCCTGCGAGTCATTCTCCTTGGGGGCAACAATCGCGTTTTCTACCTCAGGACGTCATCCATTATGGCAACCGACCCTGAAATACTGCTTTCCCATACTGAAGCTCCCGAGGGTTATACTGAGATAACCGGCTTTGGAAAGGTATACCTCATCGAATGAATCCCAGGAGTATATCCGGCAATCTGCATTGAGCAGTTCAGGTCTGGCTGACGCCAGACAATCTGGAGCAGTATCTAAAGTGGGGATGTAGCTCAGTTGGAAGAGCGCTGCCTTCGCAAGGCAGAGGTCGGCGGTTCGATCCCGCTCATCTCCACCAGATATTTCAACCTGAATAATGCCATGAAGATGAACTCTGTTCTGCGAATTCCATCTATTGCTGCTTTATATCTTCCAGAAAGCAGGTAAACTTGCAGACCGGAAACCGGATAGAAATATCCTGGATGACCCAGCCCGGCCGTCTGATATCAAGAATGGAATCGCTTGCCGACGGTTTTCATGGTTCATCAGCTATAGCGGGAGCTGCTGCTGTTGCTGAAAACGGTTCGCCGAATTCTTGTTGTGCGGAGAAGGCGGTTGCTGTCGTAAGGGATGCTTTCGCGGAAGGTGTTGCTTACGGTGTGGAGAGTGTATTCATGGAAGCTGTTGACGAAATCAATACATTCGCCCCGGAGGGGGAATGTGATTCATTATCCATGGCAGCCGCAGTCGTTCTGGGAGATGAAGTATGGGTGTATAGCAGGGGAACCTGTCAGGTCTTTCTTTCAGTAGCTGATTTCGGCGGGGGTGACTCGGAAAATGTTGTAGATATCGAAAGCAAAGGAATAAGGCACTTAATACTTAAACCAGGCCAGTCGATCATTCTACTAACCAGTGGTCTGAGAGAGCTTATGGGATCCGTAGCGGCTAAGAAGCACTCTTTACTCTCTGGAAAGCCCTTATCCTTCTGCCTGTCCGAGATGATCAGTGAGACACGGATAAGGTTCAGAAAAAAGGGCGGGTCTGCTGCAGCAGTCAGATTGTGCGCCGATTCTGGAAGGATGAATCTACCAGGAAAATACATGGCATACCCACTTGCCTTTCTACTTGTTGCCGCCGCTGCGGCTGTTCTTGCTCTGTGCCTCAGCAGTGAGGGGAAGGATTCTCTTATCAGGGCTGATTCAACATCCAACGGTGAGGTCGTGATGCCGCTGAACTGAAATTTGCGGGCTAAACCCTCTTCTCTAATTTACCATGCGTTTGTATATTCATACTGCCGGCTGTGCTAGGCGGGGAGCTAGCGGTGCCCTGTACCCGCAATCCGCTACAGCGGGGCTGAAACATCTGTGCGGCAATGCGTAGCGAGTTTGCATTTATGTAAGTGGTGTTGATGACCAGGACCTGTGCGGCGTCAGCCCGTGAACCCCGTCAGAACCGGAAGGTAGCAGCGGTAAGCGATGTCTGGCGGGCGATGCAGGCCAACCTGATCTGAGCTGGCTGCAGATTGCATCTCGTGAGGCTTGTCCAGCAGATATGTACGGCCGGCATTTACCAGGAGGTTGCCCGGCAATGGACATTGAGCAGAAGAGCCGCATAGCTGAGATGGAATGATTACAGTTTTGAAGAGAATACTGATATGTCTCTGATAATATGTGGTTCCTTATGCCGATACTGCATTCTCGGACAGCATCCTAAGGAACGGAGGTATTTTTGAGTTATCTGGTGTTTGCGCGTAAATGGCGTCCTCAGTCATTTGAGGAAGTTCTGTCACAGGATCACGTCACAATTACATTGAAGAACGCAATCGATACGGAAAGAATAGGTCATGCCTATCTCCTGACAGGTCCGCGTGGTGTCGGAAAGACTACTACTGCCAGAATTTTAGCAAAGGCTCTCAACTGTGAAAATGGTCCCACCTCAACGCCCTGCCAAAAGTGCGATTCCTGCAGAAGCATCACAGCGGGTAATCATATGGATGTCAGGGAAATAGACGGCGCAAGCAACAGGGGTATAGACCAGATAAGGGATCTCAGGGAAAAGGCGCGTTATGCTACCGCCTCGGGAAAGTATAAAATATACATTATAGATGAAGTCCACATGCTTACGAAAGAGGCATTCAATGCTCTCCTGAAAATTCTGGAGGAACCACCGGAATCGGTTGTTTTTATTTTCGCGACAACCCAGCCCAGAAAGATCCCGGACACGATCCTCAGCAGATGTCAGCGGTTCGATTTCAGGCGCATTCCCGTATCCGATATGTCGGAGTATCTGAAAAAGGAAGCCGCAAGTGAGGGTATTACTCTGGACAGTACTGCCCTTAGTCTGGTTTGCAGGGCCAGCGGAGGAAGTATGCGGGATGCTCTTTCACTGATGGATCAGCTTGTCAGTTTTTCCGGCAATGATATCAGGGGTGAAGAAGTTGCGACATTATTTGGTATGGTGAAAACAGACCTGCTTGCTGATATCACATCGGGTATACTGGCAGGGAATACTGCTCGGGCTATAGATCATGTGTCCGGAGCCCTTGCAGAGGGATACAGTGTGGATGAACTTCTGGATGCCCTGATCGTATTCCTTCGGAATCTCCTGCTGGTTACAGCCGGCGCCTCGAACAGCCTCAGCGATGTTCCGGAATCTGAAAGCAGACTGCTTCTGAAACTGTCGGAAGACCTCCCTGATATAGCGGTACTCAATATCCTGAGAATACTCAGCAGCGCCGCCGTTGAGGTTAAACGAAGCAGCCTCCCACGAGTAACACTGGAGACAGCCGTAATGACAGCATCGAAGCTGTCCAGAGCATTTTCAATAAAAGATCTGCCCCCGGTGGCAGACAAAGTTGTTGAAAGAAACAGCCAGACTACTACTACTACGCGCGAAGCCTCACCTGAGAAAGAGATAGCCGCTGACAGCAGCCAGGAGGGGAAAGAGCAGCCTTCGGTAGAAATTGCTGAGAATAGCGAACCAATCGAAGACACCGCGATATCAGCAGAAGATGAAGAAGACGATTCTGTAGCTAATGAAGACGATGAAGAGAAGGAGAAGGAGACATCCCGGACAATTCTGGGACTCTTTGATGCCGTCTGATCACCGATGATAGTGTCACCTGGGAGGATCAATGAATCAGAAACAGTTGAAGAAAATGATGGCACAGGCACAGCAAATGCAGGCCGGGGTAATGAAGGCACAGGAAGAACTTGCTGATGCGAGAGCAGAGGGAAAAGCTGCGGACGGACTGGTCAGAGCTGTAGTTACAGGGCAGGGAGATCTGGTTGAACTGTTCATATCTCCAGAAGTTGTCGACCCGGATGATGTTGAGATGCTGGAAGATATGATCCTTGTGGCAGTGAAGAACGCGGTGAAGGCAAGCCGGAAACTTTCCGAAGACAGAATGCAGGTTCTTGGAATACCAGGCATGGGAGGATTGATGTGAGTTCTGCCCTCTTTGACAGGCTCGCCGAACAGTTTCAGAGGCTTCCTGGCATCGGAAGAAAAACCGCAATGAGACTGGCATTCAGTATTGTTGATAACAGGGAGCTTGCCAGGAACCTTTCCGAAGCGCTCGGAATGGTCTGGCAGAAAGTCGGTGAATGCTCAATATGCAGGAATATCACCGAGAAAGACATTTGTGATATCTGTTCAAACAGTTCCCGCATTGATTCAATATGTGTGGTTCATAATCCCGCTGACATGAGAGCGATTGAGGATGCGGGACTTTTCAGGGGTAAATACTTTGTGCTTCATGGGTTCCTTGCGCCACTTGACGGTATAGGCCCCGGTGAACTGGGAATCGACAGATTCCGAAAAATGATCGACAGGTTCGAGGTTGATGAGGTTATCCTTGCCCTTGATTCAACCGCTGACGGAGAGGCTACATCTTCATACATTGCCAGAATTATGGAAACAAGCCGCGTGATGGTTACAAGACTCGCCAGGGGGCTTCCTCCCGGCGCCTCCGTTGAATTTGCCGATTCCCTGACCCTGGGTCAGGCCTTTCAGGGACGACAGAAAGTCTGAGAACGTGTGGTTAAACTGGCCTAATCGCATAACTATAATCAGAATACTGTTAAGTCCGCTTTTCATGGTCCTTCTGATCGACAACAGGCAGGAATCAAGGATAGCTGCTCTTGTTGTATTTTCCGTAGCTTCGCTTACCGACCTTTACGATGGATATCTTGCAAGAAAGTACGGATGGATCACTAACCTTGGCAAATTTCTTGATCCGTTAGCTGATAAATTACTGGTAGCCCTGGCGCTGATTGGCCTGAACCAGATAGATCTTGTCCCGGGATGGGCATTATATCTTATTATAGGAAGGGAACTTATGGTGACAGGTCTCAGATCCATCACTGCCTATGCAGGGGTGCTTATTCTCCCATCCCGCATGGGGAAGTACAAAACATCATCACAGATGCTTTCAATGTTTTGCTATCTGTTGTTCTCCGTACTCGGCACCACCGAAAGGGCTGGTTTTCTCCAGAGCGGTGGAATGGACCTTTCCGCGGCAAGGAATCTTCTGCTGTCTTCGGCTGACATTCTGCTGGTTGTGGCGGTACTCCTTTCCATCATTTCAGGTGCGGACTATTTCTGGCGTAACAGATCGGTACTTAGAAGGTTGGTTCTGTGAAGAATTTTGAGTTGTCCGCCGGTACGGCTGTTGCTACGGTTTTTGGCACAGGCTTCATCCCGGTTGCCCCTGGAACCGCCGGCAGTCTGGTGTCAGCGGGGCTGTTCCTGGTACTTCGACAGACTGCGGTAATCACCTGGGTACTTTGCGCATGTTTCCTTGTTCTTGGTTACTGGGGCTGCCGAGCGGGAAGAAAAAAGTGGGGTGAGGATCCTTCAAAGGTAGTGATCGATGAGTTCGTGGGGTGCTGGATATCATGTATGGCTGTTCCATCCGACTGGGGAATTGTCGGTATTGTCGCAGCCTTCGTGCTCTTCAGAGTTTTTGATATTCTTAAACCATGGCCTGTTTCTCTTCTCGACAGGATGAAATCAGCGGCTGGGATTCTCCTTGATGATGTCGCGGCCGGTATTATGGCGGTACTTGTTATTCTGCTTGGAAGTGTGATCCATGGGGCTCTCTGAAATGGAACTTGTAAAGCGCATAGGAAGCATTATGCTGAAAGCGGGGACAACACTTTCATCAGCGGAATCCTGTACCGGTGGGATGGTGGCAATGCTTCTGACTTCTATTCCCGGATCTTCAGAATGGTTCATGGGTGGAGTAACTGCCTATTCGAACGTTTTGAAGACAGGCGTTCTTAATGTTCCCGCCTCTTTGATTGAATCGGAAGGTGCTGTCAGCAGAGATACTGCTGTGGCCATGGCCGCAGGTATAAGAAAGCTCACCGGAAGTGATTTTTCGATTTCAGTTACCGGAATAGCAGGTCCCGGCGGCGGTTCATCGGAGAAACCTGTGGGCACAGTATGTATGGCTGTTTGCAGCAGCCGGTCAGTGTCCGCTGAAATGAAAATGTTCACGGGAGACAGGGATGTGGTCAGAAGGAAGGCGGCTGACTATCTTCTTGCGAAGTTATACTGTCTGCTGGAGAAAGAGGTGAATTGAGGATATTTGCCGCTCTGGAGTTGCCGCAGCAGGTAAGAAAAGAAATTACCGACTGGCAAAAACCGCTGACAGCACGATATCCTTCCCTTAAATGGGTACAGGGAGACCGTATCCATCTTACACTCCGTTTTTTCGGCGATATCCCTGAATCCGGAGTGAGGAGGATATGTAGTGTTCTGTCATCGTGGCATCCGGGCCCCCTTGAATTCTCCCTTGACAGCATCGGCTCGTTCGGAAACAAGAAATCACCCTCGGTATTCTGGCTTGGAGGGAGTTTTCCGGAAGAGGTTTCCAAAGTAGCCTTTGAGCTTGGCTGGATCCCCGATGAAAAGGGAAGAAAGGGCGGACAAAGGTTCGTTCCGCATCTGACAATTGCAAGGCGAAGGAATTCGAGCCCGCTGCCGAAGCTGGATCCACCGGGAGAAATAAGGGGAGTATTTGAGGAAGCGATTGTAATTAACAGCAGGTTGACCTCCGATGGTCCCGAGTATACGTTCATTGAAAGATACGATTTACATTAAGCTGAAAGGTTGATTCAATGGCTGGAAAAAAGAACGGTTCTGGTGAAAAGGATAAGGCGCTGAAGGCTGCTTTCCATCAGATTCAGAAGCAGTTCGGTCAGGGAGCCATCATGAGGCTTGGAGAAAACCCTCATATGAAGGTTGACATCATACCCACCGGCTCAATAGCTCTTGACGCTGCGCTGGGTATCGGAGGCATTCCAAGGGGAAGAGTTATCGAGATATATGGGGCAGAGGCGTCTGGCAAGACAACGCTGGCGCTTCATATAATTGCCAGTGCCCAGAAATTGGGCGGCGAAGTTGCCTTTATTGACGCGGAACATGCGCTTGATCCCGTCTATTCGGAGAAACTGGGAGTGAATATTGACGCTCTCCTGGTATCCCAGCCATCCAACGGTGAACAGGCCCTTGAGATAACGGAAATGCTTGTCAGGAGCAATGCGATCGATGTTATCGTGATAGACTCGGTAGCAGCCCTGGTTCCCAGAGCCGAAATAGAGGGCGAAATGGGTGACAGCCATATGGGCCTTCAGGCACGTCTGATGTCCCAGGCTCTCAGGAAGCTCACTGGTATTGTTTCGCAGTCCAAATGTGCCGTAGTGTTTATTAACCAGATCCGCATGAAGATAGGGGTTATGTTCGGAAATCCTGAAACCACGACCGGTGGAAGAGCCCTGAAGTTTTACAGCAGTGTACGGCTGGATGTACGGCGAATTGCTTCAATTAAAGAGGGGGATCAAATAATCGGCAGCCGGACAAAGATTAAAGTAGTGAAGAACAAGCTCGCCCCTCCTTTCAGAAACATCGAATGCGATATACTTCACGGCTACGGCATTTCCCGGGAGGGTGAGCTTATCGATCTCGGGCTGGATAACGAGCTGGTTGCACGCAGGGGCACATGGTATTCCATGGGTGATACCCAGCTGGGCCAGGGCCGGGAGAAGAGCAGGCAGTTCCTTGTAGATAACCCGAAAACCGCTGATGCGCTTGAAGCTGAAATCAGGAAGATACTTGAGATACCCGGATCGGGCAGTGCCTCTGAAGAGAAACAGGAGGAGAAGGAATAGCTGAACTTCCAATTGAGGAAATTGGCAGCGTCAGAGTCGGGTGGCGGCTTGTAACCACCTCGAAAGGCTGCTGGCTGCTTCCTGTGAAGAGTATCATCTCCATGGAACTGCATACGGGCTCGATCGTGGATACAGCTGAGATCGAAGAAGCAGCTTTTGCGGAACAGCAATCTGCAGCTCGCAGTGATACGGAGAGATACCTTTCCCTGTCTGAGCGCACATCGCATCAGCTCAGGTCCTATCTGCTCGGCAGGAAATATCTTGAAAGGGTAGTCGACGATATGCTCCTGTGGGCTTGCCGTTGCGGCCTGGTTGATGACAGGCGGTATGCTTCTGCCTACATCCGCAGTCATTCCCGAAATTCACCTATGGGAAATTTCAGGATCAGAATGGAGCTGAAGAAGCGGGGAATTACCGACAGCATTACGGATGAACTTCTTTCTCGACGTGATGAGGGTGACCTGCAACAAACCCTTGTAAAGACTGTGAAGAACAAGTACGGTTACCTTGAGCGGCAAACGGGGCTGCGCAGAGCAATGGGGTATCTGCAAAGGAGAGGTTTTCAATATGACCTGATCAGCAGGGTCATGGATGAGGTTTTTCGGAATTCGGGGGAACAGACGGATTGAAGAACAGGTGGTATCATTTCTTCTGGACGGAACTGGGCAGAAGAATAACCGGTACAGGAACAGCCCTTCCCGGATATATCCCGGGCTCCATGGCTGAAGTTCTGCGTAACGAGCCTCCTGACCACGGGGAATCCTGTTTCCGGCTGGACTTAAAACTGTCTCCACGGAAATCCAGGAAGATTTACGGCTATACGTGGAATGTTCTTCGAGAGCACGGATTCAGCCGTTCACTAAGACTGACTCCATGGGCTGGAATTACCATGCTGATCCCGTTTTACAGAGACGGCATCGGAGTTACTCCCCAGTCATTTTCCAGAAGAATCCCTCCGGAAAAAAGAGCCATGTCTCTTGTGGGAAGATCTGCTGCGGCGCTTAAATCGGGCTACAGCCTCTGGGTCATTCCGGGTGAATGGAACGAT
Organism: Candidatus Aegiribacteria sp.; assembly: GCA_013138965.1. GTDB lineage: Bacteria > Fermentibacterota > Fermentibacteria > Fermentibacterales > JCC-6 > Aegiribacteria. The sequence continues at coordinate 13,316 of WTBT01000012.1, forward strand.
GACATTCTGTCGATTTTCAGTAGTGGAGGTATAAAAGCCTGTTCTCTGGACAATCTGGCCGATATGTGCAGGAAGGGATTCCCTTGAAATTCTTCTTAATAAGCCTGCTGATCCTCCTCCTGCCTGTAGCGGGGCAGGATGCGAATATTCGAGATAACAGTCTTTCCGATATTCTCTTTTTTCAATACAGAGGAATATTCAGGGATCTTCTTGGCAGAAGGTGCGTATACTACCCCAGCTGTTCCCATTACGGTCAGGAGGCTATTGAATCACGGGGATATGTGTTCGGCATCATGATGGCCATTGAGCGGTGGACGAGGTGTACTTCTGCAGCTTTCAGATATGGGGATTACAGGGTTACTGAAGGAGATAAACTCGCAGATTCAGTGAATCCTGGAGAGGAAGTGATATGCTGGGGACGATTCTTGCTGCCCTTCTGACCGTATTTCCGAGTTATGATTCTGATGAAGGCTTTGCCGATTACCTGTACGGTCTGGGCGAATACGGTATGGCTTCACAGGAATACCTGAGGGTCATCTACGCCCACGATGAAGATACTCTGGCCTGCCCCCTGGTCTCTCTTCGCCTGGCCAGATGCTGGCAGGAGCTCGGGCGAAGGGAAGATGCTTTCTCTCTCTATACATTCCTTCACAGGAATCTGTCTGATACTGAACTTAAAGCCGGAGCGATGATGGGCGCCGGGTCGGCACTCGAAGAATCGGGGGATCTCGGTTATGCAAGAGAGCTGTATACAGACGCTGCGGTCACATCAGAGGATGCTGAAATAATGGCGAGAGCCGGTATAATGGCGAGTCTCATGAATGCCCGGATGGGTAACTGGCAAGCTTCCGCCGAAGAACTCAGAATGATATCCTCAACCGGAGGTCCCTTTTCCGATATCTCTTCAAGCCTTGCAGCAAAGGTTGCCGAAGGCCAATACCTTCCCCATCGCAGCCCCTTATGGTGTGGGATTTCCAGCGCTCTGCTTCCCGGTTCAGGACAGATGATCTGTGGCCACTATACCGACGGGATAATTGCTTTCGGTCTAAATGGAGCGCTGGCCTGGCTTTTCTATGAATCCCTGCAGGAGGATAATACAACGACTTCGGTGCTGCTTGGCTGGCTGGGCTTATCTTTTTATGGAGGCAATATTTACGGCGGTTCAAGAGCGGCGGTGACTTACAATTTCGCAAGAAGACGTGAACTGCTGGAAGAGGTGAGCGGGATACTGGAGGATCAGCATCGATTCTGACCTTGACTTTCTGTTTAAATTCTAACAGTTTAGCGGTTCCCTTCAGGTATACTCGTAGCCGATAGTCCCTGATGCGTTGCGGGGGTTCTCAAATGCGGAGATATAAGGGTTAATGCAGCTTTGGGTCTGAATAGAACTGTCTTGTTAAATAGTTGTATTCCATACATATCCATCTCACGGATTAATGGAATAATATAGCATGATTCGTAGTGGAGGTTCAGAATAGTGAAGACATATACGGCCAAAACCGGAGAGATAGAGAGGAAATGGTGGCAGATTGACGCCACCGGATATTCTCCCGGGAGACTGGCTTCCCGGATCGCCATGATCCTTCAGGGCAAAAACAAGCCGGTATACACACCTCATATCGATACCGGTGATTTTGTTGTAGTGACAAACGTTGAGAAAATGAATTTCACAGGCAAAAAGCTCGATCAGAAGGAGTATGGACGTCATACCGGGTATCCGGGTGGAAGAAAGACTACAAGTATGAAGGTAATGCTGGAAAAGCATCCTGACAGGATTCTCAGAAAAGCTGTTCGGGGTATGTTGCCCAAGAACAGAATAGCCAGAAAACAGATTAAGAAATTGAAAATATTCGCTGGAAACGAACATGCGCATGCGGCACAGAACCCCCGGGTTCTGGAAGTCTAGCGGTCAAGGGTGGTGAGATGAAACAGCATATAGGTGTTGGCAGACGAAAAAGCGCTACAGCAAGATGTTATCTAAAACCCGGAAAAGGTCATATCCGGATAAATCATAGAGATCCTAAAGAATACTTCTGTGATTTGTGGCAGCTGGAGCATGCCCTTAAACCCCTGGAGATCGCCGGGGTATCAAAGGACTTTGACCTTACAGTCAACGTTCGCGGTGGAGGGATAACAGGACAGGCCGGAGCTATAAGACTTGGAATAGCAAGAGCCCTGGTCGACGTTAACCCCGATTTCAGGCCTGCCCTGAAAGCTGAGGGTATGCTCAGGCGTGATCCGAGGATCGTTGAGCGAAAGAAATACGGGCAGCCCAAGGCAAGAAAGAGATTCCAGTTCTCCAAGAGATAGAATACTGCGCACTCTCTGTACATTGTGCGCTCAATACACACGGCTGGTGGTGATAAACCCCGGTGTTTCCATCTGAATATGGAAATGGGTTCGATCAAGCCGGCTGGAGGATAACCGAAAGGAACAATCCATGACAATACCTTCCATGAAGGAAATGCTTGAGGCCGGAATACATTTCGGTCACCAGAAGAGCCGATGGAACCCGAAGATGAAGAGCTATATCTTCATGGCTCGTAACGGTATACATATCATTGATCTTAAGAAATCGCGAGTGTTGCTCGAAGAAGCTGCAAATCTTGTTGCGAAAACCGTTGCCTCGGGGAAAAGCGTTCTCTTTGTGGCCACGAAAAAGCAGGGAAGAGAGTGCCTGAAAGAGCATGCTATCAGATGCGGTCAGTATTACGTTACCGAGCGCTGGATGGGCGGAATGCTTACGAACTTCAGAACGATCTCAAAGGGTATACAGACACTGATCGAGCTTGAACAGGCAGAGAAGGATGGATACCCCTCGAGCCTTACTAAAAAGGAAATTCTCAGGAAGAAGAGGCACAGGGAGAAGCTTGAGAAGGATCTTACAGGTATTCGCCACATGAAAAAACTTCCCGGAGCGATTATTGTCGTTGATATCAAGAAGGAACAGATAGCTGTCAGGGAAGCAAGAAATCTGAAAATTCCCTGCATAGGCATAGTGGATACGAACTGCGACCCGACAGAAGTCGATTATCCCATCCCCGGCAACGACGATGCCATTAAATCCATATCCATGATTGTGGGAACTCTGGCGGATTACGCGCTTCTAGGTGCAGAAGGAGCTACTTCGGAAGCTGCGGATGCCTTAGCATTGGAAGAGATGACTAAAGGACCGGCGGCGGAAAAGCCGAAGGAAGCTGCATCGGAAGAAAAAAGCGATGATGCCGGCAAAGAGAAAACAGAAAGCCCGAAGCCAGCGAAACCCGCCAGAAAGAAAACCACAACGAAAGCTTCCGTGAAGACCGAGAAGAAATCGGTTTCAGGGAAGTCCGTGAAGAAGGCTGCCGAGAAGAAAACTACTGAGAATACCTATTCGGACAGTCCTGCCGAAAACCTGGACAATTCCGAAAAGGCAAAGGAATCGGGTGAATAATGGCTGTCAATCTTGATGATCTGAAGCAGATCAGAAAAGCCACCGGAGCAGGCATGTTGGACTGCAAAAAAGCACTTGATGAAAGTGATGGCGATATGGAGAAAGCCATTACAATTCTCCGCGAGAAAGGTATAAAAGTAGCTTCCAAGAAAGCTTCAAGAGATGCGGATGAGGGTCTTGTAGTATCGTATATCCATCCCCCCGGAAAGCTTGGAATTCTTGTTGAGGTGAACTGCGAAACGGATTTCGTCGCAAGGACAGAGGATTTCCAGAATTTCGCAAAGAAAATCGCCATGCATATAGCAGCTTACCCTCCAATTGTCGTTTCCCGTGGAAATTTGCCGAAGGAAGATGTGGAAGCTGAGAGGAAAGTGCTCCTCGCGCAGCTTGAAGGTTCGGGCAAGCCGGCTGAAATTATCGAGAAAATAATAAACGGCCGGATGGAAAAATTCTATTCGGATACATGTCTGCTTGACCAGGAATGGTCGGACGACCCGGATGTTGGAACCGTGAAGGACGCTCTTACCGATCTGATAGGAAAGCTTCGCGAGAACATTGTGATCAGCAGATTCGCAAGGTTTTCGATAGGTAACTGATGAAAGAGGATGACCGGGCCGTTCAAGAGCGGGTACTTCTCAAACTCAGCGGAGAGGTTCTTGCAGGCGAAGCCGGTCACGGAATAGATCCTGATATCACGGGGGAACTTGCCGGAGCCGTTCTGGACCTTGCTGCCGCCGGCTGCAGTGTTGGAATAGTCACGGGCGGAGGCAATTTCATCAGGGGAAGGGATCTGAGATCAATTGATCGGATCACCGGAGATCAGATGGGAATGCTGGCAACGCTCATCAACGGTCTGGCGTTCAGAGATGCGATAAGGAAGCGCGGCGGCAGAGCTGCTGTCCTCTCATCCATACCTGTTGAAGGTATCTTCGAAACCTTTTCACCGGAGAAAGCCGAGGAATACCTCAACCGTGGATACGTAGTCATATATGCAGGAGGAACAGGCAACCCGTGTCTTACTACGGACACCGCGGCTGCACTCAGAGCTGTGCAGACAGGGTGTTCTCGGTTGCTCAAGGGTACGAAGGTTGATGGTGTATACGATTCGGACCCAGCGCAAAATCTTGAAGCTGAACGATTTAAAACACTAACATATGATGAGGGGCTCAAGCTTGATCTGAAGGTGATGGATGCTGCCGCAATTGCTATCTGTCGAGATGAAGGACTTCCTATTAGTGTTTTTGATATACGGGATCCGAAAAATATCCTCAGGGTATTCAAAGAACCTTCAATCGGAAGCCTGATAGGGGGAATGAACTGTGAATGATCAGATCCTGAAGGATCTAAAGAGCACGATGAAAAAAGCGGTTGAGAACACCGCAAGGGAGATGGCTGTAATAAGGACCGGCAAGGCAAGTCCCGCTCTTCTGGACAATATACGGGTCGAGTGCTGGGGGGGGCTGCATCCCATAAAACAGGTGGCCGGAATATCGGCGCCGGAGCCCCGGCTTATCGTAATACAACCTTTCGATCCCTCGACATCAGATGCCATTGTCCGCGCCGTACAGAAATCGGACCTGGGCCTCAGAGCTTCCGCGGACGGACCTGTGGTAAGAATCCCCGTTCCAAAGCTGTCCGATGATCGCAGAAAGGAACTCAGCCGGCACGTTAAAAAGCTTGCTGAATCCGGAAGAACCTCGATAAGGAATATCAGAAGAAGCGGCAATGATGAACTGCACAAATCCAGCAAAGCAGGTGATATCACTGAGGATGAGGAGTACAAAACCCTTAGCGATATCCAGGATGCGGCAAATGAAGCTATAGCCGAAATCGACAAATATCTCGAATCAAAAGAAGCTGAAATACTTGAAGTCTGACTCTGCTTTTCTTACCCATGTGGGGATAATCATGGATGGGAACGGTCGCTGGGCAAGGTCTCGCGGTCTGAAACGGATAGAGGGGCATAAGGCAGCGGAGAAGGCCATTCATGATGCCGTTGAATACTGCGGTGAAAAGGGTGTTAAATACCTGACCCTGTACGCCTTCTCAACCGAAAACTGGAAGAGGCCGAAAGCCGAGGTCATTTTCATAATGACCCTTTTAAAAAGCTTCATAAAGCGCAATATCGATAATCTTGACAGAAACCGGGTCAGAATCAGAGCCACCGGTCGGTTTGAAGATCTGCCCCGTGGACCACTGAACGAACTGCGGAAAGCAATGACACGAACCGCTTCCAACGAAGGTTTGAACCTGATTCTTGCCCTGAGCTACGGAGGCAGAGCGGAGATAACTGACGCAATTAGAAAGATCGCCCGGGATATCGATGCAGGACGGATGCAAACCTCCGACATCACTGAAGATACCATTACATCCTGCATGTATCTCCCTGACGTGCCCGATCCTGACATCATCATACGTACGAGCGGCGAGCAGAGACTGTCGAATTTCCTGCTGTGGGAATCTGCCTATTCCGAACTCTACTTCACAGATGTTCTCTGGCCTGATTTCAGAAGGGTACATCTTGAGGAGGCTTTCGAGGATTACAGATCGAGACAAAGACGGTTCGGCGATTTAGATCCCGACCGATGAAAGCATTCAATTCCCTTGCGATCAGAGTGGCGGTAGCCGTTCCCGGCATGGGGATGTTCGTGGCGGTCGCGTTTCTTGACATACCTTTTCTGACAACCACATTTTTCGCACTTATTGCAGCCCTCTGTGCTATGGAAGCGGTCACTCTGTTCAGACCCGGCTCCGGTATGCCAATGAAAGCGGTATATGCTGCAATGATCGCCGGATCATCTGTTGCTGTCGCTCTTCTTGATCCGATTATCTCAATAGTTGTGATCCTGCTCCCCGGGGCAATCATCGGAGCGGTATGGATACTTGGCGACGGGATTAACCATGCACGCAGGAAAACTGCGGGAATCACAGGGATATCCGTTGCGCTTGCCCTGGGTTTCGGCCTGCTGGCAAGGCTGAGGCTGGATTTCCAGTCGCCCTGGGTCATGTTCGTACCTCTTCTGATCTGCTGGCTGGGGGATTCCCTGGCTTACTTCGCGGGGAGCGCCTTCGGACGGCATAAAATGGCGCCCTCCATCAGCCCGGCCAAATCCTGGGAGGGTTTTATTGCCGGGATAGCAGGCGCAGTCGGCGGAGCTGTCCTGGCGGGTACTGTCGGGGCTTCGTTTCCTCTGGTTACTATGCTGATGATAGGGATGACTGGAGGCATTGCCGCCGTCGCTGGAGACCTGATGGAGTCTGCGATGAAGAGAGATGCTGGAGTAAAGGATTCCGGCTCATTCCTTCCCGGGCATGGGGGTTTTCTTGATAGATTCGACAGTATTCTGGCCGTTGTTCCGGTTGTATGGATTTTGCTGTTCCTCTTTGCGGGAACTCCGATATGATAAGGAAAGTGGCAGTCCTGGGAAGTACCGGGTCCATAGGAACCCAAGCTCTTGAAATTATTCACGCATGTCCCGAATTGGAACTGCATTCATTACTCTGCAACAGGAACCTTGATCTTCTTCTGAAGCAGAAGGAACAGTACGCCCCATTGGTAACCGCCATAGCTTCACCACGTGGAGAATGTCCTGATGGCGTAATAACCGGGCCGGAAATTCTTCAGAAGGTTATTGACGGGGCCGACACGGTTCTCAACGCCATTGTTGGAAGCGCCGGCCTGCGAGCCAGCCTTATCTGCAGGGACAGGGGCATTACACTGGCCCTGGCCAACAAGGAAAGCCTTGTTGTAGGCGGCGAACTGCTTCGCGATCATATCTCAGCCGGCGGAATCATTCCCGTTGACAGCGAACACAGTACGATATTCAGATGCCTGCATCGGGAACCTCGCCCCGTAAGGAGTATTGTGCTGACGGCAAGCGGAGGTTCCGCACGGGATATCCCTGTTGAAAAACTACAGACCGCGGGTGTCGATGATATTCTGAATCACCCCACCTGGGATATGGGGGCCAGGATAACTGTTGACTCGGCGACCATGGTGAATAAGGCCTTCGAGGTCATCGAAGCCCGATGGCTGTTCGGCGGCATACAGGTTGACGTGGTTGTGCATCCTCAGAGCATAGTTCATTCTTTCGTAAGGCTTGAGGATGGTTCCTGGAAAGCTCTTCTGGGTAAGCCGGATATGAAGGTGCCGGTGCAGTACGCCCTGCAGTATCCCGGCCGCGAACTTGAACTGATATCCGATGACGGTCCCCTTGACTGGGGAACACTTGAGTTCAGCGAGCTTGACGGGCGCAGGTATCCCGCCTTTGATATAGTTATGCGGGCCGGACAGGATGGAAAAACCTTCCCTGCGGCAGCGAACGCGGCAGATGAAGTAGCTGTTGCGGCATTTCTGGCCGGTAAGATCAGCTTCGGAGATATCGCCGTGGTTATCGAAGAGGTGCTTACCGGGCATGAGGCTCTGGAGATCAGTGATCATGAGACCGTTATGGAGGCCGACAGGGAATCACGGATTGATGCGGAAAGGATTGTGAGAAGGCTATGCTGAGCATTCTGGCCATAATCTTCGGGCTTGGTTTGATAGTGTTGTTTCACGAGATGGGACATCTTCTCATGTCCAAGGCTCTCGGCCTGGAAGTCCCGCGTTTTTCCATAGGGTTTCCTCCACATATTTTCAAAAGAAAAATTGGCAGGACGGAGTACTGCATAGGACTGATACCCCTCGGAGGATACTGCAGAGTTAATCTTGGCACCACGGGCGAACCGGTTACGGGTGTCTCATGGTTCAGGCGAGTTCTTGTGGCTCTTGCCGGTCCCTTCGCCAACCTTGTACTCACAACGCTTATACTTATAACCATATTCGGTATTGTAGGTTGGGATATAGATATTGCTCCCGCGGTTGCGGGCAATGCTGACAACTCCCTCGGCCTGGGAGTGGGAGATACTGTTCTTTCCGTAAACGGTTATCCCGTCGCGGACTATTATGAGATGCTGGGCGCGATGTATTCCGCTACTCCTGGAACAATGACCGTGGGGACAGCTTCTGGAATACTTGAGATGAGTTACTCCCTGCCTGTGGAAACTGTTCCTTTTCATGCCCTGATACCTGTGGTGATAGGCGAAGCCATGATAGGATTTCCGGCTTACGAATCCGGGATAAGAGCCGGGGACAGCATAATTGCCATCGATGGAAGACCTGTTGCCATATGGTTTGATTTTCAATCTTTAGTAGCAGCAGGTACTAAAGAACTAGCAATTGAATTCTACAGAAACGGTGTTATTGATACGGCTTATGTAACCCCCGGGGAGTACGACGGCAAAATTCTGACAGGTGTTACCGTTCAACTGCCATCGGAGAGGGTCAGGCTTCCGTTTTTCAAAGCCATAGTTGAGGGAGTCAGATCCGCTGGTGAGGGTACTGCATACGTATGTACAACGCTGTTCAGGCTGTTCAAAAAACCCGCGGAGCTGGCCGAGAGTTCGGGAGGTCCCATTTATGTGGCCGAAACCCTGGGGCAACAGGCCAGATCGGGATTACCCAGTTACCTGTATACTATCGCAAGCATATCCATGGCGATAATGATTTTCAATCTTCTTCCGATACCGGTCCTTGACGGGGGACATGTTGTCATCCTTGTCATAGAGGGTATCAGGGGAAAACCCATTTCCAAGAAGAATGTTCAGATAATCCAGCAGACCGGCATGATAATCATCCTGCTGATCTTCCTCCTGATAGTCTTCAAGGACATTTCCAGAGTAATAACCCGCGTACGATAGGGTCAGGTCTTGCATTTGAGCATTATTATCAATTTATTTACCTTTATGGTTGGCAGGCTGGAGATGGAGGTTCAAGAATTGCGATGGTGTCGGCTATGCAGCTGTAAAGGTAAGCCCATGCTTCCGGATTTGATTCGCATGATTGTATAAGAGAGAGTAATTCAGTGTCCTCCGGCTTTTCCGGACGAAGGCTGTCAGCTGGCGGCAGAACCCAGTGCCTCGCGAGGATTCCTGCCCATTCCCGGAGTTCACTCTTCATATTATCTGAAATACCACTGTAGGAATCGGGTTCATTACAGGATGTCAGAGTAATAATAAGAGAAATCATCAACGGGATTATGGCAATTGTATATATTCGCATCGTACTCCTGTTCGAACGGGAACCCTGGCAGTATAGTCGAACTACGACTGCCTGAACAGTGTTATCTGGAGGTTAAATGAAAAAGGCATTGATTCTTTTCCTTCCTGTTTTATTCACGATCTGTTTCGCAACTTCCTATGGACGCAACAAAGTCCAGGTAGGCGAACACGAATGGTGGGAGATACAGGGCAGGCATTTTACCATCTATTTCCCTCAGGGTGGAGAAATACCGGCGGAGACCCTTCTTGTACATACAGAAAGAGAGTTGATCAAGCTTTCCGAGGAATTCAATTACATGCCGGAGGAACCGATACCTATCGTGCTTTACATTTCCCCCGGCCATTTCAGACAGACCGATATCAATCCATACGAAATACCACAGGCAGTTGGAGGATTCACTGAATTTTACAAAGGCAGGGTAGTAATACCCTTCACAGGTTACTGGTCGGAGTTTCGCCATGTAATAGCACATGAACTTAACCATGCTTTTATCTTCGATATGCTTTACAAGCGTTCCCTGCTTAACATCATTACCGGTGGTACACCTCTCTGGATGATGGAGGGTCTTGCCGAGTACACATCCCTCGGCTGGGATGCGGCTTCCGAAGCCGAATTCAGAGATATGGTCATATCTTATCAGATCGTTTCCATTGATGAGCTTTCCAGAAGAAATGATTATCTTGTTTACCGCGAAGGGCAGGCAATCTACCATTTCATGAACGAAAGGTATGGTGAGGAGAAGTACAGAGAATTCGTTCAGCGTATCAACATCCGAGGTAGAGGAAATTTTGATTCAAACGTGGAATCGAATGGTTCTTCCAATGGACAGCGAAGATCTGGAGATATCTTTGATGCGGTATTCGACATGTCCAGTGCTCAATTCAGTGAGAAATTCCTGGAATGGGCACGGGAAACATACTGGTCCGAGCTGGCCTGCTGTGAGAGTCCCAGTGATATCGCAAACGCCATTTACAGTGATGATGAAAGAATAATGCAGATCAACTCCATAGTATCAACTGATGGAAGGTTTATTGCCGGTGTCGAATACCATCACGCGCATTTGGCAGTGACAGTCAGATCGGCCGTAACGGGTGAGGTAGAAGAAAGACCGTTTGTATCCGGAGGGATCTCTGATGTTTCAGTATCACCCATGTATCGGATATGCAGTTTTTCCCCAACTGCTGATTCCATAGTCGTAGCGGCGCAGTATGTATCCGGAGATCAGCTTATCATCTGTTCTGATGGAAAGAAGGATAACCTTCCCTTTGAACTGGATCTGATCCGCGATCCTGCCTGGTCTTCCTGTGGTCGGTATATCGGATTTGCAGGCATGGACAGTGGCCAGCTCAATATCTACGTCTGGGATATTCTGGAACAGGAATTATCACAGATAAACGATGATATATCAGGGGAACGAGATCTCTCCTGGATCGATGACAGAATCCTTTGCGCTGCTGAATCAGTCAGTGGAGAGACGAGAATAATTGAATACACCCTTGAAGGCGAATCTGTTACTGTACTGGCTGATTCTTCTGAAATCAGATATCCCATCAGCGTTCCGGATGGGATACTCTTCATGTCTAACATGAGCGGTTTCCCTGACCTTTACCTGCTTCAGGATGGATCCGATGAGATTGTCCGACTTACAGCCCTTTACCGAACCATCGATTCCCCTTCCTGGGCTGCTTCCTCCGATATACTGACTTTCGTATCCAGAGACTGGAATGGAAGCGGGGTTTTTCTTGCATACGACATTATAGACAGACGGGTAATAGCATGTGAACATGGAGCCTTTCATGGAACTACTGCTGGAACGGAAGACAGGCTCATTCCTGAATATTATCCAATAGCTGACTCAACAGAGGCATCAGAGCAACGCGGTCGTCGAGAATCCCGGAGCCCGACAGCTTCATCTGAGCTTATTCCTGAAGCTGCTCCGTCAGATGATATATCCGTTCAGCGCAGCGAGGATGAGTTCCTGTGCGGCATTTCCCCCTACACACCAAGACTGACCATAGATTACGTCAGCGCCATGGCAGCATACGATTCGTATTTAGGCATTTCTGGATACACTACCTTCATTCTCAGCGACATGCTTGCTCACCATCAGATCGTACTGAATACGAATCTGAACGGAGGCAGTCTCAGTGATGTGGATGTAGCGGTTTTCTATGGCTATCTTCCCCATCGTACTGATTTAGTCTTTGGCCTTATGCGGCAATCATACAGGTATCTGTTTAAGTTTTCCGATGGCCATTACGAAGAGGTCAGAGACGTTGATATTACTGGATTTGGTATGGCCAGGTATCCGATCAGTCCATCATTAAGGATCAGCGGTTTACTGGAGTACAGGCATTTAAGTCGAACCGGAACCTGGAACTCAACTGCAGATATTGATGAGGATATTCTTTCTTTGCAGGCCGGGGTTGTCTTTGATAATGCCCTTTGGGGAAGTGTGGGTCCACGGGTTGGAAGCAGGCTCAGCATCGTAGGTGAATATGCTCCATCTATTTCAGGATCAGCAAGTTACAGTACAGTCATGTTTGATTTCAGGAATTACCTATGGGTATCCCAGAGGGTTACATTCGCCACAAGGCTTGCGGGTGGAACAAGCTGGGGACCAGATGCGCAGAATTTCTTTCTTGGCGGCGCTATACCTCACAGGCTGTTATGGGGAAAAGTTGAGACCATTGATGAGCTTCTTGGTTTCTATACGAACTACGGCGATATCCTGAGGGGGTATGATTACGCCTCTATTCAGGGACGCGGATACGGAATCTTTTCAGCGGAGTTAAGAGTACCATTCGTGAATACGCTGGCACTTGATGCCCCGCTCCCGCTTACCTTCAGAAACGGAAGAGGTGTTCTCTTCTTCGATCTTGGCTGCGCTTTCGATGACCTTTCCAGTTTTCATGGAGCTTCGACTGCAGGAGGTTATCATCTTGATGACCTGAAGATGAGCCTGGGAATCGGATACAGAATCAACCTCGGCTACTTTCTGCTGAAGCATGATATCGCCTGGCGAACCGATCTTCGCGGCATTTCCCGCAAGCCTGAGCAGAATATAACCATCGGCGCTGAATTCTGATGGGAATAAAGTATATTCCACTTTACGGCAGTATCATGAAATAGCACGGAGGAATTTCGATTTGAAAATACTTTATCTTCTATTTATCTTGGTATCTATTGTTTCCGCATGGACCTGTCCGGCATGTGGTTCAGATAACAACGGGGATTTTTGTTCTGATTGCGATCTCCCCCAACCCCCCGAGGGTATGGAGTATATAGGTCCTTCAACCGTAACGGTTGATGGAGAAGGTATCTCTGTTGATCCCTTTTTTATTGATAGAGAGCCTGTTATCTGCAGAGATATTCTCGACTGGCTTGCCCGGGAGATATCCAATGTCGACCAGATACCGGTTTACCTTACCGGGCAGGAAGAACTGCTTATGCCCGGCTCCAGCATGGGAGAAGATTTCGGGAACATCATCTTCGTCAGGTATACGCCATGGGTAATTTACAAGAACATGGAAGGTGGCGTAACCGGCGTTACCGTACAGACCGGCTGTTTTGATATTCCGGCTGCTTCGATTACATTCGATGCGGCAAGGCTCTACCTGAATGATAGCGGTAAAAGACTTCCCACAAGAGTGGAGATCTCAGCCGCTGCTTCAGTCGGCGCGATAGGGTTTGAAGATACATGGGAAGTCATGAATGCCTATTCTGATTTCATATCGATGACCCTTTCCGGCATTATAGGAATATCTCCTTCCAGACTGGCCATGTTTTCTGAGAATCAGGCGCCTGAGGAACGAATAATGTGGGAATGGACACGTGATGCATGGGAGCAGCCTCCCGGCACAATCTCGGATCTTCAATCTCCGTACGCACTGATATTCAAGCCGCTTGACCCTCCTGTTGAGGGAACAGCTATGAGGGAGAGCGGATATTACAACGTCATTTTTCGGGGAATAGTACCAATACCCTGGATTGACCATAGTGGAAACTGAAACAGAAAGGAATAGAGTATGAACAGTGTATTTAAAATCCTTGTGACTGTTGCCGTAATCGCTCTTGTTATCGGCTGTGGAGGCAGAGATGTTACCCGAACCGATCCGGATACCGTAACTGATCTCAGCGGTTACTGGAACGAAACCGATGCCCACATGGTGGCTGACTCGATGATTACCCAGTGTCTTGACGGTAGATGGCTTGGAGATTTCTCATACAGGATAAGCAGGGGGGAACGTCCGCTTCTTCCCGTAATTGTTGTTGGCGGAATCTACAATGCGAGTTCGGAACATATTAACACGGATATCTTCATGACTGCCATAGAGCAGGCTCTTCTGGAATCAGGTAGAGTTCAGATAGCGGCAGGCGGAACCGGCAGAGGTGAAGTCAGGTCTGAAAGACAAGACCAGACCATCTTCTCATCACCGGAAACTGCTGCCGCATTCGGTCATGAGATAGGCGCAGACTTCGTAATGACCGGAAATATAGGATCAATAGTTGATGAAGAAGGTAGTACCAGAAGTATGTACTACCAGATCAGCCTGGAGCTTATCGATGTCGAAACGGCGCTTAAGTCCTGGATAGGAAGTCTCGAGATCAAGAAGATGATCGAGTGGTAGGAAAAACCCTCGAATCCTGCTGAGTTCCGAATGAAGTATCCGATTACGGAGAAAGTTAAGCTATGATCAGACCATGCAATTCATTCGCTGCAGTTGCGATTGCATTGGCAGTTGTAATTTGTGGTTGCGCAACCGATTATACCCGTGAAATGAGGCCGATAACCTCAAGCCTGAAGATGGATAGACCTGATCTTGCCATCGTAGAATTCAGAGAGAATTTTACTGACTCCACCGGCAGGAACAGGCTTCTTTATCTTATGGAGCTGGGTAACCTGATGCGGCTTTCAGGTGATTTCCCCGCAGCGGAGAATCTGTTGCTTCAGGCTGACAGACTAAGCGATCAGCAGCGTGGAATTGAACTAGGGCAGGAAGTAGAGGCATTTCTAAGCAGCGATCTGGCCCTTGAGTTCCGAGGGGCAGATTATGAGAAGGTTTTCATAAATTACTGTTTAGCAGTAAGCTATGCCTCGGAAAATAATATGGAGGATGCACTGGTTGAATGCAGAAGGGTTAACGACAAACTGCGGGTGCTTAACCAGAGCTATGAAGAGAACAAGAACAGGTACAGTGATGATGCTTTTATCAGATACCTTATGGGTATCCTCTACGAAAAGGCGGGAGATCTCAATAATGCTCTGATAGCTTACAGGAACAGTGCCGCCATATACGATTCTTCCTATGCGGTAGATTACGGAATATCAGCTCCGCAGCGGGTGAAATCCGACATCCTTAGACTTTCCAGTGAGCTTGGAATGCAGTCGGTGTATCAGGATTACTCCTCCCGATGGCCTGAAGTGATCTGGGAAAACGAGGGTCCCGATCTGGATCATGGTGAAATAGTGGTTGTTCTGGAGGCTGGAATGATCCCTCCCAGGGTTGAGAAATCTTATACCTTCGTTTTCAATAACCGGGTTTACAGGGTTTCTTTACCGGCTATATCGAAGAAACGGCGCGAATCCTGGTCGGTCATCCTTTCCTCGGGAGATATGCAGACCCATGGATTCCTTGCCGAGGATCTTGCAGGTATAGCCAGAAAGAACCTTGAGGATCAGGCCGGACGTAATATCGTACGAGCTGTTGCCAGGCTGGCTGTAAAAGCCGGTGTGACAGAGGCGGGGGAACAGCTTGTGGAGGAACTTACTGAAGAGAACAGCGACATTTCACGTCTTACAGGTTTTCTTCTGAGTATTGTAGGTGCCGTTACTGAACGGGCGGATCTGAGAGCATGGCTGACACTGCCCTCGCAGATATTTGTAGCCCGCCTCAGGCTTCCCGAAGGAGAGCATCCTGTCAGGGTTGAAGTAAATGGTCGGATTGTTTTCAGTGATGAATCCATGTCTGTAGATCCTGGCGAAATAAACCTGCTGTTTCTAAGGGAAGGTTAGTGTCCTGTCAGGCACTTGAAAGGACACTGGATAAATGACAAGATCAGAGCTCGCATCCATTATCGATCATACACTTCTTAAGCCCGAGGCCGTTCCGGATGATATAAAAAAATTATGCGAGGAAGCTATTCGTTTCGGATTCTATTCCGTCTGCGTCAACCCGCTATGGGTGCCGCTCGCTTCGGAGATTCTGAGGGAATCAGGACCGATAGTCTGTTCAGTCATAGGGTTTCCCCTCGGCGCTACAAACTGCATGGGAGAAGAAGCTTTAAAAGCTGTGGACTTAGGAGCCGGTGAGCTGGATATGGTTATACCGATCGGGCATCTGAAAAGCGGCTATATCAAGAAAACAGCAGCATATATTCAGGACGTGGTCCGCGCATCTTCAGGAAATCCGGTTAAGGTTATTCTTGAAACCTGTCTTCTAACTGACGAGGAGAAGGTTCTTGGATGCAGAATCGCTATGGACAGCGGCGCTTCCTGGGTTAAAACCTCCACCGGTTTCAGCAGCGGCGGAGCTACGGTATCTGATGTTGCTCTTATGCGGAGTACAGTCGGGGAAACACTTGGTGTTAAGGCATCAGGTGGAATCAGAACCCTTACGGATGCTCTCGCTATGGTAGAGGCGGGAGCCGGAAGACTGGGCTGCAGCGGAAGTATAGATATAATTGAGTCTCTGGATGTCTGATGGTACTGATCGCAGGGAGATATTAGCGCAGGCAACTGGAGGGGTCAACCAGTTGCCTGCGCATGTCCTGGATCACAATTCACTCTCAACAGCCGATCAGGGAGGGGATCAGACCGGCAGTATCACAAGAACGAAAGCCGGCACTATAATCAATGCAAGAATGACTATCAGCCAGTTTTTCAATCCAGGTTTTTGCATTTTTAAGATCTCCCAACACTTTTGTATTTTCTACCGAACGCCTATACCAAAGCAAGAACTTTGCCAGCTTGGGGATTTTTTATGAGCAAAGATCAAATGAATCCAAGACAGAGGGAGGCTGTAGATTATACAGGAGGCCCCCTTCTTATACTCGCAGGAGCCGGAAGCGGCAAAACCCGGGTTCTTACAGCCAAAATAGCGGACATTATTGAAAAAGGTTATGCGGAACCATGGGAGATTCTTGCCATGACCTTCACGAATAAAGCTGCACAGGAAATGAGAGGGCGGGTTGAGAGCGTGCTTCCCGGAAGAGGCGGAAGGGTAAGATTGGGAACATTCCATTCCATCTGTGCCTGGATTCTGAGACGTGAAGCCCACTACCTTGGGTACAATCAGAATTTTGTTATTTACGATGCGGATGATCAGAAAACTCTGATCAGAAGGCTTCTGAAGGGAATAAATTCATCAACGAAAATTACTCCCGGCCTTGCGAAGGGATACATCTCAAGGAGCAAGAACGAAGGTATTTCATCAGAGGAAGCGATGCTGCAGGCATCCGGTCAGAGCGAGATCGATCTTGCCGAAGTTTATCATAAATACCAGGAACGTTTGAAATCCTCCGGGGCGTTTGATTTTGACGATTTGTTGACGGGAGTCCTCGCTATATTTCGTCAAAATGATGACATAAGAAAACTCTATTCTTCCATGTTCTCATACATTCTGGTTGATGAATACCAGGATACTAATAAAGTGCAGCATGAGCTTCTGAAAGAGCTTTCAAAGGGTGGTGCTGGGATATGTGTCGTAGGCGATGACGATCAGTCCATCTATGCATGGAGGGGTGCTTGTGTAGAGAACATTCTGGAATTTTCTGAGGATTTTCCGGGCACCAGGATCATCAGACTGGAAGAAAATTACAGATCCAGCGGAAATATTCTGCGGGGAGCATCCGCGTTGGTAAATCACAATAGAAAAAGACACGGTAAAACACTATGGACAAAACAGGACGCCGGACATCCGATAACTGTCAAATGCCTTTACAATGAAACCGAAGAGGCGGAATGGATACTGAATGAGATAGTCGAACTGATAGAAGACGGCTCATGTCCATCTGATTCAATTGCCGTGTTATACAGGACGAACGCACAGTCACGTCAGTTCGAGACTGTATGCAGAAAGCATGGTGTGAATTACGAAGTTGTGGGATCCCAGAGATTCTATGAACGGATGGAAATCAAGGATATCATCGCTTATCTGAGAGTTGTTATCAACCATGATGACCGTCTCAGTCTTGAGCGGATAATCAACAAACCCGCAAGGGGGCTTGGAGGGAAAGGGAGAGCATCCTTTTTTGCTTTCGTGGATTCGAAGGGAATGGATCCTGTGGACGCAATGCTTATTTCCGATAGTATCGGCGGTATTACTTCCAGAGCATCGAAGGAGCTTTCAAAACTTGGAGAATGGTTCAGACTGACCGGGGAAAATGCCGCGGGAGGTGTATCAGCTTCTGAAATAGTAGACAGTCTTATTGACAGTACAGGTTTAGCAGCACAGTACGATACAGAAGATATTACGGATCAATCACGCCTTGAAAATATCACGGAGTTCAGAAGAAGTGTATCGGAATACGATCAGGCCGTTCCGGGCGGAGACCTGCCGGGTTTCATGACGGACATCAGTCTGGCTACAACCGTTGACGAGTACGAGGGAGAGAACAGCGGTAAAGTTGCCCTCATGACTCTTCATTGTGCCAAAGGCCTTGAATTCAACGTTGTTTTCATAGCAGGACTTGAGGAGGGCATGCTCCCTTTCATCAGGCCGGGTGAGTTCACGCCTTCCAATATGGAAGAAGAGAGAAGACTTCTTTATGTGGGGATGACAAGAGCCCGTGAAAGGCTGCTGCTGACATGCGCATTGAACAGAAAAAGAGCCGGAGTTGCGCAATCCGGCCCATCCAGGTTCATAGCTGAAATTGCAAGCGGGGAAAGCAGAATACAGCCTGTGAAAGACGCATTCTCTGCCAGAGCTGAGAAAGATGACTTCACAGATGCGAATGAAAATATTACTACTTACAGCAGCGGAAATCTTATAAGACATCCAAGGTATGGCATAGGACTTGTGAAAAAGGCCGTGAAAACAGGATCTGAATGGAGGATTACGGTTGATTTCGGATTTGATGAACCCAAGACACTGGTGACTGGATATGTACCTATTCCAATTTTAAAGCAGAAAGGTTCAATAAGAGACCTTGATTGAAAGGGAGATTATGCAACTGTTTCTTGATACCGCGAACGTTGATGACATTAAGGAGATCGCCGCCTGGGGCATACTGTCCGGAGTTACGACGAATCCTTCGCTTATTGCCAGGGAGGGCAGGGATTTCAGAGAAGTTATCAACGAGATCTGTGATATAGTCGATGGCCCAATAAGCGCCGAGGTTATCAGTGTGGAGAGAGAAGGAATGATAAGAGAGGCCAGGGAAAAGGCCGAATGGCACGAGAATGTGGTAATCAAGATCCCCATGGGGAAAGAGGGCCTGGCAGCTGTGTCCATACTTGAAAAGGAGGGAATACGGTGTAACGTTACCCTCGTGTTTTCTGCTGCTCAGGGGTATACCGCAGCCCTTGCGGGTGCTTCCTTTGTCAGTCCCTTCGTGGGAAGGTTGGATGATATTGGAACTCCCGGCATGGAAGTTGTAGCAGATCTTGCCGAGATATATGACCTTCATGGATTCCAGACCATGATAATCGCTGCCAGTATCAGACATACACAGCATGTTGAGCAGGCGGCGCTTGCCGGAGCTCATATCGCTACGGTTCCCACTGCAGTTGTAAGAAAGCTTGTGGAACATCCTCTGACTGATATCGGATTGGAGAAATTTCTTTCCGACTGGAATAAATAGTTTATTATTTTGATGAGGTTAATAAATGCTAGATAATGCTCAAATGCAAGACCTGGCCCTACTGGTTCGATTGGATGTGATCGAGATGATACGAGCTGCGGGAAGCGGCCATCCCGGCGGTTCGTTTTCATCGGTAGAGATTCTTGTGGAGCTTTACTGGAATGTGATGAATATTCGCCCTGAGGAACCTCGCTGGGAAGGGAGAGACAGATTCATTCTCTCCAAGGGTCACGCATGTCCCGCATTGTACTCGGTTCTTGCCAGAAGGGGGTATTTCGATCCAACTGAACTTATGACTCTTAGAAAACTTGGATCCAGGCTTCAGGGGCATCCGAACATGCACGATCTTCCCGGTCTGGATGCCTCCACTGGAAGCCTTGGACAGGGTCTCTCCATCGCGTGCGGAATTGCCCACGGAATAAGGCTGGATGACAGGAAAAGCCGTGTTTTCTGCCTGCTTGGTGATGGAGAGCTGCAGGAGGGAAGCATATGGGAAGCGGCAATGACCGCCTCCCATTACAATCTGAAACATCTTACAGCTATCGTGGACCGGAACCGCGTGCAGCTGGATGGACCGGTTTCGGAAGTAATGGAGATAGAACCTCTTGTTGACAAATGGCTCGCTTTCGGATGGGACGTGATAGTTGCCGAGGGACACAGTATCCCGTCTCTTGAAAAGGCTTTTGAGCACTGCGGAGAAGCCCCCTTCCCATCGGTTATCATCGCTGATACGGTGAAGGGAAAAGGTGTTTCATTCATGGAGAACACATGCCTCTGGCATGGCAGATGTCCGGATGAAGATGAATACGCGGCAGCTGTCAGAGAGATTCGGGAAGGCCTTTCATGAATAATCTCAAGGCAACGCGGGAAGGGTATGTTGAAGGGATACTGCAGGCCGGGCGAGAGAACAGCCGGGTAGTTGTTATCGAAGGAGATGTTTCCCGATCCATCGGGAGCGCTTCATTCGGAGAGGAATTCCCCGACAGATTCTTCAACCTCGGAGTAAGCGAGCAGGATATGCTGGGCGAAGCAGCGGGTCTTGCCCTCGAGGGCTTCATACCATTTGTGGGAACGTACGGCGTATTTATAGCCGGGCGCGCATGGGATCAGATCAGGACAAGCGTCTGTTATATGAATCTTGATGTTCGAATCGCCGGAGCGCATGGCGGAGTAAGCGTAGGACCGGACGGGGCAACACATCAGGCCCTGGAGGATGTAGCCCTCATGCGGGTGCTCCCCAACATGAAGATCCTCGTGCCTGCTGATTCCAATCAGACAAGAGCAGCAGTTCTCGCCTCCCTTGAAGCTGACGGCCCCGTTTACATCCGTTTCGGAAGAAATCCCGTTCCTCAGCTTTACACCGGCGATGAGAAGGTGAAGATCGGTCGTGGGAATCTGCTGAGAGAAGGTAATGACGTAACACTGGTCGCGTGTGGAGCCATGGTGAGTTTATCCATCGAGGCGGCATCCATTCTCAAGGTGAAAGGCATATCCGCAGGAGTCATCGACATGGTTTCGGTGAAACCTCTTGACAGGGAACTTCTTGTGGGACAGGTCGAAAAGACTGGAGCCGTTATCGTGGCGGAGGATCACCAGGCTGCAGGCGGTCTCTTCTGCGCAGTAGCAGAGACCCTTGCGCTTGAAATGCCTGTTCCCATAGATATTGTTGCCATGCAGGACAGTTTTGGCGCCAGCGGGTCCCCGGCTGAAGTGAGGGAGATATTCGGGCTTACAGCATCTGCAATAGTTGAAAAAGCAGAGAAGATCCTGCATCAGTAGAACCGTTCAAGGAAGCTATATTTGTGTGAAATCCTCTGTTATTGACTTGAAACATACCCGGTCGTAGTTTGCACGATATCTTGGATTCTGGTACTAATCGTTATTCTAAATTCAGGAGGAAATAAATGGCGCGAGTACTTATATGTGACCCGGTTGCCCAGGATGCTATTGAAGCTATCCGCAAAGGCGGCCATGAAGTAGTCGAGAAAACAGGCATGTCAGTTGAAGAACTGATGGAGACCGCACCGCAGTTCGACGCTCTGGTCGTGCGCGGCGCGACAAAGGTCAGAAAGCCCGTCCTTGAAAAGGCGGCCAGGGGAAATCTTAAACTGATAGTCCGCGGTGGAGTAGGGCTTGATAACATCGATCTTGATGACGCTGCTGAACTCGGTATATCGGTCAGGAATACTCCTGCCGCAAGCAGCGTTGCCGTCGCCGAGCTTGCAATGGCTCATTTGCTGGCGTGCAGCCGCTTTCTTGGTCCTGCGAACTGCACCATGAAAAAAGGTGAGTGGAACAAGAAAGCGTACGGCAAGGGCAAAGAGCTCTGGAATTCAACGCTTGGTTTAATTGGATTCGGACGCATTTCAAAGGAAGTGGCCAAAAGGGCGAAGGCATTCGGGATGAAAATTATTTTCTTCGATCCCTTTATCGATGACGAAGAAGGTGCGCAAAAAGTAGATCTTGATACCCTGTGCAGGGAATCCGATTTCATAAGCCTTCACATTCCCCACAATACAGAAACCCATTACCTTCTGGACGCTCCTCAGTTCGACATGATGAAGGACGGAGTGATCGTAGTGAACTGCGCCAGGGGAGGCACGGTTAACGAAACCGCCCTTCTGGAAGCCATGAAATCCGGCAAGGTATTCGCCGCGGGAGTTGACGTTTACGAAGAGGAACCAGCCAAAGGAAATGTTCTTGCGGAATTCGAAATGACCGTGGCCACTCCTCATATCGGGGCAGGAAGCGCCGCCGCCTCGAAGCGTGTGGGCGCTGAAGTTGCCCGTACGATTAACGAATTTTTCGAGTAAAAGTATAAGATCATACAATTGAAAGGTGGATCCATGCGGAAAAACTGGATAGGTATTCCAGCCCTCATGATTCTCCTTCTGCTGCCTGCTTTGTCAGTTGCCCGGGGTGATGACGAAATATTGACACCGGTAGCAGAAGAACAGCTGGCGGAACCCGATCCCGGACTTGATGTGTCTGGCACAGTCACTGTGCAGGATAAGGATAACGATGCCGGAGACCTGCTGCTGGTCTCTTTCGAGTTGCCGGCAGATACCGAAGGTATCTTTGCCTACAATGTCTACAGGCGTGTTGCCGGTGAAGAGGGTGAAGGCTCCTGGAACCTGGTAGAGATTATCCCCGCGGATGGGCTGTCGGAATTCATCGATGGTTACGATCCCGAGTATCCGATAGCGTCGGGAGTTCTGTACGAATACAGAATTGCGTCCGCAACCGTTGATGGCGAAGAGTTCTTCGGCCCCGAGTGCGAGGCCGGAGTTGTCTCAAAAGGTGAAATCTACCATACCGGTAAAACAAAGATATTTATCGCCAGTATTCTCTTCATAGGCCTTATCTTCTACTACTTCGGAAAAGCTCAAAAGGGCATAGAGATGTACATGCGGCCCATCGCCGGGATAGAGGCCATCGATGAGGCTATCGGCCGCGCCACCGAGATGGGGAAACCCGTGCTTTACGTCCCCGGGATCTCCAGCATCGCCGATGTGGCAACCATCGCAAGCCTTACCATTCTGGGAAGGGTGGCCAAGAAAATAGCTCTGTATCAGACGCCGCTTATTGTACCCAACCGTGATCCTATCGTATTTACGGTAGCCGAGGAAGTGGTTAAACAGGCGTACCTAGAAGCCGGACGTCCCGACGCGTACGATCCGGATTCGGTCTTCTTTGTCACCACCAGCCAGTTCGCTTACGTCGCGGCAGTCAACGGCATTATGATGAGGGAAAAACCGGCCACCAATTTCTACCTTGGAATGTTCTATGCCGAATCGCTGCTGCTTGCCGAGACCGGTTCCCTTTCAGGAGCCATCCAGATAGCCGGAACCGATGCCGTGACCCAGCTGCCCTTCTTCATAACCACATGTGATTACACACTTATAGGTGAGGAACTTTATGCAGCCAGCGCGTACCTTGGCCGGGAGCCCAAACAGATAGGCGCCTTGAAGGGCCAGGATGCCTGCAAGGCAATAATAATGACTTTCATTACCGTTGCTCTGATATTCGGTGTAATTGATGTTGTAGCAAACACTCACATCCTGGACTGGTTTCGTGATCTTGTAACCAGTCCGATTGTAGATTAAGCCCACCGGAAGGGAGAAAGAACAGTGAAAAGAACTGTTCCGCTTATGATTGTAATGGTGGGCGGAATACTGATGATCCTGCAGTATTTCATTCCACACCAGATATCGCAGACCGTACTCGCATACTATACGGACTGGGCTCCAATAATTCTTGCGTTCGCGCTGGTACTTGGAGTCGGAAGTCTCACAAGAATTCATTCACACAAGATACGGAGGAAGGCGAAGAACTGGCAGTACAGCTATGCTGTTCTGATACCATTGTTCGGGATGCCTATCCTGGCGCACATATGGCCCGCATCCCTCAGCGGGGGGATGGATTCGCCCAGTATTTTCCATTTCCTCTTCATGCATGTGCAGGTTCCCATACAGGCAACCATGTTCAGCCTGCTGGCCTTTTACATCGCAAGTGCCGCTTTCAGGGCGTTCAGGGCTAAATCGGCGCTTGCCACACTGCTGCTGCTTGCGGCAGTGGTTGTAATGCTGGGTCAGGTGCCTATCGGAGAACTGTTCGGCAGATGGCTGCCGGAAACGGGGCTCTGGATTCTGCGTTACCCGAACCTTGCGGCCAAACGGGCCATAATGCTGGGTGTCGGGTTCGGTATGCTGGCAACAAACTTAAAAATAATATTCGGAGTCGAGCGCAACTGGCTCGGCGGAGCAGGGAAGTAGGTGAGTGCCGTGAATATCTGGGAAAGAATGCTCAACATAGACCGGCGCTGGATCTTCCTTGGAATAGGGATAGTGTCAATAGTACCGTTCTTCATCAACTTCGGAATGCCTGTAAGAACTACCATTGAAGTCGAGAGTATTTACGATTACGTCGATGAACTGGGCTCCGAAAACGCAATCTTCATCAGTTTCGATTTTGCCCCCGGTACACAGGCGGAGAACATGCCCATGGCAGTGGCTGTTATGCGCCACGCGTTTTATAACGATGTTCCGGTGTTCATGACCGCGAACTGGCCTCTGCATCATGGAATGATGCTTGCCGCTATGGAGTATGTATTCAATCCGACTACGGAAGGATTTTATCAGGATATTGACTTCGATGACTGGAGGGAGCTTCGAGAAGCGGGCGTTACAGCCAAAGGCGACCTGGTTGATGCCTGGGAGAGCCAGGGGAACCAGCTTCCGGATGGAGCGATGGGCTGGGTTTTCGAGGGCAGGGATTACGCGGCTCTGGGGTACGCTCCGGTCTTCAACCTCGTGATACTGGGAATGACCATCTCAATAGAAACGCAGTACCCTATCGACGCGCATGAAAATGCCCTTGGAGAGATGCCTATGCTCCAGGAACACAAGAGTCTCAGGGAAGTGGACCTGACTCTTACCTGTTCAGGCTCCGCTGCCTGCGAATGGTGGATCACATACGCTCGGGAGAAGATAGGGATGCCCGTGGCTTTCGGCGTTACAGCCGTCAGCGCTACGGATTACTTCCCGTACCTGCAGACGGGACAGGTGATAGGCCAGATGGGAGGCCTGCG
Source organism: Candidatus Aegiribacteria sp. (assembly GCA_013138965.1). Classification (GTDB taxonomy): domain Bacteria; phylum Fermentibacterota; class Fermentibacteria; order Fermentibacterales; family JCC-6; genus Aegiribacteria. Next base: position 38,243 of record WTBT01000012.1, read on the forward strand.
GGGCGCCGCCGAGTACGAGGTGCTTCTGGCCGAGAATGGTATTACATCCTCCACCGATAAGGCTTTCACCGGGATGGATGTCCAGTCAGTAGCACACATCCTCATAATTCTACTCATCATCATGGGTAACATCGCGTTCTTCGCGGGTGGTTTTCACAAGAAGGCACTGCTTAAGGAAGGGAGGTAGGAAATGTATGAGACTATAGGCATCTGGGTAGGCGCGATTTTTACGCTTGCCATCTACTCTTTCCTTTACAAGGAGAATTCCATCTACAGGCTTGCGGAGCATCTGGTGGTGGGCATATCAGCGGGATATGGAATGGCCATCACATACCAGATAACCATAAAGCCGAGACTCGTAGATCCCCTCCTGAGCGGAGACCACTGGATACTGCTCATTCCGGGAATACTGGGATTACTGTACATAACAAGGTTCATTCCGCGGATATCCTGGATGTCCAGATATCCCATAGGCTTCTACATGGGAACGGCCATGGGTGTTGGTTTTCCGCTTACCATGAAGGCGAGAGTGCTTCGCCAGCTGGAAGGCGCCATGGTGCCCCTTTACCAGTCGGGCATGGCCTGGTACGAGGTGACAGGTAACGTGGTGATGATCCTTGGAACCCTTGCGGCTCTGATCTACTTCTTCTTCTCCAAACCGCACAAGGGGCTGTTCTTCGGTACTGGTTCAAAGATCGGTATCTGGGTGATCATGGTCGGTTTTGGCGCTACTTTCGGTTTTACCGTAATGGGCCGTATCAGTCTGCTCATCGGCAGAATACAGTACCTGTTGGGAGACTGGTTGCATGTTATAGAGTAGCATGAAAGGGTCAGGTCTTGCATTCGAGCGTTTGAAATTGAAACAAAAGTGACAATGTGAAGGGGTCAGGTCTTGCATTCGAGCATTTGAAATTGAAACAAAAGTGACTAATGCTCAAATGCAAGACCTGACCCCACTCATGTGACCCCACTCGTGACCCCCACTCATGCCCCCATTTCACAGCTTGACCTTTTGAATCTGTTTTCGTAAATTGGCTCGAACGGTGCCGGGGTAGCTCAGTTGGTAGAGCAACGGACTGAAAATCCGTGTGTCGACAGTTCGATTCTGTCCCCCGGCACCATTTCTAATTACTATTCCTTGTTCCGGGCTGTTCTTCCACTCAGGCATTTTTTCACCTTCCGATCTTTTCATTACCAACAGCCTGATATAGATTTACATATGAACTGTCCATTGTCAGTATGATCCATGACGGATGAAAACGGGAGAGAACCGCTTGAAGATATTTCAAATCATCAACAGTCTGCAGATGGGCGGGGCCGAGAAACAGGCTCTGGGCCTCCATCAGCGGTACCTTGAACGGAATCATGACAGTATTCTTATTTCCCTTGCCGGGGAAGAAAGAGGATGGACGGGCAGGGGTGTATTCTCTCTTGGTTTCAGTACACCCTACAACCCTTTCATTCTTCCCTCTCTTTTCGACATGAAGGATGAGCTTGACCTCAGGGAAGCTGATATCATACATGCCCATCTTTTTCCATCACAGCTTATTACAGGGCTTCTTCTGGAAGCCATGCCCCTCAGAGCTCGTTTTGTAACCACCGAGCACAGTACGGCTAACAGGCGAAGAGGAGCCTCTGCAGGCAGACTGATCGATCGCTGGTTCTATCAGCGATTCTGTAGGATCATCTGCGTAAGTCAGGCCGCGGCTTTCGAGCTTGCTGAATGGATTCCGGAAGTTTCAGATAAATTGGAGGTCGTATTCAACGGTATTGATCTCAGTGAGTTCAGCAGAAAATCTTCCTCGCGCTATACCAACAGGAAAACCATACTTTCTGTGGGAAGGCTGACGGAAGCAAAGAACTATCACGCCGCAATTGAAGCCTTTTCACTTCTGCGCACCAGAAGCACTCTTGGTCTGCAGTACTGTATTGCCGGCGGCGGCAAGCTGGAGTCGGTGTTGAAAAACCATGCCCTCGAACTTGGCGTTTCCGGCAGCGTTAAATTTTTAGGAGAAATCAGTGATATATCCTCCCTGATGAAACAGGCTGATGTATTCTTCATGCCTTCATCCAGGGAAGGTTTCGGGATAGCCGCAGTCGAGGCCATGGCTTCGGGATTACCCGTCGTTGCCTCCAGCCTTCCCGGGATCGGTGACGTTGTTGGACGTGACCAGCACTGTGGCATTCTTGTTGATCCCGGTTCCCCCTCCGAAATGGCGGAAGCTCTGCAATGTCTGCTTGAAAATGACATATTGTCATGGAGGATGGGATCCAGTGCTTTAAAACGTGCTGGTACCTTCAGTATTGAAATCACAACTGATAAATATCTTGCACTGTATGAGAATATCCTGAAAAGAGAATCTGTGTGAATATAGTTACAATGAAGAAGAGCGATTATGAAGAGTTGCTGGCGTTGTGGAGCGGCTTTACCGGTAATACCATGACCGGTGCCGACAGCAGGGGGGATTTTGAGAAGTTTCTGAGCAGGAACTCTGATTACTGTTTTTCAGCATTTGAAAATGCTCGTCTTGTCGGATCTGTAATGGCCGGTAACGATTCAAGAAGAGGATATATCTACCATCTGGCAGTGGATAACTCACTTCAGGCGAAAGGAACAGGCAGGAAGCTCATGGATGCCGCTGAAAATGCGTTGAGAGATGCCGGGATAGAGAAAGCCCACCTGTTCATATACACTGATAATACCGCGATAAAGTTCTACGAAAAAACCGGCTGGCACAGTCGCAGCGATATAACGGTTATGAGCAAGGTGCTGATAGGGGATAAATACGTGGGCACCCGCATGGAGGAGTGATGAACTTCCTTTTTTGTTTTCCAGCTGGCATGATAAGCCATTGAAGTATTATCCTCAGAACAATTGATGTAGAAACCGAGGGATAATGGTTTCTGGAGGGGTTGGCTGATTTGCCTGATCTCCTGGTCCCGTTGTACGATCTGCCCGGTAACCCGGAACAGGATGGTCTGTGGGTGGGAAAACCGCTCTCTCACCAAGCGCCCTCCGTGCTTTCATTCATCCATGACAATTTCAGCAGCGGCTGGAAGGCTGAAGCCGGGGCCGCCTTTGGATCCGTGCCACCCACAATAATCGTTGCCGCAGATTGCGCATCCGGCAGACTCGCCGGTTTCTGCTGCTGGGACTGTACTGCAAAGGGGTTTCTGGGACCAATAGGTGTGCACGATGACTTTCGCGGAAAAGGTGTCGGAAAAGCTGTTGTGATCGCAGCGCTTCACAGTATGAGGGAGGCTGGTTACGGTTACGCTGTAATAGGTGCCGCGGGACCTGTTGAATTCTTCCGGAGGATATGCGACGCCAGAGTCATTGAAGACAGTACCCCGGGAATATACGGCAACCCAATAAAGTAGGGTCAGGTCTTGCATTTGAGCATTATTATCCTATTATTATCAGCTATTGATATAATCATACCGTATCTACTTGAGTAAATGTTTAGCCTGCTATTAAGGCAATCGCTTGGCCTAAGGCATATTATTAATTATTATGGCCACTACAAATAACCCATAAGTTGGAGAAGTGTGGTACGTCCCCCTACCAGGACCAGATTACTTCAAGGAATGATGAGAATTCCGAGGAAGATTCACCCGAAACATGCTTTCGGTTCCTTATCCATTTATTTCCGACTTCTCCGTGAATTTCAAGAAAATCAAGAGGATACCATCCGAGGTGCAGTTCCGCGCCGGTAATGTACTCAATGGTTCCTGAAGGGAAAGTGCCGCTGGTAGAGGCCGAGTCAGGCCAGCCCTCCTGAACGGTTCCCTCTCCATGTCTTGTGTGATCCAGGGTGATCTCGCCCAGAACTGGCCAGGCGGCTGACGTTCCAAAGGACAGTGTTACCCTGTCGGCGTCAGGCCCCAGACCCGAGCCGATTATATCTCCATGATGCAGGTAGTAATTACATGGTCTTCGCTGGCCGTAAACGTACCTGTCAATTCTGGTGTATTCGATCACTGTTCCCAGATCAAGCGAGTTGATGTAAGCGGACAATCCTGCCGTCCAGCCGAGCTTGTTGGGCCTGTTGCCTGTATTCTCGTACTGTATATCATCGATAAGGAGTTCGCCGTAGGTTTCAATACCTTTGAAAGGTTTCCATGATACATCGAAGCTGAAAAACGCGTTGTCATCCACCCGTTCGTTCCACTGCACGGGGTACCAGGGAATGACAGGGTTCATGTACGCGAAATCCAGCCCTTCCGATTTGAAGAGAATGGATTCACAGAGGCCTATTCGAAGGTTTTCCCGCGGAGAAATATCCAGCCTGTGAGCTGTAAGGTACGTTCCTGAATCGCTGTCGACCGTGGATGTGAATCCTGTGAAAGTAAGCATGTTCCACAGGTTGAACTGGACTTTCAGCATATCAAGAGGGGGACTGTTATCCGAGATCAGAAGCTGAGTAAACCTGCCTGGCCCCCATCTCTGGGGTATTCTCCCGAAACTGAGCGAAAAGGTTTCGTTATTCCAGCGGAGATAGCCCCAATCCACGTAGAGGTGCCTTCCTCTTTCCAGACCCTCGTGGTAGGGAGAGAAATAGTCGGGTGGATTCTCGTCGGAACCTGTCCAGATCGAGAGCCTTTCGTCGAGACACAGCCCGGGAAGAATATCGACAAAAAGCCTGGCTGTGGCTCCGATTCTGGTCTCGAAACTGTTGGAGTAATTGAGCGCCTCCCCGGCAATCGTTCCTGTCAGTAAGAATGCAGGGCTTTCCTGCCAGGATCCAATTGGGGATGAGCTTCTGCTGAAAAGGAATTTCTCGATACTTCCCAGGGAACCTGTCGATGAATTCTCGTCATTAAGAAAGTGGGAATCCACAAGTGGAAACGTTCCGGGAAGCATGGCTTCCGATTCAGTCTCCAGCATGTAAAGCCACCAGTTGAGAGGATCCTGAAGGGGCAGTCCAGCCTGCTGACCTGCTCCTATCAATAGTCCCGCCGCCAGTACAGCTACCGTCATCTATCTTCCTTTCTCCTCAACTCTGCCACTGTCTCCACATGATCCGTCTGTGGAAACATATCAAGAGGCTGTATTCCTGCAACAGCCCATCCGCCTTCACATATTACTTTCAGATCCCTTGCCAGCGAGAAGGGGTTGCAGCTTACATAGACAATCCTCTCCGAGACGACTCTTCGCAGAAGGCGTGAGACGCTGATCCCCAGCCCACTGCGCGGAGGATCGACAATAACGGTGTCCCATATCTGTTTAGCCCTTATCGTATCCAGCAGGAAATGCCTTGTTCTGCCGGTCAGAAAGTCAATTCCCTTAATTCCGGAGAGTTCGGCAGCCTCTTTTCCGGATGTGGATGAATCAGGATTCAGCTCGACAGAGGTTACTTTCGCCCCCTCCGACGCCAGGGGCAGACTAAAAGTTCCGCAGCCTCCGTAAAGGTCCAGGATTTTCCTGTCCCCTCCGCATAAGCCAGTTACAATGGAGATGATAATGTCAGCGCACCCGGTATTCACCTGGAAGAACGTACCCGGTCTCACAGGATAGGTAAAACCGCTGGAGATCTCATGGAGTGCTGATCCGGGCGGGTCAACCTTCCAGCCATCCCTTTCTTTCCATGCGATAATATCCGAATCACTGCTGCCGGTAATTCCGTGAGCCGGGGGCCCTGAAAACTCGAACATGGTTTCGGAGGTTCTCTCAGATGCTCTTACCGACACTCTCCTGTTACCATTCAGCTGTTTCTCAAGAAGCCTTCCGAATGCCCTCTGTCCTCTTCCGTTGAGCAGCGGACAGCCATCAACATTCATGGTGTCTCCCCTGAAGCGGTGCAGTCCCGGTTTCCCGTTCACAATATCAAAGGAAACACGATTCCTGTATCCCTCTGTGTCTGGAGACGGAACAACATCTTTCATGAATTCATCATGGTACTCGATATTGGCTCTCGCAAGCGCCTTTTCTACCCAGTTCCGCTTCCAGAAAAGTTGCCTTGAATAGATCAGGTTCTGGAGGGAGCAACCTCCACATTCACCGAAACAGCTGCAGAAAGGTTCGGTTCGAAAGGGTGATATCTCAAGGATATCCACCAGCTCCGCCTCGATAACGTTCTTTCCTACCTTTGTCGTTCTGCATCTGACTGTTTCTCCGGGGAGGGCTCCCCGGATGAACACGGTTTTTCTGCTCGGGCCGGAGGAGATTCCTCCCACTCTGTTGCCCAGGGCGGTTATCTCAACTGTAATTTCATCATTCATCAGAAAGTTCCCGGATCAAAACTCCGTCGTCTCCTGTGCCATTCCCTTCTCCATGTGGTATAACGGCGTTCTTCAACAGCCATCCTTATCTTACCCATGAGCACGGAGAAATAGTGGAGATTGTGAAGTGTCGCGAGAATGGGCGCAAGCCACTCTTTCGCTGTGAAAAGGTGGCGGATGTAGGATCTGGAATAGGTGCTGCAGGTGTAGCATCGGCATCCCTGCTGAACCGGAGCGGTATCATTTCGGAAACGGGTATTTCGTATATTGATGTGCCCCCCCGGGACGAAGAACGCTCCACCCCTGGCATTCCTCGTGGGGACAACGCAGTCGAACATATCCACTCCGAGAGCTACAAAATCGACGAGATCCGCCGGTTTTCCCACTCCCATCAAGTATCTTGGCCTGTTCTCAGGAAGATAGCCTATACAGGATCTGACCGCTTTCATCATCAGACTTCTGGGTTCGCCCACTGATACTCCTCCTATTGCGTACCCGTCGAATTCCATTCCGGCAAGAATCTCTGCGGACTTCCTCCTTAGATCCGGAAATGCTCCGCCCTGCACGATACCGAATAGCGCCTGTCTGTCTCCGGTGTGCATTCTCCTGGCCCGTTCAGCCCACCTGAGGGTAAGCCCCAGGGATTCCTCAGTCCGATTCCGGTCGCTGGGTTGTTCAAGGCACTCGTCAAGGACCATCATGATATCGCTTCCGAATATTTTCTGGGCTTCCATGACATTTTCCGGTGTAAGAAGGTGGCTGGAGCCATCGATATGTGACTGGAAATGGTATCCCTCCTCGGAACGTTTTCTCAGTTTTGAAAGGCTGAACAGTTGAAATCCGCCGCTGTCGGTAAGGATATTCTTCTCCCATGACATGAACTTGTGGAGGCCACCGGCATCGGCAATAATCGCAGTGCCTGGCCTGAGGTACAGATGGTACGTATTGCCGAGAATTATCTGCCAGTTATCCTTGAGAAGATCGGAATTCCTGACGGTCTTTACGCTTGCCTGGGTGCCCACAGGCATGAATACAGGGGTTTCGACCTTTCCATGGGCAAGGCTTAGCAGGCCTCTTCGGGCTTTTCCCGACTTTCCAAGGAGATTGAACGAAGGGATGTGTTCCAGATTAAGTTCCTTCAGGTTCATATTGTTGATCAGGGGATGGGGTTTCTTCAGCTGTCCCGGAAGGTTCACTGCTTTCTATATCTCCGGAAGATTCGGTGCTGTCCACATTTACAACGGCGGTGGTATCTTCGGTAACACTGGTTCCGGGCGGGTTTTCCGGGACGGCTTCAATGCCTCCGGAAGATTCGGTGCTGTCCACATTTACAACGGCGGTGGTGTCCTCGGTAACGCTGGTTCCGGGCGGATTTCCCGGAACAGCTTCAATGCCTCCGGAAGATTCGGTGCTGTCCATATTTACAACGGCGGTGGTATCTTCGGTAACGCTGCTCACGGGGGGTTCCTGAACAGTTTCATCAGCGGGGGGAGGTGCCGTTTCCGGCAGACTCTCCTCTGGTGTCGGCAGGATCAGCGAATCCACTTCAATAAAGTCATCTATCCCCATCGAATCGGCTGTTGAAAGCGAATCCACCGGCGCGGTGATCGAATCGGAGACTACGATACTCAGGTCTGGTGATACCGAATCCGGCAGAAGAACAACTGAATCCTGCGCTACGGTATCCTCATCAGCAGGTATTGTCTCTTCTGTAATTGTGACCGGTATAGAATCAGCGAAAGTGGAATCCTGCTCAACCATTAGATCCTCCATTGTGACCGAAAGGTCTTCCTCAAGTATCAGAATGGAATGATCCGGATCAAGTCTTCTTATTTGTTCCAGCTCGAGGAGCAGGTCCTCTTCCATTTCGTTTCTGTAGTAAAGGCTTGCCAGCCTTACATGGTATTCAAGACTGTTCGGATACATCGCCTTCATTTCCAGATACGAGGCAAGAAGCTCTCTTTCTTTTTCAGGCAGGCTGTGAACTGAAGAGATCCTTCCCCCTGATCTGACCACTGAGAGTTTTGATGGAACAAGGATAATTACAGCTGTAACCATCAGGGAAACCATGGTGTACGAGATCACTTTCATCAGAGCTTTTCTCCTGCTCCGGAATATCTCCTCATCAGGCCTGGGGTCCATATCGGCATCCAGGGGTACTATCCTTGTGCCTGAGATCATCTGCAGAATTGTCTTCCCTGTTCGAGGTACCGGAACCAGTCCGGCACACAGAAGGAGCATAAGGGGAGGAGTCATCAGAAGTCTTCTCAGAGTCTGCCACTCTGAAGGTCTGAAGCCGTTCAGACTGATTTCGGCAAGGCCGAATGCCTCAAGGGGACACTGTCCCCTGCTTCCTGTCCGAGAGCGTTCCAGCCATGCCAGCATGGTTACGGCAAGAAAGTAACTGAGAGGCAGGAGGATAAACCAGTTCCCTGAAATAAAGTTGAAAACAGTATCCAGAAGGAGTGTCCAGGAAAGAATTACTGCGAGTTCGAGAAGATAGAATCCGGCCAGATGCCTTACCTTGGGTGATATTCTGTTAAGAAAAGCATGTTTTCTGGCGGTGACAGTCATTTTCCGGACTCCTGTTCAATCAACATGGCATCCCCGTAACTGTAGAAGCGGTAGGATTCATCAATAGCATGCTGATAGGCCTTCATCATGAATTCATATCCCATGAACGCTGCTACAAGACATAAAAGAGAGCTTCCTGGAAGATGGAAATTCGTTATCAGAGCATCCACGTTCCTGAATCTGTATGGAGGGAATATAAAGATTTCAGTCTCACCCGATAAAGACTCTCCTGATTCTATATCGATGGACTCGAGAACTCTGGTTGTAGTTGTTCCCACCGCCACTATCCTTCCCCCGGCACGTTGCGTCTTTCTTATTGCAGACAGGCTCTCCGCGGAAATATGGTATTCCTCCGGATCAAGGCTGTTTTCTTCCAGGATCTCCATGCGGAGCGGCTGGAAGGTGCCGGGCCCCACGTGCAGAGTTACATGGGCATTGTCTATGCCGGCATTCTGAAGGTCGGTAAGAAGATCCGGCGTGAAATGGAGCCCCGCAGTGGGTGCCGCTACCGCTCCTGTTTCAGATGCGTAGACGGTTTGATATCTTGTATCATCCAGTTCCTCCGGGTCCCGTTTAATGTATGGAGGCAGGGGGACCTGCGCTGTTTCTCGGAGCCTCTGCTCTGCATTCTTCCCGGGGTTGAACCTGATAACTGCCCTGCCATGCTTTAAGCGCTTTTCCACAGTACAGTATAGGCCATTCATGAACTCCAGCCGCATTCCCGGTTTTGCCGCCCTGCCGGGACGGACAAGTGCTTTCCATCTGTTTTCCTCAAGTTTCTTCAGCAGGAAAATTTCCGCTTTGCCGCCTGTATCAGCCTTTCTGCCTTTCAGCCTGGCTTTGAAAACTCTTGTATTGTTTAAAACCAGAAGGTCACCAGGAACAAGGAAATCGGGGAGCCTGCTGAAAACAGTGTCTCCGATGCTGCCCTTGCTGATATCAGCCGTTAGAAGCCTGCTCCCCGCCCTGTCATTCAGAGGTATCTGAGCGATCAACTCTGGAGGCAGGCTGTATTGCATGCTGGTTCTGGAGAGTCTCATAGAGCTCATCAGGATAATGGAAGCCGGACTGTGAACCATGTGCCGAATCCCGACCTGCTTCGGACACTGACTGTGCCGCCCATCTGTCTGGCAAAACTCTTTACAATGGTCAGCCCTATTCCAAGCCCTGCTGCGTGTCTGCCTGAGCTACTGCCCGTGAAGAACCTGTCAAAAACGTTTGGAAGATCCTCGGGAGCAATCCCTTCTCCCGTGTTGAAAACCTCAAGCATCCAGTGATTGCTGCCTTCCAGCCTTACCTCTATCCTGGCGGATCCTCCGGGTTTGTTATGCTGTATGGCATTATTTGCCAGATTGCCGATTATCTGTTCAAGCCTGGATCTGTCAAAGAATGCAGTGAATGGCTCAGAAGGAAGTTCAGCATTCACGGTAACACCCTGGCTCCTGCCCTTCTCGCAAAGGACCGGAAGCAGCGAGAAAACTACGTCAGAAGGGCTGGCCCAGGATGTTTCAAGGCTTTCCTCGCTCAACTCGATCTTCATGAAATTAAGCATTCTCTCAGCATATTCAACCAGGTTTATCAGAGCGGTATTCATTGAGTCAAGTGATTCTCTCTGGGCTTCTGTAAGTTTACCGAGTTTTTCTGATACAAGAAGGTCCGTATGACCTCTGAGAGTAGTAATGGGAGCTCTCATGCGGTATGAAAGACTCATTAAGAGGTCTTCCAGTCCGGGGATGTTTTCATTGGCTTTATCCTTCCTCTGGATGCCTTCTTCATTGCTTACTCCTCTGCTGTCCCTGAACAGCCACAGCGAGAGAGTTGTGCCTATTGTCTGAAGAAATCTTCCAAGAGGGTATCCGAAGGCATCTCTTCTTGAGCAGCCTACAGTCAGTGTTCCCATGGTTTTACCGTTTGATATGAGAGGGATTGACAGCTCACTTCTTGAAGAGGGAAAAATGGGAGAGAATCTCTGGTCAACTGCTGTATCCGGAATATAGCATATCTCCGTATGTGTATATGCCCATGATGTTATTGATGGGATCTCAATCCGGAGAATGCCGGGATCAGTCGAAGTGCCGAACGAAACCAGCTGTTTGAGAACAGGTTCCCTGGAACTGACCGTATGAACAACCAGGTAATCAGCGCCTATGATCGATCCGATTTCACCAAGCAGAGTCTGAACATTCCGCTCACGGCCCTGCAGGATGGTCATGAAGACCGAGATTGCGTTGAGAAGTTTGATCATACCCTGCAGGTAATGGTTTGACTGAATGTATTCAGCCAGTACAGGCGAAAGGCTGAGTACAAGTCTTCCCAGTGAATCGGAAATTCGGGAAGATATGCCTGTAATCCTCACGTAAGCCTGATCATGCTTCTGCTTTACCGGGATCGTAACATTGTGGCCCAGCAGGTCCTCAGTCCAGAAGACAGTTTTCTTTGTCTTGAGCTGTTTTTCATGGGCAGGCAGAGCTACCTCGCCGACCGTAACCCTCATGGATTTTGAAGCATAGACAGCTCCCCTTGCACCTGTGCCGACTCTGAGAAATTCCAGAATGTCCCTTGCGGAACTCTTATCCTGATCCGGCTCATGAAGAATATCCATCAGTTCATTGATGGTCTGATTTATAAGAGGAGCTGTATCGGAACCCTCTATCTTGTCAACTGGTACGAGAAAGGCAAGTATAATCTCCCTTTCAGGCATTAGAAGGCTTGTTATTTCAAACTGCTGCGTAACATTCTCTGAAATGGATATACCCGACCTGAACTGAAAGGGAGCAACCATAGAATCAATCCGTTTTTCAGTCAGTTTGGCTACTCTATCCCTGTCCTCCTCCGCAATCCAGTCAAGGAATTTTGTCTTAACGGGATCGTTGCCGCCAACTTTTGAAACTAAATGAACAGCATGACTGTTCATGGCTGTAATAGTACCTTCATCGTCAATTTTAATGGCAGGTATGGGCACTACTGAAAACATCGTGCGAGTGAACATTGAATCGTTCTGCTCGAATGTACTCATTGCCATTGACGGGGATGCAAATGACGCTACAAGCAGTTCGTTCAGAACTCCCGATTTTCTGAGGGATATTACCTGTGATTTTCTACTCTTCCGTCCTTTCTTTGTCAGAACGGAGAAATCCCTGGTCTGGTGTCCGGACAGGCATTTTGAACTGGCTGACAAAAAAGCTGTCATCGAAACCTGATCCAGGAAATCTTTCAGGGAGGATAAATCATATCCGGCAAAGAGGATATTTGCGGATTCGGTCATGGCGAAGATTCTTCCTGAGCCGTCGGTAAGAATGCTCGGCCTGCCACCCTGAATAACTTCCATCCATTCCTCCAGTTCTAATTTGGATGGATTTTTCAGTATTACAATTCTTTCAGTGCCTGCGCTTACCGATGAAGACAGCCAGATCTGATCACCCAGCAGGATAGGAAAACAGCCATCCTCCTGTGTGGAAAGTGCGTTTATCACTGCGTCCCGTTCCATCGGTATCCGATCCAGAAGATGCGCAAGAGACGGGGATATTCTGCTGACAGCATTGTTGTTAAGCAGCAGAGCGCTGGATTCGTCGGTAAGTGAAAAACAGAATGCTTTATTCTTACTTGACAATATTCACCTCGCATGTATTTATTACAGCACTTGCAGGACGATACACAAATTCTATATTAAAGACCAAGTCAAAAGGGAGGTTTGTTTGGAAAGGCAGTGTCTATGCAAATGGGATATGTCTTCAAAGGACTGGAAAAGTGCTATTTCGGAACTGTTAAAAGAATTCTCCTTCAAAACAACAACTGAGAACCTGCTTCAGACCGCCCTGGAAACCAGGGAACTGGCCGAACCGACTGTTGTGCATGAAGATATCGCAATTCCTCATTGCCGAAGCATACTGGTAGATGATTTCATGATTATCATCGGGAAATCCGAAGAAGGTATCCCATGGCCTGAGGAAAAAGTGACCGTTATCATACTTTTCATTACTCCCGTTAAACCATCAGGACCAAGTGAACACATGGAGCTTATCAAACATATTGCGAAAACCCTCCGTTCGGGGGGCGCAGATAAAGTCCTGTCCGCCGTGTCTCCTTCTGAAGCAGCTTCAATACTGAAATTCAGTTATGAGGGAAACCCCGAAAATGATTAAGGAACTTGAGAAACTCATAAGCCTTCACGATCTCGATGTCATGATATCCGATCTGGCAAACAAAGACATCAGTAAGCAGGAGAAAAAGCTCGGGTTATCACCAGACTCAGCCGCGGAACGACTTCAGAAGATGAGGAGTAAGCTGGCCTTAACTATCGATCGTAAGTACAGAGATCTGTATGATCAGCTTGCCAGTCATTACGGAAATGCTGTAGTACCCGTTGTCAACCAGCTATGCAGCGGCTGTTTCACACAACTGCCGACCGCTTTTTGTGCGTCTCCGGAACGGAACGATCAAGTAGAAACGTGCCCTTCATGCGGCAGGTTCATCTATTGGTGTAACTAAAGTCGATAAATTCTGAGGGAGCTCTAAATATGGAACTGTCCAGCAGCAGACTAGCCCTTACATATGATGATATCCTGCTTCTTCCGGGGAGATCCGAAATACTGCCTTCCGAAGCGAATCTTAAAACAAGGCTTACCGGTGAGATAATCCTCAACATTCCGGTTCTGAGTGCCGCGATGGATACAGTGACTGAAGCTGATATGGCAATAGCGCTTGCCCAGGAGGGTGGAATGGGAGTGATTCATAAGAACCTCTCACCGACCAGCCAGGCAAAGCATGTCAGGCGTGTTAAACGAGCTGAAAGCGGTGTAATCGTGGATCCGGTCGCACTTGGAATCGATGACACTATCGCTGATGCCCTTGAGCTTTCGCAGCAGGAAGGAGTTTCCGGTTTTCCAGTTCTGGAGGCCGGCAGACTCGCAGGTATGTTGACTAACCGGGATTACCAGTTTGAGGTCGATGCGTCAACTCCTGTAAGGGAACTGATGACTCCCTGGGAAAGGCTGATAGTCGCCCCCCCCGAAACTGACCTTGAAGATGCGCTTGTATTACTGAGGCAACACAGGCTCGAGAAGCTTCCTCTTGTTGACGATGAACGGCATCTTATCGGCCTGATAACTGTCAAGGACATACACAATGCGATCAACTATCCGAACGCATGCAAAGATTCTACAGGTCGTCTCAGAGCCGGAGCGGCCGTAGGTGCAGGTGATGAAGCAGTCACCCGATCAGCTCTTCTGGTAGAAGCTGGAGTTGACTGTCTGTTCATCGACACCGCCCACGGCCACTCGGTGAAGGTGATAGAAACGGTATCGATTCTGAGGAAAGAATTCCCGAAGGTTGCGATCGTGGCCGGTAACGTTGTTACGGCTGATGCCACAGTTGACCTGATCAAAGCAGGTGCAGACGGGATAAAAATCGGCGTAGGCCCCGGGTCAATCTGCACTACAAGGGTTATCGCAGGGGTCGGATGCCCTCAGTTTACAGCTGTTTATGAATGTGCGTTGGCTGCTGCCGCATACGATGTTCCTGTTATTGCTGACGGTGGTATCAAGTACTCAGGGGATATAGTCAAAGCACTTGCTGCGGGAGCTTCTTCCGTAATGATAGGAAGCCTTCTTGCCGGGATATCAGAAAGTCCCGGGGAAACAACTATTTACAAAGGCAGAAAGTATAAAATATACCGCGGAATGGGATCCATTGCGGCTATGAAGCGTGGCAGCGCCGACAGATACTTCCAGAATGACAGAACCGAGAAGAAGTACGTGCCGGAAGGTATCGAGGGAATGGTTCCTTTCAAGGGACCCCTCGTCGATTATCTGAACCAGCTCATCGGAGGTCTCAGGCAGGGTATGGGCTACGTGGGAAGCAGTACTGTTGAAGAGTTGCCCCGGAAAGCAAGGATCGTAAGAATTACATCAGCCGGTCTCAGGGAAAGCCATGCCCACGATGTAATGATAACTAAGGAAGCTCCGAACTACTCTACTGATGGACATGCTTTCTAACCTGCTTTCAACCGTTGCTGAGGGCGGTAAAGTCCTTCTGGAGGAGGAAAGCTATCTTCTCGCAAGGGTTTCAATTGATGGAAGAACAATGCTTGCTGAAATCAGCAGCGGGTCTTCCGGCGGATTGTCACCCGGGGACTGGCCGGATATAGACGGTGTCCTGCTTCCCGATTCAATGATTCATCCCGGAAATGACAGCGGAACCAGGATTCTTCTGTTTTCAATTCCCGACAGCGCTGAATTATACCTTGAAACAATTGTGCGGGATGGAGGGTTTTCCGAGGCTCATGCGCTGGAAGCGGGAAAGAAAGTACTTGATATCCTGAGAAGGATTCACGATGACGGCTACAGAGTCGGCTACCTGGGACCCGAGAATGTCCTTAGAACTGACACCGGCAAACACTTTGTTCTCGGCGGCGCAAGAGGCATACCTGATACTCCTTTCTCACCTCCGGAGGCAGTGGGAAGAACCGCCGATGATCCGCGAAGCGATATTTGCGCTCTGGGTCTGTTCGTTTTCAGGCTTATCGCCGGCAGTGACAACCGTGAGATCCAGGTCGAAGCTTGGAACAACCTTTCAGACAGGGTTCTTGAACTGCTTGAGAATATGGTTTCCCCGGAGGCGGACAACAGATTCCCCAATCTGATAATTCTTAATAACGAATTGAAGAATATAGAACCGGAAGACGAGACAGAAGAATTGGAGACAGTCATAAAGCACTCCTGGAACACAAGAAGGAAAGTAGTTGTTTCTATTCTTGCGGTATTCATAATTGTGATGATCACCGTATTACTTCTGATCTTTAAACCCGAACGACGGCAGGAGCTGCAGAGCATTGAACCCGACTCCATTGCCCGTGTTCAGGAGAGCGATCCGCTCGAGGCTGATCAGGGTTCACCTTCGGAAGAAACCGGTTTCCTTCAAAGCGATACACTTGCCGAACCTGTTATATGGATAAGCAACAGTACCGGTCAATCGGGCAGAGCCAGTGAATTCCGTCAGGGTCCGGCATCGGAGTATTCCATAGTCTACACATGTACAGGAAGCTCCCGCGGCAATTCAATACTGCTGGCCCGCAGGGATGATCCGTATCTTCCCCTCGAGAACCAGGAAAGGATATGTTCCATCGCAGAACACCTGACTTCTAGCGACTCCACAATACGGATTGCCCCGATTGACATAACACTGCTTCTCGGCAGCGACATTACCGATGACAGAATTTTGCCGGGTATTGTCATGCCCGTTTCAGACCCCGCGGGTACATTGTACATTGATATAGCGAATCATGGTCTTGAAGGCACATACGGTGGGGTGGGGGCTGCGACATGGGTAAGATCGGTTCTGAATGACAGGAGCATTGTACTGAATGGAGAGGAATGGCTGATAACGGTTGTGGATTTTCGTAACGGAGACAGGCTGAACACGGAACTGGGGGTACCTGCCGCTCTTGATTCCACACTCTTTCTTTACCGCATTCATCTGCCTCTGCTTGTTGCGGCGGAGGAAGAGTTCAGGAAATTATTCCTTGGGAACACAACAGACGAACATTCCCGCGCAGCCTCACCGGACCCGCCGGATATCTGGATCCTTCTTGGCAAGTAAAAATGCGCGGTTATTATTGACTTTCTTTGAAAAATTCGGATATTATGCTGAAAAATGTTATTTCCGGGAGGACTGATGAAGTATAACATCAATGGTAAAGTTGTTGATCCAATTCATGGCGCTGGAGTGATTACTGAGATATCCGATCAGATGGTTTCCGGTGAAATTTGTGAATGCGTTGTGATCGAGATAGTAGTAGGAAAGAAAAGAGTGATGTTGCCTACTGAAAGTCTTGATCACGCTGAATTGAGGCCGGTTGTCTCAGGGGAGGAGCTTGATGACGCGATTCAGGAACTTTTCAGGGAACCGGAGGAACTGCCTAAGGACTGGCGGAGAAGAATAGAGAAATTGAAGGACAGGGTTCATTCCGGAGAGCCCAAGGAAGTGGCTAAAGCCATCAGAGATATAATCGCCCGGTCCGTTCTGAATAAAATGAATCCATCCGAGAAACGTGTACTCAACGAAGCAATCAATGTATTCTCCGGTGAGGTGGCTCTGGTCAGAAATATACGCAGTGATTCCGCCAGGGATCTTATCAGGCGATCTGCCCGGGAGGGTGTTCAGCAGAACGTTGAGGCGAAAAAGAATGAACAGGCAAGCAGAGAAGCTGCCGGTGAAACCGGAAGCACTGAGAGTAAGGAGGATGGATTGGTATCAAAGAAAAGCTCGGGAACAGGGAAATCCGGGAAGAAATCAAGCGGGAAGAAATAACACCCGGTAAATGATATACTTTGATTATGTATTCCACTAGAGAACAGAATGAGCTGGAGCGGGTTCTCCTGGTAAGAGCCCGCATAGGTAACGAATCGGAAGATGCCGGTTCCTCGCGGGAGATGATAGCTTTGATTCTATCCGCTGGCGGTTCTGTTGTTGCACAGGAATCCCAGAAGAGGAAAACACCGGACCCCGGACTGTTCATAGGCAGAGGCAAGGCTGATGAACTAAGAGAAATCGCCCTCATGGAGAACACCAGCACGATAGTCTTCGATCATAACCTGTCTTCAGGTCAGGTATCGAGACTTGAGGAAGTAACGAACTGCAAGGTAATTGACCGTACGGAACTCATACTCGCCATATTCGCCGAACAGGCGCGAACCAGAGAAGCCAAACTTCAGATAGAACTCGCTCAACTTCGATATGCTCTGCCAAGGCTTTCGGGGATGTGGCACCATTTTTCAAGACTGGGCGCGGGTATTGGAACCCGGGGTCCGGGGGAAACACAGCTTGAGATCGACCGTAGACGGGCAAGATCCAGAATATCATTTCTTGAGAAGAAGATTGAAGAGGTTGAATCCCGCTGGAAGGTCGTTTCCGCGGGACGCACAGGAATGTTCAACATTACTATCGTAGGATATACAAATGCCGGTAAAAGCACACTTCTGAATACTCTGTGCAATACCGAGCTTTATACAGCGGATAAGCCCTTCGCAACCCTTGATACCACTTCCCGCCGCTTGATACTCCCGGACAATTCCGAAGTGCTGATATCGGATACTGTGGGTTTTATTGAAAGACTCCCCGAGACCCTTGTCGCGAGTTTTCATACAACACTTGATGTAGTCAGGAAGGCAGACCTGCTGCTGGTGGCCGTTGACAGGTCAAGCCCCTCCAGAGGCAGGCATATCAATGCGGTTAGAAATACACTCCAGCGAATAGGCGTTGAGGAATCCGTACCGAGACTGACTGTCTGGACGAAGTGTGATGCAGTTGATGATTTCAGGTGTCCAAGGAGCGGTGTTGCTGTATCTGCCTTAACGGAGTTCGGGCTGGACGTTCTTCTGAATCGAATCACAGGATACAGAGACAGATCACTTGATTGGTTTGAACTTGTACTGGAACGCTATGACAGCGCAGTTCTCCACTGGCTTTACAGCGATTGCGTTGTAAGAGATGTTACAAATGGCGAAGATGGTTCCGTCAGGGTTCTTGCCGGAGCTTCAAAAGGTTATGATTCAGTTGAGGGAAAAATGGATGGAGCAGATCTTGTAAGAAGTATTGTAAGATTGGCTGAACCACCTCAAACAGTATATGCGGGATAGTAATAGAATATGTATGAAGAGATTGACTCAGAAAAACTCAGAGTGAACCTGAATGCCAGGCTTAAGAGCCTTCATGATCTTTATTCGGGAGACCTTATATCGAAGAGTACACTTTCCAGCCAGCTTCTTGAACTTATAGCTTCGCGGGAAGCAAAAACCTTCTGGGATCTTACCATGAAGAAGGATATAACCGCAAGACGCATGCTGACCATGCTTGAAGATCCTGACAAATGGAAGAAGGATTCCTCATCACCGGAAGAAGAAAGACAGATGGTACTCAAGAAGAGGCTGGCTGATGTATTCTTTTCAGATGAAGATTCTTACGATTTTATTCTGGAAATGCTTCTTGACACAGCCAACCTTCCGCATTTCGAATCCATAGTGTATTCCCGGAACGGGAAGTCATCCTTGAAAAAATCAGGAGCCAAACTCAGCGTACTGGACTGAAGACTGAGCATAAACCGGATTTGATTCGCAGCCGACCTGTATGTGATGTCCAGTAAGGAGATACAGTTGAAAAAACCCCTATTTCATATAATTGGATTACTACTCACCGCAGCGGCGCTGTATTACCTTGTCGACTCATTTCTGAGTGGAGCTGCCCAGGCTGGAGGGTTATCAAATCTACTGCTTTTTGACCCTCTGCTGTTTGCCGTTTCGTTTCTGCTCATGGTGCTGCACCTTCTTGCAGCCGCCTGGTCGTGGATGCTGGTCTGCTCTGTTGCAGGCGCGGAGATCTCATTCGGTCAGGCGTTCAACGTTCATTTTCTGGCTCAGGTTGGTAAGTACATCCCCGGCAAGGTATGGGGAGCTGTGGGGAAGATAGGCCTTTCCAGGAAAATAGGTATGTCCTCAACGAAGACCGGGCATGCTCTGATACTTGAAAGCCTTTTCATAGTGGCCGGATGTCTTCTGATGTCGCTGCCGGTAATCCCCCTGGCTGCGAATCGGATTGGCCTTGGAACCATACTGAGCGTGATAATCGTAGTAGCATCGGTAGCTGTTGTGCTTTTCACGGCACATCCCAGAGCTTTCAGAAAGCTGCTTAAGATCGTTGGATCCATCACCGGCAGGGACATTGATATCGAAGATCCGGGTTTTGGCAATATACTCAAACTTCTACCTGTTTACATTCTTGTTTTCATTCTGCAGGGAGTGGCCTTCGTCTTTCTGGCAAGAAGCTTTGGAATGCATCTGCCCTTCTATCCCGGAGCCTTTCTTCTTCCTACGGCTGTAGGGATCGGATTTCTGGCAATCTTCTCTCCGGGCGGTCTGGGCATCCGTGAGATCTCCCTTGTATGGCTCATAGGGGTGATTATGATTTCCTCCGAACCGGGACAGGCATCCCTGATCTCGATTGCTGCCAGATTATGGATAACACTGGGTGAAGCCCTTGCGTTTCTGGTTGCCGCAATATGGTGGGGAGCAGGCAGGAAGGAAAACGGTTGATATCCAGCATCCTTCAGCCATCAGGCGCATCCTTAAGCACCTGGGTCTGTGGGAAGACCCGAGACCTCCACCTGAATTCGCTGGAACTGGTCTGCGAAGCGGATGCGAATTCCCGGATCTCTTTTCTGTATTCCTGACCGTGAGTCATCGGAGGCAGGATTCATATCGAATATTCAGTCAAGGTTTCTGGCGCGTTATCAATACCAGCATCTTTAAAAGCCTTCTCCAGTAAATCTTTCACTTCAAGATCTGATGCCCAGTGTTTCAGATATTCTTTATCCAGAGAATCCTTCTGTACTTTGAGCACACCAAGAACGTCACTCCACTGGCGATCGGATACGCCTCCACCTAAAAGAAACCATGCAAGTTTGCTCAGAATAACATCTTCGGGAGATGCAAGAAAGAATTCGATGGCTCTGTGGTCTTCATCCAGGGTGTCTTTTCTTCGCCTTTTGAGTGCTTCTATATTGTAAGGTGCGTTTTTCGTGATGAAGACATCAATTTTAAGCATTGTATCGAGATGGATAATGTTGAAGGATGAACATCTTCTGATAGCATCCAGAATCATATCTGCATCAATGTAATAAGAGGATTCAAGCATTCTGACAAGAGATTGGACATGTTTAGTTTTTAAGTCCGACACCATATCAACATCCATTGTCGAACGGGCTATTCCGTAAGCAGAACTGGCAACTGAGCCTCCGATGAAATAATGAATGCCAAGTTTTTCAAAAGCTTCAGCAACAGGTTCTATCGCTACCAGTATATCGGGGTCTTTCATAATGATCTGGTTTCTATGTATTCTCGAAGAAGACCTGCTAATCTTTCTCCGTAATGATAGGATACAAATATGAGATTTAGTTCCTTTTTATCTAATTCAGGATTTGCTCTCATGATTGCGCGTCGTGAAAGCTTTATGGTGCTTTGAGATAGTGAACGCACTCTTGAGATTCGTTTTGAGATACTCGAAACGCGAATTAACGATATTAGCAATTCTTCTATTTCGGGATGAGTGTCACGGGACTGTGGTATCATTTTTCTGCTTTCCGTTATAACGATAGGAAACTGGATTCTCTTCCTTCTGCAATATTGCCCTGAAGAACGCCCCTGCGTCTCCTATACGATCGAATATTTTGCCTGAACTGACAATACCGCCGGTAATCCTGCGCCGTCAATGCCATGTACGGCTGACGGGCACTCGGCAGTTGATACGGATGAGCAGGCGAACTATCATGCATCGAGGCCTTGAGATATCCGTTTCTGTTGGATGGTTGTGATTTATCAGCCAGCGAGAGGAGGACGAGGGCTATGAAGATGAGTTTTAGCCCTTCCGGCTCGCCTATACTCCAAACAGATCTTTACCAAAGACTGTTACGGGATGTATTTCCCGGATTCGCCCAGTTCCTCAAGCACAAGCAGTGCGGAGTCCGCATAATACCCTTCCGGTGACAGCATCAGGTATCTGCTGATAGCGTCACCAGCCCTGAGGTAATCTTCCCACCCCAGATAAACCCTTGCAAGTTCCCAGCAGGCGGGAGAATAACCTGCCTCAACAGCGGGAAGAAGTATCTCCCTTGCCTCGGCTCCTCTTGATGTCCTGCGGTAGACCGACGCAAGCAGAACAAGTGATTCGGGGCATGTGGAACCCTGGCGCTGAACACCCTTTGAGAACCACATTTCCGCCGAGTCCATCTCCCCAAGCTTCAGCCATGCTTTTCCGCTCTGCAGCCAGATTGCAGGGGTGGTCGGTGAGCGGATAAAGGCACTGTCTGACATGAGCGCAGCGCTATCAGGTTTATCTGTTTCAAGATAGAGTTTTGATAGTTCGTAGAACCCTCGATAATCGTCCGGACAGGTATCCATGTACTGTCTGAAGTAATCAGTGGCGCGGTTCCATGACTGCCACATCGCATGGATCATTCCCAGGCCAAGCACAGCAGTATGGTATTCTTCGCTGAGTTCAAGCGTCTGCTGAAATTCCTCTTCGGCCTGCTCAAGAAGCCCCTGCTGCATATATGCCATACCCGTATCAAGATGGAGCTGTGCGGAAAGATCATCTATATCAATTGAAAGAAGGGTTAAACACAGAATTATGAAGATCTGCATAAGAAGCCTGGCCTTTCATGGTAATTCACCTTATCATATTTCATTAAGATATGCCCGTCATATATTGTTTCATTTCCCTAGAACTGACAAGGACACGTAATGGACAGATACGATCTTGTGATAATAGGCGGAGGACCGGCAGGATACATTCCTGCCATAAGGGCTGCTCAGCTCGGTAAGAGGGTTGCGGTAGTGGAAGAGGAGTCTCTGGGCGGAACCTGCCTTAACCATGGATGCATCCCGACAAAAACCCTGGTTGCCAGCACAACACTCTTAAGGAATTCGCGGAATGCGAGGAAATACGGTCTTGAAGGGAGTCTGTCCTTCTCATGGGATAGACTTTCCAGAAGGAAAGATATGGTGGTAAAGCGCCTGAGGAGTGGTGTGGAAGCACACTTCAAACATCTTGGTATCGATATTTTTCGCACTCACGCGGTGTTGAAGTGTCCTGGTGAGGTTATCGCCGGCGATGTCCTGCTTGAAACTGATTACGTACTGCTGTCTCCCGGCTCACTTCCCCTGATGCCGGGGCCGTTTTCAGCAGATGGGGTACAGACAAGCCGCGATGTCCTTTCATGGGACACTCTTCCCGAGAGTCTGCTCATTGTTGGCGGAGGAGTGATAGGCTGTGAATTCGCATCCATCTTCGCCAGCCTGGGCGTCGGAATTACTATCGTTGAGATGCTGCCTTCAATACTGCCCGGCATAGATGATGATATCCGACAGGTTGTTCATAACTCCCTGAAGCGGTCAGGCATTAAGATTATTAACGGAAACGCGGCGGAGAGTGTAAATGTATCTGATAAGGGCGCCGATGTTACGTTGAACAATGGAATACAGCTGTCTGCGGAAAGGATCCTGGTTTCTATAGGTCGAAAGGCAAGAACTGATGGCCTGGGCCTTTCAGCGGCAGGAGTTGAATTTTCATCTGTTGGAATTCAGACGGATGAGAACCAGATGACTAATCTTGACGGAGTCTACGCGGCGGGAGATGTCACCGGAAAATGGCAGCTCGCTCACGCGGGGAGCGCTCAGGCTCTCGCGGCTGTGGACCACATGTTCGGACGCGGTAACAGGAAAGTCAATCCTGATGCGATTCCAGGCTGCATTTTTACTTCCCCTGAAATAGCCACGGTTGGCCCCGGTCAGGAGGAGTGGGAAAAGAGAGGTATTTCCGTCATAACGGGTATCTCCAGGTACATCGCGAACGGCAAGGCAGTGGGAATGAATGAAACGGAAGGCTTTGTGAAAATAATCGCACGGGAGAACGATGGAATCGTAGTAGGAGTCCAGATGGTCGGTGCTGACGCAAGCAGTCTTATTGGCGAAGCTGTCATGGCGGTAAATCTGGGTGTACAAGCATCTGAAATCGGGGAGATGATCCATCCGCACCCCACCCTGTCAGAGCTGTATATGGAAGCCGGGGAATCCTTTGGTGCTGGAGCCATTCATGGCTGAACCACAGGACAAACTCATCTCTGCCATTATCGATCTTGTTCAGATCGTTAGAAAACTCCGAAGTCCTTCCGGCTGCAGCTGGGACAGGGAACAGACCGTTGAATCGCTCAGCCCCTTCATGCTCGAAGAAGCCTACGAAGTTGCCGATGCGATTGAAAAGGATGACATGAAGCTTCTCAGGACTGAACTGGGCGACCTTCTTCTTCATGTTATTATGTCAGCTGAGATATGCGAAGAGCGGAATGAATTTTCACTGAAGGATGTTGTTGAAGGTATATCTGAAAAACTTATCAGGCGACATCCTCACGTGTTCAAGCAGCAAAGCGGTCTTTCAGCCGCGGAGGTGGAAAAGCAGTGGGAGGCTATAAAGGCGCAGGAGAAGAAGGATGAGGGCTTCTTTGGTTCCATTCCACCGGTTATGCCTGCTCTTCAGACCGCATGGAGGATCCAGCAGAGAGCTTCAGAAGTGGGATTTGACTGGCCTGACGCCCGGGGTGCCCTGAGCAAGATTTTCGAAGAGATTCGCGAATTTGAGGCTTCATGTGAAAGTGGCGATACTGAAGCTCAGAATGCTGAGCTCGGCGATGTTTATTTCAGTATGGTGAATTACTGCAGACTGCTTGGTTTCGAACCGGAAGCTGTATTAAGGGCCAATAACCGCAAATTTATTAAGAGGTTCACCAGAATGGAGCGAATACTCAAGGAAGCAGGTATTTCCCTTAATGAAGCCGACATGAACATGATGGAGAATGCCTGGCAGAGAGCCAAACTTGAATAATCTAACCCTTGCTTCTCTTGTGTTCGTACATTCTGCGGTCCGCCTCGGACAGTGTCTCGTGAATTGAAATCGCGGATTTGGAATTCCAGTGGGAATGACCGATCGAAAGGGTCACCGGTGAACCGATGATGTGAGTAGTATTTTCAGCAAGCTTGACACCATTGATAAGCCTGTCTCTGACTAATGATGCCGTCTGTCCGGTTTCTATCAGTATCATGAGAAACTCGTCTCCTCCGTAGCGGATGAGATAGTCGCTTTCCCTGATGGATTCAATAAGGTATGAAGCCACTTCCCTGAGGATTTTATCCCCGGTCAGATGACCGTAAAGGTCGTTGATCTCCTTGAAATTGTCAATATCGATCATAAGAAAACCGATACTGGTGCTGTACCTCTCAGCTCTGATTTTTTCGCGGTTCATGGCTGTCTGGAAAAAGTTGCGGTTGAATACGCCGGTAAGGGGGTCGTGAATGGCCAGATTTCTGAGTTTTCTTTGTAGAGTGATCCTCTCCACCGTTCCTGTAAGATGCCCGGCAAGCATTTCAAGAATATTGGTATCGTCATTCGTGAAGGCGTCCGGTTCATTTGAGACGCATTGAAAAACAGCATTGGAGCCGATTGGTATTGAAACCCCGGATCTGAAAGTTTCGTTTTCCGGGTTTATTGCAGGTATCTCGTCATGACTTTTGAATTGAAATGTGCGTTTTTTCGCAAATGCCATTCCGATAAGACCGAAATCCGGGTTCGTCTTGTTTCCGATGCGATCATTCAGTTCAGGTGATGTAGCTACAACAGTAAGTATTCCATCTTTCTCAGTGACTATCTGGCACATCATATCAGGGAGAAGTATCTTGGTTGAATCTATGGCGATTTGGAAGGCATTTTTTTTCATCGTGCATGTTTCAAGTTTCGATCCTGCGTCATGGAGTATTCTAAGTCTGCGCCTGGCAAGTCGCAGCTGCCAGTCCATCTGCTTTCTCTCAATGGAATGTCGGATCGCTCTCCAGATGGAATCCGGTTCGAGCTTTCCCTTCACCAGGAAATCCTGGGCTCCCGCCTTCAGGGCGTTGAGCTCGATTTTTTCGTCATCGATTTCCGTAAGAACGATAAGGGGGACTTTCATGGCATAGCGACAGATCTGCAGCGCGGTTTCGTCGCCGGAACTGTCGGGAAGATCCAGGTCTGCTACGATAACATCGAAGTCATGCTCCCTGATCCTGTCCAGTGCGGAAGCCAGGTTATCCGCCCTCTCAATGCGGAACTCTTCAGATGA
This sequence comes from Candidatus Aegiribacteria sp., assembly GCA_013138965.1. Classification (GTDB taxonomy): domain Bacteria; phylum Fermentibacterota; class Fermentibacteria; order Fermentibacterales; family JCC-6; genus Aegiribacteria. The sequence continues at coordinate 63,735 of WTBT01000012.1, forward strand.
TATATCATTCAAAACGATGCGGAAATTTCTTGCATCCTCAAGGTTGTTTTCGATCAGAAGAATCTCAAGTGAAGATTTGATGGCAAACCTTTCGTTTCAGTTCTTTCATTCAGCAAAGATTTTAAAGACATTCATAATAGAGAGTAGAGAAGTGTTTGCGTCAAGATTGAATATAACCCGCATCGAAATTTGTATCTGTGAAGGATGCAGGTTAATCCTGAAAAGGATATCCATTTCATGTGCTGATCCGGATGATGTATTGATTCATATTGACTTCAGCACGTTCAGATACAATTTTGTAATGAAGAATACGTTATAGCCCTGTCCCACCTGGTGGATTGGAAAAATGCAGATTACATATATTTTCACGTTCTTAACGATCATAACGTCCAGCCCGTTATGCAATCCCAATGGGCTTGATCACGGCGATACACTTTCAAGAATAACACTGCCCGAAGGATTCTATGCAACGGTATACAGCAGAGGGATCGACGGGGTTGACGGACTTGCCTTCTCCTCTTCGGGGTACCTGTATGCCGCTTCAGAAGTGAATGGAGCCGTCTACAGGATAGATGAACATGGAAATGCGGTCATGGTGGCTGACAGCCTGGATAATCCCGAAGGTCTGGCCGTTGACACCTCAGGACTGGTTTACGTTACCGAGGACGCGGAATACGGACGTCTGATGGCAATCAAGCCTTCAGGAGAGATGGAAATCCTCTTCGACAGCCTTCAATATCCTGAAGGAGTAACATTGATCGAAGAAGGCATCTTTGCTGTTACCGAATCCAGTCTGGAAGCATCGATTATCCCTCCTATACTGACCGGTGTTCGCATGATTGACATGAATGGCTCGTGCCCGCTTTTCTCTTCGCTTTATCTATGGAGCTGCTCAGATCTTGTTGCTGACAGCAGCGGTGCTCTCTACGTGTGCAATGAGCTTTCCGGCTACGGCTTTATTCAGGCTTCTCTATTGCGTATCGATCCTTATTCCGGGGAATGGGAGGTTTTATGCAGCGGCCTCCGTTCCTGCGAAGGCATCTGCTTCAGCTTTGATGGCTATTTTCCTCTGTACGTTGCTGAAGAAGACACCGGAACAGGTTCGGGCAGGCTTTCCATGGTGGATGAAGACGGTACTGTGACTTTATTTGCCGAAGGCTTTTACAACATTGAAGATGTTGCGGTGGATTCCTCCGGGGGTGTCTATGTAAGTGAGGATACTACCGGTATGATCATTCTAATCAGGGGGAAAGACTGATCAGACAGATATATTTATTCCTGGAATCAAGGGGGGTCAATTGTCCAGACTTGATGATTTGAGATCTGAAGCGCTTTCAGGCGGTGGCAAGAACAGGATCAGGAAAAGGCATGAGGATGGCAAGCTGACAGCAAGAGAACGTCTTCATCTGCTCCTTGATCCGGAGACGTTCAATGAAATGGGCATGCTGGTCACCCACAACTGCAATGATTTCGGCATGGGGGGAAAGAAGATCCCCGGAGACGGCGTAGTAACAGGTTACGGAAAAATCCACGACCGGCCGGTTTACGTTTATGCGGAGGACTTCACCATCTTTGGAGGTTCGCTTTCAAAGGCCGTAGCGGACAAAATATCACGGCTGCAGGATCTTTCTCTGAAGAACGGTGTTCCGATAATCGCCATAAAGGATTCCGGAGGAGCAAGGATCCAGGAGGGAGTCAACTCCCTGGCGGGTTATGGGGATATTTTTTTCAGAAACGTTAAAGCTTCCGGCGTTGTGCCCCAGATATCTGCCATCATGGGGCCATGCGCGGGCGGAGCTGTCTATTCCCCTGCCCTGACCGATTTCGTTTTCATGGTCGATCAGACCGGTTACATGTTCCTGACGGGACCTGACGTGATAAAAGAAGTCACCCATGAGGATGTAACTTTCGAGGAACTCGGCGGTGCTGCCGTTCACAGCAGTAAAAGCGGCGTCTCCCACTTTGCCGTCAGCTCCGAGGAGAAATGCCTGGCGATGATAAGGGAACTCATGACATATCTGCCTCAGAACAACATGAGCGATCCACCCATGATGCAATGTACTGACTCTGTGGAAAGAAGTGATGAATCACTGGATACGGTGGTGCCGGCGGATTCGTCAATGCCCTACGATATGAAACTGGTAATACAGTCAGTTATCGATGACGGAAAGCTCTTTCAGGTTCATGAAGACCACGCTCCCAACATGATAGTGGGATTCGCAAGAATGGATGGAAAACCAGTGGGTATAGTGGCAAATCAACCTGCTGTGCTTGCAGGTGTACTGGATACCCTTTCTTCTGCCAAAGCTGCAAGGTTCATAAGGTTCTGCGATTGTTTCAACATACCCTTACTTGTGTTTGAGGATGCGCCGGGTTTTCTGCCGGGGGTTGAGCAGGAGCATGCGGGGGTTATCAAGGAGGGGGCAAAACTCCTTTACGCTTTCTGCGAAGCCACCGTACCCCGGATCACCGTTGTAACCAGAAAAGCGTTCGGCGGAGCTTACATAGCGATGAATTCCAAGAATATAGGCGCTGATATGAATTTCGCCTGGCCTTCGGCGCAGATCGCAGTGATGGGAGCCAGGGGGGCTGTAAAGATCCTGTACAAAAGGGAGATCGCAAAGGATGAAGACCCTGAATCTCAGCGACAGCTTCTCATCGATGAATATGACGAAATGTTCAGCAATCCCTGGGTGCCTGCAGGGATGGGATATATAGATGAGGTCATCAAACCTCACGAGACAAGATTCAAAGTGATCTCCTCGCTGAGAATCCTGGATGGCAAACGCGAGACCATGCCTCCAAGGAAGCACGGAAACGGACCATTATGAACCGCATCAGTAAAATCCTTATAGCGAACAGAGGTGAGATAGCTGTCAGAATAGCACGCGCCTGTCATGAAACGGCGATAACTTCAGTCGCTGTTTTTTCAGAGGCTGACAGATCAGCCAAGCACGTAAGGTATGCGGACGAAGCCTACGAAATAGGTCCTGCTCCCTCAGTAGAAAGCTATCTGGTAATTGACAGGATTATCGAGACCGCTGTTAGATCCGGCTGTCAGGCGATCCATCCCGGTTACGGATTTCTTGCCGAAAATCCTGCCCTGCCTGCGGCCTGTGCTGCGGAAGGACTTATTTTCATCGGTCCTGACGCGGATTCAATGGCGCTTCTCGGAAACAAGACGGAAGCGCGAAAGGTGATGGAGAAGGCCGGGATACCCATAATACCCGGAGCAATGGAACCCCTGAAGTCCGAAGCGGAAGCTCTGGTTGCTGCAGCGGAAGCAGGATACCCCGTTCTCCTTAAGGCCGCCGCAGGAGGCGGAGGAAAGGGTGTTCGTGTTGTTCATTCGGAAGATGAACTGCCGTCCGCCTTCATAAGGGCTGGTGCCGAAGCTCTCTCCGCATTCGGCAATCCAGATGTTTTTCTGGAGAAGTACCTGATCGAACCGAGACATGTTGAAATACAGATTCTCGCTGACAACTACGGTAATGTTATACATCTCAACGAGAGGGAATGCTCGGTTCAGAGACGTTATCAGAAACTCATTGAGGAATCCCCCTGCTGCATGCTCGACGAAGCAATGAGAGAGAGAATGGGCAAAGCTGCGATTACCGCCGTCAAAGCTTCAGGGTATACGAACGCAGGTACGGTGGAATTTCTTGTTGATTCGTCCGGGGATTTTTTCTTCCTCGAGGTTAACACCAGGCTTCAGGTTGAACACCCGGTAACCGAGATGATAACGGGGATAGACCTGGTCAAGGAACAGATAAAGATAGCATCGGGTGAAAAACTCGGCATGGGCCAGGAAGATATCAGCATAAACGGGGCCGCCATCGAATGCAGGATCTCAGCTGAGGATCCGGAGACTTTCCTCCCTTCGGTAGGCTACATAACGGAGCTTGTTGAACCCGCAGGTCCCGGAGTCAGGGTTGAATCGGGGATATCGGCGGATTACGACATTCCTGTTTATTATGATCCCCTCCTGGCCAAGGTCATCACTTGGGGTAAAGACCGACAGGAGGCTATAGCAAGGATGCTGAGAGCTCTGGATGAGTACAAGATAAAGGGCGTCAAAACAACAATACCCTTCCACAGGAGAGTACTTATAGACAAAGGCTTTTCGGAGGGGAACTACGATACGGGCATCGTGACCAGGATCGAACATCACAGAACAAATGATTTCCTGGAGATCTCCGCAATCGCGGCCACTATAGTAGCGATGAATGATGAGAATGTTGATTTCGTTTCCGATGTGAAGCAGGATGACAGATGGAAACTTTCCGGAAGGAATTACGGTGGCATTCGAAGTTAATGATGGCGAACATATGCTCAGAGTGGAGGCTTCAAGGCTTGAAGTCCGACCCCATGACGAGCTTTTCGAGGTTGTGATAGACGGTGAGAAAAAGATTGTAAGCATTTCCAGAATATCTCCGGCTCACCTCTCGATTCTTCTCGAGGGTAAATCCTACAATGTTGAAGTTGAACGCTTCGGGAAGAAGTATCAGGTAACCACGAGGGGAGAGGTCTACGAATTCAGTGTAACGGATGAACGGGAAGTAGTCACAACCGAAAAGCCGCAGGCGGGTGGAAGGCTGGTTGTAACCGCTCCCATGCCCGGCCTCGTGGTGGAGATCATGTGCAGCGATGGAAAACAGGTGGAAGCCGGCCAGGGTGTTCTTGTTCTTGAGGCAATGAAGATGCAGAACGAGATCGTAGCGCCTGTCTCAGGCATCATCACCGAAATTCCGGTTGAATCGGGAGCATCGGTAAACCTGGGAGACAGCCTCTTTGTAATAGAAAGCTGATGTGCCCCGCAGAAATCCCTCAGGAAAACACCTATTCATCGACAGTTATCCATTTTTCGATCATTTCGATGATATCCATCTGGTTTACAGGCTTGGATATATAATCGTTCATTCCGGCATCAAGACATTTCTCGCGATCCCCCTGCAGAGCATTGGCTGTCAATGCAATTATCGGGATACTCCTGTTTCGTGCAAGAGACTCTTTGCTACGGATAATCCTGGTGGCTTCGTAACCGTCCATTTCAGGCATCTGACAGTCCATCAGTACGATATCGTATGGAAGCATTTCCAGAGCCCGAACTGCTTCCCTGCCGTTTGAAACAGCGTTTACTGAGAATCCGGCCTTCTCAAGTATCTTCATGGCTACTCTCTGGTTGACGGCATTGTCCTCCACTAGAAGTACGCGAATACGCTCTCTTCTCATCTCCGTAATACTGTGTTTGGTTACCATTTCCTTCTCATCGGCGTTTTCGGGCCTGCATGAACCAACGATCAGTGTACTCAGACAGTCATGCAGGCACGACTGCTTGACAGGTTTTGTCAGGTAAGCGGAAAACCCTTTATCCATAAGCCTTTTCGAGTCGCCGCGTTTTCCCATGGAAGACATCATTACCATTGTAGTATCGTTGAGATGGGGATCGGATTTTATCTTAACTCCCAACTCTTCTCCATCCATGACCGGCATCTGCATGTCTATGATGGCTATCCTGAATGGATCCTCATCTGCAATACCATTCCTGAGAGCCTCAAGGGCGGATTCCGCGCTTGAAACAACTTGATATCTGCACTTCCAGGTTTGGAGAAGAAGAGAAAAGAGCCTTCTGTTTGTGGGATTGTCATCTACTGCCAGGATTTTGACTCCATCGATGCTCTCCAGGTTCTTAATGGAGGTTTTGTGATCCATTTGCCTTTCAAGGCGTATTTCAACCCGGAAGGTGGATCCCTCTCCTAATGTGCTTTCAGCACTGATCGTGCCTCCCATCAGCTCCGCGAGCTGCTTTGAAATCGATAGACCCAAACCGGTACCACCGTATTTTCTGGTGGTTGAAGCATCCGCCTGTGTAAAGGACTCGAAGAGGCTTTCCAGCCTGTCAGCAGGAATTCCTACTCCCGTATCCCGAACTTCGAATCGCAGTTTGGCTGAATGATCCGATACATCCAGTCCATCAATCTCGATAGCCACTTCACCTTCATTCGTGAACTTAATAGCATTACCCACAAGATTTGTAAGTATCTGTCTTATCCTTCCAGGATCTCCTTTCAGGTATGAAGGCACATCAGGACCTACTATGCTGATAAATTCGACACCTTTCTGCTGTGCCCTGAAAGCTACCTGATCAACGAACTCCTCCAGCATACTCCTCAAATCAAAATTGATGATCTCAAGTTGCAGCTTTCCAGCTTCGATCTTGGAGAAATCGAGAATATCGTTGATGATCGCAAGCAGGGCGTTGCCGCTGTTTTTAACTGTCTGGGCGAATTCCGTCTGTTCAACGGAGAGTTCGGTTCCCAGGATAAGATCGATCATCCCGATGATACCGTTGAGAGGTGTTCTGATTTCATGGCTCATATTCGCAAGAAACTCGCTTTTAGCGAGGAATGCCTCCCTCGCCTGCTCGGCAGATTTCTCAGCCAGGCGCAACGCTTCTTCAAGCTGCTGATTCGCGCTTTCGGTAGCAAGGATGGCTGCTTCAAGTTGTCCTTTCGATTTGATTTTTTCAGCCTCAAGGGAAAGGTTGTAGATTGAAAAAGCCACATCATCCGCAACCTCCTGGAACAGATTCTGTTCTTCTTCTGAGAAGCTCATTTCCTCGGGAATTTCAGCTGAGAGAAGTCCGAAGAGCCGCTCATCAACTCTTAAAGAGGTTGTCAGGGTCCTGCTGTCCGGTTCAAGGCCGAGAAGGGGGCAATCCGCGCATTTTGATCTCACATCGTTGATGGTAACTATACCGGGGTTTGCCATGGCAAGAGATGAACATGCGATCTGATCTCCGCGGAAAAGGATTTCGGAGAGAGCCTGTGCGTTAGCATCGGGAATTCCGGCTGATTCGAAACGGCTGAATGAACTGGATTCATCATCGCATACTGCTATCCATGAGGATGTGTAACCCCGGTTGGAAATAAGAGTATTACAGATATTCTTTATGAGACTTCCCAGATCCCTATCTTTGGTTATCAGCTGGTTGACTTTGCGAATCGCCTTGAGAACTCTGTTGAGGTGGGCCAGCTTTTGCCGGTCTTTCGTCCTGTTTGTGATATCAATCAGTGCAGTGATGCAGCCATTGAAATCATGTAAATCGTTGAAAACAGGTGTCACCAGGGTAAGAACTCTTATTTTTTTGCCCCTGGCGGTAAGCATCCATAATTCGTAGGAGGAGGCTAACCCTTTCTTTCGAAGTTCAGTCTGTTCAGAGACCATGTCCTCTTCTTCAGGGCATATGTAGTCATGGATATTCTTCCCTGCAAGAAAATCCTTTGAGGCAATTTCCAGCAGTTCTGCCATAGCCTTATTGGCAAATGTTATAACTTCATTCTCGTCAATGATGCAGATGCCCTCATGAAGAGAATCAATGATGAGAGCATACCGTCCAGCCTCCTGCCGGAGCTGTTCAAGTTCGGTCTGAGACGCCTCAGATTTTTCCAGGTCCATCATTTCCCATCACATTCAAGAAAGAGAAAACGTTTTCATTCACATCCTGTCGGCAGGTATTATTCTGTACTTATGTATGTATGTGAAAATACATAGGGCAAACCCCTCCTGTCAAACAGAGAGCAATGCTGGGCATTCTCCACCTGAGGCTCCTGCCGAAGAAGTAACGGGTCAGTTCAGAACATCCTTCATGTAGGCGAACAGAACCGGAGAACCTCCGGTATGCAGAAACAGAACCTTTTCGTTCTTTGCGAAATACCCTTTTCTTGAAAGGTCTATCAAACCCGCAAAAGCTTTTCCCGTGTAAACCGGATCCAGGAGAATGCCCTCGAGTCGAGCCATCAATCGAACCGCTTCTGACATCTCCCCGGTCGGTAAAGAATAACCCTGACCCACGTACTCATCGAAACAGCAGACTGACTCTCCGGGTATCTCTACTCTGGCTCCCAGATGTTCAGCGGTCTGTTTTGCCAGATTCAAAACCAGTTCTTCCTGTTCTGATTTCCCCCGACTGACGTTGATTCCGATCACCGGAAGGCTCGAGTTGTTCCCCAGCAAACCAACCAACAAGCCTGCATGGGTGCCTGCGCTACCGCTGGCGCACACGAGGCAGTCGAAGGATAAACCCTGTTCAAAACTCTGAGCCAGGATTTCCTCGGCACAGGCCGCATAACCCAGAGCGCCTATCGGGTTAGAACCCCCGCCGGGGATGATGTAGGGTTTTTGGCCGCTCTTTATCAATTCCTCAGCCATCAGATCCATTTCTGTATCTATATCGGAACCATTGGGAACCACTTTTATCTTTTCCACCCCAAGAAGATGGTAGAGAAAGTTATTTCCTGAAGCGTTCTCGTCATAATTTCCAGGTATCCTTTCCTCCAGGATAAACTGACAGTTCAGACCTTCCTTTCTGGCCGCGGCCAAAGTCAGTCGACAATGGTTGGACTGGGGTGCTCCACAGGTGATCAATGTGTCTGCGTTTTGTGCAAGAGCGTCTGCCACCAGAAACTCCAGCTTTCTGGTCTTGTTACCACCACCAGCCAGGCCCAGAAGATCGTCTCTTTTCATATAGATGTTCGGACCACCGATATTTTCAGAAATCCTTTCGATTTTTTCTATGGGCGTCTGCCATGAGGTGTATCGCCTGCGGGGAAACCGTGCTAAATCCATCAGGTTATCTCCTTACATTTGCCAGTCAACAAACAATGTTCATTTTCTTGTTATCAGGCACATCGGGAAGAGCTTCAGCAATCTTTCTATAAAATCCGGATCAGCGAAGGCTGCCTGCATCGATATATCCAGGTTAATGTTCTGCTGCGGGTAAAAGACCGAGACTTCATGTCCGTCGGTATACTCATAATTCCACAGGGGAATAATATCCGTAGGGCAGTGTCCGATACCTCTCAGAGAGTCCGCGAAGAAAAGCGCCGCGTCAATGGGCATTCCATTCACAGGGATTTGATTCCAGGCGTGGAAAAGCAGGCTGTCCGTGCCGGTTCTAAGTAAACCGCCGGTGATATGCAGTTCAAGTCCCGCGTCGGCTGCCCTGTCTCGCAGAAGGTACGCGATCTCAAGGCAGGGCCCCGGGCCGGTCTCGGTTTCCGGCATCGGAATTGATCGTATCAAAGAGGAGATATCCTCAAGGCTTACCGAACCTGCAATGCCTGGATAGTGCGCGGGAAGTGGTCTGAAGTTGTAAGGATGTTGTGTTATGTGAAGTATCAGTGGAAGGACAAGCGTAGTCCGGGAAGGCAGAAGGTCAATATGCTGTGCCATCAGATTCCCTTCCGCCACGAAAGCGCTTGCCAGCAGTTCTATCCGCTGATAGGGGGTATGGGATACCGGCAGGGGTATTTCAACTGATATATCAATGGCATCTGCGTCGCTCATGTTACTGATCACGGTACTGAGAATTACCAGCGTGTCCAGGGTTCTGCTGCCTGATATCCTGTTTTCAAGCCATTCTGACAGTAAAGGATCGTTTGCTGAATTGAGCGCGAGGCTGTAACAGTGTTCAGCTTCTGTAAACCTGCCCGCCATCTCCAGCATAGTGGCAAGATCAACCGCCGACCGCCCTCCTTCCTTCGCCGCAAGTTCAGCGAAGAGGATAGCCCTCTCGGGAATATTGCCCAGTGTTACCAGATTCCAGCTGGAATCACCCGGAGAATAGGCGTAAGACAGCAGAACGGCAAGAAGAATACTCAACTTTCAAGCCCTCGTACCGGATCAAGCCCCGCAGCCTTCATTGCGGGTAAAATACCTGATGCCAGGCTGAGCATGAAAGCTATGAGGCCGACCATGGCTGTCCGGGGTATTGAAACCCTGACAGGGATATTTTCATGAAATGAATAGACATCCGGCAGCTGCAAAAGGTTGGTGTCACCTATGATCCAGCATCCTGCGAGACCGATTAAAACACCCATAACGATACCGGCTACTCCAACGATTACCCCTTCCCAGAGGAATATGCTGAATACAAGCCTGTTGTTGCCTCCCATGGCTTTAATGACGGAGACGTCCTTTCTGCGTTCGATGGCCGATCTGGAGATGGTTCCCATGATGTTGAAGGTAGCAACAAGCGTGATAAGAAGCAGAGCCAGGAAGGCTCCCATTCGCTCAAGCTTCATGGAGGCGGCAAGATCAGGGTTCAGTTCTTTCCATGTTCTTATGGAGGTGCCTTCCGGTAACAGGAAAGCCGCTGCTTCAGCAGTTATCTCTGGAGGAAAACCCTCCGCCGGATAGAGTTTGATACCGGTGTAGCCGCCCTCTGGAAGGTACATTCTTCTGGCCAGATCGAGTGGAATGTAGGCCAGAGTCTCATCGTTCACAGGCAGCCCTGTTTCCAGGGCTCCCGATAGAACTGCCTTCCCTATGGCATATCCCCTGCTGGAAAAGAACGCCTTTGGCGGGAACAGGTACAGGGTATCCCCGACGGAGTGATAGAACTGTTCCGCAAGATACAGACCCATCAGGATGCAGTCATTCCCCTCCGGAGTCGAAAGCGCAAGCTCTCCGTAAGAGAGTTTATCTTCCATCATACCGGAGGCGAATTCCCGTTCAGGGTCGACCCCTCTTACCCTGCATCCCGAATCCACTCCCCTTGAAGGAAGACTGATTATCGCCTCTCCCTGTATGAAAGGCGAGATGCTCCCGATGGAAATGAGGGATTCCAGTTCATCCAGAAGGTTGTCAGACATCTGAAATGAGCCGCCGCTGTCGGGCATTATCACAAGTGGCGCGTCAACCGTGATAACCGATTCCTCTATGAAATCCTCAAGGCCTGAAAGGACGCCCATTACGATAATAAGGGCTCCCACTCCGAGGGCTACACCCGCAACGCTGACAATGGTTGAGAATGCCAGATGCTTTCTTCGTGGATGCCTTCTAAGATATCTCCATGCCAGGTGCCATGAAAGTGAATTCATCTGTTCCTCCGCCGGTGTATTGTGCGAATATAAGAAACTTCCGCAACTGAAACTTTTACAAAAGAAGTAGAATAGATATACTTGTCTTTCTGTATTCCTGATCAAAGGGGATACGGATTGAAAAATATAGCATGCTGGTGAAATTTGCGGGCTGACGGGAACACATGCCTTCCGGCGGAGTTATATTGCAAATGCGGAGTCACATATTTCCGGTCGGCGAACAGAATGAACTGTTGTGCTTCTTTATGTTGCGGACTCTGATTCGGGTAGTATTCAGATCTGAAAGGAAAGTATTTTGAACCTTCTTTTACTGGCCGTATTTCTGCTGAGTAACCGGGAAAACCAGGATATCGTTACTTTCAACTATTCAGGTAATGATGGATGTTCATTCACCGTAAGTGTCGGCCAGCCAACCTTTCGGAGCTATGAAGACAGATGGTATCCTGTTATTCATGGTATGGGTGTTGCATTCGATCAGGATGAATACGTTCTGCCATCACTCATCTGCTACATTCCCATTCCCCCAGGATGCGAACCGCAGATAAGCTGTATAACCACTGGATCTCAGCCCGCGGAGCAGCCCGGACCGCTTCTGGTCACTCCCGTCATGACAGGGGGCGGGCTTGATACGGAATGGAAAATACCTTCCATCATACCTTCTGTTGAACCAGGCGGTTACGCAGAGCTCCGCACATTCAGGATACTCGGCACAACGGTTGCCGCGGTAACCGTCAATCCATTTGGCGGCGGTAATACCGGCAACATCCCTCTTGAAATATCCATCCGATTGACATGGCCTCCGGCACATGGAAGCCGCGAGATCGATTCGCCTCTGCTTGAAGCTGTCTCTCATCCCGATCTTTTATTCTGGCCGGTGCTTGACCGGACCGATGTTACCAGCCCTTTCTGGGGCAGGCCATGGGCTAGAATGGCGGTTTCTTCCACCGGTATCTACGCGGTGACCGGAGCAGAACTTGAGCAGACAGGATGCGGGATAACCGGAACGCCTTCAAGGACTTTAAGGGTCCTTTCCGGGCCCGGAACCCAGTATGTCCTGAAAGATCCGACCGATGAGCACCAATTGTCTGAACTGGCAATAGAAGTGTGTGACGGGGGAGACGGTGTATTTGACCACTCGGACACACTCATATTCTTCGCCCGGGGACTTGAAAGGTTCGATATCTCGAGCGGAGTGCAGAGACTCTCCCACAGGTACGCGACACACAACGTTTACTGGCTGACATGGGGCGGTGAGAACGGTCTCAGAATAGATACTGTCAGCGCGATGCCCGATGCTTCACCCGAATGGGGAGACAATCTGCTTCACCGCATATGGCAGGAGCAGGAATACATGTGGGTCGCAGGACAGGAAAAGCGCACAGGATGGGTATGGACGCAACTCTTCGAGAATATGCCGAGTTATTTCTACTTTTCAACCCTCTCTATGGACGGGTACGGAAGCCTGACTCTGTCAATAATACCTAAATCAAGAAACAGCGGACCCCACAGAATAGAGATCGACCTTAACGGTTCGGTGATTGAAGACACTCTGTGGACAGGGAGCAGAGAGGTAATACTGAATATAAGTGATCTTGACTTCGATCCGTCCATGAACCTCCTCAAGGTTACCGCCCTGGAGGAGCCTGTAGCGATATATCTCAATTACTTCAAGGTTGAATATCCAAGAAAGCTGTCATATGCCGCCAACCGGATGCTGCGTTTTCCCTTTGTATTTTCAGCAAGCTATAACTTCACGTTTGGTGGAGCGCTCGGTGAATTCGGACTCCTGGATCTTACGAATCCTGCACTGCCTGTAAGGCTTGAAGGACACTTATCCGGAGCGGACCTTGGTGTCGCGCTTGATTTGCGGCATAACAGCCAGTTCTGGCTTTCGGCGGGAGCCTCCAGCTATCTTTCACCGGATTCAATCACGGTTTCCGAACCCGGCCGTATTATCGGGCTCGGAATTGAGGGAAATGTAGTGATCGTGGTTGCCGACCAGCTGATGGAGGCTGCCGAACCCCTGGAAACAATGTATGCCGCCAGGGGTCTGTCTTCAGTCATTGTGAGTGCTGGAGAGGTGTACGACGAATTCGGACAGGGTCTTCGCGACCCCGGCGCGATAAGATCCTTCTTCAGATATACTCAGGATTCATGGAGTGAACCGCCCCGGTCACTTCTGCTGGTAGGAGACGGATCCTACGATCCGCTCATGCATATCACTGCGTATCCCACGCTGATTCCTGCCTGCATTCGTCTTGATACAGAAGATGGCACGAACTATGATGATATCTTCGTAATCGCCCATAAAGACGGACAGTACCCCGAAGTTCCCATATCGAGGATTCCGGCATCTTCGGAAGACGAGCTGACCTCTTATCTGTGGAAGGTTATGACCTACGAGTCTCAGGAGGGAACGGGAGAGTGGGAGAACAGGATAGTGCTGGTCGCGGATGATGAGTGGGGGAAATACAGTACTCAGGAGTACATGCATACGGCCAGCTGTGAGCTGCTGGCGGATATCATTCTTCCCGCAAGCCTGAACAGGATAAAATTCTATATGATAGAATACCCCTGGCCCCCGGGAACAGTACCCTCCGGAGATCACCCGGAAAAACCCGACGCAAGGGAAGCTTTTATTCAGGAGCTGTCAAATGGCTGCGCGAACATGATCTTCTTCGGTCACGGTTCCTACGGGCAGCTTGCCCATGAGAAGCTGCTTGTCTCAAGTGATGTTCAGAGAATTGATAACGGTACCAGGCAGCCGGTAATGATCTTCGCGAGCTGCGATCTGGGTCATTTTGACATGATATCGGCCAATTGCCTCGCCGAGGATTTCATGCTGAAGCCCGAATCCGGTTCCATTGTTTCCATTGGAGCCACCAGGGGCACTTATTCTGCACCAAATGACGAGCTTTTCTGTTCTTATTACGAAGAGTTATACGGCGGCGGAGCCCCCAGCATTGGAGAAGCCCTGTGGCTGGCCAAACTGCAGACATCGAGCATCGGTAACAGCAAGTTTTATGTTCTCTTTGGAGACGGAGGCATACATTCCGTTTACCCGCCCGTCGATGGATGCAGCTTTGAAATTCCTTCGGATACTCTCTACAGAGGCAGAATTAACACAGTGACCGGTTCTTTCCGGAACAGCTCGGTTGGTTTCCTGAATATCACCGAGAGCGGATCGGAAAGGGTTTACAGCGGTATAGGCAGCGATTCAGTAGCCTACCTCCGGTACGGTTCGAGCATTTACCAGGCGTTCATCACGGGAACCGATCAGGGATTTTCCGCAGCCTTCTTCATGCCGATGCAGGCGGATACAGGCTCGTATTCCCGGGGCAGCGCCGCAGGAATATCGCTGAATGGTACTGAGGTGGCGTTCGATGAGTGGGTTGCTTCCGTGGACGAAGGCAGTCACTCAGCCGATTCGCTGCCCCCGTCAATTGAGCTCTGGATCGATGGTTACCGGGGAGAAAACGTTCCATGCGTGAGCGGAGACGCGATGCTGAGAGCTTTGCTTTCCGATTCCAGTGGAATCTGCGCGATAGGCGGTGGGGCAGGCCGCTCAATCCTCCTGAGCCTGGATTCACGGGGATTCGACATAAGCAGATATTTTACCTACAGAACCGACAGTTACACCTGCGGCGAGGTTGAATACAGCCTTCCCGAACTGGTAGAAGGCGACCACAGGATAATCCTGGTCGTCTGGGATGGAATGGGCAATACAGCAAGGGATACACTTGATTTCAAAGTGATCATGGCATCTGAAGACCTCCTCTCTTCGGTATTCGTGTACCCCAATCCGGGGGAAGGGCAGAGGTGCTTCAATTTTGAGACTTCTTCTGCCGGTACTGCCGTAATTACCGTTTATACCGTTGCCGGAAGAACCATATGGCGGAAAACCGCAACCTGTAATGAAGGCTACAATCAGGTTGTATGGAATGGCCTTGATATGGATTTCGATGAGCCGGGATCCGGAGCTTACATATACAGAATCGACTTCTCGGCCGTGAGAGGCGCATCCAGTTCAGTTACCGACATCATGGCGATTGTGCGTGAACGCTGAAGAAGATTGTAAAAGGAGTATGATAACAGAACTGCCGTCCGGGAGTCTTATTGCAGAAGCCGCGGACATGATAGAAGCTGCCGGATTAACGGTTGTTTCAACCGGAGCCGGGATGTCCAGGGAAAGCGGAGTAAGAACATTCAGGGGAGAGGACGGCTTCTGGAGGGAGTACAGAGCAGAGGACCTTGCTTCGCTGGAGGGCATCAGGAAAAATCCCGCACTGGTATGGGAGTGGTACGGAGAGAGGCTGAAAGCCTGTCAGGAACTTGAACCCCATGCAGGGTATTATGCCCTTGCACGGATACAGAACGGGAAGGGGATACTTCCACTGATAACGCAGAACGTTGATGGACTTCATCAAAAAGCCGGCATAAAGGATGTCATTGAGCTTCACGGGAGCCTCAGAACGGCATCCTGCCTGGATTGCTGCGGCGCTCCCGGTGTACCGATGACCGAGGATCTCTTCGAGGAACTTCCGCCGCGCTGTTCATGTGGAAGCATTCTTAGGCCGGATGTCGTTCTCTTCGGAGAGCAGCTCCCTGAGCAGGCTCTGAAAAGGGCGTTTCGACTGGCGGACAGTTGTGATCTTATGATGGTCATAGGAACTTCCATGGTTGTGTATCCCGCAAGTTCGTTACCTCTGATCGTTCTGCGAAGAGGTGTAAAAGTTATAGAGATAAATCCCGAGGAAACCTCCCTTTCATCCCTTGATGGAACATTAAGCCTGCGTGGAGCTGCCGGCAGTGTTCTTCCCGAAATAGTTAAGGCGGTATACGGATGATAACGTATTTACTTCTGTTTTGTGTATCCGTATCACAATTGGCAGCATCTGTTACAACGGATCCCTCAAGAGGGTACAGCACAGTGCTGACCTTCGAAGATCCTGTCGTAATCAGTACAGAACGCGGCAGTTATCCTGTTTTCCGGGGAGTACCTGTAAGATTCGCGACCGGTGAGCCCATACGTCCTTCCCTGACACTTTTCATCCCTGTTCCCGAGGGGGCTGTACCCGAATTGCGTTATTCGGCAACCTCATACAGATCAACAGGCATCACTTCAAGCCAGGCAAGGACCCCGGACATAGAAGGAGAAGGCCTGAATGCGAGAGAGATCGATGTCGATCCTGTGCCGCCCGAAGAGAGGCATGTCGTGCTTAACGGCATTATCCCTCTTGCGGGAACCCGGCTGGCTATGATTACGGTGTTTCCCATTGCCGGGGAAAGCGGCAGCAGCTACGCTTCGATGATCGATCTTCAGCTGCACTGGGATCCTGTACCCGGAGGCATCTCCGTACGAAGGCATCCCCTGCTCAAGCTTATAGCTCCGAAGGATTGTCTTTTCTGGAGAAACAGAGCTGATGGAACCGCTGAGAGTATTTTCTGGGGAAGGCCATGGGCTCGGATAGCAGTTGAGAATACCGGCGGTTACACTCTATCGGGCAGCGATCTTGCGGGTGGCGGCTGTGAGGTAATCGGTTCTCCATGTGCCTCCCTGAGGCTGTTTACCGGCCCTGGTCTAATGTTCAGTGATGATCCTTCCGATTCCCATGAACTGTCCGAAGTTGCTTTCAATGTGAATGATCGGAATGGTGATGGATTATTTGACGGAAATGATTCCATAGAATTCTTCGGAAGAGGGTTATCGAGATGGGAGCTTTCAGACCGGGAAGTTCTGAGGCTGCAGCATCGGTACGCAACCCATAACGTATACTGGCTTACGTGGGGCGGTGAAAACGGCCGGAGAATGGATGATCTGTCAGGGCAGCCTGATTCATCCCCCGAATGGGGAAACACGATCCTTTCCGATCTTTGGCTCAGGCAGGAACATATCTGGATGCCATCATGCGAAGGCACAACAGGATGGGTATGGGAAACGATTGAAGAGGGAGAAACCATTACCGTACCGTTTCAGGTTGCCGCTTCAGGCAGAAGCTCAGCCATAATTTCCGTTATAACTGACAAATCCCAGTCCCATACAGTCGCGGTTTACATAAACGGGAACCAGGTTCTGACTGACAC
This sequence comes from Candidatus Aegiribacteria sp., assembly GCA_013138965.1. Classification (GTDB taxonomy): domain Bacteria; phylum Fermentibacterota; class Fermentibacteria; order Fermentibacterales; family JCC-6; genus Aegiribacteria. The sequence goes on from WTBT01000012.1 coordinate 80,702, forward strand.
GTGGTTCGGTTACGGCGGCAGGATATTGGAGGTAGACAGCCTTCAGCTGTCCGGTTCCTGTACGCTTGAGATCAAACTGGTGGAAGATGTTGGTGAAGGTATTTTGGGACTTGTATCGTTACGGGTTACATATCCTGATCAACCCGGCGATCTTACGGGTACGGCGCTCTTTCCTTCAAGAGAAAGAACCGGAAGGTACAACTTCAGCGCTTCTGGTGTATCCTCTGATTGCAGCGCCTATGACATTTCCGATTTCAATTCACCGGAATTGATAACAGGTGCGGAGCATGCAGGCGGTGATCTGGAATTCTCATACAATGCCGATACTTCATCAGCGTTGATACTTATGGATTCCGGTGACTGGATGTCTCCTGATTCAATCGTATCCTCCAGTCCCGGACGCCTTGTGGGCACGGTATCGGATGGAGACAGACTGATAGTTGTGCATCCTTCCCTCTTCAACGGTATCTTTGGAATTGAAACACTCAGCTCCATGCAGGGACACAGTCCTGTGGTGGCAACTACTACGGAGATCTACGATGAATTCGGCCAGGGTGTTGCCGATCCCGGCGCTATCAGATCGGCAGTCAGATGGGGAATAGACAATTGGCCCGGCGGCCTGCACGGCGTAATACTTACAGGTGACGGGCACTACGATTTCCTTGGCCACGCAACCACTCAGCCGGTGATGATCCCCCCCTGGATTAAACTGTTGACAGGCAGAATTGACTGCCTTGACGATATGTACACAATGGTTCACGAGAATGCTTTCCTGCCTGAGGTTCCCATTGCCAGGATACCGGTGGACAATCTCTCCCAGCTGGGTACCTGTACCGCGAAACTGCTTGCCTACAATGACGACAGGAACAGCGGCACATGGATGAACAGGGCTCTTATCGTCGCCGATGACGAGTGGGGCCCGGGTGCGGCAACGAACGAAACCATTCATACACTGAATAGCGAACGCATCACCGAGGAAGTTCTGCCGAGATGGATGTCCCGTGAGAAGTTCTACCTGATAGAATACCCCTGGCCCCCGGGAACAGTACCCTCCGGAGATCACCCGGAAAAACCCGACGCGAGAGAAAGCTTTATTGAAACACTGAATCAGGGTTTCCTGTTCCTGTTATACCAGGGGCACGGGGCGCCGAATCAGATAGCTCATGAGGTGATGATGCGCGGTGAGGATGTGAGCAGCCTTGTCAACGGCCACAGGCTGCCGGTCTCCTTCTGGGCTACCTGCCATGCGGGAAAGTTTGAGGATCCGGGAAGTGATGCGATCGGGGAAACCCTTGTGCTGCACCCCGCGGGGGGTAGTATCTCCAGTGTGGCGGCGACCAGGGGAACCGGCGCCGCTTCAAACTACCGGTATTTCAGGAGTGTCATCGATTCCCTCTGCCGGTATCAGGATCTTACGGTTGGTGATGCCGTCTGGCAGTCAAAACTCGCCCTGTCCGGGGCCTACAGCAATAACAAGTTCTACGTTCTGTTCGGATATCCCGATATGCCGCTGCCGCTTCCGGATTCCGACGGGTCAGTGATCCTAAGCGGCGACACTCTGTGGAGTGGAGAGCTGAATACCCTTTCCGGAAACGGTTTTCAGAACGACGGTCTGGCTTTCATCGATATTCTGGAATCATCCTCGAATGTTGTCTACACGTGTCTGGGGGATTCCCAGATCCCTTATATCAGGTACGGCGGCACAGCCTACAGCGGTACTCAGCTTGTGGAAAACGGAGAGTTCAGTATTGACTGCTTCATCCCTCTTCAATCCACTACCGGGAGTATGGCTCGTGGCGCCGCGCTGGCGCTTTCCAGCCAGCTTGCCGTGTCCGGAGCTTTCGACCCTGCAGTTCTTGCCCGGGGAACACCACAGGGAGGCGATCTTGAGGGACCTGCCGCGAACATGTGGATAAGGGGCTATGAAGGCATCGGGCATCCTGAACTGACGGGAGATATTACACTGGAGGCTGAAATAAGCGATTCAAGCGGTATCTGTCTTCTCGGGGGCTCCGGAAAAGAACTCAATCTGTTCATCGACGGCAATGGAAACAACGTCAGTTCATATTTCTCATACAACAGAGGCAGTTCGGTTGCCGGGAAGCTTGTGTACACGCTTGAAGCTTTGGGCGCGGGGGAACATACGCTGATACTATGGAGTGTGGATGGCCTGGGTAACAGTTCCAGGGACACGCTGGAACTTAGAATTCTTGAAGAAAGCGATCTTGCCGTTACCGAAGCTGTAGTTTATCCTAATCCGGGGAACGGAAGAAGATGTTTCAGCTTCAGGATATCGGAAGATGCCCTGGTAACGCTTTCCATCTTTACAGTAGCCGGTACCAGAATAGAAGACCTGTCGCAGATATGCAGCCAGGGGTACAACCAGATACTGTGGGACGGCCTTGATCACGATGGAGATCCTGTTGCGTCGGGTTCTTACATTTATAAGATTAATGCGGAGGCTCTGGGTACTTCCGTATTCAGCAGAATAACGGAGGAATTCGGTATACTGGCTGTAATCAGGAAGGATTGATATTGGCAGGCTTACCCGGCGATAAAATAGACTGGCTCTGGAAGCAGGTTGAAAAAGCAAGGGAAGTGAAGAATAATGAAGCTGTCAGGGAGAGCCTGGAAAGGCTTCTGGCCGACCCTTCCATCAGAAATACCTCCGATGAGGACCTTGCTGTTCTCAACCTGAGCCAGCTTGATATTGACGAGGGCCGCACGCGTGATGCGGCGCTGAGGCTGTCGGGCTTCAAATGGCACGGTGTGCCCGGCCCCGCGGGGTTGCTGCTGATCTCAGACGCCTGTCTGAAGCTCGAATGGTTCGAGCAGGCAAGGGAAGCCCTTGAGGATTATCTGAAGCTCATTCCGGAGGATCTAGACGCGAGGCGGAAACTCGGGCTTGTCCATCTAATGCTGAACAATGATGATGAAGCCCAGCGAATTCTTCTTGCCACCGCCAGGCGTGAGAAGTACAGAATCCCGACTACTCTAACCTATCTGGCCATACTCGAAGCTAAGGTTGGAAGAATTGAGGAGAGCCTTCATCTTCTTCTGCAGGCGAAAGAACTTGCCCCGTTTGACGAGAAGATCGAGCATACCCTCCTCAGAATTGAATCCCTCAGGGTCAGCCTGAAGAGGAAAGCCCTCCATCATGAGGATCTTCCCATCGAGGACCTTGTCGCCGGCATGGTCAGCGGCATGCTTGAACTTCACGGCTACTCCCGCGCCAAGTCCCGGCAGGCTCTTGATGTATGGAACAGGTTCTGCTCGGTGGTTACTCCCCAGGGCAGGAAACCAGCGATATGGGCCGCAGCCCTGGAGTACGCTGTTACGAAATACGGCCCCCACTTCACTCAGAAGCAGCTCGCCGATGAATACGGGGTATCGGCGTCACAGCTCGGCGAGCATTACCATGCCATTACCGAGGCTGTTGATCTCGATTCGCTGGTTAATACCGATCTTCTTGGTGAGATCGAGAAGGAAGGCTCCGGGCTCTACAGCCTTGTCCGGAGGGAAGAGATGGCTGAAGTAATAGCAACAATCGCCGGAAAACTGGACGAGTTTGATGGTCCGGGGGAAGTCTGCTTCTGGGTATTCGACAGGATAGAACCCCTGAACGAAACCGAGCGGCGGGAGATTGAGGATTTCCTCAGCTACCTCTGGAAAAAAAGATAATCAGCGCAGATTATTAAGAACGACAAAGAACGACAAGGCCGGACTTACCTATCGCACTTATTCGCATAATTATGGCTACTATATATATCTATAAAATGCAATTCGCCGGATTCTGTCCCCTGTCGCTATCTTTATTAATGAAGTCTTGAAGAACGGTTCCGGAGATGTTTAAGGGTTCTGGATAAGAGGCTCAGGCGATTGGATACATCTCCTGTTTTGAGCCTGTAACTGATGAGAACCCGTTTGAAGCCCGCATGCCTGTCCCACCGGTTACGTTTCCAGGCAAGCCATCCGAACGCTCTGACAGCGATATAGATGGAATATTTCTGCCAGACATGGACTTTCAGCACCGCCATTCCTTCAAGCATGATTCCGTCAGCTTCTTTTCTTGAGCGTTTCTGTGTCCAGTAAAGCCAATCGTGAATTACGGCTGCGTTTCCGTATTTGCCCCAGCAGGGAAGGAAGATCCATAGAAGCCTTGGTATCGAAGCAAAATCCGTCATGAAACCCGTCTTAACGCTTACCGTATCTCCACTGCCAATATTTCCCACATCGTAACTGAAGGGTCGAAGTATTACCCATGTTTTTCCATCAGAAAGAGGTGAGACAACCAGCTGTTCAGTAAAAACACTCATGAATAACCTTTCAGAAGAAATATCCATTCAATATAGCATAGCGGAAAGTTCTGATCCAGGTTGGTACTGAGTGTTTTAAGAGAGTTACTTGCAGGAATCTGTTTTTGGTTTGTTAAGTCTTATAAGAACAACGCTGATAGTAGACTTAACGTCTACTTTTTCCTTATATTACAAGTTCGCGAATTTCTATTATTTCATAAGAAAGGTTCTGCATGAATCAGAAGAAATATGTCTATTTCTTTGGGGGCAATGAAACAGAGGGTAACCGTACACAGAAGGAACTGCTGGGCGGCAAGGGCGCCAACCTGGCTGAAATGACCAGACTTGGTCTTCCTGTGCCTCCGGGATTCACAATATCCACCGAGGCTTGTTCCGATTTTTACACAGATGGTACGGAAGGAACGTGGCCTGAGGATCTTGAAGAGCAGATAAGGGAAAAGCTTGCCCTGCTTGAGTCGGTCTCCGGGAAGAAATTCGGCACGGGTGAAGAGCCCCTTCTGGTTTCGGTAAGGAGCGGTGCGGCCGTCTCCATGCCCGGAATGATGGATACAGTATTGAACCTCGGTCTTAACGAAGATTCTATCAAATCACTGATAAGCAAAACAGGTAATCCCAGATTCGTCTGGGACGCGTACCGAAGATTCATACAGATGTTCGGCGATGTGGTTATGGGAATTCCTCATCATACCTTCGAGGAAGCGCTTGATGGTGTTAAAAGCCGCAGGGGCGCAGAACTCGATACTGATCTTTCCACTGATGATCTTAAGGAAGTAGTAGCCGAATTCAAGAGGATATACGACAAGAATATAGGAAAACCTTTCCCCGAGAATCCCTGGGATCAGCTCAAGCTCTCAATCGATGCCGTGTTAGGTTCCTGGAATAACGCAAGGGCTATACGCTACAGGCAGATCAATGAGATAACAGGTCTTGTTGGAACGGCAGTGAACGTTCAGATTATGGTTTTCGGCAATATGGGTGATGCTTCCGGCACAGGAGTCTGTTTCACCAGGAATCCTTCAAACGGTGAGAACGAATTCTACGGTGAATACCTGATGAATGCCCAGGGAGAAGATGTTGTTGCGGGGATAAGAACGCCGAAACCGATTTCCACTCTTCGCGCCGTGGACGAGGAAGCCTACGATGAGCTGCTGCGTATTAGAAAAACCCTTGAAGAGCATTATCTTGATATGCAGGATATTGAATTCACCATTCAGGAGGGCAAGCTCTACATCCTTCAGACGAGAACAGGCAAGAGGACTGTATTCGCCGCGCTTAACATAGCGGTTGATATGGCAAATGAAGGTCTTATAGACAGGAAGACAGCCATAGGGCGCGTTCCAACCGCCAGTTTCAACCAGCTTTTTGCGCCGGTGCTCGATAAAGCCGGCAAGGAACATGCGAAGTATCTGACAACCGGGCTAAGCGCTTCTCCCGGCGGAGCATGCGGAAAGGCTGTGTTCACCGCTGTTCATGCTGAAGAGTGGGCTGCAAGAGGAGAAAATGTAATACTGTGCAGAAAGGAAACCAGCCCTGAAGATATTGGTGGTATGTCGGTTTCAAAGGGAATAATAACATCCCGCGGTGGAATGACTTCACACGCGGCAGTTGTTGCAAGGGGCATGGGGCTTCCCTGTGTCGCGGGAGCAAGCGATCTCCTTGTGGACAGCAACTCAAAGAAGATGACGTGCGGTGATACCGAGATCGGCGAGGGTGACCTGATAGCCCTTGACGGTTTTACCGGTGAGATCTACGCGGGTAAGGTAGATGTTAAATCCTCTGAGATACTCTCCATATCATCCGGTGAGGGAGAGCCTTCCGAATCGATACTTTTCCAGAATTATTCGGTAATGATGAAATGGGCCGATGAATACAGGAGGCTTGGTGTCAGAGCAAATGCGGAGACCGTACGTGATACGAAAACAGCGGTCAATTTCGGAGCGGAGGGTATAGGCCTCTGCAGAACCGAGCATATGTTCTTCGGAGAGGAGAGAATTGTTTCATTCAGGAAACTCATTCTTGTCGCCGAAGAGGTGAAGAACCTTCAGGATCTGATAGCATCTACAGAAGGGGATGCTTCATCCCTCGAAAGCAAACTTGCAGGACCCCTCGAGGATTACAATGAAGCCCTTGAAGAACTGCTGCCTCTGCAGAGGGGTGATTTTGCGGCTATCTTCAGGGAGCTTGATGGACATCCATGTACCGTAAGGCTTCTGGACCCTCCCCTGCATGAATTTCTGCCGAAGGATGATAAGGGACAGATCGAGATGGCCAGGGAGATGGATCTGCCTGTCGAGAAAATCAAGAGCGCTGTCGATAAGCTCCATGAATTCAATCCCATGCTCGGACATAGAGGATGCAGACTGGGACTTATCTATCCAGAGGTTTCGGATATGCAGGTGAGGGCCATCATGGAAGCCGCCATAGAGGTAAAACAGGATGGTATTGAGGTGCTTCCTGAAATAATGATTCCGTTGGTGGGGCATCCGGAGGAGTTGCGAATATCCCGGGAAAGGGCACAGAAGGTTATCGATGATATCCTGAATGACAGAGGACTCAGGGATGATCACATTAAGTACCGCATAGGAACCATGATTGAGATTCCCCGTGCTGTTATAGACGCTGCAAGAATTGCTGAATACGCTGATTTCTTCAGTTTCGGAACAAACGATCTTACGCAGATGTCATGCGGGTTCTCAAGGGATGATGCAGGTGCTTTCCTTGAAGATTACGTGAAGATGGGCATCTATAATGAGGACCCTTTCACATCCATAGACATTGAAGGTGTGGGACGCTTTGTGGAGATAGGAGTTTTCGAGGGCCGCAAAACCAAACCTGACCTTAAAATCGGAGTCTGCGGAGAACATGGCGGCGACCCGAAATCAATCCGCTTCTTCAATGCGGTGGGTCTGGATTACGTTTCCTGTTCGCCGTTCAGGGTTCCTGTGGCAAAACTTGCGGCTGCCCAGGCGGAGATTGAAGCGAAAAAATAACCTTCGCAGTTTTGTCCCGTCACTGGAAATGGTGTTTGATAGATGCATGGGAATAAAAGTGTAATAATCGCTGACAGCGATGCCGGCCTTCTCCAGGTTTTTGTTAAAGTGCTCAGACTGGAAGGATTCAAGGTTATACCCTGTACATCGGGTATGGAAGTAATAGCCCAGGCAGCTGACTCCACGCCTTCCCTTGTAGTCTGCGGGTATTTTCTTCCCATGCTTGATGGATTGAAAACATGCCGATACCTTAAGAGGGAACCTGCCACTTCGGAGGTTCCCTTTCTTCTCCTGGCGCCCGGGCTTGATGCTTACCTTCACAAGAGGGCCGAGTGGGCAGGGGCTGACAGTATCAAGGAGCTTCCTCTCCGCCCCGAGGAGTTCGTGGAACTCTGCAGGTCCCTCACGGAAGGCGCTCCTTCGAGCGTTGATTTCAGTATATCAAGGAGTAGTCCGCCGGATAGAGAAGCCGTTCTCGAGAAACTCTGCGGATATCTTGAAAACAGAGTGAACAGGCTTGAAGCTACGTGGAATCTTACCGAGGAACTGGGAAGGACTATGAGTGTCCGTGAGATCTTCAGAAGAATGGCAAACGGTATTCTCACCGGGCTGAGCTTTGACAGAGTCTGGCTGTCCAGATACCTGGAAGAAACTGATGAGCTGGTTACTGAAGTCGCAAGGGGCAGGAACTTAACGGACATACCGGATTCCATTCATGTGCGGGAATACTCTGATCTTCCTGCGGGAGTGGCGATCAGAGAACTTGTTCAGGTGAGATCAGGGGATATTGATCTGCCGGACGAGCGGCTCTGGTGGGCAGGGTCAAATAACTATATCGACACCCCCCTTGTGGCAGCAGGACGGCCAATTGGCCTCATTCGATGTGACAGGTTTCTCACCGGACGCAAGATTGAAAAAACGGATCTTGAAGCCCTGAGACACTACGCTGTTCATGCTGCGGAATCAATTCTTAACGCAATGGTTCTCGAGGATGTAACCGATGAACGTGAACAGATGTCCGCTATTATGAACAGCCTTGATTCCGGCATACTGGTAGTTGATAATTCGGGTGTTCTTCTGCAGGTGACTTCAAGGGTAGTCAAGCTGTTCGGAAAAAGTATTGATAACCTGAAAGGGAAGCAGATAAGGGAAGTGCTGCCAGTTCTCACTTCAAGCAATGATAATGCTTTTCTCAAGGCTCTGCGGGAGGAAAGATCCGTTCTGAACAGGCAGGTCCATATCGGCAGAGCCGGTGCGGGTGACCTGGTTCTGAATGTCAGTTACCTTCCGTTTCAGAGAGCTGGACATTTCGCGGGGATTGTTATCATGGCAAACGATGTAACCGAGAGCTATGCGCTAAGGGATAACCTGAGAAAGAAGAATGAGGAGCTGGAAACCATTTCCGTAATTGGTAGAGAGCTTAACTCGACTCAGGATCTGGACAGGATCTGCAAGGAAGTTGTTAAGGCTCTGCAAAGGTTCTTCCCATCTGACGCCGTTGCTGTTATTCTGGCGGAAGGAAGCAGGGAAAACCTGGTTCCCGATTCAGTAAAGATTGCAGCAACCGCCGGTTACGATCGCGAAACCGATCCCGAAGGTTTAGTGATCAAGATCAGCAAACCTGCCGCAATTGACGATACCATGCCTCAAGGCACCCTCTCGATGGGAACTGTGGCCAGTTGCATTTACACCAGGAAGTCGATCAACATCAAACAGATACCAGAAAACATAAGATACATTGAGAATCCTGCCGGAATAAGAAGTGAGCTTGCCGTTCCCATGATCGTTCAGGACAGAGTTGTGGGAGCTGTTGATATACAGAGTTCAGTCCCGGCTCGATTCACTTCCGAATCGGAAAATACCATAGTTGCCCTTGCAAATCATGCAGCTACAGCTGTTGAAAACGCGATACTTCATTCAAGGATACTCAGTCTCGCTCGAAAAGATAAACTTACAGGGCTGGGTAATCTGCGTTTCTTCGAAGAAAAACTTGAGGATGAGTTCATGAGAACGGACAGGTCGAATTTCCCATTCTCTCTTATCATGATGGACATAGATGATTTCAAGAATTACAATGATTCCTGGGGTCATCCTATGGGAAACACTCTCCTGAAGACCGTTGTGAAGGCAATGAACAGTGCCATAAGGGAAGTGGATGTTCTTATAAGGTACGGCGGAGAGGAATTCGTCTGTATTCTTCCCTTCACAGGCGAGCAGGAAGCCGCGGAGATAGCCGAGCGGATACGAAAGAGAGTTCTTGAATCATCGTATGTGATCCCTCATTCGGAGCAGCAGCCTCTGGGGAAAGTCAGTATAAGCCTTGGTGTGTCCACTTACCTCACGGATGTGGGAGACCGGAACCTGCTGCTTAAGTACGCTGATCAGAGAATGTACATGGCTAAGCGAGCCGGGAAGGACAAGGTAATGGCTCCCGCTCTCGGAAACTGCCGGTTCGCCGGCTGAGATTCATCCTGAGAGGTTGTCCGACGCCCTCCTAGCCTTGCCAGACCTTGTTTTGTAGATTCATAAATTGATCTGTACCTGCCTGCACACACAGCTCCGCGTTAATTTTCGGTATTTCGTGCAGGTTATACTTTTGTGTACACGGACATGATGGGAAAGTTGCATGCCCTTTGATGTAGTGCTGAGGTCAGGCTTTAAGAATTACGTCAGAAGTGCGCTGATCGACAGCCTCGGAGAAATGATAGAGCTGGCCGGAGGCTGGCCCCAATCCGTTGTACCGGGCGCCAGGGTTCTTCTGAAAGTTAACATGCTGTCCGCCAAGTCCCCTGAGAGGGCGATAACCACACACCCTGAAGTCGTAGCTGCCATGGCTGTGCTTCTTAAAGCTGAAGGCTGTTCCGTATCCGTCGGCGACAGCCCCGGCGGTGCTGTAAAGGGTGTTGAGCGGTACTGGAAGAACTGCGGCTTTGAAGCTGTTGCGGATGAACTGGGAATTGAACTGGTCAATTTCGAGAAAGCCGGATCGTTTGAAGTTTCCCTTGATGATCGAACCTACAATATTGCGAAACCCGTAATTGATGCCGATGTGCTTATCAACATGTGCAAATTCAAGACCCATGGCCTGTGCAGGCTGACAAACGCAGTGAAGAATGCCTTCGGAGCTGTTCCCGGGCTTGGAAAAGCTATCCATCACTGTAATGCCATAAAGCCTGCTGATTTCGCTAAAATTATTGTGGATATCTATACGCTGGTCAGTTTTGATCTGCATGTGATGGATGCGATACTGGCCATGGACGGAAAGGGTCCCAGCACCGATGGCACGCCAAGATGGGATGGAATACTTGGAGTCGCCAGGGATGGTGTATGTCTTGATGTTGTCATGACCGGACTGGCGGGACTGGATCCCCGCAAGCTTCGTACCAACAGAGTCGCCCTTGAACGGGGGCTGGGGTTGGATCCGGAAGAAATAGTGATCAGCGGCATAGAGGATTGCGTGCTGGAGGATTTTCGGATACCGGGGGAGAGTTTTTACAACCTTCTGCCATCATTCCTGGGAGTGATCGCAAGGTATTTTTTCAAGAAACCTCCGGAAGCAACGGATAAGTGCACAGGGTGCGGAATATGCGCGGGGGGATGTCCGGTTGATGCCGTAACCATCATAAACGGAAAGGCCGTGATGAACCGGAAAAAGTGCATAATGTGCCTATGCTGTCATGAACTCTGCCCCGAGCATGCTGTGAAAATTCGTATTCCGCTGAGCAGGAACTGAAATGGGATCTGAAAGAAAACCTACGCTGCTTCATAGAATTGAATATGCCATGACGCGTACGGTGATATTCTTTGCAGGGCTTCTGCCTTTAAGGTGCGCTCTGACCCTGGGTGCTTGTCTGGGCTGGACAGCCTGGAGCATTCTTGGGATCCGGAAGAAGATTGTGATAATGAACCTGCGGCAGGCCTTCCCGGACAGGACCAGCAGGGAGCTGAATAGAATAGGGCTTCATTCCTATATGAACTCGGGCCGGTTCATGCTGGAGTTCGCCAGGCAGAACAGAATGGGTGAAGATCACATAGAAAAGCATGTAACCGTTAAGGACCCTGAAGCGCTGGATGCTCTGAAAGCCTTGAGCGGGGCAATAATCATTACGGGACATTTCGGGAATTGGGAACTTTTCGGTGTTGTCAACAGGTATAAACTGGGAGATGTAGCCTTCCTTGTCGGCAGACAGAGCAACAGCCTTGTGGATGGATATATAAATGGAATGAGATCCATCCACGGAATAGAGCTTTACAACAGGAGGTCCGCAGTCAAAGGGGTTCTCAGATCGATGAAAAGGGGCGGGTACGTATGCTGGCTTTCAGACCAGGATGCCGGCGACAGCGGAGTGGTTGTCGAATTCTTCGGTTATCCCGCATCGACTCCAAGGGGAGCTGCGGCGTTTTCCGTGAAACTCGGGGTACCGGTGGTGCCTGCGGTACTTGCACGGGAAGGGAAAGGTGCGGATCACACGCTCATGATAGGGAAACCTGTCTATCCTGAACGGAACCTTTCACCGGAAGAAGCTGAGAAAGAGGTTACTCAGAAATACACCAGACAGCTTGAGCAAATGATAATCAGTAGACCTGAGCTTTACTGGTGGGCGCACAGGAGATGGAAAACGACCGGAATGTACGGTAGCAGGAAATTGAAATCAACTTCAATAACCGCCTTTGAGGGAAAAGGGGAATGAAGATTATCGCAGACTGTTCAAGAGCATCGATTACCTGGATTATCCGGACAGGAAGGATAGAATAGCATGTCACTTGCTCAGGCGGTTCTGGGCTGTGGAAGATGGGGCAGTTTCCACCTGTGGTACGGATCGAGAATCGGGAACTCCGTCACAGGCTGGGAACCTGAGGGTATCACTGAATTTACTCAACTGCGGGAGACCAGGAAGAACAGCTACCTGGAACTGCCGCAGGATATACGGCTGACCACTGATATCGAAGAAGTTTCCGGCTCCGATATGCTTATTGTTACGGTTCCCGCCCAGAAGTTCAGAAGCCTCTGCGGAAAACTCAGGCAGATTGATATTTCAACAGCCGATCTGATACTCTGCATGAAGGGTATTGAAAAGGATACCGGAAAGAGGCTTACTGAGATCTCACGTGAGGAGGGGCTGGAGCCCCGGAGCCTTTCGGTCTGGGTAGGCCCGGGACATCCCCAGCAGTTTGTTGCGGATGTACCCAGCTGCATGATAATCGCATCGGAAAACGAAAGCGATTCGGTACGCATTATAAAACTGTTGAGCAGCGATTTGATACGTTTCTACTGGTCCCGTGATATCATCGGCTGTGAAGTGGGGGCAGCAGCTAAGAATGTTATTGGAATCGCTGCCGGGATACTTGACGGGCTGAACCATTCCGGCCTCAAGGGAGCTCTCATGGCCAGGGCTCCACAGGAGGTAGCAAGACTGGTAGCCGCCATGGGCGGTGACTGGAGAAGCGTATACGGGCTTTCTCACCTGGGTGATTACGAGGCGACTCTCTTCTCCCCATACAGTCATAACCGGATGTACGGCGAAGCCGTTGCAAGGGGAAGTGGAATGGAAAGCCTTCAGCTTGCAGAGGGGGTTGATACCGCGACCGCCGTCATGCTGCTTGCGGATGAGTACAATGTGGAGATGCCCATAACCAGTACTGTACGTAAAATTATCAACAACGAGATACCGGCGAGGGAAGCCATCGGAGAACTCTTTGCAAGACCGGAGAAGGAAGAATTTGATGACCACTTCTGACCTGGAAGGGACAACCTGCTGAAGAAGACAACCTACCTGGACAACCTTACAGTTACTCCTCTCCGCGAAGAGGCAGAAAGGGCTGTTTCGGAAGCTTTGCGGCAGGGATACGGACATCCGCGAAGCACTAATCTCCCCGGGAGACGCGCGCAGAATATTCTGGAAGATATGAAGGAACGTACAGCCCGTTTTTTTAGTGGATCACGGGTTGTGTTCTGCAGCGACGGTGGTGTGGCCAACGGGCTCTCCATTCTATCCACCGGACGGCTGGCAAGGGAGTCGGGTAGAGGGCACATTGCAGTTTCCCCGGTTGAACGATCTTCCGTGGTAGCCGCCTTGAAAATTCTTAGAAGCGAGGGATCAGTTGTAAGCGTTCTTGCGATTGACGATTCCGGCAAGATAATCCCGGAGTCACTCGCAGAAGCCGTATCTGATGAAACCGGTCTGGTTACATGTGCCTGGGTCAACGGAATTTCCGGAACCGTTCAACCGGTACGGGAACTTGCGCAGACAGCCCGTTCCGCGGGAGCCTGGTTTCATACAGACGCGCGCGACGCGGCAGGAAGAATTGAAATTGACATATCCGATACCGATATTGACCTTATCACAGTGTGCTCCCTCAAGATCGGAGGTCCCCCCGGGGCGGCAGCGGTTGTGATGTCGGATCCCGGGCCGTGGCTTATGAGCGCCGCGCCGGAATTATCATGCATGGCCAATATACCCGGATTATCCGGTATGATTGCTGCGATGGATGTTATGGGAACCAGTATTGAACCCTGCACAAGGATAGTCAATCAGCTTAGAGCCGACCTTCTTGAGGGGCTTGACTCATTCAATGTCAGGTACTCTATCATTGGAGGCGGTCTTGATCATATTCTACCGGGAACTGCTCTGCTGAATATCAGCCATGCACCTGAGAAACTTCATCTTAAACTGGAAAAGGAGAATATTATCCTCCCCTCTCACAACTCAACCGACCGATTATCCTACCTTGATAGAACGGGGTGGGATATTTCCAATCCTGAACAGTATCTTGGTTTCTCTATAGATACACGTAACACAACAGTTGATATCGAACATTTCCTGAGATCTTTTTCGGAGATTATTCTGGCGGAGAAGGGCGGCAGAGGTGAAATTTAGAACTGTTCTTCTACCGGTTCTGGCTTTCGTTGCGGCCGAAGGCGCATATGCGGGAAATCAGGTCTGCGACAGCCGATACTTCTGGGTTGTCAGGGATGGTCTTGAAAGCCCTGAATCCATCGATTCACTGGTAGACAGAGCCGCAGAGGCCGGAGCAAATGGAATAATCGTTCAGGTAGCCGGAAGAGCCGAAGCATACTACATGTCATCGATACTTCCAGCAGCCACCTTTCAGGATGGATTTGACCCCCTTGCATATACAATTGCCAGAGCCAGGCCAAGGGGAATGGAGGTTCATGCCTGGATAAACGCGTTCCTGGTCTGGTCCGCGCCTTACCCGCCGAACGATTCGACACATATCTGGTATACCCATCCCGAATGGTTCATGGCCGACAAGTACGGCCGCTCTACGAGGGAGTATACCAGGGATGAATGCGACCGGAACGGGTTGGTGGGAGCGACACTCTCGCCAGCGTTGCCTGAAGTAAGGGCATTTCTTGCGGATATTGCCCGGGAGATCGCGGTGAACTATAACGTGGACGGGATTCATCTTGATTACATAAGGTATCCCAATCCCTCATTTGGTTTTGAACCGCTATCAACAGGCGCGTTCTTTCTGGAAACCGGGCTTGACCCCCTGGACATGTTCAGAAGATACGGGGAAAACGATGAGTTCAGAGATATCTGGTCCTTCTGGAAAATATGTCATGTAACCCGGACTGTTGAGACGGTAAGGTCGGTTTTGAGGAGCGAGGCTCCCGGTGTACTGCTGTCATGTGCTGTAATGGCCGATCCTCACGAAGCAAGATCTCATTACTCCTGTGACTGGAGATCATGGCTGGAATCCGGGCTGGTTGATTTCGTGTGTACAATGGCTTACACCACTAATGCGCAGAAAGCCAGGGAACTGGCGGTTCTTGGGGCGGCAGTTTGTCCGGAGAGAGTCATTCACGGTATAGGCATTTACAACCAGCCGATGTCCAGTGCGTTTACAGGAGCATCTGAAGCTCTGTCCAGAGGCTGCGGAGGTGTATGTGTATTCAGTCTCAGTTCACTATCTTCTGATAGTACCTGGATGCTGAGGAATTTCTGGAGAGAGCGAGGCAGCACTGGTTTTCCGATAGACTCAGCTGTCTTTCAACGTGTTACTACTGAAGGTAGGCCATGAGGCTTGGTGTGCTGGCAAGCGGAAGCCGTGGAAATGCCCTCGTGATCGAGCATGAAGGCTGCATGGTGTTCTTCGATGCAGGACTGAGCGGAAAGAAGCATACTGAAAGACTCCTTGCAGCAGGATTCGGAGGTCTCTTTCCCGAAGCGCTTTTTATAAGTCATGAACACTCGGATCATATTAAGGGCGCCGGTGTGCTGGCCCGAAAATGGAATATTCCCGTGTACGGTTCCAGCGGCACTCTAGGTGCCTCCAGGAGAAGCCTGGGGAAGCTGCCGGATACCGGGATACTTGAAAATGGAACAGGCGTGGATTTCCGTTCCTTTACCGTAAGCGCTTTCAGCATTGCCCATGACGCGACTGACCCGTCAGGATACGTGATCGAATGGGATTCCGGGAAGCTGGGAATCGCGACTGACCTCGGTAAATCCAGCCCTCTGGTTGAGGCGAGCCTGAAAGGCTGCAGCGCCCTGATCCTGGAGTTCAACCATGACGAGGACATGTTGTGGAATGGCAGTTACCCCTGGCACCTGAAACAGAGGATAGCTTCAACGACCGGACACCTGTCGAATAGTATGGCCTCGGATCTTCTGGGGGCGGTTTATCATAGAGATCTGAAAGTTTGTGTTCTCGCCCACCTGAGCCAGGAGAATAATTCTCCGCATCTGGCCGAGAACGCATCACGTGAAGTAGCTGGAGGAACAGTAAGGATCCATACAGGCATGCAGGATACACCTCTGCCCGCAATGGATCTGTGAGGAGGTAGTTAGAATTGAAATGGGCCATGATACTGGCATGTTCGGCCGCAGCAGTCTGCTCGGCCATTGATATCGATTTTGCGGCGGAAACCGGCCTGTCATATCCAACCGGGCAGTGGGGGAACAGCCTGAATACGGGTGTGGATGCCGGGCTTTCCGCTTCGTGGATTGTTACACCATCGCTGCGGGCCGGAGTGGGGCTTTCATTGAACGTATTCGGAAGCAGCGACCAGGGGGCGGCAAGCCTGACCTTCTTCAAACCCCAGCTGCAAGCAGGATATTACCTGAGACCCTGGGGAAAAGTGTTCAATCCAGGTGTAGTGTGTGCCTTCGGATTCTGTAGAAGCTCACTGAGCAACAGCGGAGGCATCGATCCAGCATCCTGGGATCCGTTCTGGAAAGCCGGACTCAGATGGAATTTCAGCCTTGGAGGCGGCTTCAGAGGAGAAGTCGGGGGAGATTATTCCAGTATAATGGCTGAAATAGAGAACGGAGATGTATTTACCCTCCGGTTTGGTATTGCAAGGGAGGTGACATTATGAGATGGCTTGTATTAGTGCCGGCCCTGATACTTTTAGCAATTGCAGGATGCGGCAGAAATCCCCTCTTCTACCGAATGGGATCGGATTACTATCCAGTAGATCATCTAGGCAGCCAGTGGGAGTATTCGATCGACGGCGGAGGAACATTGATAGTATCTGTGATAGATCAGACCGAAAGGGGAGAGAGAGCCTGTTACAGGGTTCTTTCCGGAGCGGACTATACATACTGGATAGCGAATGACGAATACCTTGAATTCTACGAAGATCACAGAGTGATGTTCAACGGGTACGAAGTTCCGCTTTACCAGGCCTGGGTGACATGGCTGGACTGGCCTCTTACAACGGGATATCTGCGAACCGACACAGCATCTACCTTTGCCGTGAACCAGGGTGTTACAATAAGCCATGACTGGGAGAGGACTTCGGTTGTTCAGGGAATAGAAACCAGCCCCGATGGCAGATGGAAGCAATGCTATCATCTGACACAGCACGAGACAACGATCAACTGGATAAGAGCCGCAGGATTCGAACCCGAAACCACTATCGTTCACAGGGATATCTGGCTTGCCCCCGATGTGGGGTTGGTCGCAAAGACAACCGCTGACAGCAGCCTGACCCTGGTAGAGTATCAGCAGGGTAACTGAACTTGACTTCCGGTCTCATTTTCTCGCTGTTCTTTGTCTTCGCGTACGTCTATATAGCCGCCGCCCATAAAAAGCGGGGGCTGGCGATATGGATCACCGCGGGTCTGGCGGTCGTATTCAGTTTCATCTTCGGCTGTTTTGCCGGGTGGGGCGAACTGGCTTCGATAGCCGGCGGTATTAATTTCAGTGTTCTTCTGATATTCTCCGGCATTCTTCTTATTGCCGAGGTGCTCATCGAAGCCGGAGTACCCGGATATCTTGCAGGTCACATAGTAACCCGCTCGAAGAATTATGGCCATGCGGCCATCTATCTCTGTATCCTCTCAAGTGTGATATCGATTTTCGTGGAGAACGTAGCCACGGTGATGATCGTAGCGCCGATAGCTCTGGAAGTAGCCAGAAAGCTGAAGGCTAACCCCGTAGCTCTGCTGGTGGGAATTGCGGTTGCCAGCAATCTCCAGGGAACAGCCACGCTTGTCGGTGATCCTCCGAGCATGATACTGGCTGCAGCGGAGAATATGGATTTCAACGATTTCTTCTTCATGAACGGGAAACCGGGAATATTCTTTGCCGTTCAGCTGGGAGCGGTCGCATCCTTTTTCATCCTGAGAAGGTTTCTGAAAAAGGACTCCAGACCACTTCCGAAAGTCACGATCCCTGAAGTAAGCAGCTGGTTTCCAGCCTGGATCCTTGCCGGAGTGATCCTCGGCCTGGCAATACTCAGTTTCTTCTTCCCCGGAGTAGGTATAGAGGCCGGTCTGCTGTGTATTGGCGGAGGAGGGACAGCCGTAGTATGGCATGCCTTCTTCAGAAGGGGCCGCCTTGGAAACAGAGGCAAAGGAAAGCATGGAAACCGCAGAGCCAGGCAGATCCTGAGGGAATTCGACTGGGATACGCTGTTCCTGCTTGCTGGAATCTTCTTCATGGTGGGCGCCCTTGAGGAAATGGGGGTCATGCATAAAATTGGCGTTTTCCTGGCCGGTGTATCAGGGAACAGTCCTTTTCTCGCGTTCCTGATAGTTGTTGTAAGCGCGGTCATACTGAGCGCTTTCATAGACAATGTTCCCTACGTGACGGCCATGATACCGGTAACCCATGCAATCGCGCAGACTCTTGCAGAATCAGGCCAGAGTCATTACTATCTTTCCTTTGGCCTGCTTATAGGAGCCTGCCTTGGAGGTAACATATCCCCGGTCGGTGCTGCTGCTAATATCGTATCCGTATCTGTATTGAGAAAGAACGGTTATAAGGTATCATTCATGGAGTTCGTTAAAATAGGGCTGCCGTTCACAATAGCCGCTACCGCAGTTGGCGCTGCTTTCATCTGGTTTGTCTGGGGGCCGTAGATATATGATGAATTTCGAGTGGAATACTGCAATGTCTGCAACGACTGTGCGTACCTGTTCACTTAAAACAGAACAGTCAGTGTGGCTTAATGAATTCTCAGATGGATGGGAACACCCGTTCCTTATAATCGATTCGGAAGTGAGAAGGCTGTGGGATAATCTGCTGCAGCCGGCCATAATGTCAGCTTCGGGGCTGTACATCATGGAAGCAAGGGAGGTGCTGAAGAATACTTTCACACTTTCCCGGATATGGGACAGCATGTCAGCTGCGGGAATCCACAGGGACACGCCAGTCGTTGTGATTGGGGGCGGTCTGGTATGCGACATTGGCGCAATGGCCGCCTCAACCTATCTCCGCGGATTGAGACTGATGCTTGTCCCCACCACTCTTCTGTGTATGGTGGACGCATGTCTCGGGGGAAAAACCGGTGTGAATCTTGCCTCTGCCAAGAACCAGGTGGGAACGTTCAATCCCGCCGAGAAGATACTTATAGCACCTGATTTTCTCGATACGCTTCCGAATCGCGAGTTCAAGAGCGGCATTGCGGAGATACTAAAGACGGCATTGATAGGGGACAGATCGATACTGGAATTGCTGGAGCGGATGGATATAGAGAATCCCGATAAGAACAGCATCCTGAAAATCATACTTAAATGTCTTGAAGTGAAAGGCGGTATAGTAACCGAGGACCTCAGGGAAACCGGGAAGAGAATGCTTCTCAATCTCGGACATACCATAGGGCATGCTCTGGAGAGCGCCAGCGAGTTCCGGCTTTCGCACGGGGAAGCTGTGGGCCTGGGGCTTTTGGGAGAGGCTGCCATTGCGGTAAACCGGGGAGGTAACAGGGACCTGCCGGGAGAGATCCGGGGTATGCTGAAACAGGCTGGCCTTCCCACGGGCGTTAATGATATGGTTTCCGGGGAGAAACTCTCCCGCCTGTTCAAAAGAGACAAGAAAACCCGGAGGAACGGGCGGATATGGGTGCTTCCCTTTGATTGGTGCGACTGCAGGCTTACATACCTTACGCCTGATCAGGAGGAGAAGGCTCTTCCGTTCGTCATGAGCCTGCTGAGGGTGTGAAAAGTATTACGGAAGGAAGCTTCTGGGAACATCTTGAAGAGTTCAGGCACAGATTGTTCTATGTTCTGGGCGTTCTGGCAGGTTCAACCATCGTATCGTTCGTTTTCAGCAGAAAACTCATGGAGCTTGTTCTTTCCCGTGGTCCTTCTGAACTTCAGACCCTTGCTCCCGTCGAGGCTTTCGCGGCACATCTCAACCTGTCGCTTGCAGCCGGTATTCTTGTTTCTTCACCTGTGATATTCTACCAGTTCTGGCGATTCGTCTCTCCTGGCCTTTTCAGGAAGGAAAGAAGAGCTGCGGTTCGTTCAGCTTTCGCATCCGTCCTTCTGTTTCTTGCGGGGGCGGCATTTGCATGGTTTCTGATGCTGGGTCAGGCCATCGATGTGTTCAGAAGCTTCGAGACGGGAAACATTACAGGTCACTGGAGCCTTGCGAACTATATAGGCTTTCTCAGCAGGTTCATATTAATATTTGGTGTCGCTTTCCAGTTGCCGGTTCTTGTGCTTATGCTTGTAAATCTTGGAGTTGTAACTCCCGAAAACCTCGCGAAATACAGAAGACACATAATCGTGGGGCTTCTCATTATCGCTGCCATCCTTACCCCTCCCGACCCCCTCACCCAGGTTATGCTTACCCTTCCTCTGTATCTTCTCTTTGAATTGAGCCTGCTGGCGGCAAGGGTAGGGTACAGGAGGAAAAAAGCTTCATGAACAAAGTAATAAGCATTACGGAAAGCCTCCGTGAAGCTCGTCCGGACAATGCGTCAACAGTCGGGATTATCGTGCCCGTTTTTAACGAGGAGAGTATTCTCGAAAGCCAGCTTGTGCCTGTTCTTAAGATTCTCCCCGCGGGGTTTCGGATAACAATTGTTGAGAACGGCTCAACGGACAGGACAGAAGAGCTGCTTCACGATCTTGAGGAAAGATACACAGCTCTTGATTCCATATCACTTCCCCTGCCCAATTACGGCCTGGCGATGAAAACCGGACTCATAAAATCGCAGGCGGACATCGTTATAATTGATGATCTGGATGTGCTTGATACGGATTTCTGGATAAGGGGGCTCCGGCTCCTCTGCAAGGACGATATCGACCTTGTCCAGGGTTCAAAAGTACTTGCTGGAAAGAATGACCGGCGGCCGTTGATAAGAAAGGCCGCAACCCTTGCGCTTACATTCCTTCTCAGGAGTTTCCTTGGATACAGCGGGACGGATACTCACGGCCCGAAGGTCGTATGGAGGGATGCCATAAAGGACATTCCGCCACGGTGTGAGTATGAGCTTGATATATTTCCGACCGAACTGGTGATAAGAGCCCAGAAATCCGGAATCAGGATCCGCGAAATACCCATTCACCTCAGGGAGATCCGCGCAACACCCCTGCCGCTGATAAAGCGGGTTCCCCGGGCTCTCCGGGATATCTGGCGCCTCCACAGATCATTGTACCGAGGGGGTCGGGGCTGATCCCGGCCCCGCTCTATTCCGGGATCAGAGGCACATCAGTTTCAGGACAGATTCCGAACCGCTGCCGCATCTGACCCTGGCAAAGTAGACGCCCTGCGAGAGATCATCTGAATCACCAAGCACATAGGATCCGAAGAAGCTGTCGCTGGACACCAGGTTACCCCTGATGTCATAGATGCTTATAGTCGATTGGCTGTCAAAACCGATACCCGTGATAGTCACCTGGCCGGCGAAAGGATTCGATGAGGCCTGGAGGCAAGGAGTGATGTTCTCTCCGGAACCCTCGATACCTTCGGTGAGATCTATCTTGTAGATCTTGTCATTCACGATATCGCTTACCCAGAGGTAGCCGCTTTCATCCATGGTTACACCACGTGCGTAGGGTACCAGTCCGGCGGGAATATTATCGATCATCACGTTACTTGTGTTGTAGAGTCTCAACGGCATGACGGCGAGGTCGGTGGCTACCCAGATGTTGCCATTGGTGGTGATGGCGATATCTCTGGTCTGGCTTCCGCCGGAGTAGTAGATGTAGGATATCCTTCCCGTGATCCCGGGAGCTGTGTACCTGTAGGTCCTATTCTGGGTACGCGAACTGACGTAGAGGCGAGTGGCATTATTTGCCGCAAGTCCCGTCACCGACGAGACAGGGTTGCCTCAACCGCCGCACATGCTGGCGTAACCGATATAGGTGCCCGAATAGCTGTACTTGTAAACGTAAGCGTTGGTGGTATTGTTCCAGGCCGCGATGTACACAATGTCGTTCTCGACTGCAAGACCTGTAGCCTCATAGGCCGCAGTTATGAGAGTGGTGAAGGAGTTCAGAACATTACCCGACCCTGGATCGATCTTATAAACCTGCTTCGTAGAGGCGTCAGTGGCCCATAGATTGCCGTCCCCCCAGCCAAGACCGGAGATGTCTCCAGTCGGGGAGTCGAAGGTCTGTACGATGGTCTTGGCAGGAGCGATCACGAAGAGGATGATCGTAAGGATGATAGCAATTCTCATAATGTTTGCCTGCTTTCCTGGTTTTGCATAGCCAATATGATCCATTAAATAAAGATCTATAGTATTATACGAGGAATTTTCTCTTCTGTAAATGCGGGCGGCCCCGCTTGCCCGAAACTTGAGTGCTGAACATATGTTTACTATTTTATTCTGTGGAGGAGGCGGAATGTGGTAACCAGCTACAGTGAGCCTGTGGAAATGATAGGGCATTTCACCCGAGGGAAGGTGCAGCCCTGCCGGTTCAGCTGGAACGACGGCGCACTCCGGTATGATTATACTTACAGTGATGAGGAACTTCAGGCCTGGTTGCCTGCTATAAGCAGGTCAGGTGCGGAATCAGGAAAGATATTCGTAATGTTCAATAATTGTCATTTCGGTCAGGCCGTTCGTTAAAGACGCGATTAGAATGAAGGAATTATTCACAGGAGAATAACTATGAAAAAAACACTGTTTTTGATCTCAGTTCTTGCTGTTGCGGTTATGGTTCTATCAGAAACCGGCTGCGGGATAACAAGCCCGGTATTCTCAACCGATTTCCCCTTCTATTTTCTTCAGGACATAACCGTCCCGACTACTCCGCTTCACTGCTGCTATCTTAAGGATGGCGGAGATGGAATTGCGGCGGTGGACAGCCTCTATTTTATAGATTACGAAAACGGTTACTGCCTTGCCCGGGTGTACCTCGAGGGGTATACGGTTGAAGATGTGGGAGCAACTGCCGAAGGGGGGTATGCCCTTGCGCTCTGCGGTAATCTCCTTTTCTACGTGAGCAACAGCACCTATATAGTGCACAGCCCTGTTGCCCTCAGCTCCTACGGCAGATTCATTTTGACGGAACCCACCGGTGGAAGCTGGCACCTTTACTCGGTTGGAGCAAACGGGACAATTACTACGATCAATTCCCAATCGTGGGATGTGACAGCGGTAAATTCTGTATCGGGCCTTCAGGACCCTGTAGCGGCTGCTATTACTGCCGATGGAACAGCGATTTTCATAGCTGACGGCTACGATAATACCATCAAGAAAATTTCCACCGGTGATCTCAGCGCTGTAGTGACTGAATGCGCGGTTCCCGGTGGAATAAACGATCTGTACGCAGGGTCAGGCAACCTGGTTTACGCAGCTCCGGATTCTCTTAATGTGATATGGGGAATAGATACGGGAACAGGTCAGCATTATTCCACCTATCCAATATCCAGCCCCGCTGTCGCAGTCGCGGTCACCCCTGATGACCATTACCTCTTCGTGGCTCACAAAAGCAGCGGTGTTTCGGTAATAAATACACAGAATAACGATGTGGAAGCCACAACATCCGGTTATGGAACGGTATACGACATTGCCGTAAACCCGAATGGCAACCGGTCGCTTCTCTGCTCAAACCTTGCTAAAATCATAAGCCTTGAGAAGTAGGAGCAGAATCACCTTCTCAGGAAACACTTCGTTATTGACATTATGGTACTACAATAGTACTATACTATTATGCCGAGAAAAAATGAACTACACCCGCCGCAAGCAGCGGGGTATCTATAAGTCGAACTGCAACTGTTGCTACGCCCCAAGGGGCGGGGAATTAAACCCTCTTCAGATTAAAGAACTGATTCGTGATTTGAAAAAAGCCGGGTTTGTCAATCGCGGTGGGAAAGGGAATCACCGTAATTTCAAGCATCCGTGTGGAGTTAGACTCACTATCAGCGGAAATCCCGGGCATGACGCCAAGCGATATCAGGAGAGAGAAGTAGAAAAAGCCCTTTTGGAGGTGAAGAATGAAATCTGCTGATAATTATTTCAAGATCGTAGAGTGGTCAGAGGAAGATCAATGCTATATTGGATGTTGCCCCGGTTTAATGCTGGGCGGTATACATGGTGACGATGAAGCCGAAGTATATAAAGAATTGTGCCATACTGTAGAGGAATGGATAAGAATCTATAAGGAAGACGCTGATCCTCTTCCTCCTGCAACCGCTGGAAAGGAGTATTCAGGCAAATTTGTGATTCGAGTCGGGAAAGATCTCCACAAGATTCTGGTCGTTAAAGCCCTTAGAAACGGAGAAAGTCTGAACTCCTACTGCGTAAATGTATTGCGCGAGCAAAGATCCCCCTATGGGGAGAACAAATGAACCTCAGTTCAGATCAGAACTCCTTTGAGAAGGCTTCTGAAGGATATGAAACCGGAGAATGCTTATGTCTGATGCTATCAATGAAGTTACCCGTGAGCTGAGAAAGTTTGCAGAACCGGAGAGAGCACGAGTTCACCAGAGGTTCTTCAAGACCGGCAGGGGGGAATACGGCGAGGGCGACAAATTCCTCGGTATAAGGGTTCCGCACATAAGAAAACTTGTAAGAAAATTCAGGGGGCTCTCCCTCGCAGATACGGAGAAGCTCCTTCATTCCTCCTGGCACGAGGAGCGATTGTTCGCGCTTCTTGTAATGGTTGATTCCTTCAAGAGAAGCAGCGATGAATCCGGAGAGAATATCTACGATCTGTACATGGACAGTACCCGCTGGATAAACAACTGGGACCTTGTAGACCTTTCCGCCCCTCATATTCCGGGAGGTTGGCTTTACGGCAGGGATAGGAAACCTCTGTACGAGTTTGCCGAGTCGGACGATCTGTGGAAGAAAAGGATAGCTGTAATATCCACCCACCACTTCATCAGAAAGAACGATTTCAGCGATACCCTTGCAATATCCGAAAAGCTTATTAAAGATAACCATGACCTGATTCATAAGGCTGTAGGGTGGATGCTTCGTGAAGTTGGCAAGAGAGACCTTGAAATCGAAGAAGAATTCCTCAGAAAGCATTACATGAACATGCCAAGGACAATGCTCCGATACGCGATCGAGAAGTTCCCGGAGGAGAAACGGCAAAAATACCTGAAAGGCAAAATCTAGCCCGGATCCATCCTTTTAGGATTACAGTCTTGCAGTAGTTACACTTCCTGTCCGTGTTCCCATGGGTTTCAATTGCTTCAGGCATATCAGAGATTGTACCCGGCTGTCAGGTAGAATTGCCACATAGCCTGGCCTGCGAATACAGCGACAGCTGCGCCAAGGGCAAGGAAAGGGCCGAAGGGTATGGGAAGCCTTCTGTTCCTTCCGGCGATCATAGCAGTGATTCCGGTAAGAGCTCCGGCAAGGAAAGCTATGAAAAGAGCTATCGCTGCGGAAGAGGGGCCCAGGAAAGCTCCTATCATTCCGGCAAGCTTGATGTCTCCCCAGCCCATGCCGCCCTGAAATTCATCAGCTTCATCCTCATGCCCTTCAGGGGCTAGGGTGTATCCCGGCTTTCGCTTCAATATCAACTCGCTTACGATTCTTATAAGGAAAAAGAGTAAAAATGCCCCGGCGGCGCTAAGCAGTGAAGGCAGTAAACCCACTCCTCCCGGCATCAGCGAGAATGCCAGGCCGGTTGCGATTCCCCCGAGACTTACGCTGTCCAGAATTATCCAGTGGTCGATGTCCGTAAGAACCGCGCAGATAAGAAGTGACACGAATACGGCGTTTTTGATGAAGAGCCACGTTACACCGAATTTCAGGAAAACTCCGGCAAAGAGAAGCCCTGTCAGAAGCTCAACCATGGCGTATCTGATAGAGAAACGTGAGCCGCAGCTTCTGCATCTGCCTTTAAGGATGAACCAGCTTAGAACCGGGATATTATCGTACCACCTGATTGCACTCCCGCAGGAAGTACACCTGCTTCCCGGGCGGATAATGGATTCGTCTCTGGGTACTCTGCATGCTACAACGTTCAGGAAGCTACCGATAGTCATTCCCAGAATTAACGCATATATCAATTGAACTGTTTCCATTTAAATACCTGTGACTTTCAAAACCAAGCATTAAGGTAAGGTTTGCCAATGTCTGTAGTCTTTAGTATACTTCCCCACAATTGGATCGGGGAGTAGCTGTTAAATATCACCACCGAATCTCGGTGGAGCCTGTCAAACACTGAATGAATGTGATGGCTGATATTGACAGCATTGTTCAATTTAACTGAAGGAGCATTATGAAATATGCACTTGGTCTTGTTGTTCTTGTAGCAACGCTTAGCTTTGCCGGGTCCGACTTCTCGGGTGGCTGTGGGGAAACTTTCGGTATCATGGGCTATACAAAAGTATGGTTCAACATGTTCGGGGCCGAGAACCATGACCCGGCGAACAGTTTCAGGGGTTACAACTGGACATCTTTCATAGGGCGTCTCAATGAGAATGTTTACGGTTGCGTAGGTACACAGTTCAAAACCTGGAACGGGAATACCTCAATTCAGGTTTGTGACGCGTTCCTTAATATGAAGATCATACCCGAGCTTTCCATAAAAGCCGGTCAGTTCAGAGTTCCTATCGGCTGGGCATTCAACTGTTCAGGCGGCGGGATATATTTCCTCGACAGGGCTTACTATACAACTACAACTGAATTCAAGAACTTCAGCGGTCGCGATATCGGTGTTCAGCTTCACGGCCAGTTCGACATGGTCGGCCTTGATCTCGGTATTTACAACGGTACGGGAGCCTATACCGATGCTGATACCAGTACCAACAAGAAAATCGCTGCGCTCGTAACCGTCGACGTCACAGACTGGCTTACCTTTGCGGGTGGTGTTTCTATGATCGGTCAGCCTGTTCTTCACGACACCTCCGGAGCTGTTTCGCAGGACGAATGGAGCGCCACCGCATTCGACGCATACGCACTCGTCGATTACCCGCTTTCGGAAACCGCTGACCTCATCTTCCAGGGTGAGTTCCTTCAGTCCGGATACGCCGGACCGGAACGCATCGGTGGTGAATGGGAATCCGCAATGGCTTACAACGCCTTGCTCGGAGTCAACATCGGTATCGAGAACAGCTTCCTTACAGGCATCATGCCTGCCGTACGATACGAGAGCCTCAGTCCTTATGAGTTCGTTGAGGTTGGTCAGGATGCCGCCGAGGACAACATCACAGTTATGGATTTCTGTCTGAACTGCTACATTACTCCCAAGAACAACATTCAGATAGGCGGGCGCAACTTCAGTTACGAAAACGAGAACATGGACGGTCATACCGACATGTACCTCGGCTGGAGAATGAACTTCTAGGAACTTTGAATATATAGTTCATAGAATGGGAATCCGGCTTAATTGCCGGGTTCCCTTTTCTTATTGCCTGGTTATTTCATCATTATGGCGTCCTGAGCCATATTACCTCTCGGAGCGTTACGTAGATAACCATGGGCCTAACTCCGGGAAGGGATCTCAATACTGGTCTTATTACGGGAATTGGTTGAAAGCAATGGCTCCGACAGCTTCCTGTTTCAGGGGCTGGTCTGTTCTGCCGCGGAATTCCGGGCAAATCGCAAGTATTTCATAACATTGACTGACTTGGATTATCGCATTATGCTTAAATCAAGTAGAAAAATGGGGTACGATATCAACTCAGCTTAGCGCTATGCGCAGCTACAGGCTGGGCTACGGCAAAGCCACTTTCATATTTGGCAAAAGGGGGGATTGTTATGACTATTACGAAATTTCTTTTTACCACTATTATTCCCGTGCTGTTTCTATATGGTTCGGTGAAGGGCCAAACGACTCTTGTCAATCCCGGGGCTGACTGGAAATATCTGGATGATGGTTCAGACCAGGGAACTTCATGGCGGGAGGTTGGATTTAACGATACCTTATGGACAGCCGGCCCCGCTCAATTGGGCTATGGCGATGGAGATGAAGCTACCATTATC
>WTBT01000069.1 GCA_013138965.1 Candidatus Aegiribacteria sp.
CATCCTATTATTACTGTGGGTGTTCTGAACGAGTGGCGGAACGGCCCCTGCTTCGACACCTGGGTCAATACGGAAGAACTGGAAGCCGCCCTGGAGCTGTTCCTCGACTGAAAGGTCGCAAAGGCAGGCAGTGAATATTTCATGCGGTACACCTCAGGCTGTGAATGTTAAGTTGAGCATCTGCGATTCTACTGGTCGACATATCTCAAATATCATCGATCACTTATCCACTGCTGGTTATCTCCCGCGGGTTAATCATGGCTTGCGTTCAAAATCAAGAAATGCCATCATAGCCATGCTCGGAACACTGGAAGCAGCCTCAGGCGCCACGAATCTGTGAATTACTGCAGTATCTTTTCCAACTCCTCAAGTGTATTCTCCATTTTCTGAAGGGCTGCGTTCACAGGCTCAGGAGTGGTAAGGTCCACACCGGCTTCTTTGAGGAGTTCAAGAGGCGGTCTTGATGAGCCGCCCTTCAGGAACGCAATGAAACTCTCAATTGCGCCTGATTCACCGGCAAGAATCCTTGAGGATATGTCAATAGCTGAGGAAAGGCCGGTTGCGTATTTGTATACATAGAAGTTGTAGTAGAAGTGGGGTATTCTGGACCATTCAGCGGCAACAGGTTCATCTTCATCGTCCCAGGCAAAGCAGTCTCCATGATAGAGCTTCACAAGATCGTAATACGAAGTACTGAGGTAATCCGGTGTAAGCGGGTTGCCCGATTCGACATGTTCGTGTATCAGTTTCTCGAATTCCGCGAACATGGTCTGTCTCACCAGGGTGGACTTGAATGTACCGAGAAGGTGATCAAGCAGGTAGACTTTCTCCTGGTTGTCATTCATTCTCTTGAGCATGAGATCAATAAGGAGCATTTCATTTGTTGTTGAAGCGACTTCGGCCACGATGATCTTGTAGTCTGACATGTGATACGGCTGCGATTTTCTCGATAGAAGGGTGTGCATGGAGTGCCCGGCTT
Organism: Candidatus Aegiribacteria sp.; assembly: GCA_013138965.1. Classification (GTDB taxonomy): domain Bacteria; phylum Fermentibacterota; class Fermentibacteria; order Fermentibacterales; family JCC-6; genus Aegiribacteria. The sequence continues at coordinate 980 of WTBT01000069.1, forward strand.
CGTGAGCCAGAGTGAATACACTCCTTAGCGTACCGTTGAAGTTGTGTAGTATGTATGGATGCGAATCGTAACACCCACCGGAGTAGGCGCCGGACCTTTTGCCAATGTTCTCGTATCTGTCCGCCCATCTGTTCTTGAAGCCCATAGCCAGGGCATCAACATATTCTCCGCCGAGGGGAGCTACGGCTTCAAGGGTCAGGTCCACTGCCTCATCCCAGGTGTAATCCGCCTTGGATTCAGGCACAATGGGAGCGTTGGTGTCGTACATGTGCGTTGAATCAAGACCCAGCGCGTTCTTGCGGAACTGGAAGTACCTGTGAAGTACCGGCAGGTTATCATGGACGGATTTTATCAGGGAATCGTATACGGAAACACTTACCCTGTCATTGAAAAGAGAGGCTTCAAGGGCTGAATCATACTTTCTTGCCCTTGCCATGAAGATATCCGATTTAACCTGTCCCTCCAGAAGAGCCGCCTTCGTTGCCACATTCCCCTGAACTTCGCTGTAATAAGCAAGGAAGGCGTCCTTTCTGACCCTTCTGTCCTTTTTCTGAAGGAACGCGCTGAAATTGCCGCTGGTCAGCTTGACACTGTTCCCGTTCTCATCCTTGATCTCAGGTAGTCTTGCCGGCATATCAACGTTGCTGAGTTTTCCGAAGGCTGAGCTGAAGCCGCTTATTATTTCACCGGTGTTTGCAAGAAGCGCCTCCTCCTTCTCTGAAAGGGTGTGGGAACGGTATCTGAGAATATCCTGAAGCCATGTTCTGTAAGGCTCCAGTTCCGATGTTTCCAGCCATGAATTGATAGTATCCTCAGATATGCCCAGGAGTTCAGGCGTGAAGAAGGAGTGCGCGGCGCTGAATTCAACGAATCTGCTCCTTATTCTGGAAACCATTCCGCTGTAGAGGGAGTTTCCAAGATCCTCATCTCCCTTCATATTGGCATATGTGAAGAGTTTCTCCAGAAATCTGTGCTGTGACAGCAATTCTTCGATTGCTGCTTTAAGTGTTCCGGCACCTTCGCCAAGCCTGCCGGCCCATTTCTTCATACTCTCCATGAAGGCTGCCGTTTCGCCGAAGTCATTTTCCCATTCATCATCTGAAGCATAGACAGCTTCCACGTTCCATTTTGCTTCAGCGGGAATTTCGTTTCTGTTTTTCAATTCATCAGGCATTCTTATCCAATCCAGTCTATCAATTTCTTTCAGACAGGTTCTTCATGAATCTGTCCAGGTTAATAACGACTCTGAGATGTGTCCCTTTTCCTATGATCCCGTGTTCATCAACACCGCCTGAAGTTACGGAAGATGCAGTTACTGAATCGTCGGCAACGGTTTCAATCGAGTACTCAAGAGCTTCGATATGTTCAAGTTTCATCAATGTACTCCAGGGTTAACAGGAAGAAATGGTATTTGCAGTAAGCAACAGTTAATATACATTATATTTGACCGATTTCAATATTTCCTTGTGAAATGCTATATTCAGATTAATATAAGAATGCCATTACTGCAGTATCGGAGAAAACTATGAAATTATCAGGAATTATATTTATTGCTGCTGTTATTATTTCCTCAGCCTGCCTGACCAATTCGAACTCGGATAATCCCAGCTGCGAAACCATAGTAGTTCTGGATACTCTTGAGTCTCCCGGTGAAAACATTACCGGTCTTGCATGGGGAGACGGAGATCTATGGGCGGTAGACGCGGAAAGCGACATGATCTTCCGTATAAACACCATTACAGGAGAAATCATCGATTCCTTCAAATACAGCGCTCCTTCGTCATTCTCAGCAACCGGGCTGGCATTCAGTGAAGAGCACAATCGGATTCTTCTGGGACTATGGAATCACTCGAATAATGGGTACATCTACTCCTATTCCACTCGAGGTGAATACATTGGTTCGATCAGTATGTGCGGGGGTTGAGGTAACCCTGTCTCGTCGGTGACGGGACTGGCCGCGCATATGGATTATCTTTATGTCTCCTCAAGATCTCAGAACAGAACCTTTCGTTATTCACTTCCAGGCATATCCGACAGAACGAACAGCACTCCATTTGGAAGAAACAGCCGAACCTGGGATATTGCCCGTGATTCCATGGGACGCATCTGGGTAGCGTCCGACGATTCCAAGGTGCCCATTCGCTGCTGCGATTCATCCGGAAATACCGTTAAAGAGATAAGCGGTAACATCATTTCATCAGCTGTGGGCATAACAATTGATGATGATGGGCGCCTGTGGGTAAGCAACAACGATGAAATAATGCTGTACTGTATTGATGTAACGGAATAAATACTATCAGGAACTGAACACTTCTGTGTTGTGGCTGGGAGGATTATATTTCCTGATCGTTTTTGCTTTTCTTATTATAGAAAATGGAGAAAAAAATGCGTGATTGCTTCTATGGAATTGACAGAGAAGTACCCCTTCTGGATGGAACCATGGTACGTTACGTCAATCTGGACAATGCGGCCAGTACACCACCACTGAAAAATGTGGTAGACGGAATCAATTCACTGGCATCGTATTATTCCAGCGTTCACAGGGGAACCGGCTTCAAATCGAGATTGTGCAGTGAAGCGTATGACAGGGCTCATAACGTGATAGCCGAGTTTGTCGGGGCTGATCTCGACATAAATACAGTGATTTTCGTGAAAAACGCCACCGAAGCCATCAACAAGCTGGCTCACAGGCTGAAAGCTCCGAGTGATCACGTTGTCATCTCTACGCGAATGGAACACCATTCAAACGACCTGCCATGGCGATACAACTATAGAACGGTGCATGTGCGTGTAACGCCGGACGGACGATTTGATGAAGAACATTTCGATTCACTTCTGAGGGAGCACAAAGGCAGAATAGCCCTTGTTGCTGTAACAGGCGCCTCCAACGTTACAGGATATATTCAGCCGATACATCATCTGGCCGAGAAAGTTCATGCAGTCGGCGCAAAAATCATGATAGATGCCGCTCAGCTTGCCCCGCACAGAAAAATAGATATGAGGCCGGATGACGATCCCGGTCATCTTGATTTCATCGCAATCGCGGGGCATAAGATGTACGCTCCCTACGGAACAGGCGCCCTTATCGGCCCGAAGTCCGAATTTTTGCACAGTCCTCCCGATTACTGCGGGGGAGGTACGGTGCATATGGTTACTCCCGATGAAGTATACTGGGCCGGAATGCCAGACAGGGATGAGGCCGGAAGTCCCAATGTAATGGGAGCAATCGCTATGGCAATTGCTGCTGAAACACTTATGAAAAAGGGATTGGATCATATAGCGGAGCATGAAAGAGAACTGACCGCCTACACACTTGAAAAGCTTGGAGCCATAAACGGAATCACCATCTACGGAGAAACGGATCCTTCGAAGGCTTCGGAGAAGGTTGGCGTTATTCCCTTTAATCTGAAGGGTGTTGATCATGCGTTGCTGGCTGCAATTGCAGGTTATGAATTTGGTGTAGGAGTGCGCAACGGCTGTTTCTGTGCTCACCCATACGTGGTTGAGCTTCTGAACCTCGAAGACTCCGAGATGCACAAATGGAGAAATCAGTTCAGGAACGGTGATAAATCCGGAATGCCCGGGATGGTCAGAATGAGCTTCGGATGTTACAGCAATCATGAAGATATTGACCGTCTCCTTGAACTTCTGGAAATGATAAGAATGAAAGAATACAGGGGAACGTACTACCAGCTTCCGGAGACCGGTGAATTTATACCTGAAAATTACAGGGATGATTTCTCAGAATACTGGAAGTATCCGGATTCTGTTTGACACATAAATTGAGATTACAGAAACCGTTTCTCCAATGCCGGAAACGATTCTCACAGAGCAAGGAGTGCCCAATGAACAGAAGAATAGTAATCACGCTTATTCTTGCGCTGAGTGCCGGTGTTCTGATCGGTTCATGCGGCGGAAACCATGAAGAGCCGCAGGCCGCGCAGGATACAACAGAGGTTGTGAAAAATACCGCATTTCTTACAATCGGCACCGATGCGCCCCCTCTGGACCCTTAAGCGGGATCTATTTCAGTTTATTTTCAGATTCATTGATACTATCTCAACTTATCTATACCAGAATACGTTTTATCCCCTCCACTGCGCGATCAGTCAGCTTACGATACGGTGATTCTACACTGGCAATAGCAATAAGGACAACAGGCTGATCCATAACCTCAAAGGACTGGCAGATAATGGAATCACCTGATGGTCCGCTCATGGTTATTTGATCTAATCCCTCAAATCCTGTGAGGTCAAGGACGTTCATGTTCATTGTCCAGACGAAACCAGCTAACGCGGCCAGTGAACTGGAATCCAGTTCAGATTCTATATTGACAACAGCAAAACCATCTTCCGTAGTCAATAGAGCTGCCTTGAAGCCTCCTTTTCGAGCGATTTCTTCAAGCTGCTTTTTCACAGCCTTCATTGGTATTTCTGAACGATTCTTGCGACGATCTTTCGACAATCTCATAGTTGATGAACCTCTTTCGCTTTAGAGCCTTCTCGGGAATCTATTGCCTTACAAGTATCCTTGAGCCATCTTCAAGCGAGAATATACAATTATTGGAATAATGAATACAAGCAGATTGGCAGAGGATTGCATAATGACATTAGCCGGGAAAGAATATCTATCGTTCAGCGTCCCAGGAACTATTGCAGCGGCTGATTCAGTATGACACCACAAATCCTCCCGGTGACGAGTCTGAGTCTATCAATGGTCTGCTGACAGAGGCAGGTATCGAGACCAGCATTCTCTTTCACACACCCGAACGGCTCAACCTTGCCGCTCGATTGTAGGGCCTGGGCGATTAGTGGAGCAGACAACTGGTTACTGAAAGAAAGTTACGAAGATTGGGTATCTGAGAATTCGCATGAATATCTTAATGAAGAATATACAAGGTGTTGAATAATTTTGTTAAATTTGTATCTGGCTATAGTAGCAGGATGGATCAGATGATGAGATGAATGTTAATTCATGGATTACAGGGGTTGACTAAATATAGCCTAGAAGCTATATAACTTTAAGGTGATAATATGTCATTTGGAGTTGAATACACTTCTGAATTTGAGTGTTGGTGGAATGACCTTGATTGCGATGAGCAGGAATCTATCGCAGTTATTGTAGGTTTGCTGGAAGAAAGAGGTCCCGGACTTGGGTTCCCTTACAGCTCGGGGATAAAGAATTCGAAGTATAACCATATGAGAGAGTTGAGAATCCAACATGCTGGAGATCCCTATCGGATACTTTATGCATTTGATCCGAGAAGAAATGCAATTCTCTTAATCGGAGGTAGTAAAACCGGTACTGATAGATGGTATGAAGAGTTCGTTCCAAAGGCAGATAGGATCTATTCCGATCATTTACGTGCAATAGATAAGGAGAAATAATAATGTTAAAACCTTTCAAGAACCTTGTAGAAAAGATGTCTCCAGAAAGCCAGGTAAGGGTTAGAGAACGAACACTTGAGCTTTTATATGAAATGGAGCTGAGCGAGCTCAGGAAGGCTTTAGCACTGACCCAAACGCAGCTTGCTGAAACTCTGAATAAGAAACAGGCTTCTATTTCAAAAATGGAACATCAGTCTGATATGTTCATAAGTACTCTGCGCGAAATTCTGAATGCAATGGGAGCGAATCTTAAAATCATCGCAAGTTTTCCTGAAGGTGATATCCTGATTAATCAGTTTGAGGAAATACGAACCGGTAAGCTTAAGAAGACTGAACCCGCAAAAATATAGAGCATGCATGAATTTGTACAAGCGCCGGATATGACTCAGCGAATCTGTTCCTGGAGATTCATATATTAATGAAATTCTACTGAGCCTTATGTACCTGATATTGTAAAGCGCCCCCGTCGGGGGGGGGGGTAGCTCCATGGTGTAGAGCCCACATATTCTAGAAATGGCGTCTCGACAGTGTCTCCCAGCGAACCATGTTATGGCTTGATACAACTAGTTCTAATCAAATAAAACGCAAACCGAAGAAGACTTTCCGGAATCCTATCATATTGGCTCGTGAGATGGCGCTGATGATGGAGATGGAGGAATTGAGTCGAGCTGATCTAGCCAGAAAACTTGGTTTATCCAGAGCAAGAGTGACTCAGATGCTCAATCTGCTTGAACTACCAGAAACACTGATCTCAGAGATAGAAGGAA
>WTBT01000055.1 GCA_013138965.1 Candidatus Aegiribacteria sp.
TTGCGTTCATCTGGGTCGCCAGGAGGGTTCCTATGCCTCTGAAAGCGTGTCTGAAGCTTTTGAGTCTATTTTTCATGTCAGAAATATACTCCAAATCCTCCGGAACTGCTCCATCTGATTCCAAGAGTCGGTTGAATCTGTTGACCGGAAACTGAAGCATCTTGCTCCACCACAGGGTGCCAGTAAAGCAACAGGGTGGCATCAGCCCCCTTTTGTTTTACTGTTGGGTATATGGATTCGGACTTCAGATCAAAGATCTGACTGGTGAGTTTATCCTGAGCGAGCGCAACGAGTCGAAGGAAATCCCGTCAAATGCTGCTCGAAGAGGACATGATCTCAGGGGAACTTGTGGAGAATATGCGCTCCTGGAAGCACAGCGGCTTCAGCGTTCACTGCGGTACTCCCATACAGGCTGATGAAACGGATTCTCGCAAGACCCTGAGCGAATACATCTCAAGGGCACCATTCTCACTTGAGAGGATGAGCTTCAACGAGGGATCAAAGACAGTGGTCTACAGAGGTGAACTTTCATCCCACTCTTGCGAGGAACTTCGATGTTTCTGGTCCCCTGGAATCGAGTTTCTTACCGAAATATCTATCCAGTGCCCGTTCGATGTTATGTGGAAAGGTGATACTACCTGTTTTCACTGAAAATGGTGGCCCATTATCTGACGGTGGTAAAATCAGACTTCCTGTTATGTGAAGCGTAACATAACAGGTGCCCTGAACTTATCGGTTCAGCCATGATTTCACATTCTCCAGCAGGCGCTTTGCTTCTACGAGAGCATTCACTGCCTCATCCTCACTAATGATCTCGAAACTCTCATATGTTGCTGCATTTCTACGTTGTCGAAAACCATCAAGCATATCTACTGTTTTTGATGCGACCTTTGCGGTTAGCTCAAGACTCTGGATTTCACGGTAGTGGTCACCTGTTCTTGAAGCCCTGTATCCACTCCTGAACAGACAGGCTCTGGCACAGCAGAGAATTGCATCGTAAGCCATCTTCATCTTCCATGCAGAGGAAAGTCCATCAAGAGTATCAGCCTGGCTAATTGCGTGCTCAGCCGTTTCGATGAGGGCTGTCACTTCACTATCAGTGGGGGAATGAATATCAATCCATCGATTCTTTTCCCATAATTCTAAGCTCATTTACCCCTCCGATCAGGAAGATTTTCTTTCCATTTGAGATTCTCCAAATGAATCCCTTTTCCTGCAACTTATCTGCAAACTCACTCCTGCTGAAGCAGGACACGTTCACTTCTCGACCGATTTCCTGACCTGCTTTACGCAGGTGACTAACCAGTTCACGATGGGAAATATCACCGACAACCAATAAATCCAGATCACTTGACTTGCTGTAAGAACCAGATGCAATGGAACCGTACACGAAAGCAATTTCAATTCTATCAGCAATTGGCTTCAGTAAGGATTTTAACCTATCCGCTACCCCACCTGTCTTAATGACGATATTCTTTAGATCAATATAGATCGGACTTTCTTGGTTTGCTGAGTAGTGTTTCTGATTACCCGATCTTGATCTGGATACGATCCCAAGGTTACATAACCTGTCAAGTTCCTTACCAAGGTTTGTCGAGTCCAATTCGAGAATCACTGATAACTGTCTGACATAGTACTTTTCATCTGGATGCATGAAGAGCCACTCAATAACTTTGGCTCGTGTTCCAGAGCCGAATAGTTGTTTAAGCATCTTTCTCCTCTGCAGCAACTTACTGATTTCTTCTCAGTGAATACAGAAATACTTGCAGTACTTTCTAGCATATATGTAGTATTTTTTACTACTATTGCAGTAAATATTACTGTATACTTCGTTCATGGCAAGTGGTACTGCTTCTTCGAGCTGTGTGCTTGTCGTAATGTTAACGATTCCTGAGACGAAATGCCCTCCAAGCTGGAATGGCTGAAGGGATTACTCCAGCTTCAGCAGCATTACGCCTGCAAACAGTGACTGATGATAAAAATGGATTGGGAGATACTGTAAGGATCAGGTCAGATATTGGACCTGGTTCATGATCCTCGATATCCTGGGTGATGGTGGTATTTCTGAATATTCGCCCTGACCTATCGGCAATGTCGGGATCCCCATCTGAATCCATGTCGATGAAGACAAAGTTCATTTCTGGCATATAGGAAAGGAAGGAGAAAATCTCAAAACTCCCATCTCCATTCCCAGCTTGGGAGCCAGCGTACAGAGATGCCATGGAGAGATCAAGGTGACCATCCATGTTCAGATCTGCATTATCTAGTTTTTCTGGATCACACCCTCCGATGAAGCACCCATCATTGACGCCTACGACAAAACAGAAAATCAAACAGCCTGACAGAATTGCCTATCGATGACCCAATTATGTTTTAACCTGATATTGTGAATAAAGCGAAACCAGTTGAACAATTTCGCCGCTAAAGTACGCAAATCCCCCTCAACAGCACTCGTAATGAGCTGTGTTATCTTTGACATTTCACTTCTCACATATTCGCGTGATTTCCTGGTTGTAGCTGCTTGAAGGATATTCCAACCAGCCATCCTGAGTATCATCGCCTGGTACACACTTCCTTTACCACGAACTCGCAACCTGCTCATTCCGGTTCGTCGCTTAATACCACTGTTGGTAGATTCAATACCAGCTCGCTTGCTGTACACATTTCGAAACTCATCAGTTTTCTCATTCTTGCGACGCTTATCAAGACGGCGCTGCTTCGATGTATGATCAAGGCGATAACCTCGCTTGACTTTTCGTACAGGACAATCTTTCCTGAATTTACAGGAAAAGCAGTGCTCTGCTGACATCTCTGTTCGGGTCTTGCCGGTCTTTGGGGTTTTGCCGCTAACCGGGCTGATAAGGTCAACTCCATACTCTGCGCTCTTCTGTACATTATCATCACTGCCATAAAGGGTATCTGCCAGCATCCGTTCCGGAAGATGACCTGATTCTTTAAGGGCTTCACATACCTGCTCAATTACCTGTGTATCACTGTCTGAAGCTGTTTGAGAAATGGCACATGTTATCAGTTGTACTTCATTCATCGAGCAGCCGTTTGTCACAAGGCGCATCCTGAAACACCTTGATTTATGGGAAGACCCCAGACCTCCGCCCAAGTCGTTGGAACTGGTATGTGAACCCGATGCGGATTACATTCCGTGGCAAGACGATGTTCCGAAAATAGAAGTTGGTTAACACTCACCAATCGAGCTTCTTAAATGTGGAGGCGTACCCTGATGTGGAGTTTTGAGTGGTTATCAGCCGGTCTCTTCATTGACGAGGAAAGTTTCGGTGCGTATTGTCAATTTCAGTCTGGAATCGGAGGCTTATCGGGATGAATGGGCTGCTTTGTGAGCAGGTTATGGGATCCGGGGAAATCCATTATCCTATTGTCTAATCACGAATTTCAACGATTCGACTTTATCTTCACATCTGAGCATAGCCGTATACATCCCAGCAGGAGCAGAGAAACTCCACTGCGTATCCCCGGCTTCCAGGGGACCGTGGTAGACCTCTTCAACGGCTCTGCCAGAGATTTCGTAAATCGTCAGGGATACTGTATCAAGTACGGGAAGATGAATACTGAAAATTGCAC
>WTBT01000054.1 GCA_013138965.1 Candidatus Aegiribacteria sp.
TTTCAGCCATTTCCTGACAGGCTCTGTTCCAGAGTCAGTCCGAAAGAAGACAACATCAAGTCTCATATCACCAATACTCATACAAACCGTGTTGTACCAAATATGGTACATTTGTCAAGGGGAGTATTCTCATCTTCATCCTACTTAATTATCTGCCGAACAACAAGAATCTACCTGCATGTGATGAAGGGCATAAAGAAAACTGTGGAAAGCCCTTTGGATTCGCTGATGGGTTAATCCGGAGTGACAGACTCGTATTAAAGGTTTAGATTCTTCTATCGCAGAAGAATTATCACGGAGGTTCCCTTAATGCATCCTATACTGTTCAGAATCGGTTCCATTCCAGTAAACTCCTACGGGCTCATGCTTGCTGTATCCTTTGTTCTCGGGCTATGGCTGGCCGCCAGAAGAGGAGAGGCTGCAGGCGTACAGAAAAACGATGTGTACGATCTTGGAATACGCTTAATGATAGCCGCGATTGTCGGCTCACGCCTTTTCTATGTCGTAACACACGTTTCCGAATTTCAGGGACACTGGCTTGACGTAATTGCCATATGGAAGGGACTTTATGGCCTGAGTATGCTTGGTGGTGTCATTCTTGCGGTAGCAGTCGGGTTCTATACCGTCTGGAGGAAGAAACTCCCCGTTTGGGAACTATCTGATGCGATTATTCCGTCCTTTGCGCTGGGGATCTTCATAACAAGAATAGGATGTTTCTTCAACGGCTGCTGTTTCGGTTCTGAAACATCATGTTCCCTTGGAGTTACTTTTCCCGATTTCGCGATGCCCTACTCAGGTACCGGAATAATACCGGGTACTCATATTCATCCTACTCAACTGTACAGCTCCCTGGCAGGGCTGTTCATGATAATCGTCCTGCTCTGTGCAGATCGCCGAAAGCATTTTCCCGGTTTCATATTCGCTTTATTCACAGGATTGTACGGGGTCACAAGGTTCGGCATTGAGGAGTTCCGGTATTTCGATCATGAGCCGAATATACTTTTCGGGTTCAGTTCGATCGCAGGGAGATCCGGGATAACCGATAACCAGTTCATCAGCCTGATAATGTTTGTATCCTCAATTCTGCTTGGTATATGGCTATATCTCCGCTATCGAAGAATCTCCTCAGCCTTTTCCTGAGGAAAGTCTGCCCTGCATGTGGCTCCAGCCTTCCAGGAAGTGAACTGCTGTGTTCCTGGTGTGAGCTGAGGATAGACCGTTGCAGCGAGATTCACTGGAGCAGCACAGGTACTCCTTTCAGAGATCCTTCTGACCATCTGGAAACTGGTATGACGGGCGTCCCTGTTTATTCAGCGGTTATGTACAACGGTCTTCCGGGGGAGATCATTGTAAGGTTGAAATTCAACGGTGAAAGGCACCTGGCCAAAGTAGCTGCAGGTATGATTATGCAGTATTCGATGAAGCTTCCCGGTCCGGGTGATATCCTTGTGCCTGTTCCGGTGGGAAGAAAAAGAAAGAGAGGGCGGGGGTACAACCAGGCTGCTCTGATTACTGCAAAACTGGCATCCATGTCCGGCTGCAGAAGCCTTGATATTCTTAAAAAGGATGACAGTCCCTCGCAAGTGGGGTTGTCTCCATCTCTGAGAAGACAGAACGTCGCCGGTATCTTTCACATGAAAGGCCGGTGCAGAATACCGGACGGAGCGGACATCTGGCTTGTGGATGATGTTGCAACAACCTGCAGCACAATTGACAGTGCTGCAGGAGTGCTGCTGGATTCAGGAGCCATGCGCGTTACGGGACTCACTCTGACCTACCGAAAAAGAACGACTGATAGTATTGTTCGTCTATGAATAACCAGCCTACGAAGGGAGCTGATGTGGCTGAAGAACTGACTTTCAATGTGAAAGATATTCCTGCATGCACGAGGTACGGTTTCAGCGCAAGGAAGATCTGGATTTTCTTTAAAACACTTGTTCTCTCCTGGGTCATATGGGACTTCTTCGTCTACCTCGGTTATTTTGCTGCCGGTTGTGATCTTGCGGCCAGATGGAGCCAGAGTCGTCTTCTTCCCCTCCCCGGATCCCTCTTCTGGATGGACCCTGTACCGATTATTCTTCTGATTGTTGGTGTTGTGCTGATAATCTACGTGCTTATGCGCGGATCGTTAATGGTATCGAAGATGACATTCCAGCAGCTCCGGGGAGATGAATTCTTCTCAGCTTCCGATGCAGCTGATTTCGCAAAGCGGCATGCAGTGCCCCTGATCTCGATTCCGCTGATGCTTGTTATGACACTCCTCCTTATTTACAGCGCCGGTGCTCTGACTGGTTTGATATCCAGGATCCCTGCCGTCGGTCCCTCTGCCGCTTCGCTGCTTTCGATACCTCTCTGGGGAATCATGCTGCTTGGCGTACTGACTTTACTTGCGCTGATCCTGTCCCTGGAACTTCTGCCGGCTATCGTAGCCTGCACAGGTGGCGATTCCTTTGAATCGATCTTCGAAGTTTTCTCAACACTCACATCCCAGTCATGGCGATTGTGTCTTTACTGGCTGCTTTCGATTCTGGTTATTATGCTGGGAGGAGCAGCTTTCCTGTTGCTTTCATCTGTTGCCGTAAGCTTTCTATCATTTTCAGTTTCTGCCGGTGCCGGAGACAGCGGACTGGTCGCTGCACTTACATCGGGTCCGCAGCTGCTGGCTCCCGAGGCTCTTCCCTTTTTCGCAGGGCTACTGGGGCAGCAGGGAGATGTTCAGGCCTGGTCTGGCTTTGCCGGTATTCTGGCAGGTATTTCCGGGACCGCCATATTCCTGATAATCATATCGTATTTCCTGTCCAGTTACTCGTCCGCCTGGACCCTGATTTATGTTGTACTGAAATACAGAAAAGATGAAGAGGATCTGATGGACAGGGCTGACCGGGAAGAGCAACGGGAGTATGACCGCATGTATGGAGATTCCGAAAAAGATTCAGAGGCGGGGAAAGCGGACCTGTCCGGATGAGTACAGCTGTCGATTTTGTTCATCTGCACCTGCATTCGGAATACAGCCTTCTTGATGGCGCCATCAGATTTGACCGCCTGGCAGCGTATCTTGCTGAAAATGGAATGAATTCCGTTGCGGTAACTGATCATGGCAACCTTTTCGGCGCGGTTCAGTTTTTTGACAGGATGGCGGAAAGAGATATTCATCCTGTTCTGGGAATGGAAGCTTACCTTGCGTATCCATCCATGACCGACAGAAGCAGAAGCAGTAAAAGATATCACATTACACTTATAGCAAGGAATGATACTGGATACAGCAACCTTTCCAAGCTCACATCAGCCAGCTATATCGATGGTTTCTATTACAAACCCAGAATAGATCGAGAGCTTCTGGCGGAGCACAGCGAAGGTTTGCTGATAGGCTCAGCCTGTCTTCAGGGAGAAATAGCTCAGCATCTCCTTGCGGGCCGAAGAAAGAAAGCAGTTGATGCGGTACGCTTCTACCAGGAAATTGTCGGCAGAGATAACTTCTTCATCGAGCTTATGGATCACGGACTGAACGATGAGAAGATCGTTCTGCCCCTGCTTGCAGAACTTGCAAAAGAGACAGAGACCCGGGTGGCGGCAACCAATGACGCTCATTACCTGAGGAAATCGGATCACGAAGCTCACGAGGTGCTCCTGTGCATTCAGACGGGAAAAAACCTGGATGATCCCGGCCGGATGCGTTTTGATACCGCTGAATTTTACGTGAAAACACCCCTCGAGATGCAGAAGCTCTTCGGATGGATTCCTGAGGCAGTCACAAATACGGTGAGACTTGCTGAGAAATGCGATTTCGTGCTGACTCGGGGAGATGTCCTGCTTCCAGAATTTCCTCTTCCCGAGGGGGAGCAAAACATGCAGGAATATCTAAGAAAACTATCCTGCGAGGGATTGAGCAATCGTCTTGAAAGAAAGCCTGAAAGCCATGAACTGGAAAGGCTCGATTACGAACTGGGAATCATCGGGGACATGGGGTTTCCGGGATACTTTCTTATTGTGTCGGAATTTATGAGGTGGGCAAGGTCCAAAAACATTCCCGTGGGACCCGGAAGAGGTTCCGCGGCCGGAAGCCTTGTTTCCTACGCACTTGATATCACCGGCATAAACCCACTGAATTACGATCTGAGTTTCGAACGTTTCCTCAATCCTGCCAGAAAGGAAATGCCCGATATCGATCTTGATGTATGCTGTGAACGCCGGGGTGAGATCATCGATCATATCATTGAAATGTACGGCAGGGAAAATGTTTGTCAGCTGATAACCTTCAGCAGGATCCGAAACAGATCAGTGGTTCGTGATGTGGCAAGGGTCATGGGGATGAGCGTGTCGGAGGGGGATACCCTGGCGAAGCTGGTGGCATCGGCTCCGGATCCGAACGCACCGCTTCCGGAAGTTGTAAGCAGCGTGCCGGAGCTTTCCCGGAGGGTTAAGCACGAGAAGAAAATCGAAAAACTTTTCGAGTACGGTTACATACTTGAGAATCTGGCAAGGCATTCAGGTGTGCATGCGGCCGGTGTGATAATAGCTCCCGGCAATCTCAGGGATTACGTTCCCCTCTATTCCGCCAAAGAAGGTATTACAACACAGTACGAAAAGAAGAGCGCGGAAAAGATCGGTCTTCTGAAACTCGATCTTCTGGGGCTTCGTAACGTTACAGTTATACACAGGGCTCAGGAACTTATCCGAAGAAAACAAACGGGACTGGAAGTAACGGAGTTGCCGTTCAACGATCCGGAAACATTTGAGCTTATCCGAAAAGGTGAAACAGCAGGCGTGTTCCAGCTTGAAAGTTCCGGGATGCGTGAAGCTCTCAGAAAAATAGATGTCAGCGATTTCGATGATGTCATAGCGGCTGTGGCTATCTTTCGCCCCGGTTCCATGGCCATGATAGATATTTACGCAGACAATAAAAAAGGCATAAAATCTGGAACCTCTGATTTCAGAATTACTTATCTCCACCCCGACCTGGAGGATATTCTCTCTTCAACATACGGTGTTATCATCTATCAGGAACAGGTTATGAGGATCGCGAACGTTCTGGCGGGTATGTCTATGGCAGAAGCCGACACTCTCAGGCGGGCAATGTCAAGAAAGAATCCTGAAGTTATGGCGCAGATGCGTGAGAAATTCATATCAGGATCAGTTAACAAGAGCGTTAACGAAAGAACTGCAAAAAAATTATTTGATCTTATAGAGAAATTCGCCGGTTACGGGTTCAACAAATCACATGCTGTCTGTTACGCGGCCCTTGCGTACTGGACTGCATGGTTGAAGGTTCATCATCCATCCGAGTTCCTTGCCGCCTGTCTCACAAGTGAGATCGGTAAGATAGAAAGAATTACCAGGATAATTGATGAATGTACCAGAATAGGTGTTGTGCTAAATCCACCGTCAGTTAACGCAAGTTCTGTTGTCTTTAATGTTGACGAGAATGGAAGAATCATCTACGCTTTATCAGCGATTAAAAACGTGGGCGAAGGCCCCGCTTCATCAATAATCGAAGAGAGGCTTGAAAACGGTGATTACAAGAACATCTTTGATTTCTGCACGCGGCTTGAAAACGGAGATGTGAACAAAAAGACACTTGAATCACTCATCGGAGCTGGAGCCATGGACTGTTTCGGAGTAAACAGAGCATCGCTCTTCGATTCAATTGAGCATGCAGTTAATTATGGAGCTGCGGCAAGAAGGCACCATGAAGCCGGGCAGATGTCGCTGTTTCAGGGAGCCAAAACTGATAATGATGCTTATCTGGAGGGAGAACCTATAATGGTTGAAAAGGAGGAATTCTCACTTGAGTACCGATGCTCATTAGAGAAATCCTTTCTTGGATTCTATATGACGGGACACCCGCTTGAGATGTATTCAGATGAAATAGACAGCTTCTCAACCGACCCGGTGGAAAGGGCCGACAAAAGTGTAAGAAACGTGGTGACCACAGCCGGCATGATAGTTCACAGAAAGATCATACCAACAAAGCGTGGCGATATGGCTTTCATACTGGTGGAGGGCAGAACAGGGACTGGTGAAGTAGTGGTATTCAACGATGTCCTGCAGAAATACTTTGATCTTCTTGAGCCGGGCAGGCTGGTGCTTATGGATGGAGAAGTATCAAGGAGAAGAGGAGACAGCCGTTTCAGCGCAAGAAGAGTATACTCTCTGGAAGGCTTGAAAACACAACTCAAGGCTGGGGTTACAATACTTGTTGATGGAAGCAATCCGAGAATTGGACTGCTGGAGAAAGCCGTGGAATACATAAGGACAAGCAGCGGCAGCGGAGATGTGATTGTAAATATCAGACATAAGTCGGGCTGGAGGGTAAAGGGACTCTCCAGATCCATCAAGGTGTATCCAGACTGTGAACTTATTGAGAAGCTGAGGGAACTTCTTGGCAGAGAATCGGTAATCCTTTCAAGGGGGAAGGGGCCGCGAATATGATTATAAGGAGTATTCTTATTTTCAGCCTTCTTGCGTTATCTGCAGGGGAAGCTGTATCCGGAGAACTCATGAGACTGGTAAGGGAGCCCACCGCAGGCATTGTCTCGCCCGGAACGTATCATTTTTCCATGAATACGTTCCCCGATGATGGTTTGAGATTTTCACTTATGGCAGGCATCTTCTCAAGATTCGCAATTGGGCTTGGTTACGGAGGATGGAATATCACAGGGCTTAACAGTCCATCATGGTTCCATCATCTATACTTAAAAGCGCGATTCCGCTTTATCGATGAAACCGAATCTTTTCCCGGAGCAGTGCTGGGGTTTGACAATGAACCTGAAGCTATCCGCTCAAGAGCTACTTACAGAAGGAAGGCGAGGGACCTCTACCTTGTGTTCAGCAAGAACTTTCTTTCGTTCGGCTCCGATATGGCCTTTCATTTTGGTATGAGCGCAGATATTAAAAGATTGAATCATATAGGTGTATGGACCGGTATGAACAAAGATCTTCCCGGTGGATTCGGACTGGCGCTGGAGTATGATTTCGCAACGGACGAAGCTGATTCAGTCCGTTTTGACAACAACGGTGGATTCCTGAGCGGTGAGATCTACTGGGAAAGTTTCGGACAGGTAAGAATTTCACTGCAGTTTGTTGATATTTTCGAAACAGGCGGAGAGAGTTACAGAGCACTTGGGGTGGATTTTCTTGGACTGTTCTGAAACTTCTGACCGAAACTGAATGGAGACCGAATAATGGATTTTGATGAACTGAGAAGGAGATATGCTGAGATCATCGTGAAAATGGCGATCAATCTTCAGGAGGGACAGCCTCTTCTCATACGTACCGAAGTCGTCCAGCGAAAATTCGCGAAGGTTCTTGCGGAAGTTGCCTATTCAAGAGGAGCTTCCCTTGTATCGCTGCAATACTCCGCCCCGGAGTTGCACAGGCTCAGGATCGATAAGACCCTTGATGATGATGATCTGATGTCCGTTCCGTCCTACCTTGAGAATATGTACGACTGCTATTTGAATGATGGCTGGAGCAGCATATCTCTGAGGGGACCAGAATTCCCCGATATCCTGGAAGGGGCTGATCCCGCAAGAGTAGGAAAAGTCAGCAGGGCGAGTTCGAAAGTGATGCGCAGATTTTTGAAAGGTATTTCCGCTAACAGGATAGCCTGGAACGTCTGTCTTCATCCTACCGAAGCCTGGGCTCTGAAAGTACTGGGAAGCAGTGAAGACTGGGAAAGAAGAATCTGGGAAGTGCTTGTTCCGATTCTGCGCTTGGACAATGATGACCCCGCGGGAGCCTGGCAGGAGCACGACGCTGAACTCAAGCGAAGATGTGAACACATGAACAGGGCCAGGTACGACAGAATTCATTTCACAGGACCGGATACGGATCTCTACGTAGGAATGGCGCCGAACAGGATTTTCGCAGGGGGCAGTAGCATCAATCAGAAGGGAGTAGAATTCTTTCCGAACATTCCCACTGAGGAAATATTCAGCACACCCGATTTCACCAGGACCGAAGGTTTCGTGAAGACCACACGTCCGGTGGAGGTTCTGGGAACCCAGGTTACAGGAGCCTGGTTCAGGTTCAGCGAAGGTAAAGTAGTGGAATTCGGCGCCGATGCCAACAGGGCAATACTGGAGCAGTACCTTAATTTCGATGATGGCGCCCGGACTCTTGGAGAAGTCGCACTGGTGGATGCGAATTCCCCGATCTTCAAAAGCGGAAAGGTTTTCTACAATATTCTTTTCGATGAGAACGCTGCGTGTCATATCGCACTGGGAAACGGTTATGCGGACTGTATCGAAAATGGCATCAGAATGTCGGATGATGAGCTTGAAGAGACGAGATGCAATTCTTCGCTTGTTCATACTGACTTCATGATAGGCTCCAAGGATATTTCCGTCTCAGGAGTGAGAAAAGACGATTACGAAGAGAAAATTATTGAACAAGGTATCTTTGTTATTTAGGAGTGAATTATGCTTGATGAAAAACTGCTTGAGATTCTTGCATGCCCCAAATGCAAGGGAGAGCTGGATTACAGAACTGCCCCGGAAGAGGTTCTCATATGTAATTCCTGCAGTCTCGTCTACGAGGTCAGGGATGATATTCCCATAATGCTGGTGGACGAGGCAAAACCCCTGGAAAAGGAATGACACTCCCCTAATCTGCCTGCTGTTTAGTGCAATAATGTTTTCATTGAGGCTATCAAGACGCCACCGACAAAAGCCCATGCTGTTGATAGAATCTTGTAAAGTCATATTATGATTCAATATAAGTGTTGTTTTGGCCCTTGACAATGATGTGCCTATTGACTATGATAATTACTTATCAGATA
>WTBT01000049.1 GCA_013138965.1 Candidatus Aegiribacteria sp.
CACACAGCTGGCTATAATGCCCGCATATTATCGTTAAATACATCCAGTATTCTCCTCAAATCTCCGAGCATTCTATCTCAGCTGTGAGAATCTTCTGCTCAATGTACATTGTCGGACAACCTCCTAGTCTATAGCGGAGGATCAGAGTAGGTAAGTAACACGTATAGTTCAACTTATTCGTAATCAGATGTTTTGAAACCAGCGAAGATCAGTATATTTATATGGAAGTTGTTTCTCACAAACTGAGATCAGCTCACGGAAAAGCTCATCTATGAGTATATTGTAAAATTGCAAAACAGACTCATGCATAGGTCAAGTGTTATAAAGTGAACAATGCGATGCTGTTATGTGTAAGTGTGTAAGTGTAAAAATTAGACATCATCATTATCATGACATGATATAATGCGTGGCAGGCTGATTAATGATGTTCACAGTTTCCTGAGAGATTGGGCATACTTCAATCATGAACCTGTGATGCCAGGAATTCAAATGGAGAATTCAACGTTTCACGGCTCTGGAACCTATATTCGCGAAAGCCCTAAAACAGGCAGGAACGATCCATGCCCGTGCGGCAGCGGTAAAAAGTACAAGAAATGCTGCGGTAAGTGAGAAAAAATAATCGAATTGATTTAACAATGAAAAGGAATACGATGGAAGAAGAAAGGGAGAAGATCTGCTTTAACTGCAACAGCTATTTCCCCGATACTCTGAATGAACCAACGGAATATGGCATTTGTGTCAATGAAGAGGTTTTCGAACCTTTTCTGGATGAGCTGTTTGAGAATCGCAAGAGCGCGGCCTGCCGGAAATTGGTCGAAAAGAGAAAATACACAGGGGAAAAGAAAGCCTGCGATAACTTTGATGAAACTGAAAAATATGAGATCGACGACGACAGTATTCTGGGAGCAGCTTTGTCTCGATGTATTGAATCCAACAAACTTGACACAGAATCAATCGAACAGGAAATAGCGATTGAAAAATTCAACAGGATCGACTGGAAATCAGAGCCGGTTGAGCAGTTTGTGGAGCAACTGCGCAGTTCCGACCCTGAGGAGCGGGATTCCGGTATAACAAGCCTTGCGGGATATATCTCGATGGGAAACCGTGAAGCGTTCAATGAGCTGTTCAGGTATTTCCGAGAACTGTCACCTCCAGTAACAGTTGCTGAAGTTCATTTCAAGCTGGAAATGCTAAGGCATTTAAATCGCCCTGAGTTTCGGACGGAGCTTATTCCCGAGTTGATCAAGGAACTGTATCAGACAGAATCAAACAACACTACCAGGCAATGGATATCCGGGATATTCAATTTTCTGGAATTATGTCCGGTTGAGGAAGTAGAAGAGCCTTTGAAAAAGATGCTGAAAGACAAAAGGTTCAGTTACAGGCTGAAAAAGAAGATGAAGATAATACTGGGTATCGAATCGAAAAGCAGCAGGAGAATGATATAGATTATTTCTTCTCTATTCTATCCGGGGAATAAGAGGGAGAGCGATGCCGAAAAAGAATGAAAACCGTTTTGCTGATTTGACATGGAATGAGGTAATCGACTGGGCAGGTAAGCGAATTGCATCCAGAGGCGGGGTTACCAGCGGAACGGTCATGTTTCACTTCTGGCTGAAAGGAGTATAACGAGGCTGAAACCTGAATAATAAAAGGGCTTGATCATATCGCGTACAAAGGAATTAGATGAGTACGGATCAGTATCAAACAGACCTGAGATGCCTGGAGGAACGCCTGGAAAGCCTCAGGACCGAACGCGAAATACAGCCGAAGATCATAGAGCAGGTTTACAGCCTCAGGAGCATAAGGATGTTCCCGCTCGCAGTAGAGTTCATACTCCCATCATCCTTCCTTGACTCCCCAATTACGTCACTTGACATAACGTAAAACTACGTTATGCTATTCTACGTAATAGGAAGGAATTGAAATGAATCCCTTCAGGTACGGTCAGGTGGTGAAAGGCAGAGATTTCTGCAGGAGACCGTGGCTTATCAAGCAGCTTATGAATTTCATAGAGACCGGACAGAACGTGTTCCTGCAGGGCGAGAGACGGACTGGTAAAACGTCGTTGATACACGAAGCTGTCCGCAAACTCGCAGGTTACAGGCTCCTGTATATCGACCTGCTTGAAGTGAAGACCATCGGTGATATGTGCAGGCGTATGATAACATCCATCTTAAGGGCGGAACGCAAAGGTGGTCTACAGAGAAAGCTGATGCAGACACTCGCCCATCTGAAACCATCACTGTCGATAGATCCTGTCACAGGATTTCCAACCATATCGCTCGATCCGAGGATCGCAATGAGACCGGACTCTATCGAAGGAATCCTCGACCTCATTGCCGGGCTCGGGCGGAGAGGGAAGCTGGTCGTTTCCTTCGATGAGTTTCAGGATGTTCTCAACATAAAGGAATCAGCCGAGGCCCTTGCATTGCTGAGAAGCCGCATACAGTTTCACGGTAATATCACTTATCTCTTCGCCGGCAGTATCAAAAATCGAATGAACTGTATCTTCACAGACCCGGAAAGCCCCTTCTTCAAGTCCGCTGCATCACTGGAGGTGGGTCACATTGATGATGATGCTTTCGTACCTTTCCTCAAAGGAAAATTCGCCTCAGGCAAGAGGGACATTTCAAAGGATACTGTTCGCTCTGTTATCCGGAAGGCGGGAGGTATACCGGGTGATGTGCAGGAGGTTTGTGCGTGTATATGGGACGTGACTTCTGAAGGTGAACAGTTAACGGTGAAGCATCTGGCCCCTGCTCTGAGCATGATATTCGCCCGCGAGAACAAAGCATACGAAGCTGCACTCGTCCAACTTACCGGACAGCACCTGCGATGTCTTGTTACCCTTGCGAAAACTGGTGGTACGAAACCGTTGTCAGCTGAATTCCTGGAGGAATCGGGGATAAGAACCGCTTCATCGGTTCAGGCAGCTCTCAAACGTCTCGTCAAACTGAAGATCATCTATCAGCATAAAGGAGCCTACAGGTTCGCGAATCCCTTCTTCGGGTCATGGCTGATATGGAAGGGATACTGATGGGGTTCTCATCAATACAGGCGCATATCTTGCCTGCACATAGTGCTTCAATTGATATCAGTTTTCCACTGCAATTTTGCGAATTATCCGAAGTCCAGGCTGGTAGTACTGCTTGATGCGCAGACTTGATGCCGGAGAGGCCTCCTGCATGGCGGTGGCGATAAGCACAGACTGGTTCATCGGCACGAATGACAGCTTGGCAATCAAGATAGCCAGTGCTGAAATGGGTCCTGGAAAAAATCCTCACACTACCTGTCCAGCGGCAATTTCATCTGAAATGGCATATTATCTGATGCGCGGTTCCGGGACAGTGTTACCGCATCATGTGTTAATCCGCTGATGAACCTTTCCCGAAACGTTCAGCAGGCAATACGGGAATTCACACCGGCAAATCTCATATACGCGAATGGTAATGAGTTCAAGGTAAGCAGACTGGATTTCTACAGGCTTCAGGCGCAGGATTCGGGTTATTTATAGGAAGTTGTTTCTCACAAACTGAGATCCAGCTCTCGGAACAGCTCATCCATCCGCTTGAAACTGCTTTCTCGACAGATGACTGGTGATACCTTTGAATTATGTTTAATATACTTCCTGCTGTATGATGTTCTACGAAATACCGTACCCGGAGAGGATATTTAATGGAATCAATGACAGGCTTCGGCCGAGCTGAAACCGCCGGCAACGGTTTTACCGTAACGGTTGAGGCAAAATCACTTAATCATAAAGGCCTCAGTCTTTCTCTGAGACTGCCCGAGGTTATTTCCTGCATGGAGCCTGAGGCAAGGAAAGTAATCGGCGGCATGTTCGATCGCGGACGCATAAGGCTGGATGCGATTGTTGAACCGGGCGGCTCAGGCGGTTCCAGCGTATCTATCAGTATGGAAGCAGCCAGAGAGTATATTGCCGCTGCGGAGCTTCTTTCGCGGGACCATGACTGCATAAGCAGGATGTCCGCGGGGGAGCTTCTCACTCTCCCTGGAGTTGTGGAAGCAGCTGATTCCGCAATGCTTGATCGCGAGGAACTGACGGAGGCGTTCAGGGCATCCATGGCTGAGGGACTTGCTGAACTCAAACAGAACCGGCGCAGGGAGGGAGCGGCGCTCGCGCCCCTTTTCCGGCAGGGATTTTCAAATATCAGGGAACTGGCTGCTCCCGTTCTGGCGCGGCAGAAGGAGACCGTACAGGAGAGATACGAGCGGCTCAGGGAAAGAATATCCGATCTTCTGGATGATACCAGGCTGGATGATGACCGCTTAATGCAGGAACTGGCTCTGCTGGCGGACAGATCCGATGTAACCGAGGAGGTACAGAGACTGGCGTGCCACCTTGACTATGCCGTTGAAATAGTAGATTCTGATAACGGTCCTGTCGGGCGGAAGCTGGAATTTCTTATTCAGGAAATGCACCGTGAACTGAATACTATGGGGGCTAAAGTTGACGATCCGGAACAGTCACTCAAGGTTATAGAAATGAAGAATATTCTTTCATCACTGAAGGAGCAGGCTGCGAATATTGAATAATTCTCCCGGTCAGCTGATAGTACTTGCAGGACCTTCGGGGGCCGGTAAAACCACCCTTGCCCATCACCTTGTTGAGACATTCAGTTCCGCGGTATTCTCCGTTTCAACTACAACAAGGGTTGCGCGTGGCTCGGAGATTGAAGGAGTGGATTACTTCTTCACAGGCAGGGAAGAGTTCCAGAAGAGGATAGAAAACGGTTATTTTCTTGAATATGCCGAGGTTCACGGACATCTATATGGAACCTCCGGAGACTGGGTCAGAGAAGAACTTGCCCGTGGCGGAAGCGTTATTCTTGATATAGATGTTCAGGGGGCGCTTCAAATTAAGGAAGCTTTTCCTGTTTCCATACTCATCTTCATTCTGCCACCTTCTCCCGATGTGCTTTCCAGCAGGCTCAGCTCCAGAAATACCGATGATCCGGATGCTGTTCTGCTTCGGCTGGAAATGGCGGCGTGGGAGATCAGCTGGATCGGCTCATTTGACTACTTCATATGCAACAGCCGCCTCGATGATTCCATGGTACAGGTTGAATCGATATTCCGGGGAGAGAGACTGAAAATAGCCAATATCACCTTCCCTCCGGAAGTACGAGCCTTTACCCCCGACCGTTTCATCGGCCTTGAACACTGGCATGGAAAAAGGGTGATAGTTACATCAGGTCCCACAAGGGAAGCATTGGATCGTGTTCGATTCATTTCCAACAGGTCCAGCGGCCTGATGGGATGCAGCATGGCGATAGCTTTCCGTGACGCCGGCGCCGACGTTCTGTTCGTTACAGGTCCGGCCTGCATCTCCCGACCGGCCGGAGTGGACACGATTCCCGTGGAAACGGCGAAGGAAATGCTTGAAATTCTTGTCAGAGAAGTTGAAGAGGCTGATCTGCTGGTGATGGCGGCCGCAGTTTCGGATTTCAGGCCTTCCACCTTCCGTGACGGGAAAACCGAAAGGTCGGGAACCGTCCGGCTTGACCTTGAGGCAACTTCCGATATTCTGGAGGAACTTGACAGAACGATTGACTGCATGTGTCCGGTGATGGCTTTTTCCCTTGAATTCGGACCTGACGGAGAAAAACGGGCGCTCGGTAAAATGAAACGCAAGGGAGCAATTGCCATTTTCTATAATCCCGGAGATGTTCAGGGAGCCGGGATGGAGGCATCCTCCAACCTGGGGAAGCTCTTTTTCAATGACGGTAGTTACCTTGAAGTCAAGCGGTCTTCAAAAAGGTATATTGCAGAGCTTCTGACCGCTGCCATGGGTAGATATTTAAAGAAAGGCAACGAAAGTTAATGACAGAAAGCAGGGATACTGGCGCACCCGGGGGTAGAAAAGATCCATTCTGGAATTCGGTGGCAAGTTTCGGGCTCGATGATATTTTTGTGCTTCCCGAATGGATTTCCGGGCTGAAAGGCGATAAGACCGCTTCAGTAACCAGCGGAAACATACCTCTCGAACAGGCCGCGCTTGTTTCAAGGGTCGGTGACTGCCGGGGCTGCAGACTCTGTGAAGAACGGAATAAAATAGTCTTCGGCGGAGGGAACCCATCCTCGGGGATAGTTTTCATCGGTGAGGGGCCCGGAGCCAACGAGGATATTCAGGGAGAACCATTCGTAGGCCGCGCAGGGAAACTTCTGGATAAAATACTGGCTGCCATTGACCTGGACAGGGATTCGATTTACATCACGAACATCGTGAAGTGCAGGCCGCCGGGAAACAGAACACCTTCAAAAGATGAAGTCGCCGCCTGCTGGTGGATACTTGAAGAACAGTTAAGGATCATGAAACCGGGTGTTATAGTTACATTGGGCGCTCCCGCCAGCAGAACGATGACAGGAAGCAGTGACGGCATAGGCAAACTCAGAGGTACAATTCACAGGTACGGTGATATCCCGGTCATTCCGACCTATCACCCGGCTGCCCTTTTAAGAACCGATGCCCTGAAAAGACCTGTATGGGAGGATATGAAGATGCTGAGAAAGCTCCTTGATGAACTGGGTCTTCCCGGAACAGGCAAGAACTGAGCATGACGGAGGAAAAGGGATTCAGACCTCCCCAGAGTCTGGATGCCGAAAAGAGCGTTCTGGGAGCAATGCTTCTTGATCAGGAACTGACTGTTGAAGCCCTTGATGCCCTTAACATAAAGGATTTCTTCGATCGCAAGCACCGGATGATCTTCCAGGCCTGCCGCGACCTTGATTCAAAAAACAGCGTGACGGATATGGTTACTGTAGGCGAGGAACTTTCGAGGAAGAAGACACTCGAAGAGGCGGGAGGTATAGAGTACATCGCGTCCCTGACAGATGATATCCCCCTGCTTTCGAATGTGCTTCAGTACATCAAGATCATCAAGGACAAGGCTATGCTCCGTCAGCTCATCAAGGTGAGCAGGGAGAATATCAATGAAGTCCTCGAAGGCACAGATGATGTCGAGAATGTTCTTGACACAGCCGCCAGCAAGATCATGGCGATCACCGAATCAAGGGCATCAGGGGAGTTCAAACCCATATCGCAGCTTGTTACCAGGGGAATCGAGGAGCTTGAAAACCTTCGTAATACAAAGGGTTACGTTACCGGACTCTCTACCGGGTTCACAGAACTGGATAAGATGACCACAGGATTTCATCCGGGTGAGCTGATTATTCTGGCCGCCCGTCCAGGTGTAGGTAAAACAAGCATGGCGCTGAATATGGCTGCTCATATCGCAAAGGAAACGGAGCGGGCTGTTGCCATTTTCAGCCTGGAGATGTCCGATGCAAAGCTCACTCAGAGGATGTTGTGCGCTGACGCCCATATAGGCACAAAACCAATTATCGAGGGAACTCTTCCCCAGAAATACTGGTACGAGCTTCAGGCTGCCGCTGACAGGCTTCAGAGGATGAAGATCTTCATCGATGATAAAGCCAGTATCGGTTCGATGGAGATAAGAGCAAAAGTAAGGAGCCTTAAAAGGCGGGAAGACCTCTGCATGGTCTTTGTTGATTACCTTCAACTCATGCGCGGCGACGGAAACACCGAGAACAGGCAGCAGGAAATAGCGCGCATATCAGGAGACCTGAAAGCGCTTTCCAAGGAGATGAAACTTCCCGTTATGGCGCTTTCCCAGTTGAGCCGTATGGCCACAAAAAGAAGCGGCACTCCCAAACTCAGCGACCTAAGGGAAAGCGGCGCCATCGAGCAGGACGCCGACCTTGTAATGTTCCTTCATCAGCCGGAGATGCATGCTGACGCAGATGGAGAATTCGAAGATCAGATCGATTTTCTCAGAAGGAAGACGATACTGAAGATAGGAAAACAGAGAAACGGTCCTCTGGGAACGCTGAATCTGGTCTTCAGAGCCGACATAACCCGTTTTTTCCCTGTTGATCCGGACGAACTCGATTAGTTAGGAGCAGCTTGGCCAGAAAGAGAACACTGTTTGTCTGCAACGAGTGCGGAGGCGATGCGGCAGGGTGGTCCGGCAAATGTCCGCACTGCGGAGCATGGAACACCATGGTTGAGGAAGTTGTCGTAAAACTTCCTGGAAAACCACTTTCCGGCGGGTTGATATCCCTTCCGGTTTCCCTCACTGAGATTCCGGAAATTTCCGGCGATAGGCTCAAGACAGGTATCGAGGAACTGGACAGGGTTTTCGGCGGCGGTGTTCTGAGGGGATCGGTAAACCTTATAGGAGGTGAACCGGGTATCGGAAAGAGTACTCTGATGCTTCAGCTTTCATCAGAACTTGCAGGCAGGGGAGAGAAAGTCCTGTACGCTACCGCTGAGGAATCCCCTGAACAGGTTGCCCGGAGAGCACGCAGAATCAGTTCGCTCCAGGATAATGTGATAGTCCTAGCGGCAACGGATCTTGATACGGTTCTGAATAATCTGGTGAATTCAGATTGTTCTATCGTGGTTGTCGATTCCATCCAGACACTCTATTCTGCTGATCTTTCCAGTGCTCCCGGCTCGGTCTCACAGGTGAGACATTGTACTTCGGAGTTGATAAGGGTGTGTAAAACAAGGTGTTTAACCGCATTCATAGTCGGCCATGTAACCAAGACAGGTTCACTCGCGGGACCGAAGGTTCTGGAGCATCTTGTGGATTCTGTTATATATTTTGAGGGAGAGGGAGATCGATTGTACCGCCTTCTGAGGGCCGCCAAAAACCGTTTCGGTTCAACGAACGAGCTGGGTGTGTTCGAAATGACGAAGGAAGGCCTGAAGAGCGTAAGTGAAGTATCATCCTACTTCCTCAGGAGGGATGATGCCTGCCGCAGCGGCACGGTAATAACTGCGGTAATGGAAGGAACGAGGCCGTTTCTGGTAGAGGTACAGGCACTGACAAGTACCACCAGGTATGGTTATCCGCAGAGAAGTGTTAACGGCATGGACTCCCGCAGGCTGCCGATGCTTCTGGCAGTGCTGGAGAAAAGGTGCGGGATGGATTTAGGCAATCAGGACGTTTACGTAAACGTTGCCGGAGGTGTAAGCCTGATCGATCCGGGGGCCGATCTGGGGGTTTGTCTTGCCGTTGCGTCAAGCAGGCTTGAAAAGCCGGTGAGAGAAGGTATTGCCGTCAGCAGCGAGATCGGACTCGGCGGAGAGCTCAGACCGGTTACACATTTTGATCTCAGACTTAGAGAGGTTCTCTGTCTGGGATTTACAGGGCTGGCGGGAGCCGCGGAAGACGCGTCGAACGCCGACAACGGAGCAGAGGGTTTCAACAGTTTAATCGATTCAATAGGAAGCCTTCTCTCAAGTCGAAAGGAAAAAGGAGGAAATTTGTTATGAAAACTTCGGGCTGGGAAGTACGTGTACTTTTCATTCTTGTTCTCGGCCTGCTGGGGACATTCGCATTCGATGGGCTTTCGCCCTCCCCATGGTACGGACTCACGGGTCTGGGGATCGGCATATTCGCCGTAATCCTGCAGATCGTATTCGTTAAGATTCCTGCGGATGAGATTATTTACACAACTGTAGGCGCGATTATCGGACTGGTTGCAGGTATTCTGGTTATGCTGGCTCTGCGCATGGGAAGTCTTCCTGCGCCTGAATCCGGCGTAACGCCGCTTATAATGATACCCTTCGCATTATCGTACGTATTCGGTCATGTGGCGTTCACAAAAGGTAAGAAGCTCGGACTCATGCAGAACGCCAGTGAAAAAGAAACTTCCTCAACACCGCTGCTGGTCGATCTTACCGCGATCATCGACGGCCGGGTCGCGGATATGATGCTTGCAGGGCTTATCAGAGGCCCCTTCATTCTTCCTGCTTCCATAAAGAATCGGCTTGAGGAGATGAGCGATTCCGAGGATATTATTGAAAGGGGCAGGGCCAGAAGAGGAATGGAGACCCTTGAGCGGCTGGAAGAGGCCGCAGGTAATTCCGGAGGACTTGAATACATGGACTTCGGGAAGCAGGAGAGAGAGCGTTTCCGCATACTTGAGTATCTCAGAAGGGAAAAGGTGTCTCTCCTCAGCAGTGATATAGATATCCTCGATATCGCCGTTAAGGAAGGCAATCACGTCATCAACCTTGAAGAGGTGGGACCCGCGGCCAGGCCTGTGACGCTGCCCGGGGAAGTCCTTTCCATAAGACTGGTGCGAAAGGGAAGGAATCCCAGGCAGGCGGTCGGTTTCATGGATGACGGGACAATGATTGTCGTAGAGGGTGCTGACGAGATGTTAGGTAATACCGTAGAAGCTCAGGCCCATACAACTTTCAGGTCTTCCGGTGGAACCATGGTCTTCGCCAGACTGTGCAAGGACATCAGCGGCGACGGAACAGATGATACATAGGCTGGGCAGTATACTGAAGAACTGAATCAAATGCATAAGAATACCTGGGGTGCTGTGATAGTAGCTGCCGGATCGGGCATTCGATTCGGTTCAGGAGCGCCCAAGCAGTTTATGAGACTCCATGGCAGAGCTCTGATTGACTGGTCGATAAATGCGTTCCGGGCTATTGAGGAGATCGGGGAGATCATCGTGGTCATTCCGGTCGACAGCAATCTCTGGAAGCCCTTCTGGAATCCACCGGCAGGCGTGAGGACAGTTACGGGAGGTCTGAGACGTCAGGATTCCGTTCTTGCAGGCCTGAAAGCACTCAACTCATCCTCCCGGGTGCTTGTGCACGACGCTGCACGGCCCCTTGTTTCAGGTTCTCTTATCAGGAGGGTCATGAAGGGTGTAGAGAATTCGGGGGCTGCCGTACCTGTAATCCCCGTCAGGGATACGGTTAAGAACATAACATCATCTTCCTTCATTCGCGGTACTGTTTCAAGGGAAACCCTTGGAATGAGTCAGACACCCCAGGGATTCACGCTCGATGTTCTTCTGCGCGTACTGAAGGAAGCGGATGATGTGACCGATGAGTGCGGAGCAATGGAACTTGCCGGCATTGAAGTACTCGCGGTAAACGGGGATCCTGGTAACATGAAGCTTACGGATCCAGAGGATCTGGCGATACTTGAATCAATAACGGGGGAGACTATGGGAAGCAGAACCGGAGTCGGCCTTGATTTTCACCCCTTTGAAAAGGGAATACCGCTCGTTGTCGGCGGCTGCCGTATTGAAGCGGAATTCGGTCTCTCGGGCCATTCCGATGGAGATGCTGTACTGCATGCAGTTGCTGACGCCCTTCTTTCGGCGTCCAGACTGGGGGATATCGGGTCGCTTTTCCCCCCTGAAGACGACAGATGGAAAGGCGCTGACAGCGCCATCCTTCTTGAAAGAGTCTGCAGCCTTGTCCTGGCTGAGGGCTGGGAGATCAGACAGATCGACGTTACCGTTATTTCAGACTTCCCTAAGATCGTGCCCATCCGGGAGATCATGATAGAACGGATAGCCGGAATAACCGATACTGAAGCGGAAAGAATATGGGTAAAGGGAACAACTACTAACACACTTGGCGATATCGGGAGAGGCAAAGGCCTGGGCTGCATGGTTATGGTCAGGATAGCAAGGAGTACAGAAGGGACGACGAATCGTTGATCGAGGGTATACTTGAATATCTTGCGGATAACCCGCCTGGAGCGTGGGCCGGACCACTTCTGGGAGTGATCGCCTTCGCGGAAACCCTTTTTCCTCCGATTCCCGGAGACATTCTTTTCATAGTCATATCCGGATGGTCAGTTTCGGGCGGTTTATCTCTAGTGATGGCAGCGATTTATGGTGTAACAGGATGTTTTCTGGCCAGCTGTATCCTGTTCTACGTCGGGCACAAACCCGGGAGACAATTCATTGAAGGATGGCTTTCGAGGAAGGTTGAACGGGAAAGAATCGACCGGGCGAAATCCCTGATCGCGGATCGCGGACCTGTAATTCTTGCGGTAAGCCGCTTCATACCGGGTGTAAGATCTCTGCTCGTTTTCATGGCGGGAAGCTCGGGCATGCGGTTCGCTCTGGCCGCGATTCCTATAGCGTTCAGCGCCATAGCATGGTATCTGATATTATCCATCGCCGGTTCAATATTCGGAAGCAACATACAGGCCGCAGAGGGATTCATGAAGCATTTCGAGATATGGATCTGGATCATTCTGGCCGCCGTCTCTCTCATTTTCCTCATTGCGAGAATACGTAAGAGGGAGGAGAGGAGATGAGGATACTCTTCGCCGCCTCCGAGGCCTATCCGTTCGCCAGTACAGGTGGACTGGCCGGTGTAACAGGTTCCCTTCCCAAAGCCCTTTGCGATGCCGGGCATGATGTAAGCATAATCATGCCTCTGTATCGTGATATTGAAAAAATCAAGGATTTCAGATGGGTCAGCGGAGAGTTCTCGACTTCGGCGGGAGAGAAGTTCGGCCTTGCGGAATCGGTTATTCCCGGAACCGGTATCCCGGCTTATTTCGTAAGCAAGGATGAATACTTTCATAGACAGGGGATATACGGTCCCGATAACGGAAGCGCGTACAACGATAATGCGGTGCGATTCGCCTTTTTCTGCAGGGCGGTAGTGGCTTTCCATGAAAGTCTCGGAGAACCGCCGGATGTAATCCACTGTCATGACTGGCAGACCGGGCTTATCCCGGCGTACATGAGGAACTGCATCAGACCGGCAGTCGTATTTACAATTCACAACATGCATTTTCAGGGGAACTTTCCACCGGAGGAATACGGATGTACTTATCTTCCCCGGTCGCTGTTCACGATGACTGGCCTGGAATTTTACGGAACGTTCAGTTTTCTTAAATCCGGAATTGTCTATGCCGACCAGGTTACCACAGTAAGCAGAACCTATGCGGAAGAGATACAGAAACCCGAGTTCGGCTTCAGTCTTGATGGCCTGCTGCGCGAACGTTCCGCTGATCTTACCGGGATACTGAACGGCATCGATTATGACGTATGGAATCCGGAAACTGACGGGACACTGGCTGCGTCGTACAGCGCTGTTTCTATTGCGCCAAGAAGGAAATGCAGAAGAGAGCTGCTGAAAACTCATGATCTTGATCCTGCCGGCGGAGAGCTTACCGCCGGAGTCGTATCAAGGCTGACAGGGCAGAAAGGGCTGGATCTTCTGTTTCCCATAATAGGCAGACTGGCGGAAAGGGGTGTCAGATTCGTAATACTTGGAACCGGCGACAAGTGTTATATGGACAGGTTTTCAGAACTGGCCCTGGAACATCCCGGGAGTGTATCGGTAAATCTGAAGTATGATGAGGGCATGGCCAGACGGATATTTTCCGGCTGCGATATCATAATGATGCCCAGCAGATTCGAGCCGTGCGGCCTTGCCCAGATGATGGGGATGCGGTACGGCGCTGTTCCGCTTGTGAACAGAACAGGGGGGCTCGCGGATACGGTTATCGATGAAAAGGACGGCGGATTCGGTTTTGTAATGAACGGAGCCGACCCGGAAGAGTTGTACGAATGCATCATTCGCGCAAGTGTTCTGTACGGACAACGGAACAGATGGGCGTGGCTCGTGAAGAAATGCATGAAACAGAACAATTCCTGGAAGAGCAGGGTAGTGCTTTTCGAGGATGTATATTCCAGGGCAGTCAATTCCAGAAAGGCACGATGAGAATTCCCGAGAATACAATAGAATCACTGCTTGCCGTATTCACTCAGTTCTGGAGAACGGACAAAGCATATTCCCTCCTTCTGAACATGAGGAGCACGGGAATGGTGATGATAGCGGCAGTGATAGTGATTTCAGTGGCTGGTTACGTACCTGCCATGCTGATCAACTGGGCCGAGGTTGAAGAGGAGTGGAGAGGCGAAAGACTGCCGGAACTGCTGGAGGAGGGATTCTCCCCTGCGGAGGCTGACAGTGTGTTTAAAGGTGAGCTTGAAGAAACAAAACGCATGGCGGGGAATCTTCCAATGGCCCGGCTGGTGGAGAGAAGCATAATCGCTCTGCTCGCGGCTCTGGCCGGATTCGGCATAGTATTTGCCGTTGAAGGTAAGAAGGTGGGCCGGATTACGGATTATATTACATCTTCCATGTTGTCCCAGTCCGCGTACATGCTCACCGGTGCGCTGCTTGTCGTTCTCGTTTCGGTGCTTGATGTTCCTCCTTCTCTCAGGTTCAACCTGTCAGTTTTTGTCCCCGTTGATGTAATTGACCCGTCGAGGATTCACGTGTTTATCTATAGATTTCTGGAGAGTGTGGACATTCCTTCCATTGCCGCGCTGGTTCTATGGGGAAGAGGTCTTGCCGTAATGCTGCAGCGCAGCCGTTCCTGGGGGATCCGTCTATGCTTCTCAATATATATTATCGGTATTCTGCTTATCTCTCTGCCGGTGATGTTCGCACCGGAAGCATAACGGAAACGGAGCGTTGGAGAATGATAAAAACCGCCTGTCTTCTGCCTTTGATAATTTCAGTCCTTTTCGCGCAAACCGATTCCCTCCCCCTTGATCTTTCGGGATGGGTGAGGGTGGCAATGGAGAACTCGCCGAATATAGATATCTCATCAGCCGATCTGATGTCTGCTGAAGCATCGCTGACATCTTCGGAATCCTTTCTCTGGCCAAGGTTGAGTCTCAGTTCGTCCGCCGCTCATTCATGGAGCTCTGTCCCCGATATATCAGGCGGTTATACGGATATTGACAACGCATCGTGGTCAATGTCCGCCAGTGTCTCACAGGAAATACTGGCATCCGGTGGAAGCAGCTGGCTGCGTTTGTCGGGAAGCAGGCATTCACTTGACGCTTCGGGGTTCGATATGGATCAGGCCAGGCTCGATCTTACCATGGATGTCGTTGAGGCATATTACGGAGTGATAGAGGATGTACAGCTGCTGGTCTCTTCGAGAAGAGCCATGGACAGAAGTACGGAACAGCTCAGGAGAACAAAGGCTCTCTACGAGATCGGAGGAGTAACGAACCTTGAACTGATACAGGCTGAAGTCCAGCAGAGTACCGACAACCTCGCGCTGCTCCGGAGGGAGCAGGCGGTGTCCAATTCCTATACAACCCTCTATCAGACAGCCGGTGTGATCGGCACGGAGTATAGAGTTAACACAAACGCTGTGCTGCAGCCTGTTTCAATCGCAGCAGCAATGAATTACAACCTGGATATGTCAGGCAACAATTCAATCGCATCCTCAATTGAGAGAATCACAGCGGCAGAGTATACCTGCGAAGCGAACAGGCGCGCGTACTGGCCATCGCTTAATGCGGGGGGGAGCTGGAACTGGAGTAATGATGAACTTGATTTTGAGGATTTCTCCGACAGAGACAGCTGGCGGGTCTCCCTTACACTCAGCTGGACCCTCTTTGACGGGTTCAGCCGCGAAAGCATCATCCAATCCTCCAGAGCTTCAGTACTGAGACAGCAGGCATCCCATGAAGCCCTCATGAATTCGATAAAGAGCTTTATACTGACTGCTCAAAACAATCTTATCAGTTCTATCCGGAGCTGGGAGCTTTCCCTTGAGGTGCTGAATCAGGCTAACGAGAAACTCAGGCTTTCAAGGATGAGTTACGACCTGGGAAGCATTCCTCTTCTTGATCTGCTGGATGCCCAGTCGAGCGTAACTTCGGCCGAGGCATCGGTGGAATCTTCCAGGACATCATGCCTGATAGCGGAAGCCAGATTGCTGGTTCTTCTCGGGCGGACACCCAGAGTCGGGGAATAGCTGAAAATGCGGGGGTTGCGTTTACCTTATAATATTATATAGAATTTCGATGGTTGTTTTAGGAGTGTGTCCGGCAATGTGCATTGAGCAGAATATCCTCACGGCTGAGATAGAATGCTCAGAGATTTGAGGAGAATACTGTATGTATTTGACGATAATATGTGAGTATTATAGCCAGTTGTGTGAGTTTTATGCCAATGTTTCATTGTCAGACAGGCTCCTGGCTATCGTTAGGAGGATTGAATGGGAAGATTAGCTTTTCTGTTTCCCGGTCAGGCATCACAGAGTGTAGGCATGGATAAATTTCTCAGAAACTATCCGGATGCTGTGGATTTTCTTGACAGGATCGATGAAATGACCGGTGTTCATAAACTGAGTGAGATTATTTCCAACGGGCCGGCTGAAACTCTGACCAGAACTGATAATGTACAGCCTGCCATCACCATGGTCAGCATAGCCACCATGAACGTTCTGGTAGCCGCCGGAGTAAAACCTGAGGGTACAGCCGGACACAGCCTCGGTGAGTACGCCGCGCTGGTTACAGCAGGCATTCTGCTGCCGGGAATAGCCGCCAAGCTTACCCGAATTCGAGGTGAATTAATGCAGGAATGCGCGGACAGGCATCCCGGTGGAATGCTTGCCCTTATAGGTATAGACCTGGATGATGCCAGGAAATGCGTTGAAGAAGCGTCCGCCATAGGTCCCGTGGGAATCGCCAACGTTAATTCGGAGGGGCAGGTTGTTATCTCCGGAGCTAGGGACGCTCTGAAAAGGGCCGGAAAGCTGTGCAAAGAAAAGGGCGCCAGAAAAATCATACCCCTGCAGGTTTCCGGGGCGTGGCATTCACCTCTTATGAAGGATGCCGCGAAGGGTCTTGAGAGCGCGCTGGATGACGCGGGTTTTTACGAACCAGAAATCCCCGTAGTGGCAAATGTCACCGCCGATCTCATCAGAAGCGGTGATGAAGCGAAACGACTGCTGAAGGAACAGGTTACGTCACCCGTTCTCTGGGCCGATTCGATAAAGAAGCTTCAGAGAAGCGGATTCGATACCTTCATTGAAGTCGGTCCCGGGAAAGTACTTCAGGGGCTCATGAAAAGGGTGAAAGATATCACTGTTTACGGAACCCACGACAGGGAAGCCCTTGAGGCAACTCTGGAAGCCCTTACTTAATCCTGTTCTGATTACAGGACATTCGTAAGTTTTTCCACAAGTCTGTTATGTGCAGTAAAAGCAAGTTCCGGAACATCCCGGATCGGACACCAGATAACTTCGGACGCGTCATCTCCTGCCACGGGGGAGCCTTCCCATTCCTTGACTTCCAGCACAGCCAGGATAATTCCTCCATAGGCCGTCAGATCGGTTTCCACACCCAGCAGTCTGCTATCACGCGCATGCAGACCCGTTTCCTCCAGTAATTCACGGCGGCCGCATTCCTCAGGGGTTTCGCCCGTTTCGAGAAAACCTCCGGGAAGGGAAAGCATCCCCTTCTTCGGCTGCACCGCCCTTCGGACGAGCAGTACTCGTTCGTCGTCATGAACCACGAGAACCACGGCGGGGAGGGGGTTCCTGTAGTGGATGAATCCGCACTTTCCGCAGAACAGATGCCCATGTTCTCCTGGTGATTTGTCCAGTGGCCCGCCGCACATCGCGCAGAATGCCGGTGGGAGGTAAAATGAAGAACCATCTGGAGTCAGAGGTAATGGACCCGCCGCGGGAGAATGACCGGGCAGGTTACCGTGAATCCTTCCAATCCTTCTGGCGATAACCCTTCTGACAAAAAACCGGGCATCCCTGACTGCGGATTCCATGGAGAACCCGGCGGCCAGCAGAGTTGCTGCTGTAGCTGCGAGAGTACATCCAGTGCCGTGTACGTTCTCCCCGGTGATCCTTGATCCAGTGAGCTTCGCATAACCTGTTCTTGTTACCAGTATATCCACAGGGTCCCCCGGAAGGTGCCCTCCCTTTACAAGTACCGCTTCCGCGCCCATGCGAATAATAGCCCTGCCGGCCTCTATCATATCCTGCGTACCCGTAATTGCCATTCCGGATAGGATTTCGGCTTCGTCGATATTCGGAGTGCATAGAGTACACAGTGGTACGAGCAGATCTCTCACCAGGCTGATCATGCTGCTCCCTGCCAGGGACGCTCCTCCCCCTGCTGCAAGAACCGGGTCAAGAACGTACGGTATTCCCCTCAGTTCCTCCCTGATGAATCCGGCAAGAGCGGAAGCGTTCTCCGTGCTTCCCAGCATTCCGGACTTCACACCTGCCACGGGACCGTCATCGCATACAGCTCTGAGCTGTTCTAACAGTATTGCAGGAGCAACAGCTTCCCATGAAAGAACGTTTCCACTGTTCTGAACGGTTAAAGCGGTGACTGCCGGGCATCCATGAAAACCCAGAGCTGCGGCGGTCTTCAGGTCAGCGGGTAATCCTGCCCCGCCGCTGGGGTCCGTTCCACCGATAAAAAGCAGGACAGTATTCACTATGTACACCTCAATATTGAAGAGACCGCCAGGTTGTCAGGCGTGTCCAAAATAGCTTTCTGATTTAGTAAGTGTACCCTTCACATAGTGAGCATTTCTGCTCATGTTCGGGTGTTAACCATAATCACCTAAACAATTGAAGGGCACATAAGTATGATACATAATGTCAGCTTCTTCAGCCAGGTGCTTCAGCAGCTCCGACGGCATATTTTCAAAGGACATCTAAAGCGTTGCAAGACAGAACGTAATGCAAAGAATGAAAAATATTTTTAAACTCAAGCCACGCTGCGCTTGGCGCACATCGCTTCGCATAACCAGGAGAAAGATTGCTCTTGATCATGACTTTGCATTTGTGGCTGGTTCATGCGATTTTCCGCTTCCGTATTTCAGATGCTCTTCTTTGACTTTGAGAGTCTTGCTTAACCGTTTGGCCATGGCATCGGAGTAGGTGCGTCGACCATGTTCATAGTCGCTGACCATGTTCTGG
Organism: Candidatus Aegiribacteria sp.; assembly: GCA_013138965.1. Classification (GTDB taxonomy): domain Bacteria; phylum Fermentibacterota; class Fermentibacteria; order Fermentibacterales; family JCC-6; genus Aegiribacteria. Next base: position 18,597 of record WTBT01000049.1, read on the forward strand.
CGGATACCCAGCTTCTCAGCTAGTTGGGTCTGAGTCAGACCGGCCTTAAGGCGAGCACCGGCAAGCAGGTTGCCGATGCGGTTCTTTTCCATCTCCTGCCAATATTCAGTACTCTCGATGGAAACAGATTCGTTTTCTGGTTCGTCTGCCAGGACGGTAACGTCGTACTTTTTCTTGATCCAGGCGAGCAATTCGTCAACATGTTCGCCGTGAATCGAAATCTCAATATGGGGCTTTTTCACGAGAGCCAGCATAATACACCTCGATCACTATTTCGTGTTTATGGCATGTCCAGCATGCCACATATCTGTAGTTCAAATGGCAATGGTATCGATCCTTGCCCAGTGGTGAGAAGTTGCGCCATGTTTTTTGAACCGGGCCATCTGTCTGGAGATCTGCGATCAACAAGAAAAGGAGCTTCTGAACATCGACGGGCAGCTTCTTTAAACGGTGGGTAATCTTCTTCTTTATCCGAACTTCATATTTCATCGTGGTTATAATATAACCTACAATCTGGATTGCTGCAAGCTATATCTCTCGAAAGCGAACAAAGGATATGCAGTTCAGCCCTTGGCTCGGGCTGACATAAGGAAACTGGATTTGCACCATTTCACCAAAATCACCCAGAACAGCATATCTGACCGCTCGAGCATCGGCACGACCTTTATTCTGTGTTCCAAGATAGACGGTGGCTTCAGGCCACTCGAACGGCAGCCGTGGCGGGGTATCCCTTAACAATCTTTCCAACACCAATATGCAACGGGACTGGCGCATATATGCTGAGTTCGCCCAAGTTCTCATCGACATTTCCAGGAAGCTCTACGCTGGAGAGAAGTTCAGCAAAGAGATCAGCGAGCCAGTCTATGCGCTTGATTCCACCACGATATCCATCTCGCTCTCGCTCTTCCCTTGGGCTGAGTTCAGGGGTGGCTGGGTGCTCTTGCTTCAAGCTGATAGTCGGTGCCTCCTGCGTGTATCTCAGAAGTAATCATGTGTGCTGGATATGCTGAAACTAAACCGAAGAAGAAACTGCAGTCGCCGTTACCGGGAGCATTACCAGCACAGATACCTGGTGAGAAGTTGAAAGTAAGAGTGTCGCCTGCCACATCGACGCTGGTAGGGGAGATGTTACCAAGACCTCCGGTAGTTACGACATAAACCTCTTCGTTGCTGCCGTTTCCATCGAAATCCAGCGATTCTACCGGACCGAAAACGATTCTGAAGGAACTTATGCATACGATGTTAAGGATGCCTGCCACCTCAGTAAGGTCTATACGGTATTCGTAGCCATAGAGACTCTCAGCGACCGTGCCTGTTTCGCCAACGGGGAGGGTTCGAGATTGAAGGAAGCCGGTTCCCTGCATTCCGATCAGCTCGATATCGTCTGTGGTATCGGTAACCGTGATGATTCCATCGTTGTCGAAGATATAATTGATCGCAGGAGCATTAACGTTCACCAGGCTCAGATGCGTTCCGTTGCATGATGCAAGGAGAACGATCAGAAGAATAGTTACAAATAGTGATATTTTCATTTGCGACCTCCATTCTGAGAAATAATTTCCGCTATACCATTTCACCAAATTTCACCAAAATAACTCAAAACAATATATCCGACCCAAACAAGGTTCGCGGACAAGATCCAGCGACTGCGCCGGATATCTGGGATTTCACGGGCTTTTTAAGATGAAAGAGAAGGTATCCTGCCTGCAGATGATACCCCTGACAAATAACTCAATCATTGCTCATAAGCACCCATATCATAGCCCGATCCCTGTGGTCTGGATGTCCCCTCAAAGTCGTCAGATGGGGCTCCGGTAGAAGAACCCGCATCAATAGCGGGTGAAGAAGTCTGCAGATGAAAATCACCATTGGAGGGATCCTCAAGCTCAGGATCGCCTGTAAGGTAACTTGAGCCATACGGATCACCGATACCGAAGAAAAGGTTATTATCTACTGCAAGACCCGAGCCTGCCTCTTCAATCAGTATCTGCCCGAATACGTTCTCACTCAAAATATTGTTCCTGACAATAACATTGTCTGCATCGGGATTCTCGACACAGATTCCCACTCCCCAACTTGAAGTCCCGTTTCCGTAAAAGGTGTTGTTCATGATAGATATGTCCTGTATGGGATGGCTGGGAACTTGTTCCCCCCACGAAGCTACTGTAATCCCGGAATTCGTGTTGCCGTAGCTTATGTTGTTGTAAACACTGATGTCCGAAAGAAGGCCACCGGACTCTGACGCAAGGGCAAAACCATCATCCGTTGTGTTGTATACCAGATTGCTGTGAACATTGATATGATGCGTGGGCTTGTCCCAGGAATCGACGTAAATACCAATTCGATTGATGTCGTGAACAACATTTCCATAAACATCACCGGTACTACAGCCATCCTTGATATCTATGCCCTCACCTCCTATGGTTCCCGGCCCACTGTTGTGAACGTAGTTATTGCTAACAGTGAAGTTGCTTGTTCCGGCAACTGTAATGCATTCCTGCTCGCCGTCATTGCAGGCAAGCTCTACTTCGTTATTGTTCAGAATAAGATTACTGCAGTTCCACACTCCGATTCCCGAAGAAACCGTATTGTATGTAGCGCAGTTCAAAATGGATACATCAGTGGAGCTTTCAACAAGAATCCCGCTGTGGTTATCTTCGCTTCCAACGTTCTGAACGATGAAACCGGCAAAAACAATGTGCGACAGATTGGAGATCTCAACAAGCCCTCCCCATCCTGAGGGAAGGCTTACACCGGTTCCATCAATAACCGGGGCATCTCCGGGATAAGCCAGGTAGACTATCCTGTTTGATGAAGACGACCCGGAAGTGCCCGGCACTACTCTTTCACTGTAAGTTCCACTGCGTACATACACCGTGTCACCGGCCGCCAGAGTATTGCATGCCTGGCCGATGCTGGCCCATGGAGAGCCTGAAGTGCCGGGATTGCCATCGTCACCCGTTGGTGAAACATAGTAAGCAGCCCCCCCCTGGCTGGGGCTGGTGCTGGAATCGGAATCACCACACCCAATAGAAACTATCATTACTGTAGCCATTAGTAAAAGCGAACCACCGATTATGTTTTCACGCTCTTTCATGAAACTCTCCCTCCACCCGTCTGTGATAGCGTATGCACAGATTAGATTTTTTGATCAACCCATCGAATTCCGACTCTCCAGCCTGTGCGGCTCAAAATGGAAGTAGCTTTCCATGAATACGCCTTAAAATCTTATCCTACTGTACTATGGCTTTTCCTGAAGAAATATCAGCTTGCTCTTCCGGGGAGTCAATAGAGGAACTTGCATCTTTTTTGCTCTCTTTTTTCAAGAGCAGTCGTAAAAGGATGATTCCCTTCTTTTCACTTTCCCTTGTTTTATCCCGAAATTAACAATTATTCTGGATCTCCGGATTGATGAGACTTTATGTGCTGGCTGACAGTGCTGTATACCTCAAAATTTTGAGCACCTTATTCCTGATCCTTCTTCGGTATCGTGAACTGGTGGCTTTCAAAACGATCGCCGCCCAGCCAGATGTCTATCTTTATACCGTTGCGTGTTCTTGATACATCGCAGTGTTTCACCTGCCACCCGAGCAGATTAAGTCTGGAAGCTCCGAGCATATCGTGACCGGTCATGGCGCCGTAATAACCGGCCAGCTCCGGCCTTTTCTGGCTGTTCAATGCATGATCTATTTTCTCGATCTCCTCATCGCTGTGGGGGTTGTCATCGAGGACAGAGAGATGGAGCCCATCCTCCTCCTGATGGAGAGAGATGACCAGCCGCTTCGGATTGTTCTCCAACAGGTAATTTGATACTTCACCGATCAAGTGGAGGATCAGTTCTTTTCTTTTCATAATTAGCTACTCCTGTTAGTTCACTATTTAAAATCAGAATCTTTGGAGCGATACCAAGCAATAACTGAAACGATGAATGCCGCGGTCAGACCACCTGCAAAACCATTGTTGTAGAGGTTCATACCACCCTGCCAGACCCCTGTCTGGTGAACCAGGACCAGGTGGATGAATCCGGCGATCAAACCGGTTAGAATTCCGAATGCCCCGGCCAGCGGCGCAAGGGTTGTGCAGAAGATCGCGGCCAGGAGCGCACCCGGAGCCGTGAGTGATTTGCCGAAGAGGAGCGTTGCTGTGACCACTCCAAGAACGACCGGCCAGGAATTCCTGAGATGTGTGCCAAATGCGCCGAAGCCCATGATCGTCAGGAGACCTCCGATAGTAGGACCATTGAAATCCCCGCCAATCAGCAGAATGTAGAGAGATCCGGCAAGCCCGATGAGACCGGCGTTGAGCAGAGCCCCCTCCATCGATTCCATATCCATGAAATCCGAAGGAAGGCGCCCCGAATGTTTCTGGATGGCCATCAGGTCCTTCAGACTCCTCGCGCCGCCTGACAGCAGCCCCGTCAGGATCAGAATGAGGGAAATAGCGGGGACCAGGAACGTCAGTATTGCGGACTCCCCGGTGT
>WTBT01000029.1 GCA_013138965.1 Candidatus Aegiribacteria sp.
TCGTTCTTTGACGCTCCTGCGGCGTTGCAGATTCAGTTACATAGCTCTGCTATGCGCCATCATCCGCGCCTTGCAGGAACGCCAAATAACTTCGCAATTATACAACATCTGACACTTGACATGACACCAGAACGATGAGAAATATCCGGTAATCCTGCCCGGACCAAGCCCCGCAACCGGAGTTGTCTTGTGCTTATAGGGACGGTGAACATGGAGCTACTCCGTGAGATTCACACTTTCAATGAACGAGTTGATAACAAATGCCCGTATAGTGTTGGCATCCGTATCGATGGGGAAGATGAAGAAGCCCGAACGATCCCTGTGAATTGTTTCAGAGGTTCCATAGAACTTCTCGCCATCGTAAAAAGTAATGATGATGTGTTTACCGCAGGCTGGGGCTTTGCTGAAGTCATGTGCGTCCTCATGTGCGGAATTCCCCTCAAAATCCTTTACAAAGAAAACCGCTTTGAGGATGTCCAGCTTGACCTCTTCCACACACAACGGGTCATCCATGGTTTTCAAATGGAATGTCGGTCTGGCGGAAGAAAAATCAGTTGTATTTCCCTTAGCGATCTCTCCGTTTTTCCAATGCACTACAATCTTATTCAATTGTATCCTCCAACAAAATAAACCCTGCTATAACAAAATAAACCCTGCTATAAGATAATATTCGTCTGGATAAGCCGCGTCAATACATTAACCAGATGGCAATTCAGACGTTGAATCGGATTTCTATTATATCGCCGTCTCTGACAGTGTAATCCCTGCCTTCGATCCTGAGTTCTCCCTTTTCCTTCAGCAGCGTTCTATCGGGATGCTCGTGATACAGTTCCCATGGTATTACAACTGCGCGGATAAAACCTCTGGCAAGGTCAGAATGGATGGTTCCAGCGGCATCCAGGGCAGTTGAGCCTTTCCGGATGGGCCAAGCCCTTGTTTCATCCTTCCCGATGGTGAAGAAGACAATCAGGTCAAGGGTGGAATACGATGTCCTGATGAGTCGGGAGAGTCCGCTGGAGGAATAACCCATGGATTCAAGAAAAGGTGCCTGTTCACTTTCATCGATCTCGGTCAGTTCAAGCTCGAAACCTGCGTCGATACCAAGAAGGGTTCCTCCATGTTCCGATACCGCAGATGAAAGTTCTTCATCCGGAGTTACAGGCTCACCCATTCTGTTGGAAACAACTATAAGAGGTTTTAGGGACAGAAGGGCGTAGGGAGCCAGAAGCGCCGCCTCACCTTTATCAAGATCAAGGATTCGCAGGGGACTGCCGTTCTCCATGTGCTTTTGAAGGTTTCCAAGAAGAAGGGCTTCTCTGGATTTACCTTTGCTCTCCTTGACAAGGCGAGCCTGCCTTTTTTCGCAGAGGGCCATGTCGTTCAGAATGAGCTCCGACTCGATCTCATTGAAATCGTTCAAAGTATCTCCAAGAGCATAATTATCAAGGACTATCGTCAGAACTGCGGCATTCCTGATAAGAGACAGGTTCTTCGATGAGAAGGAGGGGGTTGGAACATCGAAGAATACGACTGTTGCGTTTGTATTCTTCAGCGGATCATGGATGCTTTCAAGAAAATCCAGTCTATGATCAGGTACCTTTACCGTGAGAGGTTTTCCCGTATCAGTATCCGCGGAGCCTGCAAGCGCGCGGAAGAGAGTGGACCTGCCGCAACCCGGTTTTCCGGCAAGGGCTATTATCATGAGTATTTCCTTTCCAGTATTTTATAAGAAAGCAAATATACTACAGAAGGCGCGTCTTTTCTATTCGGTGAAGACCTTTACCTTATCTCCGTCGGCGCTGTCTATATCAACCTGCAGATCACTGAGCGCTTCGATGAGTTCATCTCCGTTAAGGTTGGAAAGTTGGGATAGGTCGAATCCATGATTGCTCATCTGTTCAGCTGCATTGCCCGGAACAAGGGCTGAAAGCTTGATACCTGTCTTTATCAGGCTCAGGGGGACCCTTACGTTAACCTTGTCCCCGTTTGCGGAGTCCACAAGTACTCTCAGGTACTTGGGAGCCCTTCTCTTCACTTCCCCGGATTCCACCTCGTTGGCCTCCTCTTCAGCTGTATCGGTATTCTGAAATTTTGACAGAAGCGCTGTCGCTTCCTCCACCGAGATCTTGCCGTCGGAGAGCATGTTCAGGATCTTCTTCTGAGAATCATTCTTCATCGTATTCTCTCTTCCAAGTGGGTTATATGAACTTTATCAATATATTTTCTTCATCAGTATTAACTTCCACTTCGGTTCCATGGAGATCCATCAGCAGCATGAGGATTCTCCATGATTGGCTGGCAGCCCGCATTGGATAACTGTCAGGGTCGAAGATCAACCCTATATGCCCCACGAACCATCCTAAAAGGACAAAGGGTGCCAGAGCGCACCATACGAGGAACCAGGGCAGCGGAATAAGGAATTTCCTTATTCTGAGCAGTAGTATACAGGCCGGCATTACAGTTTCTCCATTGCTTCCGAGAAGGAAATATCCCCACGTTCGAGTTTTTCAAGAATCTGGCTTTCCATGCTGTCCGGCATCTCCATAGTTGAATCCAGTCTCTTTATCAGATCCGCGATTCTAGCCCTCGCGGTGGGATAGCTCACGTCAAGGAGTTCCTGTATCTTCTTTATCGAACCGTAGTTGCGCACAAATGCTATTGCAAGCGCCTGGTCCGCAGGGGACAGCTGGGATAGAATGGAAACCGAGAATTTTCCCTCCATCCTGATATCACAGTGCCTGCACTCGCATGTGACCGGGGTCATCGGTTTTCCGCAGTCGGGACATTTGGCATTACCAATATCCATGTGTAACCTCCAATATCTTAAAAAAATATATAGAAACTTTGAGAAATGTCAAGTATTTAGTTAAAAAATATAATATACGAAGAGAGTACTTTCCCCCTCCTTGACTCTACTTCGTCATCTGGTTCTATTTTCCAAAGAGCAACCCGGGAGGACAGATGAAAAGGATAATTGCGGTGATTCTTGGAGGAGGAAGAGGAACCAGACTCTTTCCTCTTACCCGTGACAGAAGCAAACCTGCTGTTCCGATAGGCGGCAAGTACAGGCTGATAGATATCCCTATTTCAAACTGCATCAACGATCAGATCAGGCATATGCTTGTCCTTACACAGTATAACAGTGAGAGCCTTAACACACACGTGGCGCGTACATACAGGTTCGACAGGTTCACCCACGGTTTTGTTTCCATTCTTGCAGCCGAACAGACCGATGAAAACAAGGAGTGGTTCCAGGGAACCGCTGACGCGGTCAGGCAGAGTCTCAAGTATATCAACGCCCAGCATCCGGATCTTGTCCTTATTCTTTCCGGTGATCAGCTTTACAGAATGGATTTCAGAGAATTTGCAGGGCGCCATGAAAACAGTAATGCTGATATTACCATCGCAACCAAACCGGTTACTGCTTCCGAGGCCCCATCTATGGGCATTATGAAAGTGGGCGGTGACGGTCTTATCACCCAGTTCAGGGAAAAGCCGTCGGAAAACGAGCTGGAAGAGCTGATGAGCACTCAGGAGGGAACCACCGCTTCAAGATCCTATCTGGGAAGCATGGGGATCTACATGTTCTCTCCCGATATTCTCAGGGAAGTGCTTGAGAAGGAACCTGATGTCATCGATTTCGGAAAGGAGATCATACCGCATTCCATAGGATCATACAGAGTGGCTTCACATATGTTCAACGGGTACTGGTCCGATATCGGAACCATCTCCAGTTTCTTCAAGGCCAATCTGGATATGGCGCGCCCCGACCCTGACTTTGATATGTATACAAGTTTCTCTCCGCTTTATACCCGGGCAAGAGCTCTTCCCGGGGCAAGGATAAATAACTGCAGATTGAATAGCACGATCATATGCGATGCTTCCGATGTGAATGGTGTATCGTTCAGCGAATGTATTGTGGGATTGCGCGGAAAGGTTCGTAGCGGGACTGTGATGGAAAGATGTGTTTTCATGGGTTCGGATTACTGGGAGGGTCACTACCTTGATCCCAGGAATATCCGAAGTGAGATGCTGCCCCTGGGAATAGGGGAGAACTGCATCATAAAAAACGCCATAATCGATAAAAATGCCAGAATAGGTGATGGGTGCAGGCTCGAGAACAAAGAGGGTATTCAGGAATACTCTTCAGAACTCTTCTGCATTCGCGACGGTATCATTGTCATACCAAAAAATACCATGCTCGAACCCGGATTCGTGATCTAGAAATATTCGAGAAAGATCTTCTGAGGAGGTTCCGCTTGGATTCAATCGATATCGCAATAGTATTCCGATGGAGAACAGATAACCTGAAAAGGAGAGCATAATGCTCCCAAGATATTTGATGATGTTATGCGCAGTTCTCATGCTGTCTTGCGTGACCGGATGCCACAACTGTGAGCATGGTGTTCTGACCGTGCTTGGAGGTGAATCTGTTAATTACCAGTGTGAGAATGGAGATCGGATTGTTGCCAGATACTATACTCTCTCGGACAGCAGCCTTCATTTCGTCAAAGTACTGCTGCCGGATGATGAGGAATACACTCTACCCCAGGCTCTTTCCGGATCCGGAGCGCGATACACGGATGGCAGGATGTTGATCTGGTGGATAAAAGGAGATTCAGCCTCTGTTGAAATGCGCGATAAGAACGGTGATTGGCAATCCATTTATGGGAAGTGCTGTGCAGTCAGTGCTTCAAATTAATACAATACTATATTACAGAGAGTTTTTTTGTATACTCTGTATGGTGAGGTGGATAGATGAGTTATGAATGGCTTGATGAGTATTGTCTTGGAAAAGTAAATGCAGTTAAGGATTATAAGATGGAATGGGAAGCTTTCAGATATCTCATCGGTGGTAAAATGTTTGCTATGCAAGGGGAAGATAAAGAGAAAAATCCCATTATTTCATTAAAATGTGATCCTTTGTATGGAGAGTCATTAAGAAAAGAGTATCAACATATTGCACCTGGATATTATTTGAATAAGGAACACTGGAACTCTGTTAATTTAGATGGTGATGTGCC
>WTBT01000098.1 GCA_013138965.1 Candidatus Aegiribacteria sp.
ATTATGATGCATACGGCAATTGGATATTAATTCCTGAATGAAGAAATACATAAAGTGACAGCCTGATTCAGTAGAAATACTACAATCTGAAAAGGAGGATCAGCTATACGATGTCAGAAGTCCTGAAGTTCAACTGATGAGATGAAAACCGATGGCTTCCATATAAGTCTGAGTAGTCCTTCGTCGAAGGAAAAACAATTCCAGCATAGCCATGCTCAAGCAGGGCAGTGGTAAGCATTTGAGGAATTACATATTCGGCAACAAATGTCCCCTTGAACTCGGTAGGAAACGTGCACAAATGCATCAGAACTGATTTGTGTATGTCTCTTGCAATAGTTTGACGGTTCGGTAATAATTCCGTCTCATCGTATGACACTTTTGAGCCTGCCGAGAATATTCCAGGAAGCGTATTTTCTATGCAATCACCAATGTAGTTTGTTAGGCTGAATATCTTTGAATAGTAGTACTTTGAGTAGCTTGGAAGATATGCGGCGACAGCAAGATCAGAAGCATTGCATTCTAGTTCTTTCGTTAGCGCCAAGACAGAGTTGCCAAAATAAACCATTGGCTGACCGCTCACACTGAAGCGCTGGTTCCCGACAAGATGACGATTTGAAAAAGGAATGTGAAAATACTGTTTTATGTCTTTTTCGTCGAATCCTCCCTTGGCCCGAGCTCGAAAAAGCAGCCTTGCATATGTAATCGGACTTTCGAGTTGAGTTAATAGGTTCTGCTCTTTCAGATGTGACCAAAGCCTCTCAGTGGCAATTTTTTGACTTTTACTTATGAAGTCTTCGTAAATAGAAATCATTCTATCGAAGGCGGAGCTGACTTCAGCCTCGGCATTCTTCAAGGAATATAGAAAGGAATCTGTCCAGACAATCATCCCACTCTGGTCGTAAGTTAAATGGCAGCTGCAACTTGACATGCTACTCATTTGACGTATGTCTTCAATAAATATTTCCTTGTACTTAGTCAACTTGTTCTCGAAGCGATCAATTCCGAAGGTTCTCTTTTTAAGTTGCTTTTGATAGTCATCTCGAAAAAAGCAAACTGGACAAGTCATTTCTCCTCCTATTATTGCATGGCTAATAAAGTATTGCTAAAACTCTCTGCTTGTATTCTCTGGGTCTTGCAGCATTACTAACTCATCATCCAAACCATGGCGTAGCAGGTTCATTCGAGGTGACATGGCAACCAGATGCTCTGCTGGTAGCTGCTTTAGGCAAAAGGGGAAAAGGCTTGTACAGGTAAGTAGTTCTCTTATCGAAGCTGAACCACTAGAACGCCTATGCAAATCCGCTTCAATAAGCCAGGATATGATTTTGGGATTATCTACTGAATATGTACACCCCTGCGAATAGATACCTTTTCCACTTGTTTCGCACAAAACACTCCAATCAACGAAAGATTGAAGTACTCTTCCTACCGTTCGCGAAACGGTTTCTCGTTCTCCATATTGTTCCCGAAGGCGTCGCTGTATTTGATTTTTAGTAACATTTCCCTGAAGTCTGAGTAGGCGCCCGGTCTGTTCGGCAACAGCCCCCCAGAAGGGATAAGCAGCCGTGATCATTCCCCAGTGAAAGGCGATGTGATTAGTATTCTCTGTCTTTTGAATCAAATCGAGTCCAGAGTCTCGTAACGAGTATATATCAGGATGTACACGCACCCACGTTTTCAACAATATCGTCAGTGTTTTGGATAGCGAACCCCTTTTGCTGGAAGAGGAGCAATCGAAGGCACTTGAAATCAACCGTTCAAGCTCCTCCTTTACTGCTTTCTCATCGTTGCCTGCCAGTACAAAGTCAGAGGTATACTCAAGCCATTTCAATCGAATAAAACGGTCGATCCCAATCATTTTCAAACGAGTATTCAAACTTCCCGCCGCTCAATCTGAACTAAAGGAACAATCAACTCTTCGATTGAAATCCCGCCGTGACCAACAATGGTCTCTTCCTTACGAACGAATGCCTTCCGATGTGGAGCCAGTAGGGCGTGATAGTCATCCGGTAGACCGATCGACGGCCATTCAATGGCATCTGGGAAGTGTTCCTTAACCGAAGCCCGTAGTATGTCACCCGGATATATACGAACGCGCTCACCCCGCAAATCCGCCACAGCCCCTTCAGCAGGCCGCCCGCAACCTCTTGCCTCAATATTGCCATGATCAGAGCTCAAGAAAATCTGAAAGTTATGTTCGAGAAGAATATCAATGAGATCGGCCAGAAAGCCCTGCATAGCCCACTGACGCACCTGACCCAGCATGCCAGCGGCGCCCAGTTCCATACCGTGCATTATCTTGTCGACCTTATCGATGACAATTCCAGCAACACGAGCCTTTGGATGTGACAGAATCTCTCGAATCTTATCAATATCCCCGTCCCCATGAACCAATGCATATGCTGCTGCTGGGCTTGTTAATCCATGATCCGCCCAGAACTGTTTCCAAAGAGATTCGTCTTTATTTGTTCTGCTAATACTCGAAGGAAAGTAAATTGGTGGTTTGCCTGCAAAGGCTGCCTGTCGGGATACTGATGTGATAGTGGGTATCCATGCAAACACTGCGCTTTCACGGAAAAGCAGGTTACGCCTTCCAGTTTGCAGTACATCGCGCAAAACCATCCACTGGTCCAGAGCCAGGCCATCCACCAGTAGAAACGCTACCTTCTTATCTTGTGAGTCGCTGATTTTCCTTGCTAACATCCTGGGGATGTGATGAAGCATTGCAGGAGGTTCGGGAGGCTGATTATGCAGACCGGCATACCGAACCTGAACCCAAGTGATGAATGCTTGATCAATTGATGAGCGAAGTTTCTCAATACTAGCCTTTACATTGCCCGGCAGACTACTTCCCAGCTCATGTTCGAGAGTGCTTACTTCAGCATATGCATACGCGAAACGGAACCAGTCTGCGTGTCTGGAATCTTCTTCGGGGATAGTATTCTGGAGTTTATCAATCAAACGTTCCAGTCTACACAGGTGATCTTCTGCCGGATCAGTCTTGATACCTATTCCTACCCACGTAGATGACAAATCATCGGCGTTTTCGTGAGACACGGAATGAAGCAACCCCTCAGTGAACAAATTATCAATGTAAACTCGAACGTTTTCATGCTCGAAGGGCAGGTCTGCTGGACCGGAGAAGTGTAGGTCATAAACAGCTTTACTTTCTTTAACTGTGTCCTGTTGTTCCTTGGTATTAATACGATCCAGGAAGATTGACCAACGTTCTTGAAGAAAAGCAAAGAATGCCTCGCGATCAGAGACGATTTGGTCGAGAGGCCATTCTTCGAATAGACCGTTCTGTTTTAGCACCTGGATAAATCGCTGGTCGAGAGTAACAGGTATTCTTTGACCGCGGTAGTGACGGCGTAGCAGGACACGCACAAGATCGGACGGTTGCTTAATAAGCTCAGGTGCAATTTCAAACACATGACGCAGTGCGAATTCCTTTGTAGCGTTATCACCCATGCTACTCGGCGTGTGCTGGAGTTGAGCCCGAAAGAGGGGATCAAGGTCTTGCACATCCAACGCAGCAACTACAGGGTAACTTAAAGTGGGAAACAGATCACCAAGATTGAAAGATAGTCTTCTTCCCGCCTGAAGGAGATCGTATGGAAGAGAATCCAGATCGCTCGACTGCGATCTCAATACGACCACAAGATCTGTGTGTTTACCATTATCCCAGCGGGAGCGGTATTTGGATTCGTATGCGTATCGGAATGCAACATGATCTTCGTAGGGGATCAGTTCAAAACCCAGCTCGCGAATGCCGTGCAGAATTCCTTCTTCCAGTAAAAGACCATCAGGATCAGCCACAAGTGTCAGTCGGGCAACCTGGGGAGTAAACTCCTTCAAAATCTGGTCACGCCAACTATTCATCAGCACCTCTTCCATCCACCCTTATTAGGAGAAAAGGAAGCATTTCCGGGATGATTTGAAGTCTACGTTCCAGTTGCGCCTGCCATTCACGCTCCTCCCGATCCAATATGGCTAACCGATGATCCCTTACTTGAGGTAATCCAATACGTTCAACAGCTCTGCGCCGTGCAGCAAAGGCATACAGCCCTTTGTCTCGCTCGCGATTCAGATGTTCCATGCGGGTTTGGACAAGCTCGTTATAGATTGTCTTTCCCTGCTTTTCAGCAACTGCCATGATACGATTGAATGCATCATGTGCTGGATCACCTGCAATATGCTCATGAATCTCTGGAGAAACTGTCAGTAACTGATTCCAGATATGGCGAGCGGTTGGCTTGAGCACTCTTCCGTCATCATGCAGAAATACGGCAAGAATCCGCTTATCTTCCAGATCATCTGCATGGATAGAGACTTCCCAAAGAGACCAGAACCCAATAATCTTACTCGCAAGACCTGGGATACGGATTGAAGGTATCGGTTGCCCATCTACAAAACGCGGTAGAGTATTAACGATTGCGCGGACTCTATCATGCTCAAGATTAAGGAATTGGGTATTGGGAACGGTTTCAGCTTCCTGACCGGTGAAAACCACACCAGTCATAATATCACCATCTGGCCATTTAAGGTTCCAAAGGTTTTGTCTTTTCTCAGCACTGCCACCGTTCGCTTTCAGATAGCTTACAGTCATCAGTTCTACCCAATGTGGCAGGGGATGCGATTGTATGCGCTGTGCGTCACTGGCATTCAATCCATCAGTCACTCCAAGTACAGAGTAGTTTTCCTGGGATTCTTCCAGTCTGTTTTGGATTTCAGCAACAGCTTTGCCAACGGTGGAATCCAGATCATCCGGGTTAAGAATGGTATCAAGGTAAAGTTCATCAAAGATTCGGCCTGATTCGGCTGAATCAAGCACATCACCGGCTTTGTCAACTCCGAATTCTTCAAGGATTATGGCAAGTTTCTCTTCAAGCACTTCTCGAACTCGATGCTCAACCGAATCCTGGAAAACAAAGTTCACTGCACGAACAACATGATCCTGACCAATACGATCAACACGGCCTATACGCTGTTCCAGTTTCATTGGATTCCATGGAATATCGTAGTTGATAACCACATGACAGAACTGAAGGTTCAAGCCTTCACCTCCGGCATCAGTGGAAATCATTATCCGGGTATCCTCTGCAAACGAATCCTGAACAGCTCTTCGCGCCTCCATGTTCAGAGATCCGTTAAGACACACTACTGAAAAACCCCTGTCTTCAAGAAACCGCTTCAGCATTCCCTGTGTAGGCAGGAATTCAGTAAACACAAGAATTTTCAACTCAGGATCATTTTCTTCCTGTTGCAGTCGATAGATCCATTCAAGTAGAGCCTCAGCCTTGGCATCGGAACATGATTGTTCGCAGTTCCGGGCAGCTTCAAGAAGCAGCTTAACTTCGGAGTACTCGTTCTTCAGTGCGCTCAACCTGGTAACAAGAGCTGATTCCATCTGCTCTTGGCCATCCAGGTCTTCCCAGTCTTCAAGAGTAAACATCTGAAAAAGAGACATCTGGCCTTCAGGTTCACTGAGAGCTTCCAGACGACGCTCAAGGGTCACTCTGATCGCAGCGATACTGGAGACAACCAGCCGCTGCATAAGGATCATCAGAAATCCCACATAGTTTCGGTTTTCCTGAAGTGCCTGGTTGTAACCCTCTCTGACATATTCAGTAACAGCTTCGTAAAGCAACTGCTGATCCCGATGTCGTTCTTCCCATGACACTGGCGCAAGTTGAGTACGACGAGGTTTGAATAAAGGTTTTCCTCTGACATTGATGGCCTGTCTTTTTTCAGTGCGGATTACATAGGGTTGTACCCTTTCACGGATAACACTTTCAACATCAGGAAATGCATCTGAGTCAAGAAGAGACACTAGGCGATGGAACGCATCCGTTTTGCCCTGGTGCGGTGTAGCGGATAACATCAACAGGTAAGGTGCTGCATTTGCCAACCCCTGCCCAAGTTTGAAACGAGCAACCTGATCCGTACTTCCACCCAAACGATGAGCTTCATCGACAATGATAAGATCCCATCCGGCGTGAATAAGATCTTCAAATCGCTCTTTGTTGTATTCTGCCAGTCGCGCAACAGACCAGCTCTGCCTTCTTTCCAGCGGTTTCACGGAATCCATGGAACAGATGACCTGATCAAAGCTCTTCCAGATATTCTCTTCACGGATAATCTGTCGATACGTTGAAAACTCTCCAGGAATAAATACTCGAAGATCCTCTCCAAAGTGCGTTTGCATTTCAGCCACCCATTGCGTAACCAGGCCCTTTGGAGTAATAACCAGAACCCGCTTGACCAATCCACGAAGCTTAAGCTCCCGCATGATCAAACCGGCTTCGATGGTTTTTCCAAGCCCGACTTCATCAGCAAGCAGATAGCGCACATGGTCTCCAGATACAGCACGGGACAATGCACGAATCTGATGAGGCAATGGAATTACTGAAGATTCAATAGGAGCGAGTAACACATCCTGAGTAAGAGCATCTGCCACCCGAGCTGCAGCAGCTACATAGGTAATTCCATCAGATGTACAGGATGGAGCTTCAGAAAGCGGCTTCAGGGAAGAAGCAGGAACACGCACAATCTTATCAGAGCCGGGAAGCCAGACTTGGCAGAACTCCTCACCCCAGAGGGATTTGGTTTCGATGACCTTGCAGAGCTGCCCGCAGTCGAGGGTGAAGCACCAGCTATTAATACTATTATTAATCATTCAGAATTAAGTCGATCTAAAATTAAAGTCTTTAGTTTCTTAAAATCATCTGGCTGTTTCGAGATGTTCTTCCGTAATAGATTCTTGGCGACCTGATTGATTTTATCTTTTCCATGTAAAAGACTGCCTTCAAGATCAACTACTTTAAAGCAAGTGGAATTGATTACCTGTGAGAATACCCTCTTCCCACCGATCATCTCCAACCATTTTCCTTTTCCAAATTCCAGACACTCGGACCCATCTGTCATGATGTCAAAAATGTCATCAAAGCACCGAGTAATTTCATCATGATCAATTGCTGTTCCTACTTCGTTTCTAAATGCTTCAAACTCTCCTGCGTTTTTCAACATTCCGAGTGCTAGGTCACGAGAACTAAAATCAGAAGGATTTGAGAATATCCTAATCCAGTTCCTTTTTAGTTCTTCCCGAATTGAAACAATGACATAATTTGCTACATCCAAATACAAACGTTGCTGACAGAACTCAATGATTTTCTTTTCCAGAGTATCTATATTCACGTTAAGAAAATCTGACTCCTCTAGGTAAGCAGGTTCGAGAAAGTAGTTCTCAATCTCACGATATTTCCAGATCAGTAAGTTGTGAGTTTGGGGATCAGGAAAGTTTTCCCAATAATAGTCGACTTTATTATCATCATGATGATGATCTCTATCAATTAGGAAATAGTAGGTTGGATGAAACGGGTGCAATGCCTCAGCAACACTATTTATGCTATACGATGAACCAAGAGGTTCAATCCTTATCTTCCAGTCGAAAAGCTCACTAATAACCTCGGAATCAAAAGAATCACTTCCACATCCCTCAACAAATAGAACATGCTTACCGCTCATGTTGATTTCCTCAGGGCGGTTTCCCTGCGTAACTTCAATCATGATTTTTCTCCACTGGAATCTTTGAGAATAAACCTGTGATTCTTGTCAACTGAAGCGAACACTTCTTCTGAATGTGTAGCAATTATATATTGGTTATTGGGTGCGATTTTTGTGAGTTGCTTAACAAAATCTCGATGCCATTCTGCATTCAAATGCAATTCTGGCTCATCAATAAGTATAATATTGGATCTATTCATTGTCTGATACCATATTAGAAATAGTGTGGCAATGATTTCCTTTTGGCCAGAACTTAATCCATCAAATGTGAATGATGGACCACCGCTAGTAGGTTGAATGCGGAAATCAATGGTATTGTCTTCGGCAGGTCGAAGTTTTTGTATTGTTCCGTTTGCATATCTATCTACAAGACTATTCAGTTTTTCAAGAATGCCATCTGAATCCTCATCAGATACTTCTTCGAATAGATCTGCTCTGCTCATCATGGACCGAAGAATTCTTAACTTGAAAGTGCTAATTGGTAACTGAACTCGTTGTGTATACAATGTACGGCGGCGGAAGTTATCGGTTTCCAACATCATGCCAAGTTCAGGATTGCCCTCTTGAACTTTTCTATAGCTATGAAAGTAAAGAAAACTATCCGAGATAAGGGGGTTTGGACTCATTCCACCAACTGTAGTCAAAAATTCATCAATAACATTAGTTCTATCGTCCTTAAGCATTTTTTTGACAGCATCAAATTTAGGTTTGCCTGTAATCGTAGCTTTCCCTGACTTGTTAATCGTTATTTCAATGGTAACCATCTTAGATCCAAGATCGATATCACCGTTTATTTGAGTAATGGAATTACCTGCTCGAATCATCATGTCTGCGATATCAATGGGCATGAACTTATATCGACTAAGATCAAAGGTGGGTGTGCGACTGTGTAATCCAATAAGCAGTAGTGCACAGCATTCGAGTACAGATGTTTTCCCCAAACCGTTACGACTTCCCATAACCACAACATCAGGGTCACCAAGCATCCTTGGCCTTGGAAAATCAAGTGTGAGTTCATCAATTCCTTTGTAGTTGATAATTCGTATCTGCCGTATTTTAATGTTAATGCTATTATCATTTTTCATTCGTATTCTCCTGTTCATTTCAATATTCATGCATATTACAAAGAGAACTTTAAGTTATATAATAATTACCTTTTGCTATATATATTCTGAAAACTAAACAAGCTGTTCTCCTTAGTCGTTACATATCAAGATTCATCGTCAATTGCCTGGTTCTATCTGCCAAATCAATACCATTAACATCTTCATATCGCTCAGTCAGCTGATCTTTAAGATTGAAAAGTCTTCTTCTAGCCGTATCCACTAATTGTCCGTATGTAGTTACAAATAGGTGTCCTTCATCCTCATCACCAATCTTATGTTTCCCAACAATCTTATCAGAAATGGTTTCACCTACAACATATGCAAAGATACGAGGGTTACCTGTCAATTCTTTGCAGCCAACAAAATCCTCTACATAATCTGCAGCTTGATTTCTGTTACTTCGAGTAATGCTTGATCCACCTTTCTTGAGTTCAATAATGAGAATCCGCCCTACTCTGACGAGATCTGATTCACTGTCAAACTCTTCTGTACATGTAAATGAAATGGTAGAATTTAGTTTCTTAACGAAGATCAAATCTGGCCTTTTCTTCGGATTCAGAAACACGTTCTCATTTTGATTTATCCCGAATATTTTTCTTGCTGCCGTTCTAAGTTGGCTATTTGAAATATATGCAGACGAATCATACTCTGGTCCGAACAACCACCGAGCTTCAGTTACTAAAGGATGCAGTACTTTGAGTTCTTCAATATCTGCATCTCGAGAGAGCTTGTCTATAGCTTCAATAATAGACAATCGTCGATCAATCTCATCCAGAACACAGAGAGCATCCTTTATTGTCCACTGATCAAGAAGTCTATTCAGCTCATCAATATCTGTCTCGGAGAAGTGGCTGAGTTTCTGGAGAAGTGCTTTTCCACTTCTTGTGTTCTCAAGGTTAATTACCGCTTCGACAGCAATCCCTATTGTATCCGTATTTGCAGTAGGGTGAGTTTCAACAACATGATCTATGACTTCATCTACTTCATATTTCCCAAGAGCTGAAAGCTCTTTGTATTTAGCCTTGTGTTGTTCGTGAATATATGCTCTCGTTTCACTTATATGATCTTTTGCCATCTTCCCAATGGCTCCAATAACATAATCCGAGAGCTTTTCGTACACATCATCCATGCTGCTACTTGAAACGAATCCGGTCCAGTCCTCTTTCACATATTCCTTCAAATCATCTGTGATTGCAACGAATGTATATCGTTTAGCAAATCGAGTTCTCCGATCAATTACATAATTATTGCCCAACATCCAAGAAGGTTCACCGACTAATCGTCCCCCCTGCCAGAAAGCAATCCCCTGATAAAGCGACGAGCGTGCAGCTTTTTGAGTGTCAATGAAGAGTAATCTAATTGCTATGTTTTCGTTTACTTCAAGAATAGTCTCGTCGATTAAACCACTATGCTGTTCCAGTTGGATAGAATCACCATTGATAATTACTTTAAATCGAGGATCATGAAGAAATCTTGCTGAGATAACCTCGAGAATCCTATCTGGATCCGGCAAATTTCTAGTAACTTCAACCTCAAGTTGTGTACCATACCCGGAACAATCTTCAGTCGATTCCTCTACTAATACAAAAGGTTGTGATTCACTTTGAGTACTGATTTTAAAAGTGGATTTCATCCCGTCTGAAATGGTGATGACAACGTAATTATCGTTGAAACACAGCAACCCATGTCTTCCAATTCCATTTCTTCCATAAGCTAAGCGAGAACCATTGACTCCTTTAGGGAAACATACCTTCTCTCCTTGGTATTTTACTCTATTGTAGCCTAGCTTCATCCATCGAGAGTAAAACTCTTTAAGAGTAAGTCCTACACCATCATCCTTAATAATAATTTTATCTCCATGGCTATCTGGAATAGATATATCAACAACAGAAGCACCAGCATCCCATGCATTGGCAACGAGTTCAGTTAAGGCTACATCTGGTGAGTGGACTAATGTGCCTAGTCGTCGAATAAGGTAATCCTCTTCGAAAAGAGAACCTTGGATATATCCTGCTGTATCCGACACTCTCATCACCCCCTAGGAATCAGTTCTTGTCACTGCTTGATCATACCACATGAGGAGTTTTGGATCCTCCTGTAAAACTTTGTCAGGAATCTTCTCCGCAACGGCAATAATGGTTGAGTAGTCGCGTTCCTGCCAGGCTTTCTTGAAGCCGGCACGAACGGCTTCAATGCGGAATATCTTCAATCGCTTTTTCTTGTACTCAATATAATCTTTGAACTCACGCAGTAATGCTCGTTCTCGAAGTTGTTCCAAATCACCGGACTTCTTTGGATCAGGCACATACCAGCGATCTTTTGCTTTGGCGCATAATGAAGAATCATCCTTATTCAGATTACGCATGCCCTTAAAGTTAGATGAAAGATAAGAATGAATCTGGCTGGGAATTTCACCAACGCCTTCGTAACAAAGGAAATTCTGCTGAAGTAGCTCTGATAGCTCAAGAGCCTTTTCGTGTTTGTGCCATCCAGCGATTTCCCGCATAAATAGTGGATTGATATCCTGGAAAGTTTGAGGTTTCGTATTCAGCAATTGCTTTAACCATTGTATAGCCGAGGCCTCATCAGAAACAAAGAGGTTGAGCTGTACTACATCCTTTGCCCTCATTCGCTTCTTATCGTATTCTGCGGCTTGATCGGGCAGGAAATACATCCCATCGCGGAGGAGGAAGCGTTCTGCCAAACCCCTTTGGAACTCTGGGCTGGAAATAGGAACTGGATACCCTTTACGCACATAGTAAGCAACAACTTGGTCAAATAGAATTCGTGGATCTCGCTCGGGAATAGGAATAAGTTCATTATCTTTGTTCTTCACAACAGGGAGATAACCTAGGTGAGTTCGTACAAAATCCCAGACACCTTCTTCAGTACCAGCTTCATTAAGGAAGCGCTCTTCAAACCCGCCATTTGGTTTGTAGGCGGAGATGACAAGGTCTTGTTTTACTGAAGTCGGGTTTGTTTGCGCGTTATATGATCCTTTTTGTTTATCTAATGCTGCTACATTAGCTACAATAAATCCAGCTTCAGTAAGAGCTACTTGAATACTGTTCCATACGGATGCCTTTGTGTTTGAAAATTCAACAGTCATCCATCTACCTGGTTTTAGAATGCGATAAGCACTTCTGAAACTCAATGTCATTAAAGATCTGTATTCGTTGATACCTTTTCTTTGTATACGATTCTCAATCGCCTCTTTTTTGTTGTTGGTTCTTACTTTAAGCCAAGATTCCCATAAGAAAGCCAGTTCGGAATAATTAAGGTTTGAGCCGAACGGTGGATCAATAAATATGTAATCGAGAGAATTGTCGGGAATAGTTGTCAATGATGTACAGGATTCTGTTCCACTTAAACATCCTCCGATATTTGTAATTACTGCAACTTTACATCTCGCTTTTAAAGCTAGTCTAAGTTGCTTCAGTATTTTCAACTCTTTATTTAACGATGGCACATAAAGAGTCCCTGATAGCGGACCACCTCCCGCACCCCATGTTCCTGCCATGTATGTAAATCTGTAAAGCTTTGTTATCTGAAATGCTACTTTTGTTAGAAAGAGTTTCTGCTTGATATTAGTCATTTTAGATAAAAACAGCGACAAAGCATGCAAATTTCGTCTTGAGTAGAAATGGTGAGTATGGGTTATACCTACTCTTAATGGCTCACCAGTTTTATCTCCAAGGGGAATTTTATCTGTTGGAAACCAAGAAGCAATATCCACATGTTCAATTCGTACGAGTAAAGACAAATCATCTGCGTTTAATTGTTTCTGATACCGTGAACCACTAACAGAGTAGTTGATCTGTACAGGGACTTGCTTTGCCTGTTTAATCGTTCCCTTGAGCGCTTCATCATATTTTGTAATCCATGCACGATCCATGTTTCTCTTAGTCAAACTCGCATGGCAATGAGGGCAGGGGAATTCAATGTGTACTTTTCCCGCTTCCTTGTCTACAGCTGCTTCCCAGAAATTCACTTCACCAGAACATTCCGGGCAGACAAACACATCCGACCATACTGTGTAGTTTATATTCCCTTTGCTCTCGCCTTCGTGAAGTGTCTCATACATCCATCCACATTCTTCTTCTACTTCTCTCAGAATGCGTTTCGTTTCTTTTTCAAACTCACTAATATCTACTGGTGTGTTGTAGTTGTATGCAATGAATGTCGCCGCTGGAGAAAGGTCGCTTAGTACTGCATTCCTTTCGCCCAGTTTGGAAAACGGTTTCCATACTTCTTTGCCTTCCTCATTAGTTTCCAGTTGCAGGATAGTGCCATCCTTTTTAACGTGATAACCAAGAGATTGTACTGTATTCCTATCTCCGCACATCTGAGCGGCAACTCCAGTCATACCTGTTCCACAAAATCCATCAAAAACAATATCCCCTGGCTCAGTATAATGAAGGATGTACCGCATTATTGCTTTATGCGGGACTTTCGTTGGGTAAGGGTGATACTTGTAGATTGGGTCATATTTACCCTCGCTTACATCGGCTGCAAATGGTTCTCTATGATAGGATTCATCATCTTCTTTCTGAAGTTTTTCATCCTCCCATCGTTTTATAAATTCATCAATCCATGGATTAGGACAGGCAGTGTAATAAGGTGGATCTGAAAGATTAAGAATATCTTCATCTTTACCAATCGGGAATCCTTCGATTTTCCTGAATTCAGGGTCTTTGAGCTTTTCTTTCAATATCTCCAGAAAATACTCTCTCCGTTTTTCGTCATTCTCGAATGTCATGCCCAAACACTGTACTGGACTGTCTTTCTGTATGAATTCATTATCAAACAGACCTTCAGATCCCTTTTTACTGGGTACAATTCTTGATGAAAATAGTTGCTTCTGTTTTCTACTTTCCTCTGGCATTCTCATCCTCCATGTAATCGTGCTCAGTATGTTGAATAGCATCTGGATAATAATGTTCAGACTGAATCCACTGTGATTTGTTACTATTCTGGGCAGGATCCAGTAACTTCTCGCTGAAGTAGAGTGCATTGAATCCCTGGATATTTTCAATTGGGAAAGCATGCGTTTGACTTTGACTGAATCCCGGCTTTTCTTCAAGAAGTACTATTTTCGTGTAATTACAACTTGTACCTATATCAGTGTGTTTCCCCCACAATAAGCCTACACACTCTTCGTTCTGAAGCCATAAACTCGGCCTGCCCTTGTCATCAAGACCCAGAGTGCCTGAGATTGCAGCTGAACCTACTTGAGAACAAAGGATACTCTGAGAGAGATACTTGCTTGTAAAATTAGAATCAAACATGCACACTGTGCCAAGGTGCTTGCTATTCTTACTATTTTGATAATCATTCGGGTTCTCCAGATAAGATTTTATATCTGTCTCCACAAGCTGAGTATACCATTGACTGATTTGATCCCAAGTCATATTCGTTAAGCTACTACCAGTAACAAACTTTTGACGGTTATTCAGCATACTCTTCCTCGTCTGCAATGGTGTATTCTATCGTGGAGATAGGAGCAATACGTTCCCATTTAGCCTTTGACCACACACCTGGGGTTCCTGTAAGAATATGCCTGGTTCTTACCCACAGGAATCCATCTTCTTCTTTTGTTACACCATCTCCGTCGTCGTAGCAGATAATTCTTCTCTCTTTGCCCAATGACCTGTTTGTTACAATTACTTTCTTTTGCTTGCTTATGTCATAACCATCACAAGGATCCACTACATTCCTCCTCTTCTTCTAAATCTACATATCCCCAAGCGATTTACATGCTTCGAAATCCCCGCTAATTGAATCGATTCATGCCACCATTACTCTTTCCCAACGCTCTTTTTCTCAAGTTGTAATCTGATTACTTTTCCAGGCTTATCCTTCTTAAGCTTCTTCACCCCTTCAAGGCGCACACAATATGCAAAGCTGAAGATTGCTGATCTGGTGAACTGAAGCATCTGCATAGTATGCTCTTTGAATTCACTGATTGGAACGGCTTCACATTGAATTCTCTGGGGTGATATGTGTGATGGAAGCTCTGCATAACCATTTTCAAGCAGCACAAGTAATCCGTGTTCCATGAGATTCCTATAAGTCTTAAAGAATCCCCATTCACCTTTTTGTTTATTCAGATCTGTAGCAAGGCTAAAGAGAGCAACAAGACTTTTATTGTCTTGATTGTTGATCAGATTCCATCGGTCGTTTCCACTTTTTCCATTCTTACGCCAGAAGCTTTCAAAGTAGAGATGCTCTTCAGGTTCAGCAAAAGAAAAGAGTTCGTTCAGACCCTGGGCAATTCTATCTAGGATTCCGAAGCATAGTCTGAAACTATTGCGCAGGAATTCCTCTTCAATGCCAATTGCTTCACCTTCGTATTGCTCTGTGTAAGTGCCCTGAAAAGAATCTGTAGGCCATTTTGTTTCAGGCCTGAGAGACTGGTAGTAGAGAGCTCTTGCATAGCAAAACTCCGATTTTAAGCGATTCAAGAGTAACTCAAGCCTTGGTACAAAATCACCTGCAATTGAACCAGACTGTTTAACAATTGAAAGATCATCCCGCCGTGCTCCTGCACATTTGCAGTAAAGCGAGTGTTCTGACAAAGCGAGATGATTGGCTAAGCAGAATTTCCAATAATCATCGTGTTGCTCGTATTCCTCATCATGCTGCTTGTTGTCTTTGGCAATTCTTTCATCGGTCCAGCCAAGTTCCAGAAATTTAGAATCTATTTCATGAATTCGCTTACTGGCCATATCTACCAAGTGAGGAAACAAGTTGGGATCTCCGAGTGCAAATTTGAAAGATTTCCTAGCTTCATCAATCAAAGAGATTGTATGTGTGTCTGAGAGTTTGTCCAAGAACATTAGAGCTATGCCTCTGTTGCATTGCGCCATGCCAAAGGTTGGATCAACCGAAAGTGCCTGGTCATACCAGAACAACGATTCGACCAATCTACCTGCTGAGTCCAGTGAATTTGCGAGATTAACACATAATTCTCGCCGCATTTGTTCTGGCGCATCTGCCTTAAGTGCTCTCCAGTAATGATCTTTTGCTTCGGAAAGCAAGCTTATCGACTCAGGAGAGAATCTCTGCTTGTTCTTCTTACGTGAAATGTTATAGAGTACTTCCTTCGCATTTCCGATATTGTATTCAAGTGATGCAAGTACAATTATATTTTTGAGTTCTGAATACTCCTCAACCAATACTGTAAGTCCCTCTTGCGTTATTTCCTCATTCCAGAGCTGTTCTCCGATATCAATCAACAGGCCTGCTATTTCTACTCGATGCATTAGATCAGGATCATTTACTTGCTTAAGTTCGGCTTGTGCTCTTCGGACAGCTTCTAGAGCTAGGTCAGGTTTACTTTCATTTGTAAGCGAATCTGCTTCTTCTATAAGCTTCTTGAACAAATCCACTAATCTTCCCTCTCGATCTGAGTTTCCGCAATCAGTCTTAACTCCCGCTCCAATTCTCGGCGTAGTTCTTCCTCGGTTGGCAGGTACAGCATGTACGATGCGAAGAGTTGCTTGATACCGATTTGCTTGACAGCCATCTCCATGGTTGGCAAAACGCCACTTTGGATGTGGCGATTTCCTATTGCTTCGAATTCACCACAAGGCTTGTGGAATATCTTGGGTTCCCTGCTCGGAAATGCTGCGTATAATTGCTTTGAATACCATGAAACAGTGGTGGTAAAACCTATACCAACTTTCCCTTTCGGGAAATACTCATTGGCTGCAGATTCTGTAATATTCGGTTGCGGATAGTTGTGCATGCTTTTAACCTACTGTAAGTTCTCTACCCTTCGGGTAGTGATTTCGGAGAATATTTTGAATTCATTATTCACTATATTTCAATCTCTATACTACATCTATGTAACAGTTCCGTAACGCCTATTCAATGACTATAAAACATCTTGCGCAAAGTCCTATGCAACTTCTATACACGCTTGTGCATAGAATTCACTCTCCACCACTTGCATCCTCTGCTTTTTTCTTCTTCCTTCTTTCAGCTTTGATCTTACTCCATTTATCATCAGAGACATCCACCGATACCTGAATCTGTTTTTCGATAAATAGCTGCATTTCCTCTTTGCTGGGTAGTTTTAGGAGGTACTTAGAGACAAAAACATTATTATTCATACCTGCAAGGGCGTATTCGACCAATGTATGATTCTTCGCTGAACAAAGCAGAATACCTATCGGTGGATTGTCACCTTCTGCCATCATGTTTTCCCGGTACCAGCTCACATAGGTATTGAGTTGTCCAATATTCTCATGACTGAACTTTTCCAGTTTCAGATCCACTAGAATATGGCATTTGAGGATACGATGATAAAATACCAGGTCTATGAAAAAATGTTCATCGCCAATCAGGATACGTTTTTGCCGGGCTTCGAAGCAGAATCCATGACCCAGTTCCAGCAGAAATGCTTCTAGTTTGATGATAAGCCGATCTTCCAGATGAGATTCGCTCATTACTTCTTTAGGGTTGAGTCCGAGAAACTCGAAAACGTAAGGGTCACGGATTGCCAACTTCGGCTCAGCCTTCTCCGCACTTTGTTGCGCTAATTCAGAAAGTTTCCGCTTATTGCGTGAAAGCCCGGATCGTTCAAAGTAGAGGCTGCCGATTTGTCGCTTGAGTTCTCGGACCGACCAGTTTCCCCTTGTGCATTCGATTTCGTAGAAAGCGCGCTTCAATGGATCTTCAAGCTTAATAAGTTCAACAAAATGTGTGAATGATAACCTGTCTAATAGTTGATCCGCTGGAATAAGCAATTGTGTTGATTGTGTGTCTACAATATCGGATTTAACGGTTAGTGGAAGTGCTGGTAATTCGGAAATCACTGATTTCCATTTTCCCTGTGACCCAAATTTGGAAATCAGTGATTTCCGAATATGCGGATAGGTTGCATAAAACTGACGGCAAAGACGCAGATATCTGGCTGTATAGCACCTGTCGATGGATTTCTGCAGCTCTTTCCCCAGAAACTCAAGGACTTGCGCACCATATTCCGCTCGATCCTCTCCGTTTTGTTCATACTCCCTGATATAGCATCCTATCACCCAATTCCGCATAGTCAGGCTGATATTGACAGCCCTTCCTGCCTGAATAGCCATGTATTCATGAGTTTGCCGAATGACGTTAACCAGATTCTCAAAATTCCATTCGCGTTTAATCATGTCCATTCCCGTTTCCTATTCCAATACAATCCGGACCTTACCGGGCTCCTTGCCTTTGGTAAGCTTGTTCAGGTATTCCTCAAACCGCTTCTTCATCTCCACTGGGGTTGCCGGTGAACCGCCGGTAAGGAGAGCTGCACGAATATCAGCTGCTTTTACAGAAACCTTAACCAGCCCGGAGAGCACTTCCTGCAGAGCATGAATGAAATCCTGATCCATGTCTTCCGGTAGTACTTTGCTTTTAGCGAAGTCGTTTACCAGTTTTTTCGGCTCTGGCTTGAGCAGATCCAGGTTGTTCCTAGTCGTCGGATCTTCCAGATTGGTCAGCAGTGTCTGGGTCCAGTTGTTAACCAATTTATCCAGCTCACTGTCCAGGCTGTCGAGCATAGTCCCGGCAGGTGGTGCGGGGGGCTCTGCTCCAGGTTTGAAGCCGCAGTGTGGGCATACGGGAGATGTATCGATGTCCTTCTCGGTAAGAGCAAAACAGCTCCTCAGACCTGCCAGGTGGTTCTGGAAATCTGTCAGATGCTGGCGTGGCATCAAATCAATAGTCGAAAGTTTCTGCAACACCTTGAGCCGTTTATCATTCATCAGCTGGGTTTTGCGCTTATCATCGTTCACTCCCAGCCGAGCTTTTGTGTGCATTTCCAGATACAATCGGATGTAGCTCTTTTTCAGTTCGCTGAGTTTGCGCAATACCCTCTGCCTGAAATCTGCAGTGCCAAGCTTATCAGAATCGCTGATCTTGGCAAGAACATCGTTCCTGACGGACTCCATACTGTTTATCCAATCGTGCTCAGGCTGCAATATCGCCTCGGCAGTCGAAAGATAGGATGCGGTAGGATTAAGGTCCGCAACCAGCTCCTGAAGCGCTTCAACTCCGTTTAGCGCTTTAAGTCCATCGCTATGACCGATGACTTCTCCTGCTTCGTATCGGAAGTTTTTGAGCTTGCCCGGGGTCGAATAAGCCTGCATGGATTCAAGAAAGACCTTTGTCTTTTCCAGTTTCGCGTTCAGTATTTCCTGTTCCGCATCGGTAAGGAGTCGCTGTCCCCAGAAAGGTATACCGTTTTGCAGGTTCAGCCTGATGAGAACCAGGTTCTCCACTGTCTGCGTGATTGCTTTCTGGAGTTGCTGTACCGGTTCATCTTTCCCTTGTGTGACAAGCTGAGCCATACCGGGGGTAAGTTCCAGTAATTCAAACAAAGCCTTGAGTGCTGGCAGATTCCAGTCTTTCGGCTGCTCGATGTGCTTGAACTCGACCAGATCTTCAACTTTGGTTCCGGCAAGCAGGGGCAACCCGGTTGCATCGAACTTCTTTCCAGGTATAGCAAGCACCACATCTCCGGAGTAAACCAGAGATGCCAGAATTACTATTACCCACTCCGGTTCGAGCCGCAGAGTCTGTGGGGCAAGGTACTCAATTCCAAGTACATCCTGAATCATCTCGGCGCGATTAATCACCTGACCATGACCCTTCTTTTTCAGAAGACCCAAGATGTACTTTGCGTACCTGGATTTGGATGGATCGAGCCTTTCACCATCGAGCAGCTCAAGCGCATCGAGAACGGCTGTTGCCTGCTTAGTACGACTTTGACCGGCAATGGCTCTCAGTGAGTCCTGCACCGCCTGTGTCCGGTTTTTGCCGGTGATAAGAACAGAGAAACAGGGATACTCCGGCGCTTGTTCCTGAAAATTCGTACTAAGGCAAATACCTGCTACTGTGTTTACCAGGTCACGAAAATTTATCCGCTCATGGGAAGTGATGCCGGATAGATCGCGAATGGATTTGCCTTTAGTCCAATCGATGAGCGTTTTACTGCGCCCCTGGTATGTTACTTGCAATGCGTCTGTCATATGCTTCTGCAGCCACTTCACCAGATCCCCCAGATAATTAGATGATTTGGATTCATAGGTGGACTTGGCATGTCCTGAGGATGTGGATCCCAGGTCAAGTGCCGCGGCGTAATAACTGAGTGTTTTTCGGAAATCGTCATCTATATTGGTCAGGCGCAGGAAGACTTCGTCAGCCTTCTTCTCGTCTTTGAAATACGGCGCTTCAAATGGCTGGATGAAGTAGAGATAGAAATCCCGAGGTGGAACAGCTGTAGATCGCTCATTAGGTGCTCCGAAGAATAAATACCCCTGTCGGGCTGCTTTACGCTCCAGCCATTCTAATTCATGCTGCCAGATCTTATAGCCTGTAGCATAGGTCTGATCTGTACATTCCATGACCCTTCTCAGAGCTTCGTAATAGTAGCGGTCCAGCTGGGAAAGATCCAGGCTTTCAGCTCTCTTTTCAATGAGTGCGTCGAAGTCATCAGTTTTCTTCAGGTCGAGATAGTATTGCTGATTATCCGGGTTAGCAGAGATGAACTGCCCACTGACTGTCTTATGGATCTCCCGTAGAACGGTCTCCACATGAGAAAGCAGGTCATCAGCGGGATCACCTCCCAGTTCTTCGATACCCGGCTGATAAAGACAGAGTGCATCTCGAAGCTCCCTTGGAGTTGCCCCAATAGAAGAATAGATGTCACCGGTGGTCAGTCGATGCAACGATAGAGCATGGATGAGCCGCAGAGCCATGGGTTTATAGGCCGGACGCGTGAAGGCCTGCTGTATACGGGACTCGAGTACCTGGCTACAATCAATGACTGCCTTAATCTCCGGGACAGAACGGAACGAGGGATTTCCACGCAAAGTGATCCAATAAGTATCGTAGGCGATGAGCCCTGGTCGATCACCTGGTAAATCCTGATCGAGCATCTTCTTCATAGTCAGTGACAGGGTCTTGAGCACTTCGCGCTTCTCTACTGAGGTTACCCGTTCAAATGTGTCAATGTAATCGGGATGCACAGGGAAGAGTCGCACGAACTCATCCATACGCTCATTCATGTGATCGTAGAATTTGCTGAAGGGCGTAAGATACTCCCGTATTTTGACCTGCTGCTCTGCTGTTTTCTTGAGCAATCGCTCAGCGACAACATACTTAACGTCTTTGCGGGCAATGAGGATCTGCTCGAAACGATCCTTCACACGGCGGATGCTATCTGCCACAAAGGAAAAACGAGGACTGTCGAAGATAGCTTCCTGTACACCAGCAATGAAGCGAAAGCGCAGATCCTTACAAACTTCACCGATTTCCCGGAGGAAGTTCAGATCCAGAATAAGCTCCTGATCCTTGCGTGCACGAAGGTAATCCAGCAACTCGTCTACCACCAGAAGCAAGCCCTTATCGGGATATTCCTGGTGAAACACGGTCATCATTTCCTCGAAAGATCGCTTGTTATTTGATACCTGATCAGCAGAGGGAAAATTGTAACTCACACCCATTGTTGCCAGATGTTCTTCGAGTTCAGCCACGACGATATCACGCAGAGACATTGTTGTGGCCCCGATCTCTGTACGTACAATCTTGAACTTACCGGAAATCCGTGATGCTGCCTTGGCAACTTCAGCATTACTCAGCCTGGTAGCAAGTTCCGAATTCTCCGCCAGCCCGGAGATAACCGACATGAGGTGGGATTTTCCTGTACCATAGTTACCAACGACAAGAAGCCCTTTGTTGTCAACGGGCTGATCAAATTGAAGCTGTGGAATGACTAGGCTGGTAAGTCTCTCAGCCATTTCATCGGAAATGACATAAGTATCCACAAGCTGACGGGCGGCAATTGCATCATCAGCGGACCGCAGCTGAACTACGGACTCGATAGGCTCAAATTGAATCAGATCACCGTACTTCATCCTACATGCCTCCCTATAAGTCTCATTATCTTCTTCATGCTGTCACACCTATACTCGCCACCAGAAAATCGCGAACAATGTAATGTTTGTACTCTTGATGATCCGGCTCTGCATAAATCAAGTAATTACCATCAATAAAACCATTCCATGCAGCAACCACAGTAGTATTACGAGATAGACCCTGGAGAAGCCGCAACGGGTCCTGCTTCAGGGACGCTTCAAATAGAATCTCTATGTTGTCTAGTAAAAAAACTTCATTAGTGGGATTGTTTAGCATATCTCTTAGCAGCCGCGGAAGCTGCAGGACTCGCTGACGCTCAGTCAGTTCAAGCATCTGGCGTGATATGTCCAGATTGACATTGAGCAACGGAGCACCAGTACGTTTATGTACTTCTTGCAGTGCGGTTGTTTTTCCCGCACCTGCTGGAGCCACGACCAGCAAAAGCCGGTGATATAGTTCATTTGCTTGTTCGGTCTTTCGCATAACCTGATCCGCGAGTGATTCTGTCATTATTGTCTTTCCTCGGAATCTGGCTCTTCAAATCGTGTTTTATCCAGCCATCGGTCAATGGCCTCCTTCCGGAAGCGCCAGTGCCGTCCCACTTTTTGAGATGGAATTTTACCTTCACGAACAAGTTTGTAGAGGGTGGATTTTGGAATTTTCAGGTAGATGGATAGTTCTTCGATAGTTAGTATATCACTTAACTCTTTATTCATCAGCTGCACCTCTCTGACCGTAAGACTGCAGTTTCTTCACAATACATCATAATGAATCAAATGTATATAGTTAGTGACAGTTGTTGTCAATCGCTGATACGCGTCTGTGAAAGTACTGTCTCTACGAGCAAATACTCTTTTGCTATATTTCTGATCATCTTGAACGTCTTCAGGAATCGATATTTGAATTTGGTCACACGGGCTGAAGGGTAAACCGGCACTGAGTACGAACTTTCGCAATTCCGGAAAATCACCTTGGAACATTCCTGAATCGGAGCAGAAGAAAATACATAAATATTAGACTACGCCTCAACATCTTAACCGAAGCTGGCCTGCATGAAAAATTTCATGCAAGCCAGAACCTTCTTTAAGCACGATAGAGAAGCTCGTAAGGATACATCTTATCTATGCAGCCTCCTGCAAAAAAGAAAAACGAGAGTGCAATATGAGCTCTCAATATTAGTCCGAATTTGTGCTTGTCGCATCATGGATCATTCATGCAAAATGCAGTTTTGCATGTCGAATTTTTTATTCAATCGAACCACTATCGCTTCTTAAGTCGCTCCGGGTCTGTATCCCAAAAGACATCTTGGAGCACCTGGAGCTGCGCTGCGCGCGTCTTAAACAAATCGTTGAACACAGACACTATCTCAACTTCGATGGACAACCAAACTGGCGTTTGGTCGCCATCTCAGTTATCAATAGTGCAGGTCAACTCTATATTAAACAGAAATATTGCCTTTGATGTTTATGTGACTATATGAGATGATGTTCAAGAAGAGAGTTTAATTCCCCGCCCCTTGGGGCGTGCAATTGGTTTTTATATTCTTGGTGTATGAGTGAACATATTTGCAAGAGTCATAATAAGTCGTTGCTAATGTACCATTTGGTGTTTCAGGCCAAGTATCGACGTAAGGTTTTCAGCAAGGCCGTTGAGATATCTTTGCGTGATATTTGTTTGGAAATTGGCAGACATTATAAAATATATTTTGTTGAGATAGGTATGGAAGAGGATCATGTTCATTAGAATTTTTAAGAACGTACGTTACATCGTTCTGGCGTTCAGGTGCAACCGAATTCTGACCGCAGGCATCATCCTATTGCGGGTGTCTTCGGCAATTTTACCTCCACTTCAAACCCTGGCTATAGCCGGACTGCTAGACGCATTACCATCTGTCATAGCAACTAAAAACGTCACTGATGCGTTCATGCGATTGGCGGTGATATTCGCAGTATTTTTAGCCAATTATTTGATACAAGTTATTAGTCGACTCGTCATACTTCGTTTCAACATGAGCTTGGAGAACAAGCTTAAGCCGGAACTTGTAGGCAAGATCAACCGACTTGCCTACAAGCACATTGAATTCAATGAAACATATGATTTGCTCGAGCGCGTGGGAGAAGACCTTCCTGCAGCCGTACAAAACGGGTTCATGAACCTGCTGGATATAGCCGAGATCATCATAAGCATTACAGGGCTATTTGTTATCATTGGCAGTTCCTCAATACTGAGTGCCCTTGCATGCCTGTTGCTAGTTGTTCCGGTCGTCATCATCGCCAGGAAAAGCGGCACTGAAGCATATGAGGTCAGCGCACAGATAATACCATTCGCAAGAAAGGCAAAGTATTACAAATACATGCTGTCCTCCCGGGAAACAGCGTTAGAGAGGACGCTGTTTGGTTTCAGCACTAAGATCGGCAAATATTGGAACACCGAGACAGACCAGAAGATTAAACTGGATTATAAAGCGGACAAAAAAATATTTATCCGCTCAAAGAGCATCAGCATCGTTTTCGTGCTACTCCTCATCGTCATGACACTTTTATTGTTACTGCTTGTAAAGTCCGGCAGCATGACAACTGGCATCTGCATCAGTCTGATCATTTCTCTGTCAGTGCTTATCCATACCTTTTCCTGGCAGCTTTCACGCATGCTAAGCCAATATACGAAGAACGAGCTTTTCGTTGAAGACCTAGCGCGAGTTGAGTGTCTAACTGAAGTACCGGAAAGCGACCTCAACCCAGACGTCCGAATCAACGACATGCCATTCAAGAGCCTGGTTTTCGATCATGTGAGCTTCATCTATCCGCAATCCGAACGGGAAGTCCTTCATGATTTTTCATTACAGATCTATCCCGGGAAGCAGTACGCTTTCGTGGGCAGGAACGGCTGCGGCAAGTCCACGGTGGTCAAGCTCCTGACGGGGCTGTACCAGGAATACAGTGGCAGCATAATACTGAACGGCAGGGACATCAACTTGTACAGCTCCGCAGAAAGGAAGGCTTACTTTGCCGTCCTGTACCAGGAATACGCCAAGTATCAGTTGACACTAAAGGAACAGCTTCGACTGGGGAATCCGGATCTCACCGATATCCAAATCGATGGATTGCTTGAGCAAATGGGCATCGCTGAGAAAGCGCGATCGCTCCCAAGAGGAACAGACACTCCGTTGGGTAAGCTCGAGACTGACAGCGTGGATCTATCGGGGGGGCAATGGCAACTGGTAGCACTGGCAAGAAGCTTCGGGCGTAAAGCGAATCTGTTCATTTTTGACGAACCAGCAGCGGCCCTTGATGTGTTTGCTGAAAACCAGCTGTACGAGACGATTAGAAGATATGGCACTAGTGGCCGGATGACCACGCTGTATGTAACCCACCGGCTAGCGGCGGCAAGGCTGGCCGACGAGATCATTGTGATGGACAAAGGACGGGTGGTAGAGCAGGGCACCCATGATGCCCTGCTAGCAAAGCGTGCATATTATGCGGAGATGTTCGCGACCCAAGCGAAATGGTACCGGGAGCACAAGGGAGAACCTGAATGAAAACGCAAAGGCGAGATTCTTTTGTGCGGCTGGTTCTAAAAGCAATACCGCAAGTGTTCCGAGTATCACCCAAGCATTTTATTCTGGAATACGCTTTCACGTTCCTCGATGCATTGCTGCTCGTCTTGACCATCGTTTGGCTGCAGAGATTCTTTGACGGTATCGCGGGAATATCCAGTGGCAGTGTGCCTTTTTCATCGGTGATGATGTTGTTCAGCGTGTTCGCGCTTTTGAAGATATTGAACGAAGCAGTAGATGGGATCGCGAATTTTTACGGCGAGTTTTACTCCAACAGAAGCAAGCAGCAGATGACAGACCGACTTAACAGGAAAGTGTCCAAGCTGTCGGCCGTTGCATTTGAAGATCCAGAGGTCCTGGATCAAATAAACCAAGCGTACCGTGGGGCCTACGATGTGCGGGACCTTGTTCATGTGATCATGGACATCCTCTTCCTATATATCCCGTACTTCGCATTCATGGGCATTTATCTTTACCGCGTTCAGCCATTGCTTCCCCTGATACTGCCGCTGACCTTCATACCGGTTCTCGGCTCCCACCTGCTGCGTTCCGGCTATTACACGAGGCTGGACGACCAGACCGTAACGCTACGCCGCAAGGAAGATCACTACAAGGAATGCTTGACCTCCAGGACGTATTTCAAGGAAACACGAGTATTGGGCGCCAGCCGTTACTTCCTGTCGTTGTATACGCGAACGTTCAAGAGAATACAGAAGCTCCGGTACAAAACAGAGATTAATAGCCTGAGGGTAGAGACCACGTCCAATGTCTTTTCGTTGGCAGGCTACACGGGAATTCTAATACTATTGGTCCTGCTCCTGGTGAAAGGACGCATTACCATTGGCGCATTTGCGGCGATCCTGGCTGCGACATTCGAGATGTTCGGCCTGATGGAGGAAGTGTTTGAAGGCAGGCTGGGCGAGCTTTCAAGGAGTGTCGGCCAGATTAGGAAATATTTCAGGTTTTTCCATCTTCCGGAACAAACGTTTGGCACCATCCATACCAGCAATAAAAGCGACATCGAACTCAGCCACGTCAGCTTCACTTACCCGGGAACATCAAAACCAGCTGTTAGCGATGTCTCGTTGCACCTTCGCCGGGGAGAAACCATCGCGATCGTCGGAGAAAACGGATCCGGAAAAACGACATTGTCTAAACTGCTGCTCGGCTTGTACGCACCGGATCGGGGCAGGGTCCTGATCGGCGGTGTCCCGCTACCGGAGATATCCAAGAACGAACTCTACAAGAACTCCTCGTGCGTCTTCCAGGATTTTCAAAGGTACCAGCTTACACTGCGGGACAATGTCAGAATCAGCGACTTCTCGGCCCAGCAGGGCCAAGATGGAAGAATTGTACTGGACGCACTCGAGGTTGCGGGTTTCCACATCAACCAGGTGCAGATGGTGAATAGCCTTGATACGCTGATCAGCAAAGAATTTGTTGGAACCGAACTGTCCCGCGGAGAATGGCAGCGCCTGTCGATCGCCCGAGCATACTTCCGTGATTACCAGCTGATCGTGCTGGACGAACCAACCGCCGCGATCGATCCCTTCGAGGAGGACCGCATCTATAAAGACTTCATGAAATTGAAAAAGGACCGTTCGGCCATAATTATCACGCACCGCCTAGGTGCGGTCAAAATGGCTGATAGTGTGTGTGTCATGCGAGAGGGAGAGATCGCGGGTCAGGGGACCCACAACGCGTTATTGGCCAAAATGCCATATTATGAACACCTATGGAACGCCAGTGGAAAATATATGCAGTAGTCGGTAAGGCTGCTATGCCCATTCCATGAATAACGACGGCATGTCGCAGATACAGTTACCAGTAGCAGGAGGTCGAAGTCTGTGTTCCCATCAGTTCGTCAACCCCATATAGCAAGCGACGACCACCGGCACGGCGAGTAACATAAAAGGAGGTATTATGGAGATATCGGTGATCGATGAACATGTTGAGGCATTCATCCTCTGGGAAAGGGCAAAACGGAAAGGAATTCGGAGATTTTCGAGAATTTAGTGAACTGGCGGAGAGGGAGGGATTTGAACCCTCGGAGACGTGAATCTCATACGCTTAGCAGGCGTACGCCTTAAGCCAAACTCGGCCACCTCTCCGCGTATTGAACGGGCCAGAATTATTGTAAAGGAAGTACCGCTGGTCAAGGCACATTCCCCATCGATCACGATTTAATTATAAATACCGGGTCATGCCGCCAGAGTATCACAACTTGCCGGAGCCGGTCTTCCGGTAACAAATTACGGTATAGTGCCGGTATGGCTTGAAGGCTCCGAGATCCTGCAAAGAGTTCTCAGGCTCTTGAGATACGAAAGGATGGATTCGATGAGAATAATTTTGTTAATATCGATTGTTTTCCTCAGTTTTTCCGCAGCATGCGGCGGAGAATCATCTTCAGGCAACGATACTCCACCCGATTCAGTTGCATCCGCGCAGCCGGATTCAGTGGAGGTTCAGGCAGAACATCATACAAGCCCGCAGGACGCGATAACCGGGGCATACAATCTTATCGATGAAGCCCGGTCAGTCACAGAAGAGGCGAATGACAGGACAGAGGAACTTGAGCAGTTGATGGGAGACATCTAATTGACCTTACTTATTCTGATTTCGCTTCTCTTAAATATTGGTGTGCCTGTATACAACCTTCCCGCAACACCAGGGTCACCGGACATCATTGTTGTAATGATGGAAAACGGCCTGTTACCGGAAGAAGCATGGGAGGGAATTACCTCCTGGCAGCGTGAAGAATTCTGGGCACTTGCCTGCAGTGGCATGATGATCCAGAGAGCCGGATGGTCGGGCTACATCATTATATGTCCCTCCGGTATTGGAGGAGAGATTCTTGAGACCGCCCGAACTCTCGCTTCAGCTGAATGCATACCCGACAATTCGGCCCTTCGCGCGGGCCTACAGCTGGTCCCAGTATCGGACTGCTCTTCAACAGTTCTTCTGTTCAGTTCCCTGGGCAACGATGCCGCTCCCGACAGACTCCCCATAAGAACCAGCCGATGGCTTTCGATGGAAGACGACACACTCATAGTGAACTCTCCGGAAGAGAGAAATGCTTTCTTCTGGACCGATTTTCCAGACTCCATATATCTGCTTTCAGCCGCCTGGAGGGGCGTGGGTACGGAGATTGTGCCTGCCGGCAGCACTTCGGTTAACCTGGCATTCACCTGTGTTCATGGAAGTGTGCCTTCCAACCTGTCGGGGATAATTATAGAACCCCACCTGCTGGACACTGATTATTCGGAAACATGGGGAAGAGCTATCTCATATGTTGAGAATCTTATAGTAGATCTCTACCCCTTGAGAGAAGATTCGGGGCATCTTCTCTGGATAAGGGGAAACGGAACAGAGAAACCGTGGCGAACCTCCCCTTCCCCCCTTCCGCCCCCGTCCGCTCGATACCAGGTTGAAATGCCCGTGCATCCGATAGAAGAGCATCCGCTCAGAGATTTTAATGCCTCGAATATCCCCGATGCGGTTGAAATTGAGCTGCCCGGTCGCCTTTCCGATCCGCAGCGGGGCCCCGTAATAAAAGCGATTCTCGAGCGGATAATCGGCAGGGATGTTCTTTCCGGATTCGAGAATGAAAT
Organism: Candidatus Aegiribacteria sp.; assembly: GCA_013138965.1. Taxonomy (GTDB): domain Bacteria; phylum Fermentibacterota; class Fermentibacteria; order Fermentibacterales; family JCC-6; genus Aegiribacteria. Next base: position 28,743 of record WTBT01000098.1, read on the forward strand.
CCACTTTGATGTTGAATGCGGCATTATGGGAGATGTCTCCATCTGGCTGATAAACGGAGATGGATCAGCAATTCAGGATACTCATAAATCGGAAGTGTTTGAGAGATTGCGTAATTCCATACTTGTTCCTCCGGGCAATACTCTGATAGGCAACGCAGTGGTCAGGGCTTCCTATCTTGAGGGAGAGCCTCTGAATTCCATCGGCGTAAGAGAAGTTTCGATGGAACTGATGAACATTCTGTATCCGGATCAATAACCGGTCATTACATAACGATAACGAGGTGATGTGTGAAAATCAAGAACTTTGACTGTCCTTCCTGTGGAGCCTCTCTGAAGATAAAAAAAGGCCAGGAGATGCTTTCCTGTCCTTACTGCGACAGCACTGTAATGGTGTCGAGATCAATCTCCTCTGACGAGTCATCAGGTCATACTCCAACAACCATACGACCCCAGGTGATACTGGATGCAGAAAGCATACACAGATCCTGGAGCAGAACCATTGTTTCCGTCGTGATCTTTCTGCTTATCGGGTTTAGTACTCTCATCTTCTCTCTGCTACAATCCTCTGATGCCAAGGAGATGCTGCAGGGAACCATTTCAACCATCACCGGAGAATCTGCCGTTCCCGTAGTTCTTGAGTTCGGGGGGGAGGGTATGGGAGCCGGATATTTTCAGGACCCCGTACAGATATGTGTTGATCCACAGGGAAACATATACGTCGGAGATCATGAAACAGGGAGAATTCAGATCTTCGATCCCGGCGGCAATCATACCGGACAGTGGGATTTCAATAAGTCCGATGATGTCTACCTGCGTTCAATGGCTCTTTCAAGAGACGGCCTGCTTTACATGGTCTATGATAATGAACTTTACATTCACGAGGCTGTCACGGGGAAACGTGTGGGTTCACTGCGCCATCCCGACGGCTGGGGTTTTGATGATGTAGAAATCTGTGATGACGGAAGTATTGTGGCAGCATGGTACCGCAACCGTGATGACATCATAAAATTCTCACCCGATGGAAGCGTTGATTTTATTCTTGAGGAGGCTATAAGCGGCCAGACCGGAGACTCGGAACTTGATATGGACATCACTGTGGATGGATTCGGTAACATCTTCGCTTACGGTTCTTTCAACGGCAGCATTTTCAAGTTCACCCCGTATGGAAGATTTCTGAACAGATTCGGAAGCGACGGAGACCACCCCGGCCAGTTCACCTCTCCTTCAAGCTTCTGCATTGACCCCCAGGGCAGGCTGTGGGTAAGCGATTTTGGAGACCTGATCGTTTTCGACAACAATGGGACCTACCTTGATACATTCGACCCGGGCACGACACTTTACAACATGGTTATGGTAAATGGTTACCAGATTTTCGGAATTACCTATGACGAGACAGTTGTTCAACTGGATCTTTCTGGAATAGTGAAAGACCTCTAATTTCAGAGCACCTGACATCGCGAAGAATTTAATGCGAGTCATTCCGCTTCAAAGACCATTTTCAGCTCAGTACCGGGATAGCATAATTTCTGTGTACTCATGATTTCACAAAGCGCTTTCAGAGCAAG
>WTBT01000006.1 GCA_013138965.1 Candidatus Aegiribacteria sp.
ACACAGCTGGCTATAATGCCCGCATATTATCGTTAAATACATCCAGTATTCTCCTCAAATCTCCGAGCATTCTATCTCAGCTGTGAGAATCTTCTGCTCAATGTACATTGTCGGACAACCTCCTAGAACTGGATCTGTGCTTTGTGCTTGCCGTCTCCCTCAGTGGCGCAGAACAGAAGGGTCTTACCGGTTCTCTCGCACCATGCCTTTATGTCAACAGGGAAAGAGGGGCAGTCCGCGAGAACCTCCAGCATGTCGCCCGGCTGCAGCTGTTTGGCCTTTATAGCTATCTTCAGTATCGGCTGGGGGCATTTCATTCCAAGAGCGTCAATCGTATGTGAAGCCATTGAATATCATTCCTTTCGTTCAAGTGTCATATCAAGTGCCATATGGCGCGTTAAAATGAGAATGTTGTTCTCGCGTTCTGAATGTCGGCCATGAAGCTGGTTGCGCCGCCTATTTCAAGATCGTCCCTGAGATCTTCCGGAGCTACATCCTTGGCTTCCAGGCCCAGTTCACAAAGTATCAGGCGACCGCCGAGAGCCTTAACTCCATCGACCAGTTCCTTCATCGGAGGCATACCTTTTCCTGTGATGCTTTCCAGGTAGCCCGGCCTGAGAGCCGGAACCGCTCCGGGTGTGAAGAAAATTATTACATCATCACCAACTGCCGCGGCTGCGGAACCGATTACGAATGTCGGGTAAATATTGGAGTTTTCACTTCCATTACAGATAATGGCTACTTTCCCCATTTAAGAATCTCCTTTCGGGGTTACTACCCCTTGTTTGTCCAGGCGTATACTCAACGCCCGCTTGAAGTTACCTCTAACATTCTCAATGTCGGCTTCTGGCCACTTTTTGCTCAGGGTTTCCATAACAGCTTTGACAAGACCGGGCCTGCGAAGGTAATAACATCTGTAGGAGCCGTCTCTGTCCGAAGCGACTATTCCGGAATTTCTCAGAATTGTAAGGTGCTGGGATATGTTGGGTTGACTGACATCGAGTATCTCATGTATGGCCGTAACACATTTGGGATTCCTGAGCAGCTCATCCATTATCATAAGCCTTACAGGGTGAGCCATGGCTCTGAGTATTTCAGCGTTCATATCGAAAAGGGTCTGATCCGGTTTGTTATAAGAAGCCATTTCACCGTTCCTGTAATAGGATATTCTAATATTCGAATACGGAATCGTATTTCAATTGTATGCTGCTGTCAAGTTCCGTTCGAGCAGCTGCTCTTTTCTCTTTCCGGAAGATGTTCGCGCGAAAAGCAGTTCTGTTCTGTTTCCCAGACACAAGGATGCAGGCTCAATTCAGATTCTCACAAGATAGCATTGATTTTGCCTCAGAACGACCTCTATGATGTTACTATTTTCAGATCACCTTCAACATAGCGGTGTATCAGACTTGAAATGAGAGTCTGGTAAGGAATACCCATTTGCATAGCCTTTTTCTGAATACCTATGTAATCATGACTGTATAATCGAATGGTGATTCGCTTATCCTTTTTAAATGTGCTGTTTGCCGCAGCTTTGATTGACTCTATTTCTTCTGCAGATGGAGTAGAGAGCTTCATTTTGCCGCTTTCCAGTGCATCTAGAATGTATTTCTCTTCTTCATTGTATTTCATGCTTGCCCTCCATTTCTGTTTTATACATTTTTGTCGCTTTTCGACTGGGAATAATGGTTTTCAAGAAGATATGCTCTCTCTCACTCTCAACAACGTGTGGAACTAGATAAATATAATCATCAATAACAACAAAATATATATTCTGTCCTGGATAGTTGATCTTGTCTGGGTGTTCTGCCTCTTTCCAGACATTCCCCATTGACAGATGAAAGACCACTTCTTCGAAAGAAATATTCCTTTCTTCTTTCAACCATTCATTTTTTTCAGGATTCCATTCATACTTCATGACAAGAATGTACATCTATTGAATGTACATGTCAAGTGATTAGCTTCACACATAAAGGAATTCAGCGTTTTAGATAATGTAGATCAGCCTACCCGTCAAAAAAGATGTAAACAGAATAGTAATTCTCGGGATTTTCAGGAACTATCCCGGATTTTAAGTGCTGTTGTTGAAATCCCCCGGCTGCGCATCCGGGTGGGTTTCGCGAAATGCCTTGATTGCCTCAATGAAGTGTTTGCCGTAGCTGGCAAGGCGTTTTTCACCTACTCCTGTAATGTAAAGCATTTCGGTTTCCGTGACCGGGAAGAAACGGGCCATTTCGTGAAGCGTGCGGTTGTTGAAGATAATGTATGGTGGAACTCCATGCCTTGCTGCCAGCTTTTTGCGCAGGTCCCGGAGCTGGTCGAACAGTTCCTCATTGTACGGACCCCCCACAGCCCTTGTCTGGCCATGTCTGCCTGCTTTTCCGCGGCGGGATTGCGGCGGGAGCTTTCTTGTCTTCATGACATGAACTTTCCGGCTGCCAAACAGTACTTCTCGTGATCCGGGTTGAAATCGAAGGACCGGATAATCACCTTTTGTCTGGAGAATAAGGCCCTGAGCGAGGAGGTTGTCTATTATTAAGCGCCAATATCGTTTGCTGCGGTCTTTCCCTATCCCATACGTCTTGATACGGTCATGGCCAAGCTGCCGGATTCGGTCGGAATCATCACCGGTCACAACCGCCACGATATGGGTAATACCGAATCGCTCACCGGTTCTGGCGATGGCCGACATGACTATTTGGGCGTCTTCGGTGGCATCGATGCTCTCGACTTCTCCGGCGCAGATGTCACAACAGGGCGAGCCTTCGGCGTGGGATGTTAGAAGCGGATAGTCCTCGCCAAAATAGCCGAGAAGTTGTTTGCGGCGACAGGCGTGGACGGTGGAGTAGTGTATCATGTCATTCAGGCACTTGATGGCATGTTTCTTCTCAGTATCATCGGTGATTTCATCAATGAAGAAGCGAATCCTGGAAATGTCTCCGTAGCCGAAAAGAAGCAGGCAATGGGCGGGTTCGCCGTCGCGACCGGATCGACCGGTTTCCTGGTAGTAGCTTTCAATGTTCTTCGGCAGGTCTCCGTGCAGAACGTAGCGGACGTTGGATTTGTCGATGCCCATGCCAAAAGCGATTGTGGCAACTATGACATCGACCTCATCTTTGTTGAAAGCGTCCTGGTTTTCAACACGGATGCTATCGGAAAGACCGGCGTGATACGGAAGCGCTTTGATCCCATGCCTGGTCAGCATATATGCTGTTTGTTCCACACTCTTACGGGTCATGCGGTAGATGATACCGGGTTCCCCGGCATGGTTGCGGACAAACTTCAGAATCTGATCGCCGGGTTTCTGTTTGGGAATGACCTTATAGAACAGATTCGGGCGGTTGAATGAGGCTCTGACAGTATGCGGTGAACGTAGTCCGAGCTTATCCACGATGTCTTTTTGCACCCTGTGGGTGGCTGTCGCAGTGAAACTTGTCACGGGAACGTCCGGGAATTCCCGCACGATCATTGACAGGTTAAGATAATCCGGCCGGAAGTCATGCCCCCACTCCGAAATGCAATGTGCCTCGTCGATAGCAACGAAAGATAGCTGAACACGCTTTATCGTGGCGATGAACTGTGACAATGCAAACCGTTCGGGTGAAACATAAAGCAAATCCAGCGCTCCGGCCGCAAGCCGCGATTCGACCTCGCGTTTCATGTGTGCTGAAAGGGAACTGTTAAGAAACGATGCCCTGAGCCCGGCAGCAATTGCCGCGTCAACCTGATCTTTCATGAGGGATATAAGCGGGCTGATGACGATGCATGTTCCGTCCATGATGTGGGCTGGGAGTTGGTAGCATAGCGACTTCCCACCTCCGGTCGGCATTACGACGAAACAATCCTGTTTAGCCAGAATGGCCTGGATGATCTCTTCCTGATTCGGACGGAAGAAGTGAAAGCCGAAGATATCTCTCAAAACAGCCTTTGTTCGCGCTGCTATTCCGCAACTTGCATTGATCATGAAGACAGCCTTGACGACAGCAACAATTCCAGCAGGTCTTGCGCTCCGATCCGTTCATAAACTGGTACAGGCATTATGGCGACACCGATTCTCCGATGATTATCTCTTATTGAGAATGTCCCTGATCTCAATGAGGAGTTTTTCTTCATTCGAAGCTCAAAAATACCGCCAGAAATATTCCCGGTCAATGTAATTGTCATACAAAACCGCGCATCATGACACACCATTCCGCTGAAGCGGATTGCTGAATGCACATCCAATGTAGTCCACTCAACACCTGATTTCACAGATGGGAGTTGCGGGGTCGGACGCCACTTGCGACACTTACATAAATCCCTTGAGAATCGCTCTCAGTATAGAAGGTTATTATTCACTTTTCGGAAAGTCGTACATCCATTGGTACATCAAGGCAGGCCTCATAGATTGCAGTCGCTCCACTCTGAAATTGTTTACAAGTCCCCAGAGCAACAAGAGACGCCGTAATCATTCTGAAAGATTTTTGATCGTTTTCCGCGTGAGAAAAAACAGGCTTGTTCCAGAAAAAGTAATACCATGTTTCATTCTGCTGATATACATAAACGCTATTATTGACTTCTGTTGATCCATCTGGTACTAAGGGGAGCTGCATTTGCGGCATGGTACCTTTTCCTTTTTTGAGTGATGTCGATTAGAAGAAGGTACCATTTTCATTTTCCCATGCAAAGTCCGCAGACTATTCATCAATAATATATGTATATGCTTGGCACTTCAGATGTTCGGGTATTTTATCAGCTGGCGTTATGACCGACGAGAACAGGAGGTCTGATGTTGTTTGTTTGACTGTAGATAATATTTGCTATATTGTACAAATATACAAGTACTAGAAAGGGATTAGCATGACAATGGATATGGTTCGGTTTGAAAAACGAGCTGAAATAATCAAAGCTATGGCTAATGCTACCCGTCTTGTAATAGTCGAGGAACTTTCGAGGAATGAAAAGACGGTCGGGGCCCTGACGGAACTGGTAGATCTCGATATTTCCACCGTATCCCGACATCTTCTTATCCTTCGTCATGCGGGAATCGTGTCATGCAGGAAGAACGGGAATCAGGTCCTGTACCGCCTGCGAACTCCATGTGTTTTGAGCTTCTTCGACTGTGTCGAGAAAGTTCTGAATAGTAACGAAGACTCCACAGGCACATGTTCTGATGATTCCTGCAAGGATTGCACCTAGAAATATTCATATGGATTTTCACTTGAAAGAGGAATATTGATGGACTGGAAGAAGGATAGAAATCCTCTTGGTTACATGCTGGGTTTCTTCCTGGTCGCGTATTTCCTGCCGGTCGGATGGAATCGTTTCGACAATGCCGTGTTTGAAGCGCTTTATCTCCTGAGGGAATACGCGAGAGATCATGTACTGACCTGTCTTCTCCCGGCATTCTTTATCGCAGGTGCGATATCAGTCTTCCTTAGCCAGGCTTCAGTGATGAAGTACCTCGGAGCGCAGGCTAAGAAAGTTGTTGCTTACGGAGTCGCTTCGGTATCCGGAAGTATACTTGCCGTCTGCTCATGCACCGTGCTTCCGCTGTTCGCCGGCATCTACAGGATGGGAGCCGGGATTGGACCTGCCACCGCTTTCCTTTATTCAGGCCCAGCCATCAATGTTCTTGCGATAATTCTTACCGCCAGAATTCTGGGGCTTCAACTGGGCATAGCCCGGGCAGTTGGAGCTGTAGTGTTCAGTATAGTGATAGGCCTTCTCATGCACCTGATCTACAGAAAAAAAGAGAATGAACGGACGATTATCGCACATGCATCGATAAATCATGATGATGTTTCCCGACCCCTGTGGCAGACAACTCTGTATTTCGCAAGTATGGTAGGCATTCTCATATTCGCCAACTGGGGTAAACCAGCTGTTAATTCAGGGCTCTGGAGCCTGATCTATTCATGGAAATGGATTATTACGGGAGGATTTTCCATCCTTCTCGGATTGATCCTGACGGCATGGTTCAATGTAAGGCTTTGGAAGCTCCTGATCATTGCTGCTGCCATTGCTGCATCTGCTGTAACTCTTCCGGGGTACCCGGTAATTGCCTTTGCGGTCGGCCTTATCGGATTTTCAATTGTTCTTACGACTGGCAACCGCGAATCTCGATCATGGTTCGACTCCACCTTCGGGTTCGCGAAGCAGATATTTCCCCTTCTCTTTGCAGGAGTGCTGATTGCGGGGGCTCTACTCGGAAGGCCCGGGAATGAGGGCCTTATACCTTCCGAATGGGTCAGTTCAGCGGTTGGAGGAAACTCAATTGTCGCAAACCTGTTTGCCTCGATCGCGGGAGCTTTCATGTATTTCGCGACCCTCACGGAAGTACCCATCCTTCAGGGACTCATTGGCGCTGGCATGGGCAAGGGGCCGGCCCTTGCTCTTCTGCTGGCAGGCCCCGCTCTTTCTCTTCCGAACATGCTTGTTATCAGGAACATAATGGGGACGTCCAGAACAATTACTTTCATATCGCTGGTTGTGGTAATGGCAACGATCAGCGGAATAGTCTTCGGGCTGTTTGCAGGTTAGGAGCAGAAATGAAAAAAGAGATAAAGATTCTAGGAACCGGTTGCACCAAATGCATCAAGCTGGCTGAACTGACAGAACAGGCAGCGATAGAACTGGGGATCGAGTACGAACTGGAAAAGGTTACCGATATCAACGATATCATCAGTTACGGGGTGATGCTGACTCCAGCTCTTGTAGTTGATGGTGATGTAAAAATTGCGGGGTCAGTCCCCTCAATCGATCAGATAATCGGTTACATAAAATAAATCCCGGGCGGATTGTATATTCTATTCAGGTACGCCTGATCTCGATTCATTGGACACTGTCGGAATCTCCCTGAACCGAAGTGACAGATTTGTTGGTAACTGTGTTCAGGATGGAATGAGGAAATAGCTTACTATGAAAGCAGTAACCGAGCAGAAATTAATTCCATGGATTCACTGCAACGGTACTTTGATGCCTTTGCCGCGGCCCTTGCGCGTGACCGTGCTTTACCCAGGAAACCTGCAGGATGAAGTCAGTCTTCTCCGGATGAGAAAATGGCGGACTTCTTCCAACATTTCGTCGTAAGAATTTCAAATCGTATGATACAAGGACCGACTCAAGTGTCATGACACTGGCAGATTTGTATCAACAGCATTATACTGAAAACTTACTTATTCTGATGTTTCCGCTCTATTGAAGGGGGTTCTTTATGGCTGAGAAAAGGAACGATTCCAGCATGGCTCATGGAAAGGCCGGGCTGCCGCCTGGAGCCCCTCTTTTCATCGGCGGGAGGAAAACGGAGGAGATCAGGCTCTCCTATATGCGCTACAACGCGAATCTTTACGAAGAAAAGGAGAGCTCTACTCCGGAGGAGTGCGCCAATCTCTGCGAATCTTCCGACGTTGTCTGGATAAACGTTGAAGGGATTCATAATTCGGGAACCGTCGAGAAAATCGGGGAACTTTTCAACCTTCACCCCCTGACAATCGAGGATATCCTCAATGTCATGCAGCGGCCCAAATTCGAGGATTTTGACAGCTACCTGTTCATTGTACTGAAGATGCTCGGTATTTCAGATATGACTAAGGGTATGGAGACCGAAAAGGTAAGTGTGATACTTGGAGAGAACTTCGTTATAACTTTCCAGGAGAAACCGGGTGACGTCTTCGATACTGTAAGGGAATGCATTAGGGAGCGCAGAGGGAGAGTCCGTGAGCTGGGGGCTGATTATCTCGCATACGCCCTTATCGACGCTGTGGTGGACAGCTACTTTCTGATACTTGAGACCATTGGGGATCAGATCGAGCAGGTTGAGGACCAGGTCATTCTGAATCAGGAGTCTGACACCATATCAAAGATACACAGATTCAAAAGAGCCGTACTCTTCATGCGACGAACCGTCTGGCCCCTGCGGGAGGAAATCGCCCTTCTGGAAAAGAGCGGATCAGACCTGATCAAGGAACCGACTGTGCTTTTCTTCAGGAACCTGTACGATCATACCATACAGGTTATCGATACTGTGGAAACCTACAGGGATATAATATCCGGGATGCACGATACGTACCTTTCAAGCGTAAACAACAGAATGAACGAAGTAATGAAGATTCTTACGATCCTGGCTACGATCTTTATTCCCTTAACCTTCATTACCGGCATCTACGGCATGAATTTCAGGTACATGCCGGAGCTTTGCTGGAAGTGGGGCTATTTCATCGCGCTTGGGTTTATGCTGGTAATAGCTATAGCAATGCTTGTGAACTTCAGGAAAAAGAAATGGATCTAAACCGCGGTTACGGAGAGGGTGTTTCCTGTGTCAGCATCTTCTGAAGGATTTCTGGGAAGACAATTGCTGTCTATAAGGAACCGTATGAATTCGGTGACTGACCCTTCCAGGATGAGAAAGCTCCGCAGGAAGGAAATCAGGATTCTCTTTCAGCTGGGAAACCGCGCGGCCGCCTGGGATATCTGCCGAAAACTGGTATCGGACAATCCTTCCTGGCCTCCCGGATACTCCATAATGGCCGATCTGGCCTGTCGGTCCGGGAAATGGGAAGAGGGAGAAAGACTCTTCGAGAAGGCTGCCGCGGAGCATGAAACGGCGGGGAATACCAATGCGGCTGTAAGGCTCAGAATCGGGCCTGTCTACAGGCTTGCGGAGGCAAGAGATGACTATGAGAAGTGTCTTGCCCTCTGCTCGAGTGAGGGAGAATTGAAGAATGTTCTCAAAGTCCGTTTGGGAAGACTGCTTGGAAGCAATAACGTCAGGCTTCCCGAGGGGGTGGCGCAGGATCGGCTGGCACAGCGACTGCTGATGCTTGAATCGGCGTGGAGGGGTATGCAGCAGCACGAACTTCTGAAGACCGCTCTTGAATGGTCGAACACCGAACCCGAATGGAGATGGCGGTTTATCGTTGAGAGCATGGATGTCTCGAAAAGGGACGGACTTGACCTGGACGAATGGGAAAAACCGATAAAAAGTACCGTATGTCCGGTTCTCGACCCAAGGTTTCATAATGAATGGAGGAATATATTCAATGACAGGTAAAACCGATCTTGAAGGCCTTTCCAGCCTGGGTGGCGAAAACAATCCTTCAAGGAAGCTTGAAACTTTCCCCAATCATCACACGGATAGAGATTACATTGTTACACTGTCAACCGATGAGTTCACCTGCCTCTGTCCGAAAACAGGTCAGCCTGATTTCGCCGTTATCACCATCGAATACATTCCCGATGAAAAAATCGTCGAGTCAAAATCGCTGAAACTTTACTTCTGGTCCTTCAGGAATGAGGGAGTTTTCCATGAGCATGTGGCTAACATGATACTGGACGATCTGGTAGAAGCTCTGGAACCTCGCTGGTGCAGAGTTGTCGCGGACTTCGGGATAAGAGGCGGAATCTCGATTTCAGTGGACGCGGAGTACAAAAGGAATAAATAGCGTCGGAGGTAATTAGATTTCTTAATTACCTCCGTTTTCATTGGAGAGGATGAGCTTCAATGAAAACTCAAAGACCGTGGTCTACAAAGGTGAACACTTTCTCCCCGCTCTTGCCAGGAACTTCGATGTTGCAGGTCCCCTTGATTGGATAGCTCGCATAACATCTCATATCCCAAGGAAAGGAGCCAAGCAGGTCATCTACTACGGAGCGTACAGCCAGGCATGGCGTGGCCGTGAACGCCGCCAGGGCATTTTACCAAAAGCACCAACCGAAGAGGAACCTGCTTCGATGAAAGACCGTTCCTCATTCTCCAGACGCAGAAGACAGCTGTAGGCTGTACTTCTGAAAAAGGTCTGGGATGTCGATACTCTGAAGTGTCCGAAGTGCGGAGGACAGATGAAAGTGATTTCCTTCATTGAGCAGCCGTTTGTTATCAGGCGCATCCTGAAACACCTTGATCTCTGGAAAGATCCCAGGCCGCCGCCCGAGCCGCTGGAACTTGTCTGCGAGCCGTGCGCGGACTATGTCCCATGGCAGGATGATGTTCCTGAGATAGAGATCAGTTAGGAACAAAGCTATCGGGCTTCATAGGT
>WTBT01000053.1 GCA_013138965.1 Candidatus Aegiribacteria sp.
CCTCATAGCTGAGATAGAATGATTACAGATTTGAGGAGAATACTTGAATGTATTTGACGATAATATGTGGTCATTATAGCCAGATATGTGGTTCCTTATGCCGATGCTGCATTCTCGGACAGCCTCCTAGCCAGTGTAATGTTTTATTATACCCGGAATTGGTAACAGCACAAAGAAAATCTCTACCGGCTACAAAAGGTTCAAAAGGGCCCCCATTGGAACTCATATTAAGCCTGGATACAAAGATTAATTCCTCGTCATCAGGTAAATTCAGACCAGATGGAAACAATCCACTTTTTTCTGCACTACATACCCAAGGTTCAGTAAAAGGTTTTGATGAAGATATCGGACCAGTCTGATATACTGTAACATATTGACCACTGTCATCGTAAAGCACAAATCCACTCTCGGGAAATCTCTTTGCATCGGAATCATTCCAGAATGAGCCCCAGAATGAACCAGTTGGTTCGAATCCATCAGGAAGAGGGATAGAGTAGTGACCTGTTTCGGAATCGTAAATAACATTCTCGAAACCTGTTGAAGTGAGATCATTGAAATCTTGGGTTCGTAACGGGTAATCGTTATAAATAGGAAAATCTAAGTAGTGGGCAGAACTTCTCGATACAATCAATGTCACCATCAGAAGATCTGCACAACAGGCTTGAAAAAGATATATCTACTGATTTAAGTTTTTCACCAACTCGGGTGACCAGGTCGACCCACTGAGCCTGTATGAACGGATTATTCTCTTCCTTCCACCTGTGATCAGGTTCATCAAAGGCGATTACACCAGCGAAGTCGCCGCCGTTAGCGTTATAGTTTGCACTCCAATCAGCCAATAAATCAACGCGATCCAAGTTTTCATTGATCTGCTCACAATCTGTTATAAATTTGCCACCAAAGAAGAGCAAATTCTCACTATTTGCCGCATTTGCGACTCCATCGAAGTTATACTGATCTCTTGAGGATACCCCAGTGAAACCTGCCGATTTAGCCTCGCTGAAAAGATTAACTAGATCAACATGTCCTTGTGACCAACTATCGTTATAAAACTGATTGTAGGCGCAGAGTAGATTCGTTGTGCCTCTTGTGTCCCATATGATCGGAAAGCACCGCTCATCGTCATACATAAAATAATGTTCGCCATGTCTATTTTCATAATTAACCGGCATCGCTACATATACGATCATAAATATAGAGATTAGTGCGAGTTTCATCATTCCCCCCCCCTGTTGTTTAATGAAGCCTCGAAACAATTATTACTTACTGTGATTTTATGCTGTGGTCAAGGGGTCGAAATAGACATGTTTGTTTTCCATTTGAGAGATTTGCCGGTCTTGTTTTCAAAATACTTCTCGAAGAGAGCATGATCTCAGAAGAACTGGTGGAGAAGATTGGTAATACTGTTCTCACGGATTCAGAGCGTGCCTTGTTAAGATCCACTCAAATACATGATAGTCCCTATGCTGATTTATGACAGTATCTTATGGTCTTTCAAATGGTGGAGGCGGCGGGATTCGAACCCGCGTCCGAGATCAGGGATCTGTCGGCTCTACATGTTTAGTCCGGATTAATGTCATTCTGATTCGGCTCCGGTCGGCCTTGTCAGACCTAGCTCCCATTTAATCTCGCTGCTTACGTCTGGAAACGGGGCTTCGCAGCCAGCTTTCCTTCTTCCGCCCAATCCCCGAAAGGAAAGCTATTCCAGGGAGGACGGCTGTTCCTGTTATTCGGAACAGCGTGCCGTATTTATGCGGCAGTTATTTCTATCCGCCTGTTTAACGAGGCAGCGGATAACCTCGACATGCAACCGTCAAACCGCTTCTGAACCCGTCGATACCTGTCGCCCCCGCAGTCTGCATAACACAAGCTTATTATGGGAATTATATTGAATCTGTCAACCCCCTGACAAAATGGGGCTTGCTAAATGTCTGAAATTGAATTATTAAATTGAGTCTTATTTGGATCATATAAATACAATTAGGAGTTAAGAAATGTCATGGAAATGTGATATCTGTGGTAAAGGGCCTTCAGTTGGAAATCGAGTCAGCCATTCTAACAGACATACAAAACATGTCTGGAAACCGAACCTTCAGAATGCAAGGATACTGGTCGACGGCAAGGCAAAGAAAGTTAAGATATGTACCAGCTGTCTTAAAAGGGGTAAGTATCAGAAAATCTAACCAGCGTTTTAATCAGAAAAGCGGGAATGAATCTGACATTCCCGCTTTTCATATTGGAAAGATAATCGGTATCTAATCAGAATCTTCTTGTTCTGATTCCTTCTCCAGAGACTTCAATCTGTTCTGATTGAGAGAAAATGATGCGTGGTATTCCCGGGCAAGCCTTGTGTGGCCAAAACCCATATTAAGGAAACTCCATTCGAAAGATGTATCCGGATCAATATCTTCCAGAACCCAGTTGATGTTCACACCGGCTTTCTTGAAAGCGGTATTCCATCCCACACCTGAAAGCTTCGCTTCAAGAGCGGTGCTCGTTCTGTGATCTCCCCTTGCAAGAAGCGCTCTGATATGAGATTCACGTGGATCGCCGTATATGACAGTGACTCTTTTTATCTTCCTGAATTCGGGTTCGAACCATTCCATCCATTCCCTCAGGCTGGTGGGAGCCGCCATCGAAGTCCATTGAAATGCAGTCCATGGTTTTGGGATGAAAGGATTTATATTAACACGAATTGGCAGAGTGGTTCTACTTCGGATCTCTTTAACGAAATCAACTATTGATACTCTATCCGCTTCAGTCTCGAAGGGTAAACCGATCATGAAATATATCCTGATACTCTTTACAGTCTCATCGGAATATTTCTCGACCGATTCGAAAAGCTGACTGTTTTTGAGTTTCTTCCCGATAACTCTCCTCAGGGAATCCGTTCCAGTCTCGGGAGACAGTACGATGGATTTCTCCTTCAGATCATCAGGCATCTCGCTGGAATGAATCTGGTCCTCATACTTATTTGAGCAGAATATGACCTCCAGATTCCGTTTCTTAGCTGCCTTGATGACCTTGCGAATCTCAGGATAGGATCTTGGTGAACTGCCGAGAAGAGCAAGTTTCTTGATATCGGGCAGGTTTGCAATAGTATTTTCCAGCTCTTCAAGCTTGCATTCTCTATACGGAAGACTGACATATCCAGGCTGACAGAACTTGCAGTTGAAAGAACATCCTCTGGATATCTCGAGCAGTGTTACATCGCTGTTGATACAATCGGGAGAATGAATGAATGAGGTCATTCCCATCCCATCAGAACCTGCCCATTGACGCATAATCGAGCTTACTTTGCCAGGTATATCGTGTACTGAAGGAATGTACATCCCGGGCAGTGCGGCAAGCCTCCGCAGGAGCTTCCTCTTTGATGCGCCCTGTGCACCGAGGCTTTTAATCGTATCGAGAACCGGGCCTATTGATGGTTCTGTTTCCCCTATTACGAAGGCATCCATGAACAGTGAAAGAGGTAGTGGATTAGCCGTAACCGGTGTCCCTCCAGCAATAACCAGGGGCCATTTAGTGACTCTTTCTTCGCCCCTCTGCTCGATGCCGGAAAGCTTCATCATCTCCAGGATTCTCAGATAGTCATCTTCGCTGTCAGAAGTGAAAACAAGCAGATCACACTGTTTTATCGATTTGCCCGTTTCAAGCGTTATAGAGGGATTTCCGTATCTGCTTCTCCAGTGAAACTCATCCTTATCGGGATAGAATGCCCTTTCACAGCAGGTTTCCGGCCAGGAAGCCAGCTGCCTGAAAATACTCTGGAATCTGAGAGAGGACATTGCGGTGCTGTATTCTCTGGGAGAAGCCAGGATTATTTCAAAGATCCCCTGCTTTGATACGGTATGAGTACATGTCTCGTTATCCAGTAGCCTGCGTCGACGTTCATCATAATACTCGGCTGCAGGTTTTCTGCTCATACGTGTTACCCTCCATTCTTAGATGCGGGTAATATATGATAATGAAACGAATACCGCTAGATGATATTGTTATATACATGGTATGCTATCATTTATCATGCCCGGTTAACTTCTGAAGAATGGCGGGTGCTTTTTCCTTTCCTCCTTTCCGGCGGTTCTGGCGGCTCCAAGAATGAAGGGGATTCTATCTCGCTCAATATCCCTTGAAGCACTCTGAGATTTCAGACTTTCAGGCAATCTGAGGTCCACTGAATCGATTTCCATATCTTCGATCTCGCCGAAACCTGTTGCAATGACGGTAACTTTCAGTTTATCACCCATACTTTCGACTATACTGGTTCCCAGCGATACATCAGCCTGCGCTCCTACAGCCTTTGTAACGACCTCTACCGCCTCGTGGAACTCAGCGAATTTCATGCTTGAAGAAGCCTGAATACTTACAAGAAGTGACTGCGCGCCCTCAATCGATACATTTTCCAGAAGCGGGTCCGATATGGCTCTGCTTGCTGCTTCGGAAGCACGGTGTTCACCGTTGCAGCAGCCTGTGCCCATCATGGCGCCTCCACCGGTTGTAATAACCTTCTTGATATCCTGAAAATCCAGGTTCATGAGACCAGGAGATGAAATTATGTTCGCAATACCTTCCACCGCATCCTTCAGTGTTCTGTTGCCTCTCTCTAAAGCATTGCACAGCGTCTCATCATCACCGGCTTCACGGCGCAGGCTGTCGTTAGGGATGACAATCAGGGTATCAACCTCTTTTCGCAGTGCTGATATGCCCTGCTCGGCTCTGTTTTTCTTAACTGATCCCTCGATCTCGAAGGGTCTGGTTACGACTCCGACAGTGATGGCATTAAGTTCCCTTGCGATGCGAGCCACGACGGGAGCTGCTCCGGTGCCTGTTCCTCCACCCATGCCGGCAGTAATGAAAACCATGCTGCAATCCTGGAGGCTTTCGACAATTTCATCTCTGCTCTCCTCAGCGGAACTCTCTCCTGTTTCAACATTTCCGCCAGCCCCCAGACCACCGGTAAGCTTGGGGCCGAGTTGCACTTTCAGATCCGGCTCGCAATTCTGCAGTGCCTGAAGATCAGTATTCAATGCGATATACTCAACGCCCACAATGTCAGCATTCAACATCCTGTCAATGGCGTTGCAGCCACATCCGCCGATACCAACCACGACTATCTTCGGTTTGCCATGATATTCCTCGGTCACGTCAACTATCTGGAGCCTGGGTCCTTCCTCTTGCGGTATCATTTTTCCTCTCCTGTTCACTATCTGAGTTTCCTTATCAATCCCTTTATTCGCAACGCCGCTTTACCAAGCGGGTTCGACATCTTCCTCTGCTCATATTCGCTATCCTCTTCATATGAAAGCAGAACAAGTCCCACAGCATTGGCGAATTCAGCGCTTTCTATTAGAGAAGAGGACATATCTATCCCACCGGGTCTTCCCACTTCAACCGGTATGCCTATGATTCTGGATGCCATGCTGGTTAATCCTCTAAGGTAAGACGTCCCCCCGGAGAGAACTATTCCCGCAGGCAGATCCGATTCCTGAATTCCAGCCTGCTTGAGTTCACAGAGAATGTCTCCTATAAGACTACCCGCGCTTCTGTATGCGATTTCATTAATAGCTTCATCTGTGATGGGGATCGTGCTCCTTCCACCGAAGGTACTCACCGTAATTTCCGTGTCATGTGTTTTTGATCTGCGGGCCAGATCAATGTACTCCTTTTTCAGTCTTTCAGCTTCGTATCTGGGAATGCGAATCTGCTGCAGAGCTCTTGTTATCGATTCGCCTCCGCACGGAATAACCGCGAGATGAGCCAGAACACCTGAATGGAATACCGCAATATCGGTTGTATCAGCGCCGATATCAGCGAGTACTACTCCTATTTCCATTTCATCCGGAGTCAGAACGGACCTGGCGGACGCAGATGCAGAGGGATAGAGCGCCGAAACGTTCTTCCCCGCATCACGGATTACCTGCTCAAGGTTCAAAACAGCAGTTCTGTCAGCGGTTACCATGTAGATGTCCGCTGTAAGCCTCTCCGCCCGGAGACCTACTGGAGGCCGCGACAATCTGCTGGAACCATCTATTGTATATCCGCATTTCTCCGTCCGGAGAACCATGGATTCCCTGGGCAGCTTGATCATCTGTGCGGTTTCAGCCGCATCTTCAATATCCATCCAGGTCACTTTTCCGGAAACGAATTCATCCTCCCGTTCGACATTCACCGTTCCCCTCCCGGGGAACCCTCTCACATGGGATCCGCTTATCGACACGGCTGTATCGATTATTTTCCATGATGAAAGCGATTCTGCTTCTTCTATAGCCTGGGATACCGCTTCAGCAGCACCCGAAAGGTCCACGATTACACCCTCGATTACGCTGCCTGAAGTGGACGCCTGACCTGCCCCGGTTATATGGAGTATTCCCTCTTCGTCGACCTCCGCTACGACACAGATGACGTTCTTGCTGCCAACATCAACTCCGGCATAGATCTCAGGATTCATATTTCACCCCCCTGAGATGCTGAATTTACCTGCGACTTTCTCAGAACAGCCTGATTCGAGTATCTCATATCCACCTGATAGCAGGCCTCGGAACCGGACAGCGAAGAGGCAAGCTGCCGGTAACCAGCCCATCTTTCGGAAAGTCGATCATTTCCAAGAAGCACTTCACATCCGTCGCCAACGAATACAGATAATCCTCTGTCCGTATATCTGAATAGAAGACAGTCATACTCCATGTCGAAAGCCCTGAACCATGCCGCAAGTGTCCTTGAAACCGCTGGATCTAACCTTTCCCGGGATTCAACAACAGGTAGACTGTCGGTAATAAAGCGAGGCGGAAGAACCTCGCCAATGGAGGAAACAGCTGTAACTCCGGATGAGTCACTTACTGCGAAAACAGGTTCCGCGATTCTTATTTCAAGTATGAGACAGCTGAAGGGCACCCGATTAACATGCGCGGAATCGATACCTGGTACATCGGACAACATATCCTGAAGTTCAACAGGGTCTATCTGCCAGATAGATGTCCCGAACAAAGGCTTCACCACCTGGCAGATCGCAGACGAGTCGGAATGCCGCGCTCCTCTAATGCGCACTGTATCCAGATCGAAAGCGCCTCCCCTTTCGGACCATCTGTATCCCATGGCGATGGCAAAGGCCGAGAGCCCTGAAACAAGTAACACCCAGAATGCAGCCCTCCGTCGCCCCTTCATTCAGCGTCCTCCACAAGCTCTCCAGGAGGCTGTCCGATAATGCAGCATCGGCATAAGAAACCCCATATCTGGCTAGAATGATCACATATTATCGTCAAATACATCCAGTATTCTCCTCTAATCTGTGACCATTCTATCTCAGCTATGAGGCTCTTCTGCTCAATGCCCATTGTCGCACAACCTCCTCGCAAGCGAATCAATACTGCCTGCCCCCATGAATACTATTATTTCAGCCTCTATCTCCATAAGGAGTTTCCTCAAATCGTCGGGCATGCATAACCTGCAATTGCCTCCTGCTCTTACTGACGCGTCAACCACCAACCGGCTGGTGACACCCGGCATCGGTTTTTCCCTTGCCGGATAAATGGGCAGAACAAGCACCCGGTCAGCCCTGCTGAGCGCTATACCCGCAGCCTCGTACTGAACTGCGGTTCTGGAATAAAGATGCGGTTGGAAAACAACAACGGTTTTTCCCTCTGATACCTGGGAAATCCCCTGAAGGGCAGCTTCAATCTCATCAGGATGATGCGCGTAATCAGACAGGACAACCGCTGAACCGAAGGTTCCGATCCGCTCAAGCCGTCTGGATACCCCTGGAAAAGATTCAAGGGCCCGTACCGAATCTTCAGTTTCAACACCTGCTGTTGACGCGAGGGCAATAGCTGTCTCGGCATTTCTCAGATTGTGATTCCCCGGAAGAGGCAGATACCCTCGAATTCCATCGATTATGTATTTCTGCCGCCATTTATCAGTTTCCAGAGGCCTGCAGAACACTGAACCTTCCAGCCCTGTTGTGATTACATTTCTTTCAATTCTTCCGGCCCATTTCGCCAGATCTCTGTTAATGAAAGGAACAATTGCCGTTCCGCCCGGACGGGTCATTTCAAGGAACACACCGAATGCCACCGACAGCGCGGCAGGAGTACCGTAACACTCCAGATGTTCTATTGCGAAGGACGTAACAGCAGCCGATACAGGCCTTAGCCTCAGAAACGCTCTGTCATATTCATCGGCTTCAACAACCGTCAGTATGGATCCGGGCCTGAAATTCCCGCCCCATGCGCTGACTTTCCCACCAACCATGACCGTCGGATCGTGCCCGGTTTCCTGCAGTATCCATCCTGTCATGGCAGTTGTGGTCGTCTTGCCGTGGGCACCGGCCACTGCCAGCAGGTGAGAATCATTTGCAAGTTCAGCGAGGGCTTCACTTCTGCGCAGCACGGGAATCCCTTTTCCTCTGGCGCTCATGATCTCAGGGTGATCAACAGGAATAGCGGCGCTGTAAACGATTCTGTCGACTTTTTCAACATGAACAGGGTCGTGCTTATCCAAGACAGTTATCTCTGCGCTCAGCAGTTCGGGAAGATTCTCCCCTGGATTTCTATCGCATCCGCTTACTTCAAAACCGCGATATCGATACCAGAGGGCCAGAGAACTCATTCCGCTGCCGCAGATCCCTATGAGATGCACACTGGTGGACATTACGAACCCTCCTCTGCAGTGCTGATCACGATTTCCGCGATGGTGCCTGCCGGATTGACAGGCATTATTCCCTCCAGAGAGGATTTCATTCTCTGAATCGTCAATTCATCTTCAAGCAGACTGCTTATGGTTTTCCAGAGAGCATCGGCATCGGTACTCTCCTGAAAGGAAACCAGAGCTCCTCCCTTGTCTGCTATCTCCAGGGCGTTCCATTTCTGATGATCATCAGCGGCGAACGGGTACGGTATATAAACAGAGGGGATTCTGAACCATGTCAATTCCGCGACGGTCATCGCCCCCGAGCGAGCCACCGCAATATCAGCAGCCGAGTAGAGAAGCGCGGGATCATCCACAAAATCGATTGCCTGAATCATCTGAAGATCGGATGATTCTTCACTGATTCTTTTCTTATCTCTGCTGCCGCACTGAAGAAGCACGTACACATTTTCCGGAGCCTTAAGAGCTGTATCGTTTATCGCTCTGGCGCCCTGGCTTCCGCCAAGAAAAAGCACAACCGGAATGCCATCAGGAATATCCAGTTTCTCCCTGGCATAACCTCTGTCGTATTTCTGAAGTGAAAGCCTGACAGGATTTCCGGAGTGAACAGCTCTTCTTCTAAAGCCCGAAGTGGCCGAAGGGAAGCCTGTAAGCACTTTATCCGAAAAACGGGAAGCCAATCTGTTCGCCCTTCCGGGGATACTGTTCGACTCATGTATTATTGAGGGAATACCCAGGCTGCGCGCAGCTACAACCGGGAAAAAGGACGGATAGCCTCCTGTGGCAAAAAGCACGGAAGATCCCAGCTTGCGGAGCAGTTTCCTTGTCTTGAAGAATTCCCGGCCAGCCCTGAAAGGCAGCAACGCAACATCCAGTATACCTCTGTCGATCCGTGGAGGGTTCAATATATGTACTGCATCGCCGAATTGCTGGTACATTCTCCTGTCAACAGGCCGGGGGGTAGCTATGAAATCGATACTGGTATCCGGATACCTCTCACGGATGGCCTCAGCTACGGCAATTGCAGGACTTATGTGACCACCGGTGCCTCCTCCTGCTATGGCAACGTTCATCCCCGCACCCCCTCACTGGCAACCCTTGATACGATTCCCAGAGTTCCGATGGTAACCATGAGATTAGACCCTCCCCATGACACGAGTGGAAGCGGCATACCGGTTGATGGAAACATTCTGGTAACCACTGCGATATGAATGAACATCCCCAGAGCAATTGAGGCTATCAGGCCTCCCGCGAGCAGATACCCGAACAGGTGATCAGCGTTTTCTGCAATAGTCCAGCCTGACAGCAGCAGCAGGAGCAGCAGAGTAAGTATCAGAAGAACACCGGCAAACCCTGACTCCTCCCCTATAACGGCAAATATGTAATCCGAGAACGCCTCGGGCAGAAAGCCTCTCTGCTGCCTGCCCCTGCCGATACCCCTTCCCATTATCCCCCCGCTTCCCAGTGCGATACAGGCCTGCTCAGGCTGATAGGTTGACGCCTCCGCGGCATCTCCGGGGGAAAACCAGCTGACCAGTCTTTCCCTTCTGTATTCGGACGAGAAAACGACCACTGAAGCCAATGCGATCATGAGCAGGAAAAGAACCAGCATATCCTTGAATCTGGATTCGGCAAGGAACAGAACTGTAACCATGACAAGGAGTATGTACATTCCTCCGGCAAAATCAGGCTGAGATGCGACCAGAGCTGCCGGGATCAGGGCAAGAACCGTAAGCCAGACAACACCTGCACCAGTCCTTGCGCGGATGACACCATCAGAAACAAGGGAAGCGGCAAGGATCACATATGCAATCCGCGCAATTTCTGAAGGCATTATCCGGAAACCGCTGAACAGAACCAGCCATCTAGCGGAACCATTGATTACAGGCGCCCAGTGCGTACCCCTGAGCACCACCAGAAGTATCAGCATAGCTACTGACAGCACGTAGAGGACCGGAGCAGTTTTCTTGAGCTTGCCCGGCGGGATCATCCATGCCAGAACTCCCGCAACGATGCCAATGAGCACCTTCTTGATGTGAGGCAACAGAAAGATCGTACTTGATTCTGAATTCGTAAGCAGCAGCGATTTGAACGAGCTGGCGGTGAATACTGCCAGAGTCCCCAGAATAAGCAGCAGAACCGCCGAAACAAGCATGACATTCCGGGCTCCGGACGGGTTGAGATATGTCAACTCAGATCCTCCACGAGCTTCCGGAAGTGCTCCCCCCGCTCTTCAAAACTGCTGTACTGATCAAAACTTGCGCATCCGGGACTAAGCAGCACAACATCTCCATTCACCGACTGATCCAATGCCCGTTTCAGGGCATTTTCCATTACGCTTTCTCTGAAGACCGGCGCTGTGCCGGACCAGCAGTTTTCCAACATCTCAGAAGCATCTCCTATCAGGATGAGTACTTTTACCCGATCTGCTATCAGACTTCTGAGCTGGCTGTAATCAGTTTCCTTGGCCAGTCCCCCGGCAATCAGCACGACAGGTTCCGAAATGCTCTTCAGAGCAACTTTCAGAGAATCGGGGTTCGTAGATTTGGAGTCGTTCACAAAGGAAAGACCGCGGTATTTTCTTATCCATTCAATTCTATGAGGGACACCGGGAAAGGATGAAAGCCCCATCACCATCTGTTCAGTCGAAAGCCCGGCCTTGCCGGCGAGACATACAACTGCCAGGGCATTTGACAGGTTATGAAGACCGGAAAGAGAAATATCTCTTGTGTCAATCACGAATTTGCTGCTTCTGGAATCCGAATAGTAGATGGAATTCCCCTCTGAAAAGGCGCCTGCTTCAAGGCTTTCTCCAATACCGAAGTACCATTCAAGCCCGGAGGTCCTACCGGCCAGAGGTATCGATCCGGGATCATCCCTGTTAAGGACAAGCAGATCGCTGTTATGCTGATTCATGAATATCCTTGCCTTAGCGTTGATATATCCCTCTAGATCTCCATGACGTTGAAGATGATCCGGTGTGATATTGAGTATTGCCGCGGCCAGAGGGCGGAAAGTCTCTGTAGTCTGCAGCTGATAGCTGCTTACTTCAAGAGAGAAGAAATCAGCATCAGGATTCTCCAAAACCGCCCTGCAGAATGGATAACCGGTATTACCGGCTACGCATACGTTCAGGCCAGCTTTCCTGAGTGTATATCCCAGCCATTCAGCGGTAGTTGTTTTTCCATTAGAACCGGTAATTGCCAGAACAGGTATATCAGTGTTGCGGAAGGCAAGCTCGATCTCTCCTATTAAAGGAAGGCCGAGTTCCCTTGCTGCCGAGGGTAGAGGTAATGCGGGATCAATACCGGGACTTATTACGATACCGTCAAGACCGCTGAGACAGTTTTTCAGTTCGTTCCCGGTCACCATCCGGCTGCAGTCAGGGCAGGCCGGAACATCATCCCTGTCGTCAAGACCTGTTACCGAGAAACCTCTGAGGCGCAGGAGCGCTGCCGCGGCTCTTCCGCTCCTCCCTAGCCCGAATACTCCGATCTCTTTTTTACCATCGGTCCAGTATCCCATATCTTACCTTATCTTCAGTGTTGTTAATCCCAGAAGCCCTAGAATCGCCGCTATTATCCAGAATCGGACAACAACTTTGCTTTCCATCCACCCGCACAGCTCAAAATGGTGATGGATGGGCGCCATACGAAAAATCCTTTTTCCGGTTCTCTTGAACCAGCTGACCTGCAGAACCACACTGAACACCTCCGCAACGAAAATTCCACCAACAAGGAAGAGAAGAAGTTCGTTCTTCGTTACTACCGCCATGGAGCCTATGGCGCCGCCCAGAGCAAGAGACCCGGTATCACCCATGAAAATCGATGCTGGAGGCGCATTGAACCAGAGGAAACCCAGGCACGCCCCTGCCATCGCCCCGGCAAATACTGACACTTCTCCCACCCCGGGCAGGTAGGAAAACTGCAGGTAATCGGCGAAATTCACATGTCCGAGAAGGTATGCCATCAAACCGAATGTCATTATCGATATCAGACTGACCCCGGTTGCGAGCCCGTCCAGACCATCGGTAAGGTTGACAGCATTAGCGGTTCCGGCAAGCACCAGAGCGACAAATACTATGTAAAACAGTCCCAGATCAAGCCTGATATGCTTGAAAAACGGAACTGTGGTCTCGGTGGATGCAATATTTATACCCTCGGAGGATTCCAGATCTACTGCACGCACAGACGGCAGAATGGTGAGATCAGGCGCATTCGCACCGGATGTTACAGGGCTGAAACAGAGCCATGCGCCAAGAGCGATTCCGATGATAAACTGCCCTGCCAGCTTATATCTTCCTATAAGTCCCTTTGAACAGTGCCTGACCACTTTCAGATAATCATCCAGCAGCCCGATAAGACCCATCCATATCGTTGAAATAAGAACAACTAACAGGTAACGATTATCGAGCATCCCCCACAACAGTACCGGAATCAGAACAGATAGAAGAATGAGAAGACCTCCCATAGTGGGGGTGCCCTCCTTCTTTAGGTGACTCTGTGGACCATCGTCCCGGACGGTCTGCCCGATCTGGTGCTTTTTAAGAAACCTGATCACAAAAGGGCCTGCGGCGAATGCGATGATCATAGCGGTAACTGTGGCTCCTGCAGCACGGAAAGTGATATAACCGAACAGGTTGAAAAGGGATACGGATTCCCTCAGCGGGTACAGTATCCAGTAAAGCATCAGATACCCTCCTCCATGGAACGAACCAGTTCACTGAGTTTCAGTGAGTTTGAGCCCTTTACAAGCACGGTGCATTCGGAAGGAGCATTATCCTTCAGTATCCTCAGGGCTTCTTGCCAGTCTTCAGCCAAAAATATCCTTGTCCTCACCGCGGCGGCCTTTACTGAATCGTACAATTCCCCGGTCAGGATCATGAAATCCAGCCCTATGCTGTCCGCCTTCTTCAGTATCTCCCTGTGGAAGCCGGGCGCATCCTTGCCCAATTCCCGCATGTCGCCCAGAACTGCCCCTCTGCTTCCCTTTATCCCTTCAAGTACTGCAAGGCATGCTCTTGTGGAATCAGGATTTGCATTGTAACTCTCATCAAGGATGGTGATCCCGCCCGCTCTGACGATCCTGCCCCTTCCCTTGAAAGGAGCGACATCCGCTATCGCTCTAATTGCCCTGTCAGGCTGAACATTCAATGTGTCCGCCATCAGTACCGCCGAGATTGCGTTCATCATGTTGTGACTGCCCTCAAACTGCAGTTCCAGCTTTAACTTATAGGGGTAAATTATGCATGTGCCGTCTTCCTGTTCGAACCACGCGTCACCGCCATCTCCGAAATACCTGATATTCAATCCTGCAAGGTGAGCAGTGCTTTTAAGGATTTCCTCATCAACGGGTATTACGCATATTCCACCGGGAACAGTTGTCCTTATAAGTTCAGCCTTGGCTCTTGCTATGTCATCAATGGTATTGAAGAACTCCATGTGAGCATATCCAATATTGGTTACCAGACAATCTGTTGGAGAGGCGACCTCGCCCAGAAGCAGCAGTTCGCCTGCATGGTTCATGCCAAGTTCAAGGATGATGATATCGGGATCCTCTTCGGGAGCGTTAAGAATGGTAAGAGGCATGCCCAGATGATTATTCAGGTTCCCTCTGGTGCTGTATACGCTGTAACTGCATTCAAGCGCAGCGGTGAGGAACAATCTGGTGGTTGTTTTACCGCTGGAACCGGTAATTGCTATAACCCTTGAACTGATATTGCCTCTTCTCCATTCAGCGGCATCAAGAAGAGCCTGCTCAACACTTTCAACAAGGATGACCCCTTCACGCTTATTCCCACGGGAAACTACCGCCATACCATTGTCCTGGAGTACATTATCAACGTACAGGTGCCCATCAGCGCTGCTTCCCCCGAGGGCGAAGAACAGGCAATCCCTGCTGGAATCCCTTGAATCGATCACCGTGCGGGTAACTACCCTGTCAACGCTTCCGGGGGCGACCCAGCCACCTGCAGCGAGAGCGATGTCACCCAGACGCATCATTCCAGCACCTCTTCCAATGCTGCTGCGGCCTCCTCACGATCATCGAAATGAATTCTCTTCTTCCCCAGGATCTGATAGTCTTCATGCCCCTTACCGGCAATGATTACTACATCTCCAGCTTCAGCGACGCTGATTGCAGACCTTATGGCTGTCCGCCTGTCCGGTTCCACGATCACCAGGCATTGAGGTGTCGAACTTAACCCGGCAACGATGTCGCCGATAATTGAATCCGGCGCTTCGGTCCTGGGATTATCACTTGTAATAATTACGATATCCGCGATATTTTCCGCTATGTGCCCCATGAGCGGACGCTTGGATGAATCCCTGTCGCCACCTGCGCCAAAGACAATTATTACTCTGTTCTCAGTCAGCTCCGAAGCCTGCCGCAGTATCCGCTCAAGCGCATCGGGCGTATGAGCGTAATCAACCGCGACAAGAAAATCCTGTCCCAGGCTTACGGACTGGAATCTTCCGGGCACACCCGGAAAATCTTTGAGGCTTTTCGATGCGGACAAAGGATCGACACCCAGTTCAATCGCTGCCGCCAGAGCGCCTGCGGCATTGAAGGTGTTGAACTTGCCGGGAATGCTCATCTCAACCGGAATCGAAGTTCCATCCGTCTGAAACAGGAAGGAAATCCTGCCCAGCTCACCGGAGATATCACTGATCCGATAAGTGTCGTTTTCCCGGGGTCCGAAGGTCACCGCACAATCTATCGACGGGAATCCGGCTGAGTAGGTACCGATGATCGAAGTTCCATTTACCTTGAGCAGATCAAAAAGGTGCTTCTTGCAGTTGAGATACTCCTCCATGCTCTGATGAAAATCCAGATGATCCTGCGATATGTTGGTGAAAAGCGCCGCGTCAAACCTTACTTCATCAACTCTGCTGAGAGAAAGGGCATGACTCGATACTTCCATTATGCAGCATCTGTCACCCTTCTGAATCATTTCCCTCATCATTCCTGCAGTAACCAGGGCACCCGGCGTCGTCATGTTCGCCTTTACATTCTTCCCGCCGATGAGATGACCGATTGTTCCCATGATACCGCTCTGCATATCGTGTTTTTCCAATATCCAGTGAAGCATTCTTGCGGTGGATGTTTTTCCGTTTGTACCGGTTATGCCAATTGTAACAAGCTCATCCCAGGGATAATCGTAGAACCGCGCGGCGATCAGTGACAGAATCCCCCTGTTATCATGATCGGGATTCACGCATATCCTTTGATCGTCCGAAACCTGCCGCTCCGCCAGTACAGCCGCTGCTCCGCTGTCCAGAGCCTGCTTTATGTGAATATGTCCGTCCGTCTCAAAACCCCTGAGCGCCACAAAGAGGGATCCTGCTGTGACATTTCTGGAATCTTCCTCAACTGAAGTTATCTCCACCGGGGCAAGATTCCCGGGGATCCGAACCCGGGTATTCCTTAGAAGATCCGACAGGATCATTCGAGCACACCCGCCATAAGGTTCTCTTCCTCTCTTCCCGGGCCCAGGGCCAGTTCAGGTTCAACGGCAAGAATTCTCGAGGTCATATCCGCGAACACCGGCGCTGCCGAGGAGCTTCCCCACCGGTACTCGTAATCCGGGCCGTCTATTATCACGACGAGTACAAAACTGGGATTCTCGGCAGGAACCATTCCCACGAATGCACTCAGATAATCGCTGCTGCCACTCAGCCGCTCAGCGGTGCCGGTCTTACCTCCAATTGCAACGCCATCAACTGCAGCACTTGCACCGGTTCCTTCCTCAACGACAGCTCTCAGTGTGCGCCGCACTGTCTCCGCTGTTTCGGGTGATATAGGATGGGATCGTACGATTGATTCTTCCCGTACCCATCGATCTCCATCACGGCAGGCTTCCAGCAATCTCGGGTAATACAGAGTTCCTCCATTCGCTATGACACCGTACAACAGTGCGAGCTGAATGGGAGTAACCGTTACTTCCTGGCCAATGGCGATCTGCGCTGATGACACTCCTGACCATCCGTGAGATCCGGGAACCGGTAATAATCCTCTCGATTCGTCAGGATACTCGATCATTGTCTTCAGGCCGAATCCAAAAAGACTGCAGTAATCACAGAGGGTAGTGTCTGAAAGAAGGCGGGAAAGCATCACGATACCCACATTGCTTGAATTGATAATGATCTCGTCACGACTGAGGATACCCATCTCATGAGCGTCGGATATACTGTCCCCCGCGACGTCGATGTACCCGTCACTGCAGTTGAAAATGTCATTTTCACCTATCACGCCCTCCTCGATGCAGGCAGCGTAGGTAACGATCTTGAATGTTGAGCCCGGCTCATGATAGCCCTGGAAGCAGTGATTCATGGCGAGGGACCCGTTCTGGGCTCTGATCGGCACGCTGCCGGCTGCGAGCACCTCTCCATTGGTCGGATCTATCAGCACTGCAGCTGCCCAGTCGCTGTTGAATCGGTCCATTGCGCTTTCCAGCTCCTCCATGATGATGCACTGGAATCTTGCGTCTATGGTCAGCATAATGTCACGGCCATCTACAGCATGGATATTGTCCGCCTCGGGGTCGGTGAGATTGTATCTGCCTGTGGCACTTCTCTCTATGAACAACCTGCCATCGACCCCCTGCAGGTCGGAATTGAACCATTGCTCTATTCCTTCTGCATTCTCGGCTGTAAACCTTCCTATGATCCCGGCTGCCATATCACCCATGGGATAAGTCCGCTCCTGCCCCACATCAACGCTTACACCTGCGGGTAAACCCGAATTCGTAAGAAGCAGGGCTTCCTGATATGGAACATCGATTGCAAGTATCTGATTACCAGAACGTCTTTCAGCAGGGAGTTTCACCCGTGAATGCTCGCCAAGTCGCTGCAGAAGAGTATCGATCAGAGCAGTTTCTTCCGGGGGAACTTCAGGCCAGTAGACCTGGAAAGTTGCAACTGTTCTGTTCCCGGCCAGAAGGTAGCCGTTTCTGTCCAGTATCCTTCCCCTCCTGGCTTCGACATCGATCTGGGTCGTATGCTGATTGCACGCTGCATCTGCATAGTGCCGATGATGTACGATCTGGATATTGACCAGCCGTCCGGCAACGATCAGAAAGCCTATCAATGCTGAAATCATAACCATCTTCAGCCTGGCAGAACGCCGCTCCGGGGAGATCTCACTGTTCCATGCAGACATACTGCTCACCTCCGGATGCGTCAGGATACAGCCGAAGAACTGTAAAATGTTCGAGTGACACAGGCGCCAATCCCAGCTCTCGACCGACCCTTTGAAGCCTCTCAGGGGTAAGAAGAGCTGCCCTCTCCACCTGAAGCTCATCCCTTCTCCAGCTGAGCTGATGATTCAATTCCGCGAGGTTCCTATATCTCATCGAAAGCACCAGCCTCCAGTTGTAAACACCCGCTTCAAGCACGAGCAGAAGAAGAACCCCGCCAGCGATCACCTGAAGAATTCTGCGCACTCCGGTTTTCATGTCCTTATCCCCATACGAAGCCTTGCTGACCTTGCCCTGCTGTTTTTCCGTACCTCATCCTCACCGGGAACAACCCATCGGGGAGAATGCTGCCGATACCCGGGGGTATCTCTGAACAGCAACTTTATTTTCCTGTCCTCGATGGAGTGAAACGTGATAAACGCGATTCGAGCGCCAACCTCAGTCCAGCCCTCCAGGCCATCAATCAGCCTTTCAAGCTGATCAAGCTCCCCGTTTACAGCTATCCTGAGAGCCTGGAAGACTCTGGAGAGTATTTTAAAGGAATTTCTTCTACTTCTAATCGAGGTATTGATTATCTCAGCAAGTTCAAGGGTTGTATTAACAGGTCGGTTTCGTGCTATCGCCTTTGCTATCCTCCTGCTTCTGCCCTCTTCGCCGTACTTGTAGATGATATCGGCTATCTCTTTTTCGGATATTCCGTTCAGCAGTTCCGCCGCTGTTTTACCTGTAGAATCATCAAATCTCATATCCAGGGGGCCTTCATACCTGTAGGAGAACCCCCTTGACGGATCATCAAGCTGAATTGATGAAAGACCCAGATCAAAAAGAGCGGCGGATGCTTTCCTTAAACCCAATTCGTTTATGATTTCAGGTATTTCCGTATAACTCCCCTGCCGCACGGTTATATCAGGATTATCGCTGAACCTGCTTCTGAGGATTGATACGGCTGCGGGATCGCGATCAACTGCAAGAAAGCTCATACGGGGCAAAGCTCTGGAAAGCATTTCCAGGTGCCCCCCTGCTCCGGCTGTTCCATCCACAAGAAGACCTTCATTCAGGCCGCCTGCAAAAAACTCAGCCACCTCATCGGCCATCACCGGCACATGATACGGCTTATCTATTCCATTGCAGGGACTTTCCTGACTGTCTTCCGCAGGTTTTTCTTCGCGCATTGAAACCAGGCCTCCTGAAAAGGGATAGATGAAAACTCAGTAGATATCTATGTCGATTTCCTCAATGGCTTCTTCCAGAGAGGATACCTGTTCCTTTTCCCGTCCAGCGTACCGCTGGGCAGCCCATAGTTCGATTGAATCAAGCAGACCGATGAAAACGATTTCATGGGTCATTCCGGAAACCTCGATCAGGTCGGAAGGAATGGTTATCCTGCCCTGACCGTCTATATTCACAGGTCGAATGTACTGGGAGAACTCGCGAATAATGTCCCTGTTTTTTTTGATGTTCCTGGAGAGCGAAGCAAGCCCGTCCCTGACTTTCTGCCACTTCTCCGGCGGGTAGAGAATAAGACTTCCCTCCATACCCTTCCCGATGAAAAGGCCTTCTCTGGGCAGCTGCTTTCGAAACTGGGCGGGTACGCTTACCCGGCCTTTATCGTCAAGCGTATGTATGTGCTTCCCTGTGTAATCATTCATAGGCTACCCTCCAGATCAATTCTATCCCACAATTTCCCACTGTCAACCCATTTTATGGGATTATATCCCACACAAATCCATAGAAAAAAAGAAGTAATACTATATATTATTGTTGGGTAATAATTTAAGCGACGTGCGCAGTCATTCAGAATTGAGCGGATGAATCTCCACTGTTATAGAGGATATACCGTACAGTGCCTCCGACGAACCACGATAGGTAGTTTTCGAGGACTTCTATTCAATCGTCTATTGCTCAAAATATCGTTGGATTTACTGGTCCACTTTGATAGACACATCGAAATCCCTTGATTTTTGTCCAAGAACCTACGGACGCAATCCCAACAGGTAACATTCTTAACCCTCCCAATACTCAAAGCAGTATAGGCTCCTTCAAGATAGGAATTTCGAAACACGGGAAAACGAAGCAGTAAATCTCTTTTCTCATTATTTTACTTGTTTGTTACTGCTAGTTGGCTGTCAGGAAACTTTGTTCCGTGTTTTTGACAATGTGAAAATTATAATTTTGACAATTATTTGACAATGTTTATATTTTACCGATGGATACAATAACACAAATACTTATATGTTTTAAGAATAGCGGCTCATTGTCTGGATCTGATATTGCAAGGATTCTTGGAATATCCAGGCAAGTTGTCAATTACCATCTCAAGAAACTGGTCCTGGAAGGTCGAGTAACAAAGTCCGGCAGAACAAGGAGCGCTGTCTATACACTTGCAGAAACTGACGGATCAGAAGCACTTTGTAGAAACTGGACTCACCGTTTTAAAATAGGAACAATTGAGGAACATGACCTTTTCAACGAAATGTCACAGATAATGAATCTGAATAGAAAAGTTACTCTTAATGTGTTTGATATTTATCAATACGCATTCACTGAAATGGTCAACAATGCCATCGAACATTCGCTGGGTAGCCGTGCAGAAATCGAAACATTCTTGGGAGAATACAACTGCGGATTCTCAGTAAGGGATTGGGGAATCGGAGCTTTTGAATCGATCCGGAACGGGATGAATTTGAATCTTATTCAAAGCGCGGTGCATGAAGTACTGAAAGGTAGAAAAACAACGTCTCCAGCAGGACATACTGGAGAAGGCCTGTTCTTCACAAGGAGATGTGCAGGCAGATTCTCAATTTCTGCAAATGGGTCAAAGTTGATATTTGATAACACACGCGGTGATGCAATCCTTGAGAAGATCAGGAGAATGAAAGGTACATTTATCGAATTCGATATTTCCAGAAACAGCAGAGAATCATTACGGAGTGTTTTCAGCAAGTACTCACCCGAGGAATACGATTTCAGTTTCAGGAAAACATCCATACGGATTTCTCTCTACTCAACTGCTCCTCAAAGTCGATCTCTTGCAAGACGCATAATGGCAGGACTTGGAGAATTCAGAGAAATCGCACTGGATTTTCAGGGAGTAAGAATGCTTGGTCAGGCTTTTTCGGATGAGATATTCAGAGTATATGCCAGCGCGCATCCGGATATGAAGATATCTGTAATAAACATTGCTGACGAATTAAAGCCGATGATAAAGCATATTATTTGACAAATTCAAATTCTGCATTTTGACAAAGATTTTACAATTATTCAGGCAGATTTTCTTCGTGTATCAGTAGTTCTTCAGGATAAGCTGCAGAATTGATCGGTCTTTTCAGGAATTCCATCAGAAAAACGAAAACCGGGCTGCATATAGAAGGCTGTCGGGAGCGGTCCCATAAGTGTTACTATTGTTCCCAATGGCAGCCAGCCTTGCATACGTATCATGTTACCTTGATGACAGAGTCTACATTGATCTGACCACTTCCATGATGATAATTCAGATCATTTTCAGGTGATGATTTTTATGCTTTATTTCTTTTTATCATGGTAGTAATAGTGATACTTGTAGGTGTAGTAACTGTATGAGGTATAGGTGTTCAGGGGATCAAATCCATTCAGAACGGCGCCAACACTGTGGCCGGCCCCCCTCTGAAGTTTTTCCCATGCTGACTTGAGCACCCTCCTGTCGATCTTTTTAACACCCACAACCATAAGTGTGGCATCGACTTCTGGACTCATCACAACAGGATCGGTAACGACCGCAATCGGAGGGCTGTCGAAAATAATCATGTCGTAGTTCTTTTTCAATAATGCATGAAGATTCCTGAATTTTCCGCTGCCGAGTAATTCCGAGGGATTATGCGGCATATGCCCGGATGTAAGAACTGAGAGATTCTCTATACCCGTGCTGTTGACAGCTTCTTCCAGCGGAATCATACCGGTTACCGTTTCAGAAAAACCGGGCTCCTGTTTAAAGCCGAACATCTTATGCATCACGGGGCGTCTCAGGTCAGTATCCACAATAAGAACCCTCAATCCGGCCTGAGCAATGGCTACAGCAAGGTTTCCAGCTGTAGTGGATTTGCCTTCCCCGGGGCCGGCGCTGGTAACCAGAATCGAGTGTACCCCCTCCTCAATGGCGCTGAAGCGAAGGCTTGTTCTGAGATCTCTGTACGCCTCGCTGGCAGCCTGTCTCGGAGCGGTCACCATTATCAACCCCTGTTTGCCCCCGGGAATATTGACATCGGACCTGGGCACCTTCGGTATCACACCGATAACAGGAATGCCCAGATTCTCGATATCCTCGGGGTTCTTGATGGAAGAATCGAGCTGCTCCTTCAGGAATATGAAACCTATTCCAGCGGCCAGTCCCGCGAATATTCCCAGGATCAGATTTCGTCTTTTATTGGGTTTGATCATACTGCCGGGAAGAGCTGTGTCGACTATTGTTACATTACCGATCTGACCCGCTTCTGCGATTCTGACTTCTTCCCACCTGGTTCTGAGCAGAAGGTAGATATCTTCACTCACTCTCCAGTTTCGTTCGAGCCTGAGAAGTCTCAGTTCCAGCTCAGGAAGAACCGAGATGTTGTCTTCGATTTCCCGGATAATACTTCTTAGAACAGATTCCCTGATCCTCTCAGCCCTGAGCTGCGATTCAACCGTTACGAGTTGTGATACTATTCCCTGAAGAGACTGGGCTGGATTCTGGGGATACTGACTGTAAGCGGCTTCCCCAAGCGCCTGCGTAAGGGCTTCCCTTCTGACGGAGATCTGACGGTCAAGATCCTTTATAACATCGTCATCCTCTGTGCCGCCCCGGGACATCAGTGAGGCCCTGGAGGATTCAAGTGTTGCTATATCGCTTTCAAGCTGAGCGATGAAGGCAGTATTCAGGTTGGCAATATCCTCAGCTAAACCGGCGCGACCGGTCTCAAGCTGATCTGAGTAATAGGTCTTCTGCGCCTGCAGGGCTCCCTGTTCAGTCCTTGATGTAGCTGCCGCGGTTTCGAATGTTGACAGATTTCTTACGATCTGAGCTGTTTCGGTACTCAGGCTTACTATTCCATGTTCCTCCTTGAACATGGTCAGGGAATCCTCAGACTCAGAAAGCACCGTCTCCATGATATCAAGCTGCTCAGCAAGGAATTCCTTAACCAATGTGTTCTCTCCGCGGGTATCAGCGAGATTTTTTCTGTAGTATGTCTGAACTACAAGGTTAGTCATTGTGGCTGCAGCCCAGGGAGAATAACCGGTCGCGGAAAGAACGAAGAAATCGGTATCCTTCATAATACTGATGGAAATACTGCCCCTGATCATTCCGATAAGTGAACCTCTGAGATTGCTCTGCGGTACTTCCAGATCGTAGTAAAGGATAGCCAGCAGACTGTCCGAGTTAGGTGACTTCAGAATCGAATCGGCTACCGACTCAGCCATGTTTCTGCTGTGAATCAGCTGTATCTGGTTGTTCCGCATGGGATCCATCTCGAACCATAACACGTTCGATATATTGAGCGCCTGGGTCATGTTGCTGCTGACATTGAAGATGAACGTGGCGGACGACCTGAATACAGGTTTTATTCTGGAAGTCATCCAGATACTGGCGGTTATGGAAGCTATCAGAAATCCCAGAACAATCCATTTATTATGATACAGAAGCCACAGGTACTCAGAAATGTTTATAGATTCTCGCTCTTCCTGAAAAATATCGTCATTCATCGTTCAGTCATTATCCAAATCAGGTTCACCGCTATTATGATCTTATACGAGAAATCAATAGCGGTCTTCCACCACTCAAAATTGCTGGTTGGTATGTGTATTGTGGCTCCAGGATTGAGGTCGGGAACAGGGCCGCCCTCCGCATCCAGAAACCGGTTGAGATCATATCGAATATCGCTGTCCTCATAAACGATTCTTACATCGCTGAGTTTCGCCTTTGAAGTTGGCCCCCCCGCAGCAGATATACCCGTAATCAGGTCGGCGCCGACGGGAACAAGGTACGTGCCGGGATTTCTCACTTCTCCCCACACGTGAATGCTCATGAGGACTTCATCGGTCTCCACGCCGGGGACGGTATATCCCTCAAGCCCTGAGGCGTATAGAACGAAAACAGCTGTAATCACAAGAACAACGGAAACTCTCATGCCTTTACTACTTTCTCCTTACTCCCTGCCAATCCCGCGCACGCATTTCTCGTGTCAATTATAAGGGATGCGTTGTCGACTATCCACTGATAATCGTAACAGGAGTGATTGGTAATGATAACAACACAATCAAACTCGCTGAGGACATCCTCTGTAAGCTCCACCGAGACCGGTCTGTGATGGGTCTGTCTGGTTTCTCCGATACTTCCGACGTACGGATCGTTGTAATCAACATCCGCGCCAAGTTCCAGAAGCTGGTCCATGACCATGAGCGCAGGAGTTTCCCGGATATCGTCTATATCAGGTTTGTAAGCCATTCCAAGAATGAGTATCCTGCTGCCGCTCACGCTTTTCTGTCTTTCGTTGAGAGCCTTCGTGATAGTTGACACAACGAAGGCGGGCATCGCGGTATTAATCTCCCCCGCAAGCTCTATAAATCGGGTCGGCATGCCGAACTGGCGCGCTTTCCAGGTAAGGTAGAAGGGATCAATCGGAATACAGTGCCCCCCAAGTCCCGGTCCGGGGAAGAAGGGGGTGTAGCCGAAAGGTTTTGTTGATGCCGCCCTGATAACTTCCCATATGTCAACATCCATCCTTGAAGCAAGCATTTTCAGCTCGTTTACAAGGGCAATGTTGACAGCTCTGTAAGTATTCTCGGTTATCTTAGCCATCTCGGCAACCTCGGGAGAGCTTACCATTACAACATCGTCAACCGCAAAGGAGTAGACCAGTCTCGCAGCCTCTGCGCCTTCTGCGGTCAATGCGCCGACAAGTTTCGGTATTGTCCTGGTAGTGAATGTCTTGTTGCCCGGGTCTTCCCTTTCTGGAGAGAACGCAACGAAGAAATCTTCTCCGGCCTTAAGACCGCTTTCCTCCAGGATCGGCACAAGCTCTTCCCGGGTTGTGCCGGGGTAGGTTGTCGATTCAAGCACGATCAATTGGCCGGGCTGGAGGTATTTGGAAACCTCTCTGCCGGTACTGATCACATAACTGAGATCGGGTTCTCTGGATTTACCCAGAGGAGTAGGCACGCAGATAATAACGGCATCGGATTCCTTCATTTTCGAGAAATCGGTTGTGCATTCGATCAAGCCTGTCTTCACGGCAGCTGCGACCCGCTCTGATGGGATAGTCTTCAGGTAACTCCTGCCTTCTCCGATCAATCGCGGCTTTTCCTGATCTACATCAATACCGGTAACCTTGCACCCGCCCGTTACGAATTCCAGGGCCAGCGGAAGCCCGACATAGCCAAGGCCGATAATCGCTACCGATGGATGTCCAGAGCCTTTCAGTCTATCAGTGAATTTCATACATTTCTCCCGATCCCGAAGTAAGTGAAGCCCAGTTCTCTCAGTTTTACAGGGTTGAATACATTTCTGCCGTCGAAGATAACAGGTTTTCTCATTATCTCAGCCATTCTTGGGAAATCAGGCTCTCTGAACTCAGTCCACTCGGTAACAAGAACCATTGCATCGGCTCCCGTTACCGCATCGTACACGGATGAAGCGTATCTTACCGAATCGCCAAGCACCTCTGACGCGTTTTCCATAGCCTGAGGATCGTAGGCTGCTATCGTTGCTCCCCTCTCAAGCAACCCTTTTATAACAGTAAGAGCCGGAGCCTCCCTGATGTCATCCGTATTCGGTTTGAAGGATATTCCCCATACCCCTATTGTGAGGCCACTCAGATCATCTCCGAAATGGTCGGCAACCTTCCTTACAAGAAGCTTTTTCTGGTCCAGATTAACGTCAGTTACAGCTTTCAGCACTCTTAGTTCAATACTATTCTCAAGCGCTGTTTTCTGGAGCGCCCTGATATCCTTGGGGAAGCAGGAACCGCCGAATCCGGCTCCGGGGAACAGGAAACTGTAGCCGATCCTGCTGTCGGAACCGATCCCGATTCTTATGTCATGAATATCGGCGCCAACCGAATCGCACATATTGGCAATTTCGTTCATAAAGGAGATCCTGGTAGCAAGCAGACTGTTGGCGACGTATTTTGTCATCTCGGCACTTCTATTGCTCATGACAAGAACAGGATTATTGGTCCTGACAAAGGGAGAGTAAAGTTCCTTCATCGTCTCCGCGACTTCATGGGAATCGGTCCCGATCACCACTCTATCAGGCTTCATGAAATCCTCTATCGCTGAGCCCTCCTTAAGAAATTCAGGATTGCTCACCACGTATACCTGATGTTCGGTCTCTTTCCTGATATGCTCCATAACAATGTCCGCCGTGCCGACAGGTACGGTGCTTTTATTTACGACTATTCTGGGTCCATCCATGTGTTTCGCTATGTCAGAAGCGACAGCAAGCACATGCTTCAGATCCGCCGAGCCATCCTCATCAGGAGGAGTGCCTACAGCTATGAAAATGATGGAGCTCTTTTTCACGGCCAATGCGATATCAGTAGTAAAAACAAGACGATTCTCCAAGGTGTTACGCTCTATCATGGGTTTCAGACCGGGCTCATATATGGGCAGGATACCTCTGTTAAGGTTACCTATCTTATCTCTATTGTTATCAACACATATGACATCGTTACCCATCTCCGAAAGACAGGTTGCCGCGACAAGTCCTACATAACCGCTTCCAACAACCGCAATATGCATCTTTCCTCCAGTTAGTTACTGTTGTTATCATGGACTGAGAACCATACGAAAAAAAGTAAACTCTGCAAACTAAAATTGTTTACAGAATCGTTTATCGCCTTTTCGTATCGTCCAGCCCCGGCTGTCAAAGAAATCTGCCCATTTCAGTGCAACCTTCCTTGAAACATCAAGGAAATCCCTCAGTTCTCCCAGTGAAAAACCGCTTTCTCCGAACCTTTCTTTCACCTTCCCGATCAAAGCCTCAGCCCGCTCAGATGTAACCAGTACATCTCCGGTCAGTTCATAAAGCATTCCACGCTCGACAAGAGCCTTCACAAGCGCGGAATTCTGACAATCAGCAAGACTGAGACCCATATTCTCGCCTGTTTCAACCCTGGCGATTACACCATCAACAGCCTCTGAGTGCACGGACGGGATTTCTCTGTGATGAGAGGTCAGAGCAAGCCATGCCTCTCTTCTCTCAAGTTCACCTGATTCGACCAGCCTGTTTACTACTGCCTTTGAAAACCACCGGGGATATTCCTTCAGAATTCTGAATGGCTCCGTAAGCTGCAGCCCGGGGCTGACGGGATTCTTTTCATGGTGCCTTACAAAACCTGAGACAAGCCTTTCACAGGCTTTATCGAATTGGATTTTTCTAACCGCGTGGTGGGCTGAACCCTCATTTACAAGCTCAACTCTACCTTTCTTCTCCATTTCCAGGAGCGTATTCAGAATATCATCCGCGGCAAGGGAAGTGCTTTTTTCTGCGTCTTTAAGCGTAATGCCTTCTATTCCGGAATGTTCAAGCTTCTCTTCAAGAAGGCTCTCAATATCACCTGATTCCAATGCAATCAAATGAGTTGTTCTTTCCGGCGCGTACTTTTTCCTTACTTTACGTGTACCGGCTTCAAGAATCCTGCCGCCGCCGATGGTGATAACCGGAGAATAATTTCTTACAACGTATTTATCACCAGGAAGTGCAACAACAGGTGTTTCAAGCTGAAAATGAACGTATCCCGCTGTTCCAGGGCTTATGAAATCGGCCTCAACAGGAACCGCGCGAGCCATAACCTCCGCAGTTCCGGTATGCAGCCTTACCCGCTGATACTTCTTGAGGGGCTTTGCTGTTTCCAGAAGAGTCAGAGTGGTGTCAAGGCTCCCCTTCACCCGGAGGTATCCGGGTTCCGCGACACATGATCCCCTCTGAACATCATCCTTGTGAAGGCCAACAAGGTTGAGCGCGATCCTGTCACCCGCTACTCCCGTCTTAACACCCTTGT
This sequence comes from Candidatus Aegiribacteria sp., assembly GCA_013138965.1. GTDB lineage: Bacteria > Fermentibacterota > Fermentibacteria > Fermentibacterales > JCC-6 > Aegiribacteria. Next base: position 27,847 of record WTBT01000053.1, read on the forward strand.
TCGCGTTTACACTCATGGAACGTACTCGATATTTTCCGCAGCCGGGCTGAAGCTCAAGTTCGTCTCCGATCGAGACGATGCCGGATATCGCTGTACCGGCAATGATCGTTCCGAATCCTTCAAGGACAAAAACTCTGTCAATGTCCAGCCTGAACCTGTCTCCTGTCTGCCTCTGACCGGTTTCTTCCGCAAGACTGATGATAGCTTTTCTGATCTCCTCCATTCCTGTGCCTGTCATTGAAGATACCCTGTATACAGGCGTTCCACTGAACACCGAATCTTCGAAATATTCTTCGATCTCGGATTCAACCAGTTCCTGCATTTCATCATCAACAAGATCGCACTTGGTCAGGGCAACGATACCATTTTCAACACCAAGAAGCCGGAGAATATCGAGATGCTCTCTTGTCTGAGGCATTATTCCCTCATCGGCCGCGACAACAAGCAGGAAACAGTCGACGGTAGCTGTTCCGGCAACCATCTGCCGGATGAAGCTCTCGTGTCCCGGTACGTCGATAAAGGAGATGAGACCACCATCCGGAGTGGGCATGAATACATACCCGAGCTCGATGGTAATACCCCGCTCCTTTTCTTCCTTGAGTCTGTCAGGATCGCTTCCCGTCAGATACTTGACGAGCTGGCTCTTTCCATGGTCAATATGGCCTGCGGTACCTACTATTACGCCCATAATTCCTGCAATGCTGAATTCACCAGTGACGCGAGCATATCCATTTCACCGGGCTGAAGCGTTCTCATATCCAGTTTGATAAGGCCGTCTTCAATTCTCGAAGCAACCGCCGGGTTGGAAAGACGGAGCTTCCTGGCCAGAACCTCGTTATCCGGGGTGTCAAGCCCTACACCGACTGATGGAATGGCATGATCCGGAAGTGACCCGCTTCCCACATAACTGTCAGTTTCCTGAATCGATGCGGAACAGGAACCGGGCAGTGTCAGAAGAGTGAGAAACTCATCAGCCATCGAACGGAGTTCATCAACATCAGCCGCGAACATTCTGTAAAGAGGATGATTGTCTACAATGTATTCAATATTCTCCCTGAACAGCATCAGAGAAGCTTCCAGTGCGGCAATCGTAAGTTTCCCGACTCTGAGAGCCCTGGCAAGGGGATGTTTCCTGATCTTCTGAATGTATTCCTTCCTGCCTGTGATTATTCCAGCCTGGGGGCCGCCGATAAGCTTATCCCCCGAGCTTGTAACAACCGCTGCTCCGGCTTCGATGCTGCTCTGTACAGTTGGTTCAGAAGGGAGACCGAAATTCGAAAGATCAATGTAGGAACCGGCACCCAGATCGTCCACAACAGGAATACCGAATTCCCCTCCAAGTTCGACAAGCTGTTCAAGGGGAACCTCTCCGGTAAACCCTCTTATCCTGTAATTGGAAGGATGAACGCGGAGGATTATCGCTGTATTTTCGTTAATCGCGCTGCGATAATCCCGAAGATGGGTTCTGTTCGTGCAACCAACTTCATGCATGATGGCCCCACTCTGTTTCATCACGTCCGGAATCCTGAAGGAACCGCCGATCTCAACCAGCTGTCCCCTGGATACTATTACTTCCCGCCCGCTGGCAAGGGCCGTCAGTACCAGAAGAGTGGCTCCCGCGTTGTTGTTGGCGATAGTTGCCGCTTCCGACCCAGCGAGTTCACATATGAGCCTCTCCGTATGTATGTCGCGGTGTCCCCTTCTTCCCGTTTCGCAGTCCCACTGGAGAACGCTGTATCCCTGAGCAATTCTGCTGACCGCTTCAACAGCACTGCCTGGCAGACAGGCTCTTCCAAGGGCGGTATGAAGAATTATTCCGGTAGCGTTGATAACATTCTTCATGCTTGAACAGGTGATCCGATCAAGCTCGATAAGCACTTTTTCCTGAAGCTTCTCAGAAGTCTCAGGTTCCTTCCCTTCAAGAACTCCGGCTCTTTCGTTCTCAAGCACATTTCTGCAGGCCATAAGGATAGTTGCCGGTGTCCCGCCCTCGCCTGGTATTACCTCTACAAGTTCATGTACTGCAGGCAGTTTTCTCAATATTTCGTTGAGTTCCAAATCCTTCATACCCATACCCGTCAATCCCTATCATGCTGATAGGATTTCACTCCTATCATGTTTATTGAATTCTTCGGACACTTTGGAATGCATAGACCGCAGCCTATACAGATGTCACTCTCCACTACATGTCTCTCCTTCAATTCTCCGGTGATTGCATTCACCGGGCAGACTTTCACGCACAGTGTGCATCCAATACAGCTGCTATCTATGTAAACCCTGGGCCTTGCGGGTGCATTATCGAGTATGGCTCCAGTGGGGCACGCAGAAGCGCAAAGGCCGCAGTTTATACATTTCGCAGAATCGATCACCGCCAGAAAATCATCAACGGTTATGGCATCTACAGGACAGGCCTTTTCACATTTCCTGCATCCTATACAAGCCATGGCACAGGCTTTTCTGGCAAAAGCGCCCTTATCAAGGCTGGAACAGGCTACAACAACCTCCCGATTCACGGGCCACAGTTCTATAATATTCTTGGGACAGGCTTCAATACACTTGCCGCATCCGGTGCAGGCGACCTTGTCAACGACAGGTATACCGTTCTCTCCCATTTCGATCGCATCGAAGGGACAGGCGGTTACGCAGTCACCAAATACAAGACAGCCGTAGGAACATGTCTTCTGGCCACCCATGATCATTGCAGCGGAAACGCAATCAGCGGGACCATGATATTCGAACTCATCCATTGCCGAATGGCCTCCGTTGCAGTGCACAAGGGCTATCAACTTCACGCTGTCAGATATTTCCCCTCCAACCGCATCGGCAACCTGCTGGTTTATTTCAATGCTTGCAGCTACGCAGCCATCCGCGGGAGCATCGCCCGCTGCCACAGCTATAGCGAATTGCATGCAGCCTGGATAACCGCATCCACCGCAATTGGCTCCGGGCAGCAGACTGTTGATCTTTTCAACAAGAGGGTCCCTCTCTACCGCAAGTTTCTTCGCGGCAAAGGCCAGCCCCAGTCCGAAGATAAGCCCCATTAGCCCAAGCACGATAGCTGGATTGCCTACTGATTCAGCCAGAGATTCCTCTCCTGAAACAAGTATTTCATGAATAAGCATCTGGATATTCATCTCATCCCCCCAATCCCGCAAAGCCGAGGAATGCGATGGACATTATACCGGCCACCAGAAATGCGACGGGTTTCCCCTTCATAGCGGGAGGGACATCTGCCAGTTCGAGTCTCTGCCGAAGACCGGCCATCAGGATCAGTGCAAGGGTGAAGCCGATTCCAGCCGCGATCGCGTTGATCAGTGAGTATCCAAGACTGTACTTCTCATCGATATTGAGTACAGCGACTCCCAGTATAGCGCAATTGGTTGTGATCAGCGGCAGAAAGATGCCAAGAGCGCTGTAGAGAGCAGGGCTGAATTTCTGCAGTATCATCTCCACCAGCTGCACAAGGGATGCTATTATCAGTATGAACGCAATGGTGCTGAGATAGGTCAGTCCCATGGGAACCAGCAGCAGATTGTACGCAGCCCATGACCCCAGTGTAGCCAGGGTCATTACGAAGATGACCGCTGCCCCCATGCCGACAGCGGAATCCAGCTCTTTGGATACTCCAAGGAAGGGGCAGATGCCTAGGAATCTTGCCAGCACGAAGTTATTAACGAAGATGGAAGCTATGATTATGGCCATCATTTTCCCGAGATCGAACCCCTGGCTGCCGGAATCGGGTGTCGCCAGAAGGGCAGAAAGCAGTACTGTTGAATTCATTACTGACGACCTCCTTTACGCTTTTCAAGGATGTTGAAAAATCCAAGTATGAAGCTCAGCAGGATGAACGCTCCCGGAGCAAGTATCGCTATGAGAAGCGGCTGATTCTGGTAAGCTGCGCCAAGAACATTGATATTAAGCAATGTTCCGTTTCCAAGCAGCTCACGGAATGAAGCCAGAACAACCATGGCCATTGTAAACCCTATACCCATTCCAATCGCATCGGCAACCGAGTTGAGGACAGGATTCCTGTTGGCGAAACCCTCCGCCCTGCCGAGTATTATGCAGTTCACCACGATCAGCGGAATGAATATCCCAAGACTTCTGTGAAGGTCGGGAAGGTATGCGTTCATAACCATATCAACCAGGGTAACGAAAGTAGCGATTATTACAATGTAGCACGGAATCCTGACCTTTGATGGAATGATATTCCGGAAAAGTGATACGAGAAAATTGGAGCAGATCAGCACGAAGGTTGCAGCTGCTCCCATTCCAAGAGCATTCTCAACGGAAGTTGTCACCGCAAGGAAGGGGCACATGCCCAGGACAAGCCGAAAAACAGGGTTCTCGCGGTAGATTCCTTTAGTCAGATCCTTAAGGAGGCTCACTCCGTACCTCCTTCTGTATCAACTGAACTGAAAAGCCCGGCTTCACTCATCGCCTCAAGGCCGGTTCTAATAGAATTGGTCACAGTCCTTGAAGTGATAGTACAGCCCGTCATTGCATCTATCCCGCCACCATCCTTTGTGAGAAGGCACTCAGAAGAAGTTAGTCCGTTAAACTTCTCAATGAGTTTTGACGGTTTGACGATATTGGCTCCAAGCCCCGGGGTCTCCTGCTGGAAAAGGATCATGGTGTTTGAAATAACTCCCTCAAGCCCGACGGCCACCATTGTCTGCACGGTGCTTGAATAGCCCTTTCCAAAAGCGATGAATACGTAACCTATCCTTGACGTATCCGGCGGCGCTGAGACTTGAACGATACTAAGTGTATTGTCACATGACGCATAGGGGTTTTTCAGTCCGGTGACGGAAAGAGAATCGAAGGCCAGGCTGTCTCCCGGGCTGAGGTTTTCGGCCACTGAGTTCATCGCATTCTGTTTTGCAAGCTCCTTCTGGATCGCGATTATCGGCGCTGTCCTGCTGTTGACGAACCCCAGCGCCACCGCGGCTACGAGGGCGACAAGCATCAGAACCAGACCGACTTTCAACATATCAGCCATTCTTTTTCACCTCCCCGAAGACTTTGGGCAGCGTAAGTTTATCTATGAGCGGAGTGACCAGGTTCATAAGAAGTATAGAGTACGAACATCCCTCGGGATAGCCGCCCCATCTTCTGATCACCATTGTCAGCAGCCCGGCGCCGATGCCGAATATGATTCTTCCCTTTGGAGTCACCGGGGTTGTCACCATATCGGAAACCATGAAAATCCCACCGAGGATAACTCCGCCGGCAAGAACATGAAAGAGAGGATCTCCGTCAAACCATCCGCTGCCACCGAACACCCAGGCAAGTACCGCAACTGTTCCAAGGTAACTGATAGGAAGCCTTAGTTCAAGTACTCCCCTCATAACAAGGTAGATGGCTCCAACCAGAAGAAGAATTACCGAAGTTTCTCCGAGGCAGCCTCCACTTCTCCCGATCAGCAGATTCATATAGGTGGAATTACTTGATAAGACGGTTCGAATGCCGTCAGCCCTTTCCTCAAGGCTTTCAGCCTCCGCGATATTCCCTTCATTACGGGCATTTTCCGCACTCGCGTCCAGATCGAAGGTCTGCTTCAGAACGTTCAGTGGAGTAGCTCCTGAGATGGCGTCAGCCATCGGAATCGTACTCATTTCTTCCTGAACGATACCGCTTGTCCCCCAGGAATTATCCGTACTGCTGCTCCAGGCTTCCGGCGCAGCCCAACCCGCAGTCATAAGAATGGGAAAACTGGCCATCAGGAAGGCTCTTCCAAGCAGGGCGGGGTTTACGATATTATGTCCAAGGCCTCCAAAAGCCTGTTTGCCAACTACGATGGCAAAGGCTGTGCCTATGACAGGAAGCCACAACGGAACCCCCGATGGAAGGTTGTACGCAAGAAGCATACCTGTTACAATGGCGCTGCCGTCCAGGGCGAAGCTCACCGGTCTCTTCATGAATTTCAGGCATAAATACTCAGCCGTTACTGCAGTCGCGGCACTCAGGAATACGATCAGCAGCGCCCTGGGTCCGAAGAACCAGGTTGCGGCCGCCAGCGCGGGAAGAAGCGCAATAACCACATCGAACATAATTTTCCGTGTCGTCTGGCTTGCGCCCACATGAGGTGACATCGCAAGCTCAAATCGTCTGGTCGGCGCCATTTATGCCTCCTTTCCTGCCCTGATAGCGTCCTGGGCTTTCTTTATGTAGTGAACAAGATATCTGCCGGCAGGGCAAACGTAACTGCAGGTCCCGCAGGCCATGCAGTTCAGCGCGCCAAAATCCCCTGCAAGTTTCCATCTCTCGTTCTCAGCTGCAAGAGCTATAAGGTTGGGGGTTAGCCTCAAAGGGCAAACATCCACGCATTTGCCGCAACGTATGCAGGGGCTTTCAACAACATCCCTCACTTCATCCCCGGTAAGCACCAGCAGGCCGCTGGTCCCCTTCGTTACAGGCACACCATCGGTATAAAGGGATATGCCCATCATGGGGCCTCCACTTATCAGCCTTTTAACATCTTCAGTGTAACCACCGGATTTCCCGATAAGGTCAGAGAAAAGGGTTCCAACGCAAGCATCGTAATTGTCAGGTGAGACAACACCTCTTCCGGTTACGGTAATTATCCTGCGAAGTGAAGGTTCGCCGTCCCGAACAGCTTTAGCCACAGCTGCGGCCGTTCCCACATTCTGAACCACCACTCCCACATCAAGCGGAAGCCCCCCTGCTGGAACCTCCCGGCCGGTGGCGGCATCGATAAGCTGTTTCTCAGCCCCCTGCGGGTAGCTTACTTTCAACGGAAGAACGCAGCAGCCCTTCTCATCCATGAGATTAATCGCATCGGGCTTGTTGATCTCAATACCTATAAGGCATCTCTTTACACCGAGTGTGTAAGCCAGTATTTCCATTCCTAGAATTATGTCATCGGGATTCTCAAGCATCAGCCTGTGGTCGGCGGTAAGGTAGGGTTCACACTCTATACCGTTTATTATGAGAGTATCGATATTCTTGTCGGGGGGCGGCGTCAGCTTCACATAGGTGGGAAAACTGGCTCCCCCCATACCGCAGACACCGGCAAGCTTGATCCGTTCAGTTATCTCAGCAGGAGAATGATTACTGTAATCATCCCATTTCGGAAAGACCTGGCCTCCATCCTCGGATTCAGTCTCGATGACCACACAGGGGCCGGTTCTTCTGTGAGGCATTGGAAAATCCTCAATGGATTTTACAGTACCGTTAACTGGTGAATGTGTAGGCAAACTTATAAAACCGTTCTGAGCACCAATCTCCTGTCCCCTGGTAACCTTATCTCCTTTTGAGACCGAAGGCCTGGAAGGAGCTCCCATATGCTGGCATAAGGGAACCCATATCGTTTCAGGAGCAGGCAATCTAGTAATCGGCTGCTTCGATGATAGATCTTTGTTACCCGGAGGATGAATACCCCCCTTGAATGATCTGGCTTTGATCATACGCCTCCTTGATTTCCTGCTTTCGCCGTACAGAGATGTATTCTTTAAATTGTAATTCTAAACCGGGCCTGGAATAACATCCGGTTATTCTTTCAGTAATTTGTCAAGTTCTTCCTTGAACTGCGAAACATCCTTGAATTTCCTGTATACACTGGCAAATCTTACGTAAGCAACCTGGTCAACCTCATGAAGTAATTCCATCACACATTCACCTATGAATTTCACGGAAACCTCCTCCGCGAACTCTTCTGTAACCCTTGCGATTATCCGGTCAACCAGATCACGCAGATCTTCAGCGGCAACAGGTCTTTTCTCGCACGCTCTGTCTATTCCCTTCTCCAGCTTCTTCCGATCAAAGGGCTCCCTCCTGCCATCGTTCTTCACAACAACCGGAAAGGACTTCTCGACATACTCGTAAGTTGTGAATCTATATCCGCACTCAGAGCACTCCCGCCTTCGCCGGGTGGCCTCTCCATCCCTTACTGAACGTGAATCTACTACTCTGTCATCCACGCTTGAGCATCGGGGACACTTCATCCATGTACTCCAAACATCGTTGCATAAGTACAGAATTCGATTCTGTCAGACTCTACAAGTACCCAGAATCATAGTAAATATCCTTGACGAGGTACACCGTTATCAATAGAATCATCGGGCTTCGGTGGTGGGAGTAGTTCAGTTGGTAGAGCCCCTGATTGTGGATCAGGTGGTCGCCGGTTCAAGTCCGGTCTCCCACCCCACAATGCGCCTCTAGCTCAATTGGCAGAGCAACGGACTCTTAATCCGTAGGTTCCGGGTTCGATTCCCGGGGGGCGTACCAGAAAATTAAGCCGCGGGGTCACGCACCTCGCGGCGCCACATACATAAAGCAGGTGCGCCCGTAGCTCAGCTGGATAGAGCAGCGGACTTCTAATCCGCAGGCCACAGGTTCGAATCCTGTCGGGCGTACCAAATAGAATGCACAGCAGAAATATCACTACTTACAGCCCCAGAAGCCTTCCAAGAACTATTCGTATTGTGAAGTAAATCAAAGGGATACTGCAATGCGGGTTTGATGGTTCCTTCACTTAATGTGCAGTTCGATAATAGGTTTTCGAGAAAAGGTTTCTTTTCATTGTTTGGTGCCTTAACAAACAGTCTGCCAGCACTTTGATTGAGTTCTAAGATGCCTCTTGCGTTACTCAGAGGATCATGCAGAGTAGAAGCTTCAAGGGAAGAAAGCTTCTCACTTATCAGTTCAAGCTTTCTTCTGATCTCTGCGTCCTTCAGATCAAAACGTGTTACCGTGATTCTTCCATCCAGTCTATCGTCGTATAGCACCTCAGAACGCTTTTGAAGCCTCTCACGCTGAGAAACAAGCCTTGCCAGTATTTCTTCAAGGGTTTTACGTTCATCCATTGTTTCAGCTTCTAACCATTCAATAAGCAGATCAATTATACCTGGGTCTATTCTCAATCCTCTGAGGAATGCTGAAAACTGAAGATCAAGTTTCACTTCTCTTACAGACGGTTCTCCATAGTGCCAGCCTTTGTGACCGGTGCAGTGGTAATAGCTGTATTTACCCTTCTTGCGTTCAGCTGTAATGGCACACCCACAATGACCACACTGCATCAAGCCTGTATAGGCGAACTCATAGGATTGCTTCGGTTTTTCAACAGAGCGCTCACCAAGCATATCCTGTACTGTAAACCACAGGGAAGAGCTTACAATGGCTTCATGCTTACCTTTGTATTCGATTCCATTCCAGAAGAATTGACCTCTGTAAACCGGATTTCTAAGCATCTTGTGTATGTTGGAATTGCTTACTCTGTTACCCTTTTTCGAGCGTAATCCCAAAGAGAATAGTTCAGCTGCAATGCTACCAATAGAAATATTGCCTTCAGCGTATCTCTCATACATTTGCTTTAGAAGCGGAGCGTTTTCAGGATCAGGTACAATGATCTTTACACCGTTTTCATTACTGGTGTTCATGTATCCCAAAGGGGCAACAGAAGGATAAAGACCGGCTTCAGCCTTTGCTCTCATGCCTTTTCTAGCTTCAGCACTGATATTGCGGCTTAAATACGCGGCTTGAGCAATTTCAATGTCCTGTATGAAGTAATCACTGGGAGATGAATCACGGGACATTACCTTACCTTCACGAACGAAATGTATTTCAATACCCGTCTTTTCAATGTCCAATGCAAGGTAGTCTACCATATTTTATAATGGTCTGGGAAAACTGTACAGTTGATTAAGGTGGATTTGCTATGTTAGAATCACAGAAAGGACAGGCAAATCTATGCGTAAAAGTTTCAGTGCTGATTTTAAAGCCAGAGTCGCCCTGGAGGCGATCAAGGGAGAAAGAAGTCTTTCAGAATTGGCCTCACATTATGAGGTTCATCCTAACCAGATTAGAACCTGGAAGAAACGTCTCCTTGAAGAAATGTCAGGCATCTTTTCGGATAAGCGACGAAAAGAAAAGCAAACAGATGAAGGCGATAAAGCCAAACTGTTTGAGGAAATTGGTCGTCTCAAGATTGAGAATGACTGGCTCAAAAAAAAATCTGGACTTAACCGTGGCTGAAAAACGGAAAGCGATTAAGCATGATCATAAGGACATCAGTGTTAACAAGCAGTGCGAGCTTCTTGGCCTATCTCGCTCAGCCTACTACTACAAAGCCAAAGAGATGAATCCAATGGACTTGAATCCTAAATTCCCGTCAAATTATACCTACACTGGCATCGGCACGGCAAAGGCCCTGTAAATTTCTTTCTGTCGCTTACTCAGCGGGAACAGTATCCGGCGACCATCTATCACCTGTGTTCTCAGCTTCTCCATTGTTTTTATGAGATCCTTCATCGTCATTCTCTTGTACAAACCATTCTCCAGCATTATCCTGTGGATGTGGGAGCAGAGTATGAGGGCGATAAACCCGACAAAGACCTTGCTTTCCATTGCCTGTTGAGAATGAACACGCAGGCGTCCCACCCCGAGACTGTGTTTCAGGCGCAGGAATCCCTTCTCAACAACATCCTTGTCTCTATAAATCCTGATGGCTTCACCGGCGTCCTGAATGTGATTGCTCACTGTTACCAGCCACCCGGCGTTCGCGAGTTCCCGAGCAATCACATCCTCACGGATGTTTATAGTGTGCCCGCTCTCATGCTTCGCTGATTTGCGAATGATCAGGTAGTGATCAAACTCTTTCTTCAGTTTACCGTTGTCGGGATTTATCCTGGCATCCTCTACAAGCCGTCTAACGCGACCGTAGAGCTGATTCTTAACAGCAGTAGCCTTTATGTCATTGTAAAATACATGGACAAAAAGTTTGTGATCCTTGCTCCAGGATCGCTCAACGGATACTCCACGAAGAGTATCTGCCCCGCAAACAATCGTGTTCTGGATGCTGTCAATATCCCTGTACTCGGATTTAATCATCTTTTTCGTAAACCCAAGAGTAAAGGGAAGCGCCAGGAGGAAGCGTACACCCTTCTTCTTGAGAAGCATGTTGATGTTCTTTCTGCTTGAAAATCCTTTATCCATTACAAGCGTTATCCGGTCAAGCTCATTGGGAGCCATCTGTGAGATGGTTGTCTCAAGAGTACTCACATCTTTGATGCTGCCATTGTACACAGTCATCCGTACAGGCAGTCGTGATTGATACCCGAGAAGCATGCAGAGATTGATCTGAGCGAGCTTATCACCATCCCGGTTGTAGCCCCATTCAACGTCATCAATAAGCTTAGACCATGAGGAAATGCTTGTTATATCCAGAGCAAGATACTCGCGATCGCTTCGGTAGGTACTCCAGGCTTTAAAGAAACGCTGGCGCTCTTCATCTGTGATATCCCGAAACAATTCGCTTATTCGCTGAGAAGAGAGTAGCTCCTTGTTCTTGAAATCGTTGCGCTCCATCCAGTCCGCACAATATGCAACCGGCTCTCCGCAAGAGAGAAGAAAGGCAGCTACTGCAAAGATGCGCTCATGTAAAAATGGAAAGGTTTGTCGCAGAACAGAAGAAAGCCCGATGCTCTCTGATATACCATCCAGCAGATGAACCATACCTGTCTGCAATATGGTTGACCTGCGAACATCCTCAACGCTATAGACAGGTGAACATTCTGCTGACTCGACTATAACTCCTTCTGCCCTCATTCGATCAATGTACTCCTGCTTGTACACGGGCAACCCGGTTTTCTTATCTATTTTCCCAATCGATACGCGCCTGTTACGGGGTTTTCCCTCCTCATTTCGATAAGAAACCGACTCATACAGGTAGATATGGTTGCCAACTTTTTGTCTAACTAGACCTCATCCGAAAACTTATTACTAACCAGTAATAGCTAATAAACCATTATTCAAAACTTGACAAAAGCGCCGCAATTCGTTATATATTAAGCAGTTACTGACAAAAGTAAAAATGCTTAACCGAAAGAACGGCGCAAATGAATATTACCACTTTTTCCCCAGAAAGCAATACTTTCCCCACTTTGTTCCCTGTTGAGGTCGACACAAACTTCAGTGATATACTGCGTGAGGGATTCGCTCTTCTTAACAAAGACCCGGATATTCTCAAGAGAATTGAACACGATCTTGATTGTTATGCCATGCAGAAAAAGGCAAGACGGCTTGCTGATAAAGACTGGCGAGATCGCCAGACTTTACCTCTGGGGCTGGAACTACAGGAATTTGCAGATTCACTGGAGGACTCAGAGGAAGAGATTAAGATATCTCTTGGGACTGGCAGACCGAGAATGAGACCTGAAATAGTATTCCTCTTTATACTGTTCAGAGGTTACTTTGAATCTGTCACTGATATACAGGCAACTGACAGAATTATTGATTCCATAACAATTCGCAGTTTCTTTCAAATTCATGGTTGGGGCAATCTTCCCAAAAGATCCACTATTCATGAAAACATTCAGGCAGTGTCATACGAAACTCGCAATTACGTATATCTCTGCCAATTGGCAGATGTCAAAGATCAGGGAATAGACGATTACAAGAGACTTACCTTGGACAGCACTGCCGTAATGGCAAACAGCAGCTGGCCTGTAGACTCAGGAGTTATTTACAGACTACTCGACAGGGCTTTCAGAAACAGTCAGAATTTATCGAAGTACGGTGTGCCGAACTTCATGCCCTGGCATAGTGAACTCTGGTTATCAAAGATCAGCTCTTTGAATTTCAGAATCAATGTTGTTTCAGGTAAAGGAGCCAAGGTAGCACGCAGAGGATTCTATCGAACCTTGTATACTGAAGCCGGGAAGATTATTGCACACATGCTAAAGGAGATGAATAAGCACATGGCAAGCATGGAGATGGCAGATCTGCCCCCAACGCTTGCAAAGCGGTTAACACAGTTAAGAACATTTATAGAGAATGACATTGAAGATGCTGAATCAGTTATTGGGTACTCCCGCAGGCGAGTACTGAATGGAGAGACAATCCCTAATTCTGAAAAGATCCTAAGGAATCGGAAATGAATAACTCACTGGAAACCTATTGCATTAAGTTCTCCGGTGTTGTATTTTCCCTTCATGATAAAATTAGAGAAAGTGAACGAGATCAGACTCAAGTACGAGGCATTGCGGC
>WTBT01000097.1 GCA_013138965.1 Candidatus Aegiribacteria sp.
GCTGTTAAGGAATTATCTCACATAACCAAGATCTTTAAGCACAGCGTTAACAGACTCTGCATCAAGCACAGATGGGCATCCAACCGGCGGGGTTGTCCAGTACTGATCCAGCGCTTCAGCCATATGCGGATCAAGGGTAAGAGAGTCCATCTCCTCGGGATCATTCCCCAGGCTGAACATCACACCAGGTTCTTCTATGCCGTAATTAATCATCGCCTTCGTGTTACCGGAAAGCACCGCTATAAGACCTTCGTATTGCTCAAGGCCCCATCTGAAGCATTTGTCCGGGGAAACTCTGCTGGATGGTATTATTCTGTACTCTGTGCGTGCTGTAGAGTCCAGGAGACTGACCCCGTCTAGGGGATTTTCAAGGGTGATCTCTAGGTAATCCGCAATGGTTGGCAGTATATCAAACTGGCCTGAGGGAAGAACATCCACAGCTCCGACAGGTATGCCCGGCCCGGATATTATCATGGGTACATGGAGCATCTCCTGCCAGACAGCATGGCTGTGTCCCCATCCACGGTGTTCCAGGAATTCCTCGCCATGATCAGCTACTACTATGATCAGGGTGTTTTCCGCAAGTCCTCTTTGCCTGAGTTCTGAGAACAAACGGCTCAACTGACTGTCTACCCATGAAATTTCACCATCGTAAAGATCTATCAGATGATCCTTCTCTTCAGGATTCAAAAGGGCTCCACTTACCGGATCTGTCTGCCAGTCGGTTATTCCCTCCGATCCGCCTGTTGTGAATGTCCTGTCGTAGGGGGGAGGGGGATTATACGGTCCATGGACGTCATAGAGGTGTATCAATGCAAAAACAGGATCTGGATTTCCGACATTCTCATCAAGCCATTTAAGGTACTCATTAAAGGCAATACCTGCTCTGCCTTCTCCATTTTCGTGCCATGAGTAATAATCGAAGCCGGAAGAAAAACCGAAATCATTGTTGAGAATCGAAACATTGACGATTCCAATCGTGTTGTAGCCCTTTTCCTTTAAAACAGTCGCGATGGTGGGAAGATCTGGGTCAAGGCCATAATCTGAGCCTTTGTGGTATCCCGCTCCGTGGGAGATCACAGACAAACCAGTCCAGATAGAAGCATGAGCCGGTGTAGTGTGTGGCGCCTGGGCCTGACAACGCATGAATATGGTTCCGCTGGCAGCGAGGCTGTCAAGACAGGGAGATGTGTTTCTATAATACCCGTAACATCCCAGATGATCCGCGCGAAGGGTGTCAATGCTGATAAGAATGATATTAGGCAGGCTGGTTCTGTTAAGTGAACAACCAAGACTCACAAGTATAAATATAACGACAAGCACTATTCTGAACATGTTTTCCATCCTTCGCTTCATAATGGATTCAGTAATCTTTTCCAGTTGCTAATATACTGCCGATTATATTTCGAAGTTATGCAGATTAATCTGTGCTAAGGGGATTCACCGGAGTCGAATATCATCCCATCAGCATATCCGGGGTGATTGGCTACAAGAGCAAATCCTCCGTCAGGTTCATCCAGACTGAAACCAGAGAAAAGGGTGCTTTTCCTATGTTGAATTGCCTCTGAAAGAGGCGATTGTGAAACTGTGCGGAGCGGGTTGTCCAAGGGACAGATATGCGTTTCTATGTATCAAAAGAGCATACAGCATTCACTCTGTGCTTGACGGGAAGGGTTTGCCCTATGTATTCTCGCATCAGACAGAATAATGCAGGCCAAAAGAGGGAGATCAGGTTTGAATCTGTCATTCTCAAGAACGCTTCAGACATTCCTGCAAAAACTTTCCACAAAGGGGCGAAAAGCATCGTGGATGCAAGCATAAGGGAAAACCCTCTCTTGAGGATCTCAGAAATAACGTTGAAGCAATGCTGAATTTCCTGCTGAAGTACAGAACTGTTATAATTGTGTTGGCGGTTTTATTGCCCAGAATAGCCTGGTTCATTACTCTTGACGGATCAATTCCCAGACCACTTAGAGACCAGGGCATATATATCAGGATGGCCGGAAGGGTTGCATCAGGTCAAGGGTTATCGTACTGCAGTGATATCTGCTGGCTGAAAAACAACTCCGAAGAAGAGTCAACACTGCAGCATGCCTTAAGCAGTGCGCCAGGCTACATATTCGGTATCGTTCCCGAGGAAACACCTACCGCTTCAATCGAACCGGGATACCCTCTACTTCTTGGTTTTCTGTTCATGCTTTTCGGTCCGATTACAGGAGCTGTATTCCTGCTGAACTGTTCCATTGCTATTCTGGGGGCATTGGCAATCTGGAAACTGGTTTCCGAGAACTGGGGAACGAAAGCTGCCTTGTTAGCTTCACTGACGTGGGCTGTATATCCGTACTACGTATACTACAGCGCTTACGCGATGACAGATTCCCTTCACATTTCAATGCTGCCGATTCTGACGTGGCTTACACTCAGGTCAGTAAGTAATTACAGATCAGGATTCTCCGCGGGGATTGTTTCCGGACTTCTTTTCCTGATAAGAAGTACTGTGATTTTTCTGCTTCCGCTTCAGATGCTCTATCTCTTTCTCAGAAAAAGATGGAAAGCAGGGCTTTTTCTGTTTGCCGGTTTTGTTCTATGCTGCATACCATGGGTTGTGAGAAATCAGGTTGAACTCGGCAGTCCTGTTCTATTACCAACAAAGGGATCTCTGAACCTCTGGATGCGAAATAGCCCGGATATAATCGCAATTGAGGGAATTATCCTTCCTGAATGGATAGATGACGGGATAAACAGGAGAGATCTGCTTGAGTACCCCTTAATGGACGGTGCGGTTACGGAGTTGGAGAGAAGCAGTATCCTTTCAGAAAGAGCAACTGCGTTTATAATTGCTAATCCTGTCCTTATCCTTTATCTGTCCATGATTCGATTTGTACTGTTTATTTCACCGGTTGGAGGAACCATTGACAGCATCTTCTCTCTGTTTGTCGGTATTCTGATATACCTTCCAGTGCTGGTAATGGCGGTAATCGAGATTATTCACAGACGCAGGGACGGCAGGATTCTCTTTCTTGCATGCGTTTTCCTGATCTATCTCGGACTGCATTCTCTTGCACATGGCGGCGTGCGATACAGACTCCCTG
The DNA here is from genome assembly GCA_013138965.1 of Candidatus Aegiribacteria sp. Lineage (GTDB taxonomy): Bacteria > Fermentibacterota > Fermentibacteria > Fermentibacterales > JCC-6 > Aegiribacteria. The sequence goes on from WTBT01000097.1 coordinate 3,093, forward strand.
TTGATATGGTTCTTATTGTATTTACAGCTCTGTTTATTTCGCGAAGAGCCGGATGGGAAAGGAAAAATACATGAATGATCTGACACGAGGAATACTACATAAACACAGCTTCAGTATGTGATAGCCAGCCCCGCCAGTATCATGCTTCTTGAGATATCAAGCGGTATGGAGAACTGAAAGAGTATGGATTCGGGGAGGTATGCTATATTCTCGTTCGGGCTGCCGGGAGGTTTCAGCTCGTACTTGCAGCCCATGCGGATACACGCGAAAAAGGTATTGTCCACAGAATCCCAGTCATGGGAGCCATCCTGAGATTCAGGGATATTTGCCATATCCGGCCCGTATCCCGCGTCGCTTCCAACAAAAACCTCAAGGTTCCTGTCGAACATGTGTCCGGCACAGAGAGATAGTCTGGGAAGCATCACCTGCATGGGAATCACGTAGTTCATGTTCAGCATGGCGGATATCGCTGTCAGGGCCTCCGGGTGCATAAAATTGTACTTCACCATTGGACCTAATCCGTAACCGAAGGATGAAACCCCAAGATCGATCCTCTCGGTCGCTCCGATGGCAAAATCCACGGTGGGGTAGGTTTCAAGAAAATCAATTCTGTTCTCTTCAGCCTCCCGCTTTGATTCGGCGGAGAAATAGGCGGGAAGGGTGACTCCACCGGTTATCGTGATATGGTCCTTCCCCAGGGTGTGAGCCCCCTGCATGGCTCCGTAATAGCATGATGAAAACAGTAATCCGAAAAAGATGGCAGTTACAATCATCCTGAACATTTCAACTCCTTCTTAAGGTTACATGGAAGATACATTACGGGCTCGAACCGGCAAAGCCTTGAATACAGTGGACTGCAGTAGATCCATTTAGTATCAGTTGAGCTGCAAGAGAATTATAATGACAGGAGGTATAACATGGGAAAGAAAGTCGCTTTTGTGCTTAGCGGCTGCGGAGTTAAGGACGGCTCCGAAATACACGAAGCTGTCGCCGCCCTCATAGCCCTGGACAGGGCGGGTTACGAAGTCATCTTCACGGCGCCTGATATTCAGCAGACTGCCACGGTTGACCACAGTACGGAAGAAGCTGAGAAAGAGCCCAGAAATGCGCTGAAAGAAGCCGCCAGAATCGCGAGGGGAAGCATCAGACCCCTCTCCGATCTAAAACCGGAAGACTACGATGCTGTGTTATTCCCCGGAGGTTTCGGGGCAGCTCTTACTTTATGTTCCTTTGCGTCCGACGGTCCGGACTGTTCTGTAAATCCCGAGGTGGAGAATCTCATAAATGATGCCCTTCAATCCGGGAAACCAATAGCGGCCATGTGTATAGCTCCTGTAATACTTGCAAGGACGATACCCGGGGCAAAACTGACCATAGGCAGCCATCCGGAAACCGCTGATGCCGTTAACTCCATGGGTGCCGTTCATGTGAATTGCGCGGTGAACGATTCCGTTGTTGATGTGGAAAGAAAACTGGTGACAACGCCTGCTTATATGCTCGCGAGCGGCCCGGCGGAGGTTTTCGAGGGCGCTTTAAGCATGGTTGAAAAACTTGGGGGACTGTTCTGATATTTCGCGCTCATGAAAGACGCGGAAGCTTCCTGCATTCATCTGCAGCGCGATGTATCCGGGTTAGAACGACGCCTTAATATCTGCCCAGGTGCTGTTTTCAATAGCTACGGTGCCTGGGATGTAAATGGTTGCGTGGTCGGGAGCGATTATGGTCATGTCATCTATCCAGACGATGTCCCCTGCGCTTGAATATGTCCTGCACTCGATTACAAGACCTGTGTGACCATCTACAACGGTCCATGTATACGATGTTTCATCCCAGCCGGTTCCCGGACCGTAATCGGAATTGCCGCCGGCGCTTCCGTTATGCCCGGTTATATCGTTGGGATCATCATTCCAATGCCCCCATATTCTGCACTTGGGAGCAGCGTCCGGTGTCATATCGTAACGCCAGAAGCTTCCTGTAACTTCGTCACCATTCTGAAGGCCTACAATCCATGCTACAAATGCCTGGGGGGTACCGGACGGAGCGTTGTCTTCCACGTATAGTGACTGTGTGCCGCTATGAACAGGGTCTGTGGCAATCGAAGCGATTATGCAGGTATCAGGATACATGCCCAGAATGGTTGCAGTGCCTTCCCAGCCACAGTTTACGGTAATGTCAGCAATGGCTATCTGTGAGACCGCAAAAAGCAGAATAAGAACAAAGATAGATTTCATGCTTTTCTCCTTCGTGTTTAACTTTCAATACAAATTGCCATGCATAATTAATAAATCATGCAAAGCAGAATATCAAGTCCTGTTCTTCTGAGATTGAATCACTGATCTTCGGGAAGACCCCAGACCTCCGCCGCACCCGCTGTAGCTTGTCTGTCAACCTTGTGCGGACTGCGTTCCATGGCAGGACGATGTTCCTGAGATAGAGGTCGGGTAAGTTGTCAGTCAGAGATCCGGCTTCACAGGGAACGTATATCCTGATATCGAGTCTCCAGTGGATATTTGCCGACAACGATGTTTGACTGCGGGTGTTTCACATCATATGGTCAGTTTCAGGCAGGAATCGGTGGTTTATCGGGATCAATGGGCTGCTTTGTGAACAGGTTATGGGATCTGCGGAAATCCATTGTCCTATTGCCTATTGCCAAGATTCACCAGCAGCATTCAGCCTGTTTCATAGAATCCTACAAGGTCACACAGTACACTGCAGAGTTCCTCTAGTTTCAGTTTAGACACCTTCATAGTCGATTGAAGACGTATTGCTGCAGATGGCGCCGATTGCTGCAATTGTGGAAGGGCTTTTTGGATTGCGAGTCTCAGCTCGTTGTCGGCTACCTGAATTGGTTCATTCTTAAGCCGAGGATTATCCAGTGCCATCCAGATGATTTCAAGAGCTTTAAATGCCTTGGGCCAATCCATCCACTCCGCTGTCCTACCTGCCGGGCAGACAAATTCCTCCCATGAATTGTCTACGAAGCTGTAAAGTGATTCCTTCCCACTAATACGTTTATTCAGCTTTCCTGACATATACATCTCGGAGATGGTGTTGTAGATCGTTTTTGATGAGTACCCGGTTAGAGCGGCAATCTCAGTAGGGTTTGCTTCCCTGTGCGTCAGTAGATAGGAAATAACTTCACACCTGGAATTCAAACCGAAGAGAGCTCGGAGCTTCAGTATCAGATTTGAGGAGAGATCTGGTTTGAACTGCATAACGGTGTTACGTGGTGTGAATTTGTGCCTGATGTAACCCGCTTTGCTGAAAGCATCATCCGAATCACCAGGCCGAGGGTGGGGTGAGCCATCTTTCAGCCTGAATAGCAGTTCCGATTTCGATGAATGGTTCAATATCTCCTTACTTAACCTCTCCCACTTCGACCTGGAGGCTGGCTTCATCAGAAGGTGGGCAATGGCTGCAAGTAGTTGCTTACCCTCGAAATTCGCATTGCGATTTATAGTTTTCAGACGCTGGATGTTGAGGAACCGCTGGTTGATGCTCAGCCATTCCAGCATTGAATCAAATATACGAGCTTCATACCTGCCGATTGCACAGGTGAAAAGGATCAGGGCTTCTGGGTCGATTACCCACTTTGTGGACATACGGGCATTGCCGGATATACCCAGAGTGATCCACTGTGACCATACGAGGTCAAGCATTCTATTCAGCAATCGGAGCCTACAGTCTTTCAGCGACATCGCTATATCCAAGCTGTTCGTACATTGAGATTAGGATCATCCTGAACCCCTCAGAGGGATCATGTGTCATGCACCATCTGGCAGCGTTTTCCATTTCCTGGTGAGAAGGATCCAGCAAGATAAGATCATCCACATGAACTCCAAGGCTATCTGCTGAGGCGTAGACCTTGAAATGGATTTGATCGATCCTGTCTATGAAATAAGCGGTCAGGTGAGATCCGTAGTCCTTTCTGTGAGCCCTTGCAAGGAGCCCTTCGGGTAATCCAGTCTGGAATAATCCACCTGAATCACTACTTGGAGCGTAATTCAGCCAGTGTTCGTGAAGGTTCAACAGGATAGCGACTTCTTTTATAGATTCCTCGAGATATCCTGGAAATGGTACAGGGCTAATCAGTTGCTGATGTGCGTCTACGAGTGCAACAATATCGACATCATCCGTAATCCTGGAGACAAGTCCCATGGCTATAAGTGCAGATCCTCCGCACACGACCAACCTGATGCTTGGTGTATCCTTCAGACGCAGTCGTCCCCCGAGCATACTTAGTGCTATCTCAAGATTCGAGTCATTCAGTTCCACTTGATTCCCTTAACGTTAGTTGTTGTTGTCTCTATTATATGTACAATAACTTCCACCGTCCAGAATGCATTCCTCCTAAGCTATCCTCGCAATAATTATTGGAGGGAAACGCTTTGGAGATTTGAGAAAGAGTTCGGATCTTGGTTACTGGATCACTATGAAGCGCTGAATTTCAGAGAATCCTCCGGATACCATCCTGACGAAGTAAATTCTTCCTGTGTTCCGGGAGAATCCACGGTAATGCAGGCGGAATAGGGATCGAAATCATGAGCCCAGACAGTTATGGGCATTTCGCCTGGAGTTTGCGGGGTGACCCAGAGAGAAACCTGTCCGGCCGCGTCGGTATACCCGACTTCGTAGACTTCACCAGTCTCAGACTTCCTGATCTCGGGGAATTTGAACTGGGACGAGATAAGGAGGTCTGATGTTCTTGCTGTCGTATGAAGGTGAGGGGAATGACAGCTGATACGGTTAGAATTCCGAAGATAGACCTTCGAAACACTTTGAAATGGATCCCTCTGTGGGTTCGTATACTCTCAGGAATGTAGAATGCATACTGGAATGAGAATGCTAGTACCTACTTGCATAAATCAGCGTAACATCTTTTGAGTGTAACCTGATGAACCTTCTCCTTTTTCCACTCAAATGGCTGGCAATCTTGTGAATATGCTTTGTTGAATTTGTCTATAGCATTCCT
>WTBT01000104.1 GCA_013138965.1 Candidatus Aegiribacteria sp.
TGCGAAATCGGAGGGCCCCGGATGGGAAGACATCAGATATTCAACTCCATCCAGTCGCAGGCTGTACACATGTCCGAACTCCGATGGATCGAGCATAGCCTTCAGCCTGCCGTTGGATATCTTAAGAATTCCGTCCTCCTCGGTAAGCTCGACAGCGGGCGCTGTGCCGCTGATTATCCGTGCCGGATAAAAGAGTTCCCTGCCCGCGATACCCAGTGAAATCTCTGCGGTACCCGCTTCGGAAATCGCTGCTGATATGGAATTGCCGTTGCTTATTGAACCTTCGGCTGCGATGGCGCCGTTTATAGAAATGGTCCCTCCCCGTTTTCCAAGGAGGTTATGGGAAAGTCTCAGTTCGAATCCTTTCCGCATAACAGGTTCGATATTGTGGTCGATGAAACCCGTTTTTTTCAATGCGGGAGCGGTGTCCCAGCCCAGCATCCTCGCGTCACTCAGAATATCCTTCAAACCGCCTCTTGATAGAAGAACCGTGAACGGTGGCGACTGCTCCCTTTTTCCCGGAGCAATCACGATGTCTTCGGTTTCCGGCCTGCCGTACTGCAGCTTTTTCCATGAAGGGAACCATGCCATAAGGGATCTCTTCCCGCTGGATATCGCAAGCCAGGGGGCGCCAAGCCCCGTTACGTCCCTGGGGTAATCTTCCGTGACATCGGGAATCTGATTGTACACTTCCGGGCAGGTAAAAAGCCCCGTCTTCAATGGAATTGCCCGGGTTCCGGCTACAAATGGGAATCCGCCGCCCCATCTTGCCGCGAAGCTTACCTTCTGATCTGAAGAAGATTCGTTGAGAATGCTGCTGCTTACCTCCGCGAAACCCGCGGGGTCGATTCTGTAGCTGATCTCATGGCTCAATCCGGGGCGTGATGGCCAGACAGTATCGGCAGTAATCTCGTTGCCCCTTATTGAAATATCGTACAGCTGGTGCGGCAGGTCGGAATTCCAGTACGGCGGTCCTGCGGTCATTCCGATGTATCCGGCAACCTTTTCCCTGTCATCCTCTCCCGGTACCCAAATTGCTCCCATGGCGCCGGTCCTGGATATTCCCAGAGTGATATCCTTTCCTACGATAACAGCAGTTTTCCGGGTAAGGGCGGTTTCGGGGGAGCCGGTGAAAGGGCCGGAGACAAGGATGATCTTTTCCACAGCCCCTGCCTTTCCGTTCAGGAACAGGATCAATCCCAGTTCGTTCAGACCGTCTGAGAGGTCGGGCAGGGGAATAGTTACCTGCTGGAAAACGCTATCTTCCAATGTGTAAGTTTCATTCAGGAAAACTTCTCCAGCAAGGCTGGCCTCCAGCCTGAAAGAATCCGATTCAACCAGCTTCTTGATGTCCAGGGCAAGTCCCTTCTGTCCCGGCGCGATTCTGCGTACCGGCGAAGAGAGAATTGAAACAGGTTCCTCAGCCCTTATGCCTATCCCGATCGAAAGCGGTTCTGCACCGGGCAGAAAGGTGGAAATTCTCGGGGATCTGTCCCTGTCCGGAACCGGTACCTCCACAGGTTCGGGAATGATATTAAAACCCTGCGACGCCTTCTTGCGCGTAAGCACTACTGGCGCCGAAAGGTGTTTATGCGATTCTATATGCAGTTCCTGCGGGAGGGAATTACCTTCGATGCTGACACAGACAGCCTTTCCATAGAAGATTTTCCCTCCGCTTCTTCTAACCGAGGCTGACAGGAAGGGGGTTTCAATTGAAGAGAGTATCCTTCCCCTGCGGTCGAATTCAGCTCTGAAGCTGTCATCTCCGATCCTGAACAGGTAATTGAAAACTTCCCGTCCCGTCTCTGTTCTCTGTTCATCAGGCTCAACTTCCAGCTCCCTTATGAAGCAGTCGTACCAGTCTGTATCCCCCAGGAAATCTCTGAATTCAGTTCTTCCCAGAAGGAACGGCATGTAATTCTGCATGTAAACCATACTGTCGGGCACCCAGAAGAATCCCGTCTTCTTGTAGAGGGGCATGGCCTTGAGGTTCGCGGGCCATGTATGCAGATCTATCCGGTAATAGCCATCGTCGGCTGTTCTTCTTACCGCGTCCAGAAGGAGTTTCTTGCCCAGTTTTTTGCCGTGAAGGTCGGTTACCACATTCAGCAGGGCAACATATGCCGCATCAGCCTCTCCTCCGTAAGGGGTTGTCCGGCAATAGCCCACAACTCTGTCACCCTCGAGCGCAAGCACTGTAAACAGCTTACCGGAAGAATTCTCTTCCATCTCAACACTCTCTGCTGTGAAATCCGATGCTCCAAGAAATCCCGGAGGCCAGCCTTCCCTGCTCTCGGACCACATTCGGGCAACTGCTTCGGCATGGAGCTTCGTATACAATTTAAAACATATTTTTCCCATATTGATCTCTTTTATGTGTTAAGAGAAACACCCCGCTTTTCCGGAATACCGTCCAATGTTATCGAGTTTTCTGAGATCGCTATTTTCCAAGGAACAGTGAACTCAGACTCTTTCCGTCATGTGTACGCTTTATAGCCTCAGCGAATATCCTCGCGACGGACAGGGTTTCTATTTTTGTAACAGGGCCTCCTATGACCTTTTCAGCGGCTTCGGTATCGAATTCGACCGTATCAGTGACGTACAGCTTTGTCAGGTGGCTGTCCTCGATCCGCCGGGCGGCACTGCATGATAGAATCCCGTGGGTAACAAAAGCGTAGACATCTTCCGCTCCACGGTCCCTGGCTATTTCCGCGCACATGGCCAGGCTTTTACCGGAAAGAGTCTCATCATCGTTCATGATGACCGTTCTGCCGGTGAGATCGTCCACACCCTCGACTGTTTTTATGTGCGGTGTTTCGCTGTCGTCTATCCTGACCTTTTTGACGTAACCTGTTTCAATGTCCGGAGATCGTCCGGCTTCCTTCAGGGAACGTGCCACATGCATCGCCAGGAAATCGTTGTTTATGATGCTGCCCGAATCGGGGGCTACGAAAGCGAGTTTGTCCGAGCCGAAGGAGACTATCTTGTCAAGAAAAACCTCGTCAGCGTGCAGCTGGTCAACCGGGATGTTGCTGAAACCCTGGCTCTGCGGGCAGTGCAGGGTCATGGTGAGAACACGGTCTGCCTGAACCGATTCAAGCATATCGAACATCATTTTGGCGGTTATGGCAATCCTTGGCTTATCCTTCTTGTCGCTTCTTGCGTACGGGAAATAGGGAGTTACCGCAGTTATCCTTCCTGCGCTGTCCTTGAGAGCGTATATCATCTGCAGCAGCTCCATGATGTCGCCCGAAACTGTACCGAAGGCCAGATCCCTGTCCTGAAAGATAGATCTTACTCCAGTTTGTATTACGAAGACATCCTTTTCGCGAACGGTCTCTCCCACGAAATTCACCATAAGATTGCCGTTGGAGAAGCGTACGAAGTCCACGGGTTCGGGCTCTACCCCGAGAATTTCACATATACGGAATCCAAGCGTCTGGCTGGCCCGACCGCAGCATATGGCTATGTTACCGAACATTCAATCCCCCCTGTTGCAGAAAATCAGATAGCTGCAAGAGTATCCCAGTTTTCGTCCACAGTTCCCAGAAGAAGGTTGAGCATCACCGTGAAGGATTCGTATCCAAGCCCATCTTCCGTGGAAAATGTGTACATGGCCGATACATCCCCCGTTTCGGGATCTATTGCGAACTTGACCCATGTATTGCTCCAGTTAAGCTGTGCGATTGTTTCGAGGGCGGCTGTTCTTTCAGCTCCGGACTCAGGCACCGTGCCGGGCGTAAGAGCTACAAGCAGGCAACCCTCCATTTCCGGGTCCGCGAGAATGTACATATAGGGGATCTTTGATCCATCCTGTGTTTCGGCCAGCAGCATGAACTCGTTATCGACTCTTTCGTAAACAAGATCGTCCCCTGTCTGATCAAGGTATCCCTCAATCATGTCGCCACTTATATCTGCGAAAGAAACTGCTGTCAGAACAAATAAAACAAGAATTACATTCTTCAAACTGGAACCTCCAAGCCTGTGTTATGCAAACGAAAAAAAGACAATTATATTATGGTCATTGAAGGAGCTTTCGGGAAGTGTTCCAACGAAAGCTTTTTTGGAAACTGATTGACAGGGTCTCCCGCTGCGAACCAGCGGGATTAATGCATTGAAAGCAACCGGAGGCGGCATGGATCGCAAAATAAGAATTCTGATAGGAAAGCCCGGTCTGGACGGACATGACCGGGGAGCCAAGTACATAGCGAGAGCCCTGAGAGATGCCGGCATGGAAGTCATTTATACCGGGATCCGTCAAACACCTGAGGCAATCGCCAACGCAGCAGTTCAGGAAGATGTTGACTTTGTGGGGCTTTCCCTTCTTTCCGGAGCCCATAATCACCTCTTCCCTGAAGTTGCCAGGCTCCTGAAGGAGAAGGGCGGCTCGGATATTGTTCTTTTCGGCGGCGGTGTTATCCCGGAGGAAGATATTCCTGGTCTGAAAGAAGCCGGGTTCAAAGCCATATTCACGCCGGGAACACCCGCAACCGAAGTTGTGGATTTCATTGAGCAGGAAATCCAGACTCGCTGAACCACCCGCAGAAGTAGCCGGGTCGGAGGTAGACTTGCTTTCCAGCAAGGCAGACGATTTCGCGCATAAAGTACGAAGCTGTGACCAGAGAGGGCTGGCGAGAGTTCTTTCAATGGTTGAAAACGGCCATCCTCTCGCTCCCTCGATATTGCATTCCCTCTACAACCCTGAGCGGTCAGGCCTTACCATCGGTATTACCGGCCCGCCGGGAGCCGGGAAGAGTACACTTACAAACCGTCTTATAATGCACTATAGACGGCATGGAAGTAAAGTCGGCGTAATTGCTGTGGACCCGTCCTCCCCCTTTTCCGGAGGAGCCCTTCTGGGGGACAGGGTAAGGATGCAGGACCACGCTTCGGATCCGGAAGTGTTCATCCGAAGCATGGCAAACAGGGGTCATCTTGGAGGGCTTTCGGGAACCACGAGAGATGCTCTTGAAGTTCTTGCCGCAGCATCATTTGACCCGGTTCTTGTCGAAACCATGGGGGTTGGGCAGGCGGAGGTTGAAATCGCATCTCTTGCGGACATAACTCTTCTGCTTCTGGTACCCGGCCTGGGTGACGAGGTACAGACCATGAAGGCGGGGATCATGGAGATAGGGGACATTATAGTGCTTAACAAGGCTGACAGAGCCGGCATGGAACAACTGGAAATGTCGGTGAACGCCAGTCTTGAACTCATTCCCGATCAGGATGATAGACCCCAGGTTATCAGATGTTCCGCGCAGACAGGGGAAGGTGTGGAAAAACTAACGGATGCCATTGTCAGCTGCGCTTCTTCGGGAACCTGGGGGAAGGCCATCGCACAGAAACGGACTACATTGATACTTAACGGTATTATCCGGGAAAAGGGAAGGGAACTTGCTCGAAAACTGATTTTGGACAGGTACGGCAGTGTTGAAGAAGCAATAGAATCTATTCTTGAGGGGAAGACAACTCCCTACAGGATAGGCGAAATGCTTTCCGGATTTCTTAAGAATAAACGGGAGAATAAGAATGAGTGTTAAAGGGATCGATCACATCGGTATAGCGGTTAAGAGCCTGGAGGAGTCAATGCCGTTCTACAGGGACGATCTGGGACTGACTTTCCTGGGGATAGAGGAAGTCCCCTCACAGAAGGTCCGCGTGGCTATGTTCAGTGTTGGAGAGTCCAGAATAGAGCTTCTGGAGCCGACTTCGGAAGAGAGTCCGATCGCGAAGGCAATTGAGAAGCGCGGGCAGGGAATACACCATATTGCTTACTCGGTTGACAGCGCTTCGGGCGAAATAGATTCAATGAAGCGCAAGGGTATAAGAATGATAGACAATACTCCGCGGGAAGGAGCGGGAGGAACAAGAATAGCCTTCATTCATCCCGCGGCCAGCGGGAAGGTACTGACCGAACTGTGTGAACATCCGAAACCTGAAAAGGAAGACCAAGATGAGTTCTCTTGAAAAGGCCGATAAACTTCATGCCCTTAGAGAAAAGGCATTTGCGGGCGGTGGCGAGAAAAAGATTGAAAAGCAGCATGAGAAAGGCAAGCTGACCGCAAGGGAAAGAATAGATATTCTTCTCGATGATGACAGTTTTGAAGAATTCGATATGCTTGTTACTCACAGATCTACAAGTTTCGGGCTGGACAAGAAAAAGATCCCTGGCGACGGCGTGGTCACCGGTTACGGAACAATAGACGGCAGGCAGGTATACGTCTTTTCACATGATTTTACAGTATTCGGAGGAAGTCTTTCGGAAACCTTCGCAGAGAAGATATTGAAGATCATGGATATGGCCGCTATGAACGGCGCTCCCCTCATCGGGCTCAACGATTCCGGAGGGGCAAGGATACAGGAAGGGATCGAGAGTCTTGCCGGGTACGGGAAGATCTTCCTGAAGAACGTACTCTATTCCGGGGTTATCCCGCAAATTTCAGCCATACTGGGTCCCTGCGCGGGAGGAGCCGTCTACAGCCCCGCCATAACCGATTTCACGATAATGGTTAAAGGCATAAGTTACATGTTTGTTACCGGTCCCACGGTTGTTAAAGCCGTAACAGGGGAAGATGTCACGAAGGAGCAGCTTGGCGGACCTGCAATTCACAGCAAACGAAGCGGCGTATGCAGCCTTGTCTGCGAAGACGAGAGGGAAGCTCTTCTTCTTATTAGAAAGCTCATCAGCTACATGCCGCAGAACAACATGGAGGATCCCATCAGAGTGTCCTGCACAGATCCCCCTGACAGGATGGAAATGTGGCTGGACGAGTTCGTGCCTGACAATCCCAACAAGCCATACGAGATGCGCACGATAATCGAAGCCATCGTGGACAACGGCGAATTTCTTGAGATCCAGCGGGCCTTCGCTCCCAACATTATTGTGGGATTCGCAAGGATGAACGGCCATTCCATTGGATTAGTCGCGAACCAGCCCTCCTATCTTGCAGGGGTGCTGGACAATGACGCTTCGGTGAAGGCTGCCCGTTTTATCCGTTTCTGTGACGCGTTTAACATTCCTGTAGTTACCCTTGTGGATGTACCCGGCTTCATGCCCGGAACGGTGCAGGAATACGGCGGGATAATCAGGAACGGAGCGAAGCTTCTTTTCGCCTATGCCGAAGCTACGGTGCCCAAGATCACGGTGATAATCAGGAAAGCCTACGGCGGCGCCTACGATGTAATGAGTTCAAAGCATATCAGAGCGGACATAAACTACGCCTGGCCCACGGCGGAGATAGCCGTGATGGGACCTGAAGGGGCCGTTGAGATCATCTTCCGCCGTGATATAGAGGAAGCGAAAGATCCCGCCACCAGGAAGAAGGAACTGGTGGACCAGTACCGGGATAAATTCGCAAACCCCTACGACGCGGCTTCAAGAGGTTATCTCGATGATGTGATAATAGCGTCGAATACAAGGTTCCGTATTATCAAAGCCCTTGAAATGCTTGCGGGGAAACGCCAGACGATCCCTCCCAAAAAACATGGGAATATTCCATTATGATATCGGCAGGAACCATGATCCTTGTGGCAGTTCAATTGAATACAGCCGATCTTAATAATGGTCTTGGAATAGCCCTGGTAGGCATGATAACCGTATTCACAGGTCTTGTAGTGCTGGCATTCATGCTCCCCGCTCTTGAGAGCTGGATTAAAGACAGATTCGGACTGGACCGAAAGAAAAAGAACAAATCATCTCAGCAGGATACTGATAAAACCATGACCCCTATGGAAGTAGCTGCGGTATCCGCGGCAATTCATGCTCACTTCTGTCTTCTTGATCAGGTGGAGAATATGAAACTGACCTGGGAAACTCATGAGAAACCCTATACCCCCTGGAGATTTGCGGGAAGGGCTGAGCACATTCAGGAATCGGGATCGCTGCAGAACAGAGTCAGGAGTCGCTGAAATGCCTGAGTACAAAATAACGGTCAACGACAGAACCTACACTGTTGATTTAGGAAGAATACTGGATGACTCGGTGGACGTAACACTCGATGGTAAAACCTACAAGGTCAAGGTTGAAGCTCCGATGAGGAAATCCTCGAAAACCCCGGTGATAAACAGGCATCGACAGGTTATCAACGCCGCTGAGGTGCCCGACAGAACATCTCCTCCGGGTATTACGGCTGAAACAGGTGACGTTGTCGCGCCTTTGCCTGGAATTATCCTGAAGCTTCTCGTAAAAGAGGGTGACGCGGTAAATGAGGGGCAACCTGTAGCGATAATGGAAGCGATGAAGATGGAAAACGAGATAGAGTCACCTCTTTCGGGAACGGTGGGCGAGATTCTCGTATCCGAAGGTGAAAGTATTCTTGAAAATGCGATCATTATGAAAATCGGAGGCTGATACATGTCCATTTCTTCAAACATCCTCATGTGGATCACCGGAAGCCTCCAGGAATACAGTCAGAAGCTGGATCTGCTTTCGTACCTGGATGATACCGGGTTCGGCCAGCTGGAGATAGGCAATATCGTAATGATAGTCATCGGCCTTGTCATGATATACCTGGCCATCAAAAAGGATTACGAACCCCTTCTTCTCGTACCTATCGGATTCGGCATAATCGCAGGCAACATACCTTACAATCCCGCGCTGATGCCGATCGGTTACCAGGATATTCTCGGCGGTCAGCAGTCGGTCTTCAGCCTGTTCTACTTCGGAGTGAAGAGCGGCCTCTTTCCACCCCTGATCTTTCTCGGCATAGGGGCCATGACCGATTTCAGCGCCCTGCTCTCCAACCCCAAGCTGCTGCTTCTGGGAGCAGCTGCCCAGATAGGCATATTCCTTACACTGCTGGGATCGCTGTTCCTCGGGTTCACTCTGCAGGAGGCTGCTGCCATTGGAATTATCGGAGGCGCCGACGGGCCCACCGCGATATTCGTCGCCAGCCAGATGTCCCCGGCCCTTCTTGGGGTGATAGCGATTGCGGCCTATTCCTATATGGGCCTTGTGCCCGTCATACAGCCCCCGATCATGAGGCTTCTTACAACAAAGGAAGAGCGCCTGCGCAGAATGAAACCTGTCCGCCGGGTTTCCCAGACCGAGAAGATACTGTTTCCGATAATTGCCTTCCTTATAACGGCGTTCATCGCTCCGGGAGCCATCGCTCTTCTCGGCATGCTTTTCTTCGGAAATCTTCTGAAGGAGAGCGGAGTAACCGACAGGCTGGCCAAAAGCGCACAGGGAAGCCTGAACAATATAGTGGTCATACTTCTTGGTTTCGCTGTGGGAACCAGTACGCAGGCAACTTATTTCCTTACCCTGGATTCTCTGAAGATCTTCGTGCTGGGAGCTGTCAGTTTTGCGATTGCCACAGCCGGTGGCGTTCTCTTCGCGAAGTTCATGAACCTTTTTCTCAAGGGAGACAACAAGATTAATCCTCTTATCGGGGCGGCAGGCGTATCGGCTGTTCCCGATTCCGCAAGGGTTGTGGAGATCGAGGGAAGGAAGTATGACAGGAACAACCACCTTCTCATGCATGCGATGGCGCCTAATGTCGCTGGAGTAATCGGAAGCGCCATAGCTGCCGGAGTTCTTCTCAGCATTGTTCCGCACTAGGAAAGGGAAAAGGATGTCCGGACCCGGAGAATACGATTACCTTGTAACAGGCGGAGCGGGATTCATAGGCTCGTACCTCTGTGAGCTGCTCCTTTCAAGAGGGAAAAGCGTTCTTGTGCTTGATGATCTCTCAACGGGAAGCCTTTCCAATCTTGATGGATGTTCTTCCAATTCCTCATTCAGGCTCGTAGTCGGTTCGGTTCTTGACGAATCTCTGACAAAAGGGCTGGCGCATCAATGCGCAGCCATTATCCATCTTGCTGCCGCGGTTGGAGTGCAGAACATCATCAGACAACCCGTGGAAACCATCGAAACAAATGTAAAGGGAACCGAGAACATTCTGATGGCAGCCGAATCCTGCGGCACACCTGTTTTTATCGCGTCAACTTCCGAAATTTACGGTAAAAGCGAAAAAGTTCCTTTCCGCGAGGATGGGGACATCGTTCTGGGGGCTACCTGCAGAAGCAGGTGGAGTTACGCCTGCTCCAAGGCGATAGATGAATTCCTCGCGCTGGCATACTGGAAAGCCAAAGGGCTGCCTGTTGTGATCGGACGGCTTTTCAATACCGTAGGACCCCGTCAGTCGGGAAGGTACGGCATGGTCCTTCCCAGATTCATAGAACAGGCGGTCAGTGGAAAAGCCATAACCGTGTTCGGTGATGGCAAACAGACCAGGTGCTTCGGCCTGGTCTACGAAATAGTGGAGGCCATCGTTTCACTGATTGAGAATCCTGATGCTGTGGGCAAAGTTATCAATATCGGATCAACAGGGGAGATATCCATAGAAGAACTGGCGGAGAAAGTCAGGATAATATCAGGCTCCAATTCCGAGATAGTACTGGTTCCATACAAAGAAGCATATCCCGATGACTTCGAGGATATGCGCAGGAGAGTACCCGATGTGTCTCTTCTTCGGTCTCTTGCCGGAAAAGTACCGGAATCCGGCATTGATACGATCATCCGTGAAATCCTCAGTAAGTGAAATATGAGGCTTAAAGTTATCAGTCCTTCAAACGCGAGGCTGAAAATCGCTAGAAGCCTTCTTTCCAGAACCGGAATCCTCAGGCACGGTCTCTTTCTGATGGAGGGACCAAGGTTCGTATCCGATTACCTTTCAAGGGGAACACCTGAATGGATATTCATTTCCGAAGAAGCCTCCCCGCTGGCCGCGGCTGCGGTGGAGGAAACTGTCCGGAGGAACATCGATGTTCTGGAAATTCCAGGGAAGCTGTTTGCGGGTATTTCCAACACCGAAACGTCACAGGGAATCACTGCTGTATGTCCGCTTCCTTCAGTTAATATTGACGATATACCGCGAGAGGGTGTTTTCCTTCTGCTGGACGGGATATCGGACCCCGGCAACATGGGCGCCATTATAAGATCGGCAGCCGCCTTCGGGTGTACCGCCATAATCGCGGGGAAGGCCGGCTGCTGTCCGTTTACCCCCAAGGTCACCCGGGCTGCCGCCGGCATGAACTCAACCGTGCCTGTAATTTTCGATACTGATCTTGCCGCTTTCATGGAAAGCAATTCAGATGTAATCGAGTTCATCGGTGCCGACGCTTCGGGTGGAGAGATCGACCGGCTTCATGGAATTGACGGGACCCTGGGTCTGGTAATCGGTTCGGAGGCTCATGGAATCTCGGAAGATACAGGGAAGCATCTCAGCGGGAGAGTCGCAATACCTATGGCCGGGGGAGTTGAATCTCTCAACGCCGCCGTTAGCGCGTCAATACTTCTCTTCGAAACATATAAACATCTCGGACCTGTCTTTCTGAAAGGAGGAACAGGATGAATAAGCTGCTGACGATCATGGCTATTCTTGCCGTACTGCCGGTTTCACTTTTGTTAGCCGGAGAGACTCCCATTAGTACAATAGAGGTATTCCATAAGAGCATGCCTCCGGCACTTGAGACACTGGAGCAGACGAATGCAGTGCTGGATCAATTCGTGGACGGGTATGAAATCACATACCATCTTATTACGGATTCAGCCACGGCTGATCTTATTCAGAGGTACAATCTGCCGGATACACACTTCCCCTTCGCCGTTGTGATCAACGGAAGATATTCCGCAGTGATTGATGGCTGCAAAATCGACTTCGTACATTTCCCTCTTTTCATGCACGGTATCGGAAGACATGAGGGCAACTGGTCAATGGAATACCTTGAGAAAGCGCTCAATGACAATACACTGTTGATGGATGAAAATATTCTGCCTGTTCCTGATGAAGAGGGAGACACACAATGTTCGGACGAGGGACTCCCCGCGGTTGTGGAGAGTATCCTGAGCGATGCCGTTTCCTATCTTGGAGCGCCCTATGTATACGGCGGCACGGGCAGTAACGGGTTCGACTGCAGCGGCCTGGCCTGGAAGGTATTCAATGACAACGGTATTCCACTGCCGCGAACCGTCAGTGCCGTGGAAGCGGTTGGAGTGGCGGTTGACCGGGAAGACCTTCAGCCGGGAGACCTGCTGATATTCAACAATCCGAAGCACACAGGCATATACCTGGGGGACGGGAAATTCATTCACTGTTCATCATATCTTGACCGGGGCGTTGTGATAACACTCCTGAGCCACTCGAACTACTCCCGCAGATATTCATCCGCAAGGAGGGTTCTGGGTGTGGACTTGATTACCGATTAGTTAAATAATTGTTCTCCATTGCCGAATACACCCGTTGGAACTCTGATGTAAGGATAACAATGAAACTCTGGATGTTCCTTTTGGCGCTTTTTTTCACCGCAGTTGGCCTGGCCGCCGATATAGATCAGGCGATGGTAAAGATTTACGCGAACAGCGTAGCCTACAACTATTACATTCCCTGGAGTACAGACGCTCCCAGGGAAAGCTCCGGCTCCGGTTGTGTAGTCGAAGGGAACATGATACTTACCAACGCTCATGTTGTAAGCAATGAAACCTACCTGCAGGTGCGAAAAGAGGGTGACCCAAGGAAGTACCAGGCATTTGTGGTGGCGGTGTCCCATGATGCCGACCTGGCGCTGATTACCGTAAATGATGAATCTTTCTTCCAGGGCATAGATCCTCTGGAACTGGGCGAGCTTCCCCACCCCCGAGAGCAGGTTACGGTCTATGGCTACCCCATGGGCGGAGATGCCCTCAGTACTACTCAGGGAGTTATTTCCAGGATAGAGAGTTACCGCTACGTTCATAGCGGTCTTTCTCTTCTTACCGTGCAGCTTGATGCGGCGATCAATCCGGGAAACAGCGGCGGACCCGCCGTCATCGGCAACAAGATCATCGGCGTTGCTATGCAGACCATAACCCAGGCAGACAACATAGGATATGTGATACCGGTTCCTGTGATCAGGCACTTTTTTGAGGACATGGAGGACGGAGATTACGACGGGTTCCCCTCCGCCGGTTTCAGTTACCAGACCATTCGTAACGAGACTTTCTCTGAAAGGTTCGGCATTGAAGAAGAACAGGCCGGTGTGATAGTTACCCGACTGGCCTGTGGCTCCCCGGCAGCAGAAGCGCTGGAACCCGGTGATGTGGTAGTGAAGATAGACGGCAGATCTATCGCGGGTGACGGAACTGTAGAATTCAGATCAGGCAGCCGTACCAGACTGGACTATATGGTGAACAGACGCCAGATAGGCGAGACCATTCCCCTTGAGATAATCAGAGATGGCATCTCGAAGACGGTCGAAATAACACTCAGCGCCACATTTCATGATCTTACCATAGTTTCCTACAAGATATACGATACTCCGCCGGAGTACTTCATCTTCGGGGGAGCTGTGTTCATGCCACTTACGCTCAACTATCTGGAATCATGGGGCAGTGACTGGCGTCTTCACACCATTGATTACCTCAGCTATCCCCTGTTATTCGATAATTGGCACACAGAAGAGCGGGAGGAGATTGTCGTCCTCACTTTCATGCTCGCTGCTGAAGTGAACACCGGCTATGAAAACATTAGCTACGAGATAATTGAAACGGTGGACGGCGCTCCGATAAGAAGCTTCTCGCAGTTTGTCGAAATGGTTGACGGCGGCACAGACCCGTTTCTTGAACTGACCACTAACCTGGGCAACATCATCATCCTCGACAGGGAGAAAGCCATCGCTGTCAACGATGAAATAATGTCACGTTACAGTATCCCTGTCGACAGGATTATCTTCTAGGAGGTCTCTTCTCCTTTCGGCCATCTCCCCCTGGGAGTTCAACTGCGCATCAGGTTTCAATGACGGCGCATCTTGATCAACCATTGAGCTACTTGCGCTGATCCTCGCAGTGACGATATTAAAACTGTTATAGAATCGAACCTGATTCTCTTGGCGGGATTTACTCATCCCTGTTTATCTCATTTCTTGACGATGTCCCCAAGTATGCTCCTAACAGGACGATGGCAGAAATTCTACGGCATTGCCTGGAAAACACTCCCGCAGAAACCGGGAATAGAATAACTTTTAATGGGTTCGGTGCGTCAGGCTATGGATCCCGGGAGGTAAGCCAGGCCATGAAGACCCTGCAGAGAGCCTTACTGCTGCATCTTGTTTATCCAACCGGGGAGGTTGAACCCCCGCCGGTTACAAACGTAAGGAAATCCCACAAACTGTTTTTCGTCGATTCGGGGCTTCTTGCAAGCGCACTGAATGTTCAATGGAGTGAGATGGGCAGTGAAGATCTGAACGCTTCTTTCAGAGGAGTGCTGGCAGAGCAGGCCATCGCTCAATCGCTTCTTTCTCTTCATAACCATGCAGTTCCGAAACTTCAGTTCTGGGCAAGGAATAAGAGAGGTTCCAGTGCGGAAGTGGATTTTGTGGTGCAGCATTCTGGAAAACTGATACCAATTGAAGTCAGGCTTCCTGATAGTTGTGAGGTTCTCGGGGCAGTGCTTTCAGATCAGGTGAAAAGCCTTGACTGGAGGGCAAGGAACGCTGAAATAGTATGCAGTGTTTCGGATGAGATCGTTTCAGAGGTATTGCACAGAATAGTTGATCTTCTGACGGAACAGTCAATCAGTCCATATCTCAGAGACCAGATACTCAGCGAACAGAAGGTTATTTATGAAGAAGCGGGATGACCGTGTATACCTTCAGCACATTCTGGATTAGCATGGAATCTCGTAAACAAAGCAATTCCAATATATTTGACATGACCATTTGAAATGACCATATTAAGATGTAATGGAGGTGATTCAATATGAAAACTCTGGCGATAACTGATTTCAAGGCTCATGCTCTTCAGATATTGGGTCGGATTGCAAAAACAAAGGAATCTGTCGTGATAACGAAGAGAGGGAAGCCATTAGTTGAAGTCATTCCGTTTTCGGCCAGCAAACCTGCTCCAGGGAAGTTGTCTGAAGCATTGGTGTTCGAGAAAGACATAGTCTCGCCACTTGGTGAAGATATGTGGGATGCATGCAAATGAAATACCTACTTGATACTCATATCTGGATCTGGTGGAACATGCATCCACAGAAACTATCCACTGGGATATGCTCATTGCTTTCAGCCTCAGAACAATATGACTCACTTCTCCTTTCGGCAATTTCTCCATGGGAATTCAGTAAGCTACTGGAGAAAAAGAGGATCGGCATCTCATGCAATCCTGAAGAATGGATTGCCGAAGCCCTGGATATGACAAAGCTTCGGCTTATACCATTGACACCAACCATAGCGTATCGATCGACATCCCTGCCCCAACCATTCAATGGAGACCCAGCAGATCAGATCATTGTGGCAACAGCCAGAGAGGAAAACGCTACAATATTGACCAAGG